>NAEP01000042.1 GCA_002529645.1 Candidatus Lumbricidiphila eiseniae | reverse complement strand
GGACTCGATCAGACGCTGAGCGCCCTCCGTCTGAATCTTGCGCCGCTCATCACGCGACGCCTTGTCGATAACCAACAGTGTGTTTCCTTCCGTAAGGAGACCCACCCCTTACACACACCATTTGACACGCTCAAAACCCCACCCACCGCACTCACAACCTCCGTGGAAACAACATCTAACCCAAACCGCGGCATCTTATGGCGGGTCAGGATCCGTGACACGGTGTGTGGGGCCATCCCGAGCCGCACCGCCGCCTCGGGGATAGCGGGATGTTTAGACACACCACGGACTCCCCAGAGACTCTCTCCCTCAGCAAACCCGAACTGACACCAACCTCATGACCGGGTACAACTACGCAGTGTCTCGACAGCGCCCACCCTTGGCACAGTCACCTCCCCGATACGGGAGAGGCCACCGAGGGCCTCCGCAATCGCCCAGTGCCCGAACGGTCACCTTCGCCGATACCGGGAGAGGCAGCCATTCAGCTCTGCCTTGGACAATCCGGTGACCGCCTCCTTGATGAGGAATCTCGACACGCCGAAGGGGGGATACAGCCGAAATATTTTTGTTCACCATGGGCCTGTGGAAAACTCACAGAACGTGCCAGGAAATCGGGCTTCGTGCGGAAGCGGGTTGTTGACAACCGGTGGAAACATCGGTGGAGAACTACACGGGTGTAACCACTGCATGTTGTGGCTACTGCCTGCGGGCGACACTAGATGTAGTATTGGGAGTCCCCGGGGAAGTTGCTTGACGGGGCGAAGAAGGACTCGAGAGCGAGGGCAAAATCATGGCTGTGACCGTCTACACGAAGCCGTCGTGCGTGCAGTGCAATGCCACATACCGTGCGCTTGACAGCAAGGGCATTGAATACGAAATCTTGGATCTGAGCGAGGACGAAGGTGCTCTTGCCCAGGTAAAAGAACTCGGGTATCTGCAGGCTCCGGTTGTCATCACCGATGAGGGCCACTGGTCGGGTTTCCGCCCAGACAAGATCGCTGAGCTCGCGGCGCGACTCGCGTAGCACAACACCGTTGATCCACATCGTGATGGCATCGATAGCCCACCCCACACCCCCTCGAATGTGCCATGACAAAGCTGATCTACTTCTCAAGCATTTCGGAGAACACACGACGCTTTGTGGAGAAACTTGGCCTGTCGGCTGCTCGTATTCCGCTTTATCCACACGACGCACCGCTTCGGGCAAACGAGCCGTATGTTCTTGTGATTCCCACGTACGGGGGTGGAAACGGCGACGGTGCTGTTCCGAAGCAGGTCATCCGGTTCCTTAACGATCCGGGCAATCGAGCACACCTGCGTGGCGTCATTAGCACGGGTAATACCAATTTTGGCCAAGCTTTCGGGCTTGCGGGCGACGTTGTTGCTAAGAAATGTCACGTTCCACATCTGTACCGCGTTGAAATATTTGGCACTCCCGATGATGTTCGGGCCGTAAACGAAGGATTGGACTTGTTTTGGGTAGCACAGCAGCAACTGGCACCGCAGACGGCGTAGATGTTCGCGTCGAACCATCCGGTCTCGGCATGGACTACCACTCGCTCAACGCGATGCTCAACCTCTACGGTCCCCACGGTGAAATCCAGTTCGACAAGGACCGCGAAGCAGCTCGCGAGTACTTCCTCCAACATGTGAATCAAAACACCGTTTTTTTCCATTCGCTGAAGGAACGTCTGGACTACCTTGTTGAGAAGGAGTACTACGAAAAGGCTGTGCTTGATCAGTACTCACTCGAATTTATCCAAGAACTCAACGACCTTGCCTACTCGAAAAAGTTTCGATTCGCGACCTTTCTTGGCGCGTTTAAGTACTACACGGCATACACACTGAAAACATTTGATGGCAAGCGTTACCTTGAGCGGTTTGAGGATCGCGTCGTTATGACGGCTCTTGGGCTCGGGCAGGGGGACGAGAAACTGGCGACCGAACTCGTAGAGGAGATCATCTCCGGGCGATTCCAACCAGCCACCCCCACCTTCCTCAACACTGGAAAGGCTCAGCGCGGCGAGTTGGTGTCCTGCTTTTTGCTTCGGATCGAAGACAACATGGAGTCAATCTCGCGCGGCATCAATTCGGCGCTGCAGCTGTCAAAGCGCGGTGGTGGTGTTGCACTATTGCTCAGCAACATTCGTGAGTCGGGTGCTCCGATTAAACAGATCAAAAATCAGTCTTCAGGAATTATTCCAGTCATGAAGCTGCTTGAAGACGCGTTTAGCTATGCTAATCAGCTTGGCGCACGGCAGGGTGCCGGAGCGGTATATCTCAGTGCGCACCATCCCGACATCATGCGATTCCTTGATACAAAACGGGAAAACGCTGACGAGAAGATCCGCATTAAGACACTCTCACTCGGTGTCGTTATTCCCGATATCACGTTCGAGCTTGCAAAAAACAACGAGGATATGTACCTTTTTTCGCCATACGACGTTGAGCGAGTTTACGGAGTTGCGTTTGGAGATATTTCGGTCAGTGATCACTACCGTGAAATGGTTGATGACCCGCGAATTAAGAAGTCGAAGGTCAATGCTCGGGAATTTTTTCAAACTCTCGCCGAGCTGCAGTTCGAGTCGGGATATCCGTACGTCATGTTTGAAGATACCGTGAATCGAGCTAACCCGATTGCAGGGCGGATTAATATGTCTAACCTGTGCTCCGAAATTCTGCAAGTCAATACACCGACGACGTACAATGAAGACCTCTCATACGCGACGATCGGGAAGGATATTAGCTGCAACCTTGGGTCATTGAATATTGCCCTGACGATGGACTCTCCCAACTTGGGTAGGACCATCGAGACAGCTATCCGTGGTCTCACCGCCGTGTCAAACCAGAGTCACATCTCGGCAGTGCGATCGATTGAGGATGGAAACGATCGATCACACGCAATCGGCTTGGGACAGATGAATCTGCACGGATACCTCGCACGGGAGCGTATCCACTATGGATCAGAAGAAGGGATTGATTTCACAAATATCTACTTCTACACCGTGCTTTATCATGCGCTCCGGGCATCGCATGTGATTGCGCAGGAGCGCGGGGAAGCGTTCGATGGGTTTGCAGACTCCAAGTATGCGTCCGGTGAATTCTTTGACAAATATACGGATGCCTCGTGGTGTCCGACGACGCAGCGCGTTGCACAACTGTTTGCCGACGCAGGGGTCGACATCCCCACTCAGGCCGACTGGATTGATCTCAAAGCTGCTGTGCAGAAGGACGGAATTTACAACCAAAACCTGCAGGCGGTGCCGCCCACCGGATCAATTTCGTACATTAATCATTCGACCGCGTCTATTCATCCCATCGCATCAAAAATCGAAATTCGAAAAGAAGGAATGCTTGGTCGGGTGTACTATCCGGCAGCGTTCATGACCAATGATAATCTCGAGTATTATCAGGATGCATACGAAATTGGATACGAGAAAGTAATCGATACCTATGCTGCGGCGACACAGCATGTCGATCAGGGTCTTTCATTAACTCTCTTTTTCAAAGACACGGCGACGACGCGCGATATCAATAAGGCGCAGATATACGCGTGGAAGAAAGGCATCAAAACAATCTATTATATCCGACTCCGTCAGTTAGCACTGGAGGGAACCGACATGTCCGAGTGCGTTTCCTGCATGCTTTGAAAGGCCGACTGATCACATGACACTTACTGATCCAGTGAACTTTGCTAAGAACGACCCTGCGCATCGCGGAAAAATCAAGCTCGTTGAACAGGTCAGCGCGATCAACTGGAATCGAATCCAGGATGATAAAGACCTTGAGGTGTGGAACCGTCTTGTTGGCAACTTTTGGTTGCCCGAAAAAGTACCCCTCTCTAACGACGTGCAATCGTGGAACACACTGAGCTCTCAAGAACAGATGCTCACGATGCGGGTCTTCACCGGGCTGACATTGCTCGATACCATTCAAGGAACGGTGGGGGCGGTCTCACTCATCCCCGATGCCCTTACGCCGCACGAAGAAGCGGTGTATACAAACATTTCTTTTATGGAATCGGTTCACGCAAAGAGCTACTCCTCGATCTTTTCGACCCTGTGTTCCACACGCGAAATTGACGACGCCTTCCGATGGTCGGTGGAAAATGAAAACTTGCAAAAAAAAGCTTCCATCGTCATGGAGTACTACCGAGGGGATGAGCCACTCAAACGTAAGGTCGCCTCAACGTTGCTTGAGTCATTCCTCTTCTACTCAGGATTTTACCTCCCGATGTATTGGTCGAGCCGCGCAAAACTCACCAACACCGCCGATCTCATTCGACTCATCATTCGGGATGAAGCTGTGCATGGTTACTACATCGGCTACAAGTACCAGCGTGGTTTGGAAATGGTGGATGCCGCGAAGCGTGAAGAGCTCAAAGATTACACTTTTTCACTCCTCTACGAACTCTACGAGAATGAAGTGCAATATACACAGGATCTTTATGACGAAGTCGGACTTACCGAAGACGTCAAGAAGTTTTTGCACTACAACGCCAACAAAGCGCTCATGAACCTGGGATACGAGGCGATGTTCCCGAAGTCGGTTACCGATGTAAGCCCAGCGATTCTCTCGGCCTTGTCTCCCAACGCCGACGAGAACCATGACTTCTTCTCTGGTTCCGGCTCTAGCTATGTGATCGGTAAGGCGGTCAATACTGAGGATGACGACTGGGACTTCTGAGCCTGGTCTCTCTTGGGAGTATGCGTCCGGGCGTGAGCGCATGAGCTGTAACATCCCACCCGGATATTGGAGTGGAAAATTCTCGTAGCCCACCGGTAAGACAGTGCCCGGGTGTATTGTCACACTATGCAAATTAGATCCAAGCGTTCTACTACCACATCCAGCCCCACCACTACTGTGGATGGCTCACGTGAGATTCGGGTTCGAGCCTTTCGCGTAGGATTCATCGGTGCGATTGGTGTTTTGTTCGCGCTCGTTCTTGGTGGAGTTGTGGGGCAGCTCAGCTCACTCCTGGTGTATGTGGGAATGGCACTGTTCGTGGCATTGGGACTCGATCCGGCTGTCAGTTGGTTGCAGCGTCGCGGACTGAAACGATGGGGTGCCCTTGTGATTGTGGTGGCGGCCGTACTGGGAATCGTGGGGGCGCTCGCTGCCACGATTGTGCCGATCATCGTGGAACAGGCGACCAACATCTCTCAGGACTTTCCAACCATCGTGTGGAACGTTCAACACAGTGATTTTGTCGCGTGGCTCAATTCCATCTCACCCTCGAAGAATGCTGTTTCAGACGCGATCAAGGCGGCTAGTGACTGGATCACCACTCCGCAGAATCTCACCAATCTTGGCGGCGGTATCGTATCTGCTGGTGTGAAAATCGCTGGCGGGTTAACGGGATTCACTATTGTCATTATTTTGACGCTCTACTTCACCGCATCACTTGATTCAATGAAACGCTACGCGGCTCGCATGGTTCCCGCCCGGTTGCGACCTGGATTCCGGGATGTTTCGGACGAAATTACCCAGGCGGTTGGTCGTTACGTCATAGGGCAGGCAGCGCTCGGGGCTCTGAACGGAATTCTGAGTCTTGTTTTTCTCTCTATCCTCGGCGCTCCCGCTCCGATTTTGCTGGCTTTTGTGGCATTTTTGTTCTCTTTACTCCCGTTGGTTGGAACGTTATCGGGGAGCATCATCATCTCACTTGTGTGCTTGGCAACATCACCGCAGACCGCCCTCATCGCCGGGATCTACTACCTCGTGTACATGCAGGTTGAAGCATACATAATTAACCCCCGAATTATGGCAAAGGCCGTGGCGGTACCGGGTGCGCTCGTGGTTATTGCCGCGGTGGCCGGAGGCACGCTCGGCGGCATTCCTGGGGCTCTGGTTGCAATTCCTGTTGCGGCTTCGATCGTCATAGTCTTAGAGCGGATTGTGTTCCCCAGACAGGATGCGGCGATCTGATCGAGTAGTCGATGTGGTCTTATTGAAGCCATAGAGTTGTTTTGCATTTTTAGAACATATTGCGGCCTGGTCGTCGGTCGATAGTACGGCGAGACTTCTTCGATATATGAACATAATGGCGTCGTATGGGCTGACCAGGTGGCCCACCGGCCAGTTGGAACTAAAGAGGCACCGTTCGGTTCTAAAACTCACAAGACAGCGGTCAATCCACGAGCCAAACTTTGTGATGTTTTCGCGCTGGTCGGTCATTTTGATCTGGATATCTTGCAATAGATGTTCGGTTCTCTTGCAAGCGCGGCAAGTGCAATTTTTCATCCAGTGAAGTATTGCTGGTTACGATAGCGTGGATAGCCCAGATTCTCAAGTACAATAGTCAGCTCAGGATGTCGTTACGCGAATCGACAGGCCTGTTCCCAATTCGCCATTCGCAATGTAGATTGAATACAATTTATGTTGTATGAGTAGTCTGAGCGACGCTTCACAAACTCCATCTATTTCCCCGGAAGCCAGATATTGTTTTGCACCAAAATTGCGAATTCCAATGACGATAGGGAACTCCGAATGCCCGTTCAATACAGTCTCTATCTTGTGCCCACCTAGATGTATCTGGCTATGAGGTTAGTGTCAGTTGGTTGGCGGGTGGTTTGTTTCCGAACGCGGTGTAGCGTCGTTCACTATTGTAGGCATTCAGCCAGGTCTGTATTCAAGGTGGAAGCGCAGCACTTGGTGATGTTTATGTTCACTGGGTCAAGGGTTGCGCTTCTATGGGTATACATGACGGTCATTTGTTGTTGGATGAGCGGGTCCAAGTCGAGAAGGATGCGGGGTGCGGAGTTGTCTGTTCGGCAGGTGACTGTGGTGTTGGGTGGGTCTGGGCCCACGGTGTCGCGGGAGAGTCACCGGAACAGGTGGGTGGCGTTGAATGAAAATGGGTCGTGTGGCAGTACCTACCCCGTGCGCACGCGATACCGTCGCAAGTTCCAGGGTAGATAGGTGCGCTCAGACCGTATCTTGTTCCCGATGTCTATCCATGAACGCCCGGTCTGTGTTTGGGCACCTGGGAGTCAGACTCTATCGTGGGGGTAAGGTCGGTGGGTGAGGGGATTCATCAGTACGCGAGCGCGGTGAATGCGCTTGAAGACGTAAGGTCGGTGGGTGGGGGGATTCATACCGAGGCGGAACGAGTAAGCCGGTTCATTTTCGCCCGGAAAACAAATGCTCTGACCGCTGAGTGTGGAGTCACAGCACAACACTCGGTCTTCGGCGCCCTGCCTTCTCACGCACGGTTGTCTGTGACCATGGACAACGGGACTCGAGATGTACCGCCATTACGAACTTGTCTACTCGGTGGGGTGTGGGCACGTACTTCGCTGACCCCTACACGGCATAGCAACACAGGAACCAACGAGCACCACAACGATCGGATCCGACGCTACCTACCCACACGCACCGACTTCCGACCGTGACCGAGGAAGAACTCCAGGAGATCATCACCGAGATCAACAACCAACCCCGACAACACCTCGACCAGGCAGCACCAGCAGAAACCTACCAACACCACACACAACCACACCACCACAGTGTTGCACTTCAGACTCGAACACAGGGTAGCATTTCAGGAGCTGACGTTGAGTCAGTGCCCGGAGGATTCGCCTAGTGGCCTATGGCGCACGCTTGGAAAGCGTGTTGGGTGAAAGCCCTCGGGGGTTCGAATCCCCCATCCTCCGCCAGTGTCCTTGTCATATCTTTGGGGCAAAATGCCCTGGTATTGCAGTGAATTTGGCGGATCTTGATGGTCCGTGAAAGTGGCTCAAATGCGGGAAATCCCAAAAAGTGTGGGCAAAAATAACGAAATCCTGAGACACCACACGGATGGGCGCGGAGGCGCCCCGCGCGGTGCGCTGAGGTGCCGATGTCGTTAGGGTCGGCTCATACGATTGACCTCGGAGATCAGGGGAGCCGGTTGTGCCGAGTCAGATAGCGGAAACCTGACGGACCACAGACCGACAAACGAGGCTTCAAGCGCAAGGCGGTTGCTGAGGTTTTCGGGATCGTGGCAGAGGTATTGAAATCACGTAGGGAGTACGTCGACCTGTCTGCAGTCGAATTGCGCTATCGACGCACCAAGCCACGTACTGAATTGGCGTACTGGACGGGGGCTAAACCACTTTGGTTCCCGGGGGAACTCCGAAGTAGCTCGCAAGAACGGTACCCATTTTGCCGTTTTCTGAGCGAACAAGACTTCCGAAATTGTCGCGACTACAGCGTGGTAGATGGCTCAGAGTCATTGGCCGCGAGGGTCAGCGAGCTCGGTGAGGCGAGATAGGATTACGGATGGCTCCCCGCGTGGCGCCATCCAGGCCAACTCCCCCAGGGCGGAAACGACGCAAGGGTAACCGGGCTCTGGCGGGTGCGCGGGGAGTCTCGCAGGATTGGCTGACTCATTCGAGTAATTGAGCCCTGGCGGGTGCACAGGAATCTTCCGACTCACCGGTCGCCGTGTCGCCCAGCGGGTGGCGGAACCCCGGCGTCGCGGGCCGCAACAATCTGCACCGGTCGCCGTGTCGCCCAGCGGGTGGGCTCTGGCGGGTGCGCGGGGAAGGCCCGCTATCTTCATCGCCTTCCGGGTGGGGCTCTGGCGGGTGCGCGGAAGCCCTGTTTGTTCTCAGAGATAGCGTAGAGACAGCCTCCCGAAGGATGTCGGTCGCTGCAACTACGATGAAGTCGTGGTCACTGCTCTCTATCGCCGATATCGGCCCGAAACCTTTGCCGAGATGATCGGTCAGGCCCAGGTGACCGAGCCGCTGATGACCGCGCTTCGTACCGACCGTGTCAATCACGCATATTTGTTCAGCGGGCCTCGTGGGTGTGGCAAGACGACATCCGCTCGAATTCTAGCTCGGTGCCTGAACTGTTCGCAGGGCCCAACCGACTCGCCGTGCGGAGCCTGTCCCAGCTGTGTCGAGTTGGCGCGCGGTGGAGGTGGTTCGCTCGATGTGGTTGAAATCGATGCTGCGAGCCACAACGGGGTTGACGACGCACGTGATCTTCGAGAGAGAGCCGTTTTTGCCCCGGCACGTGATCGGTTCAAGATATTTATCCTTGATGAAGCACACATGGTCACGCCGCAGGGCTTTAACGCACTGCTGAAACTGGTCGAAGAACCGCCGGAGCATGTGAAGTTCATTTTCGCGACGACTGAACCCGACAAAGTTCTTGGCACGATCCGGTCACGTACCCACCACTATCCATTTCGTTTGGTTCCGCCCGCACAAATGCTCACGTATGTAGAGCATCTGTGTCGTGACGAGGGCATGACCGTCGAGCCGGGTGTGTTGGCCCTGGTTGTACGTGCGGGCGGTGGTTCACCACGAGACACGCTCTCACTACTAGACCAGCTCATTGCGGGCTCTGAGGGCACGGCGATTAACTATGAGCGTGCGGTCGCGCTTCTTGGATACACCCACGGTGCACTGCTCAATGATGTCATTGATGCGATTGCGGCACGGGACGCTGCTGCCGCGTTTGCCGCAGTTGATCGGGTTGTCCAGACCGGGCAAGATTCGCGCCGCTTTGCGGAAGATCTCCTCGAACGGTTTCGTGATCTGATTGTCATTGCGGCGTCGTCGGCTGAAGTGGCAACGGCGGTGTTGCGCGGTGTTCCCGATGACGAACTAGTACGGATGTCCGTTCAAGCCACCGCATTTGGCTCAGTGGAATTGTCGCGGGTGGCCGATCTGGTCAACAGAGCGCTCACGGAGATGACGGGTGCGACCTCGCCGCGACTTCACCTTGAACTCATGCTTGCCCGAATTCTTGTGCCACTTGCCGCTGAAGCAGTCGATGTGGGCACAACAGCCCGTACGGCAGTGACAGCGAACCGGGGGGCACCTGGATCTGTGGATGCGCCTGTGGCAACAGAGACTGGTGTGACTGCGGGTGGTACGCTCCCGCCGGTTTCACCTGTGACACCTGAGCCCTCCAACCCATTGTCGGCAGACAATCAGGCTAGTTCCGGCGGCGGCACGCTGCGCCATGAGATCGATGCTTATGTCACCGATTCGGGAACACTGCCTCGAAAACCGGCTGGACCGGTTACGCTGCAACGCCTGAGGGAGTCGTGGCCCGAAGTTTTGTCCCACCTGCAGAACACACGTCGTAGCGCCTGGATGATTGCCATCACGGGCGAAATCGAAGACTTCCGAGACGACAACGTGCTTGTTCTGAGTTTCCCGAGCGCAACCGACGTCGCAGGGTTTCGTGGCGGTGGTGGTACAGCGGGTGTCAGTGATTATCTTCGGGCGAGTATTAGCGACGTGCTCGGTGTGCGAGTGAAGTTCATTGCTAAGGCGGTCGAAACTGACACGGGCCCTGCACGATCATCAATTGCCGCGGGAATGGGAGCCCCCCTCGCTGCTGGCGGTCAGGAGAACAATACCGAGCATCGCGCGGACACACCAGATACAGACACCTCCCTCAATACCGGGAGCGTTCCGGCTTCTGCATCACCGAACACAATGACGGTGGCCAACGGTCCCAATCCGGGGAGATCCCCCCTCCCCGAGAGTGCCGATGCGCTAGCTAGTGTCACCGCTCACGAAAGTGCCAACACAGAGGTAGGTGGCACCCCTCCAGGAGAACGCCCCGAGCTGTCGGCGAGCACGGCCGGGTCGGGTACCGGTAGGTTCACACCGACAACGGTTTCACCGGGTGAAGCATCGATCGACGTGGGCACTCAGCATTCTCCGCCTGATCCGGAGGAATTTCCGCCGTACCCAGAGGTGGATGACCCAGAATCCACACTCGAGCCGGGCCGGGATGCTGAGCCGGGGCGGGGTGCCGTGCCGGAACCGCAAACCGTGCCGGAACCGCAAACCGTGCCGGCTCAGCAAACCGGGCCGGGATCGATCGGCGGGCCGGAACTGCAAACCGCGCCGGGATCAACCGCCGAACCCTCGTTGAGTGTCAGGCCGGAGCGGGAAACCAAGCCAGAACGGAGGGCGAGGGATGCTCCGCCGCGCGCCGCTGATTCATCGGCTGCGTTGACCGCGCGGGCTGCATCAACTGCGGCACCCGCACAGCGCTACGGCGAATCTGTTGTGCGTGAAGTGCTCGGTGCCACATTCTTAGAAGAGATCGAGATCGTATCACCACGAGGATCCGAGTCGTCGACGGGAGAAGAATAGGTGTACGAGGGTATTGTTCAGGAACTCATTGATGAACTCGGTCACCTCCCTGGGATTGGTCCAAAATCGGCGCAGCGGATCGCTTTTCACATTGTGCAGACCGAGAGTCTAGATGTCTCACGCCTGGCTGAAATTCTCATGCACGTGCACGAGAAAGTTCAATTTTGCGAGGTGTGTGGCAACGTTTCCGAACAATCGCGGTGCAATATTTGTCGAGATCCGCGACGGGACGCCGCATCAATTTGTGTTGTCGAAGAAGCCAAAGATGTCGTTGCGATTGAACGAACGCGCGAGTTTCGGGGGCTGTACCACGTCCTCGGTGGGGCGATCAGTCCGATCAACGGCGTTGGTGCTGACAGTCTGAGAATGCGAGAACTCATGCAACGGTTGGCAGACGATACCGTCACGGAGATAATTATTGCCACCAATCCCAACCTTGAAGGAGAAGCGACTGCCGCATACCTCAGCCGTCTTCTGCACCCGTTTGAACTCACTGTCACTCGGCTCGCGTCGGGACTGCCGGTTGGTGGCGACTTGGAGTACGCCGACGAAGTGACCCTCGGGCGAGCGTTCGAAGGACGGCGGCGGGTATCTGCCTAGCAAAAGTTTTGCGGTGAGCAGCGCGTGCGGGCAGGTCGCCCGACAGCAGCAAACTCACGGCTGAGCACGCGCGCACGAGATGCTGCTTTGAGGTCGACAACTTCGCGGCTGCCCCTCGGCTGAGCACGCGCGCACGGAATACCTAGATCAGAATCGGCGAACACGATATTCGCGGACCGGCTGAGCACGCGCGCACGGAATACCTCCCGTTCTATGATGGTTGCTCGGGTGTCTGGGATGGTGCAGCACCGCGTACATCCACAACGGTACGTCCACTCAGGAGCCTTGCGTGACTTTAATCGTTCAGAAATTCGGCGGTTCCTCTGTCGCCGACGCCGAGAGCATCAGGCGGGTCGCGAAGCGGATTGTCGAAACGCGGAAGGCCGGTAACGACGTCGTCGTTGCCGTATCCGCGATGGGTGACACCACCGACGAATTACTCGACCTTGCACATCAGGTCACCCCACTTCCCGCCCCGCGGGAGCTTGACATGCTCCTGTCCTCCGGTGAGCGAATATCGATGGCGCTGCTTGCGATGGCCATCAAGGGGATGGGCTACGAAGCTCGCTCATACACGGGTAGCCAGGCCGGGATGATCACGGACGCCACCCACGGTGCCGCGAAGATTGTCGATGTCAGCCCGGTGCGCCTACGCGAGGCTCTGCACGAAGGTGCCATTGTCATTGTCGCGGGGTTCCAAGGGTTCAATCGCGACACCCGTGACATCACAACCCTCGGGCGTGGCGGCAGCGACACGACCGCGGTCGCGCTGGCCGCTGCGCTGGGTGCTGACCTGTGTGAGATCTACACCGATGTTGATGGCATATTTACGTCTGACCCTCGAGCTGTGAAACGGGCGCGCCAGCTCGCGCACATCTCAAGCGAGGAAATGCTGGAGCTCGCGGCATCCGGTGCCAAGGTTCTTCACATTCGTGCGGTGGAATACGCACGCCGCCACGGGGTTACGCTTCGTGTTCGTTCGTCATTCAACAACAGTCCGGGGACGGTCGTTTACGACCCGGCGCGGCTTCCGGAAGGAGCAGAGGTGGAAGAATCCGTTATTGCTGGAGTTGCAATTGACCTGTCCCAAGCAAAAATTACCGTCGTGGGGGTGCCGGACATCCCCGGCGTCGCCGCGAAGATTTTCAAGATCGTGGCAGGAACCGATGCAAACGTCGACATGATCGTACAGAACGTTTCGGTCGCGGCTACCGGACGAACCGATATTTCCTTTACCCTCCCCAAAACCGACGGTGAGAAAACCCTCTCGGCGCTTGGAGCTGCCAAGGACGATATCGGTTTTGAGTCATTGCAGTACGACGACCAGATCGGAAAACTCTCGGTGGTTGGTGCTGCAATGCGGTCATCGACCGGGGTATCCGCCCGACTTTTCGAGGCCCTCTTCGACGCTGGCATCAATATTGAAATGATCACAACGAGTGAAATTAGAATCTCGGTCATCACCCGTGCTGACAGCGTTAACCAGGCCGCGCTCGCGGTACACACCGCGTTTGAACTCGATGCGGAGGAGGATGCTGTCGTGCACGCTGGAACTGGACGGTAGCCTAGACCATGGAGGTTAGCATGAATAGCGGCATGAACATCGGCATTGTTGGGGCGACCGGACAGGTCGGGGCCGTGATGCGCCGACTTCTGGTGGAGCGCAACTTCCCCGTGGCAAGCATTCGTTACTTCGCGTCTGCCCGGTCGGCAGGCAGCTACCTTCCGTGGCGGGACGAGCGCATTGTCGTTGAAGATGCCGCAACCGCCGACCCAACCGGTCTCGATATTGCAATCTTTTCGGCCGGTGCAACTCTCTCAAAAGCACAGGCTCCTCGCTTTGCTGCTGCCGGTGTGCTGGTTGTCGATAACTCCAGTGGATGGCGGATGGACCCCGAGGTGCCGCTCATTGTCAGCGAGGTTAATCCGGAGCAGATCGCACACGCGGGCAAGGGAATCATCGCCAACCCGAACTGCACGACAATGGCCGCAATGCCGGTGCTCAAGGTACTGCACGATGAGGCACAGTTGGAGCGGTTGCGGATTGCAACCTACCAGGCGGTGTCGGGTGCCGGGCTTATCGGCGGTGAGGAACTGTTGTCGCAGACACGAGCGGTTGTTGCGCAGAATGCGATGGGGCTCGTGCACGACGGGGCATCCGTTTCTTTCCCAGCTCCGGAAAAGTTCGTTCGACCGATTGCGTTTGACGTCATTCCGCTGGCAGGGTCGATTGTCGACGACGGTGATCGGGAGACCGACGAGGAAAAGAAACTGCGTCATGAGAGCCGTAAAATTCTCGGCTTGCCGGATCTTTTGGTGTCGGGTACCTGCGTGCGCGTTCCGGTTTTCACCGGGCACTCGCTGTCTATTCACGCGGAGTTTGCGCGGCCGCTTTCGCCCGAGCGCGCTGAGCAACTTCTCGCCACCGCACCCGGTGTCGAATTGACGGATGTCCCCACTCCGCTGCAGGCGGCGGGTCGTGACCCGAGCTATGTCGGCCGCATTCGACGTGATCAGGCCGCGCCCGGGGGGAAGGGGCTCGTTTTCTTCGTGTCAAACGACAATTTGCGCAAAGGAGCAGCTCTCAACGCGGTGCAGATTGCTGAGCTGATTGCCGCACGGGTACCCGCCTGATGATCCGGCGCACACAAAGTGCGAACCAATAGTGCTACGCCGTTCCGGCTAGCCGCCCTGGGCCGCGTCATCGTCCAGCCCGTACGTCTCACCCGGAAGGGTGACGGTGACAACGAGACCACCGGTGGGCGGGGCATCCAAATCGATTGTTCCGTTATGAGCCTGAACGATCGACTGAACGATCGAGAGACCGAGCCCCACTCCCCGTGAACGTGAGGTGCGCTGTGTTCCCAGCCGTCGGAACGGTTCAACGAGGGATTTCAGCTCGTAGCGGGCAATAACGGGGCCGGAGTTGGCGATTGTAAGAACAGCGTGCGGTGCCCGGCTACGGACATCCAGATGAACCCAACCATTGGTGGGCAGGTTGTGCTGAATGCTGTTGTTAAGCAGATTTCGGACCAGCTGTTCCAACAGTATGGCGTCTCCGACAGTGGGCGATTCGGATGCCTCAACAGTGATAGTCGGCGCAGTTTCCAATGCTGTGACCTGTTCAACGACGTGTTCGACGATATCGGCCAGATCAATGAATCTGCGCTCTGTCAGTTCTTGCTCGGATCGTGCGAGCAAGAGTAGGCCCTCAATGAGTTGTTCGTGTCGGGCGTTGATGTCGAGCAGAGTGTTGCCAAGAAGTTGCACGTCAGCGGAGGCATCCGACCGGCTCGTAGACACCTCAATAAGTGCTCGATTGAGGGTCAGTGGGGTTCGCAGTTCGTGTGAGGCATTGGCAATGAAGCGTCGTTGTCCGTCGAAGCTTGTGTCGAGTCGGGCCAGCATCCCGTCGAACGTGTTGGCAAGCTCCATGATCTCCTGAGGAGCGTCAGCGAGTCCGATGCGTTCGTGAATCCGGCGGTCGGCATCGGGTGCCTGGGCGATCCGGCGGGCGGTGTCGGTAATTGTCGCGAGCGGACGGAGCATATGACCGGCCACCAACCAGCCGATCCAGCTTGTCAATCCACCTACGAGAACAACGGCTATAGCGCCCTGCGTAATCAATGACCGAAGAGCGTCAGTACGGACCGTGTTGAGCAATTTCACGATCGGGTCGGAGGGCTGCAGAAACTGTCCGTCAGGGAAAGCGAGAGAGCCCGGCGGAGGGATGGTGGCTGGAATGCCATCAGGAATCATATTCGAACCGCTCGTCATGATAACGAGCTGTTGCTGCACCAGCGCCCACGTGAGCAGGAGAGTTACCAGTCCGGCGACAAGGAAGAGTGTCCCGTACACCAGGGTTAATCGACCACGCAGCGTTCCACGATGCTGTTTCATGTGATGTGGTACCCCACCCCGGCTTCGGTTTCAATGATTTGTGGGTCGCCGAGCTTTCGTCGCAATTTGAGGATCGTCAGGCGCACGACGCCGGTGAACGGATCAATGTTTTCATCCCACGCTTTTTCGAGGAGTTGTTCCGCTGAGACGGGCGCCCCGTCTGCGAGCAGCAGTTCCAGCAACACCGCATACTCCTTCTTCGATAGCGGCACGTAGCGACCGTCGCGGACAACCTCGCGGCGGTGGGTATCAACTCGAAGACCAGCGCGCACAAGCACCGGCGGGGCTGCGGGTCGTGATCGTCGACCGAGCGCCTCGACTCGCGCTCCGAGCTCTACGAACGCAAACGGTTTCGGCAGATAATCGTCAGCACCCATGACGAGGCCGGCGACGCGGTCGTCAAGACTGCCCGCGGCGGTCAGCATCAAGACTCGCGGCGGATTCTCGACCGCTGTTATGCGGCGGCATACGTCGTCACCGTGCAGGAGCGGCAGATCGCGGTCAAGCACGACGAGGTCGTAATCGTTAACGGATGCTCGCTCAATGGCTGAATCTCCATCCATCACGACATCGACGGCGTGGGCAGATTTTCGCAGCCACTCGGCAACTGCCTCCGCCAACAGGGGTTCATCTTCTACCACAAGGATGCGCACACGCCCATTCTTCCGTGAAGGTACGTTAATTTCGTGTTAGCACGGATGGTGACGGCCAGGAAACATTAGATCTGCTTGACTGGTAGCACAGATCCAGGATGCCGCTCCCTCTCGTGCGAGAAGATGCGGTGCTAACGAACAATCTCGAGGACCGAACGCATGTTACATAAGTCAGTATCAATCGGAAGAATCGTTGCCGTGGCGATGATCGGCGCGCTCGCGCTCACGGGCTGTTCCCAGAGCACACCGAAGGTTGCGACTCTCGCGACAGCATCAGGGAAACCAACAGCCGCCACCAGTTCGGTGGATCCGGAGCTTAAGTTCGTCCAGTGCATGAGGGAAAACGGAGTGAACATGCCAGACCCGGGCCCTGGCCAGAAGGGCGGTGCTCTGGAAGCTGGCGGCAAAGACACCGATCCGAAGGTCTTAGATGCAGCGTTGGCGGCCTGCGGGAAATACATGAAAAGTGCCGTCGGTGACCTCAACTCGCCGGAGATGATTGCGGCGATGAAAAAGATGTCTGCGTGCATGCGCAAGTCCGGTTTTGAAAAATTTCCAGACCCAGACGCCTCAGGTTCGTTGCAGCTCAGCGAGTCCCCAGAGTTCGACTTCAACGATAAAGCGTTCACTGATGCGTTAAAGAAGTGTGAGACAGAAAACAGGCCGCAGCAGGGAGGTCAGTAGTGAACGCGCGACGTAACATCACAGCACCTGTTCGCTTGTCGCACGAGTCATCGGATGAGCCCCGAACAAGGAATTCGCGCGGAGCCCGGCGCACGGTCGTTTCGATCGTTGTTGTTGGCGTGCTGGTTCTTGGTGTGGGGCTGACCGTTGCTGCCGCAAACGGCTTTAGCTTTAGCCCCCCCCCTCCCCCGAAGGGTCCAGCCGCCGCGTCAACCGTCGCCGTGACAAGGGGGGATCTCACCTCAACGTTCGAAAGATCAGGAACACTCGGGTACGCTCGGCAGTCAACGGTGCGAGCTCCGAGCGGCACAGTGACCTGGCTTCCCGTGGTAGGCACCACTGTGGAGCGTGGCGGTGTGCTTGCCCGAGTCGACGAGGGGCCGATCGTGTTGTTGTACGGTGAACTGCCGTTCTACCGGACCCTGCAGACCGATGATACGGGTGCTGATGTGCAGCAACTCGAGGAGAATCTTGCGGCGATGGGCTACAAGGGATTCGACGTTGACACTAAGTTCACTGCGGGCACAGCAACGGCGGTGAAGAAGTGGCAGGCCAGCCTTGGTCAAGAAAAGACCGGCATTGTGCAGACCCGGCTTGTACACATCGCGCCGGGCCCGATGCAGGTTACGGCGCTGTCCGTTGGAGTTGGAGATCCCGCCTCGGGCGCGATCATGACGGTGTCGAGCAAGACCCGCGTTGTTACCATCGACCTAGACACGACCGATTCCAACTACGCGATCCCCGGCAAGGCGGTTAAGGTCACGATGCCCGACAATGCGACCTTTGACGGCACGATAACCTCGGTCTCCACCGCTGTGACCACGTCAAACTCACAGGGCGGGGGGGTGTCGGGTGAGGACAGCAAAAACACACAACTCCGCGTCATCATCACACCAAACGACAGCAGTGCAATCACGCTGGCCGGGGCATCCACCGCAAAGGCTGTCTTTGTGTCCGACTCCCGAACGGGGGTGTTGATAGTGCCGATTACTGCCCTGCTCGCCCTCAGTGAAGGTGGCTACGCGGTGGAGGTTGTGTCTGAGAGCGCCGAGGGGGGGAAGAGCGCGCCGCCGTCCAAGCTCGTTGGTGTCACAACCGGTCTGTTCTCGAAAGGAAAAGTAGAGATCAGCGGTGACGGTATCGATGAGGGAACCAAAGTGGTGGTCCCAGCCTCATGACCGCGCTGATCGTTCTCGAGAATGTTCGAAAGGAATACGACGGGGTGGTGGCCCTCAGAGACGCCAGCCTCACCATTGAGGAAGGCGAGTTCGTTACGATCGTTGGTCCGTCGGGCTCGGGGAAATCAACCCTGCTGCAACTGGTCGGAACTCTTGACCGTCCCAGCTCTGGCACGGTGACGATTGACGGTTACAACATTGCCACTCTCACCGATCGGGAACTCTCGGCATTGCGTGCACAACGGATTGGGTTTGTCTTCCAGCAGTTCCACCTCGCGCCCGGGGTGAGTGCGCTGGAGAACGTGTCAGAGGGAATGCTGTATCAGGGAATCGATCCCGCGCGGCGGCGAAAACTGGCTGCCACAGCGTTGGAACGGGTCGGGTTGGGTCACCGCCTTGACCATCGACCGCACGAACTGTCGGGTGGAGAACGACAGCGGGTTGCCGTTGCCCGTGCGACGGCCGGATCGCCAACCATTTTGCTCGCCGACGAACCAACCGGGAACCTCGATTCACGCTCCGGTGACGATGTTATGAGCCTACTTGACGACCTCCACAAGGAGGGCACCACAGTCATCGTTATTACCCATGATCCGGATGTCGCGGCGAGCGCTCCGCGCCAAATCAATATCAAAGACGGTGAGGTCGCGGCATGAGTCGACAGCTACGTCCCGCACATATTCGGCTGCGTGATCTGGTCAAAGTTAGTGGATCCGCTCTGCGTTCCCGACCGACTCGGGTCGTGCTTGCGGCGTTGGGAATTGCGATTGGTATTGCCGCAATGATCGGAGTTGTCGGAATTTCTAACTCAGGTCGCGCCGATTTTGATCGAAAGCTCGCCAAACTGGGTACCAACCTCCTGACGGTTAAGTCCGGGTCGAATATATTCGGCAAAGCAGCATCAATGCCTGACGAAGCACCCCAGATGATCTCGCGAATTGCCCCGGTCACCGACGTTTCCGCCATCGGCATGGTGCCCGATGTCGCGGTCTATCGAAATGATCGCATTCCTCTCGAACGATCCGGTGGCATCGGCACGTACGCGGTCGACTTGGATCTCATGAAAACGGTTAGCGCAACGCTGGCGAAAGGGCAGTGGTTGACCAAAGCCACCGAGAATTTCCCGACGGTCGTACTGGGAACAACAACGGCTGAGTCGCTCGGAATTGATCGAGTTGGCGCTGACGTCCAGGTGCGAGTTGGTAACGCGTGGTTCACGGTCATCGGAATCCTTAACATGGCTCCGCTGGCTCCGTCGCTCGACTCGGGAGTCATGATCGGATGGCCCGTGGCCAAGAGCCTGCTCAAGTTTGACGGACATCCCACCTCCATCTTTACGCGGATTCAAGAAGAGTCGGTGACCGCAGTGAAGGATGTCTTGGCAGCCACCGCCAACCCGATGGCAGCGAACGAGGTCGAGGTGTCACGCCCATCGGACGCGCTCCGCGCAAAGGAAGCCGCCGACGATTCGTTCACCGGATTGTTGCTCGGTGTGGGCGCGGTCGCGCTCGTCGTCGGTGGGGTTGGGGTCGCCAACACAATGGTGATTTCGGTGTTGGAACGACGTGGCGAGATTGGATTACGGCGTTCGCTCGGGGCAACGCGAGGGCACATTCGGCTCCAGTTCCTCATGGAGTCGTTTCTCCTTGCGATGATCGGTGGCATAGGCGGCGTCATCATCGGAATCGCGGCTACCACCGGGTACGCGGCTGCCCGGGCGTGGCCGGTGTCGGTTCCGATGTGGGCCACAGCCGGTGGCCTCCTAGCGACGCTCTTCGTGGGAGTCATCGCGGGGCTGTATCCGGCGGGCCGGGCATCTCGACTCTCGCCGACCGAGGCACTCGCGACACCGTAACCACCGTCGATGCAAGCGGAGCGCGTCCCACGTCGTAACATGAGGGACGTGCCCCCTGTGTCGATGCCCCGTGTTGTGACGCTCGGCGAAACGATGATCCTCGTGCATCCGGCACGGTTCGAACCGGTCGAGTCGGCGGTAGAGTTTCGACTCGGTATCGGTGGTGCGGAATCGAACGTTGCGTGTCATCTGGCCGCACTTGGTGTGGCTGTCGCGTGGGCAGGACGCGTGGGGGATGACCCCCTGGGCCGAAGACTTGTGCGTCAGCTCACCGAGCGCGGCGTCGACACACGCTGGGTCGAGGTTGACGCGAGTTTTCCCACCGGAATGTACGTAAAAAATCCGGGAACTGGGGTGCACTACTACCGCGCAAACTCGGCTGCATCCCGAATGTCATCGACTTTTCTCACCCGTCTACCGCTGCGCGAGGCACGACTCATCCACGTGAGCGGGATCACCCCCGTGCTGTCGCCAACCTGTAGCGAGATGATCGACGCCGTCATGGATCGGGTGGGCGGGGCATCCACTCTCGTGAGTTTTGATGTCAATCACCGGGCCGCGCTGTGGGCGGCGGATGTCGCGGCATCGCGCTTGCGAACGCTGGCCGATCAGGCAGATATTGTTTTTGTTGGTCGTGACGAGGCGGCTCGCCTGTGGGGAATATCGACCGCGCAGGAAGTCAGGGATCTGCTGGCCTCGCCCAGCTATCTCATCGTCAAGGATGGTGCGGTCGGCGCCACTGAATTCGCACGCGGAGAGAATGGTTGTGACGTGCAGACCTTCGTTGCATCAATGCGGGTGGAGGTGGTGGAAGAGGTGGGGGCTGGTGATGCCTACGCGGCCGGATACCTGGCCGCCCTGCTCGCGGGCCTCGACGCCCACGCTCGACTGCGGGGCGGACACGAACGTGCCGCACTGAGCCTGCAGACAATGGGGGATGTGCCCGACAAGCACACAACCCGACACGAGCGCTCACGGACGACACGTGCGCAATAACACATGTTGAAAACAAAACCTATGCCGCCCAGAATGCGCAGCAAGAAAGGCACGGACATGACACACGTGAGCAATGATGAGTTTGAGGCGATCTTTGCCGATCAGCCGCTCATGGCGATCTTCCGGGGCATGGGCGTTGAGCGGAGCCTGGAGCTGTCGGCAACGGCGTGGGATCTCGGGATCTCCGTGGTGGAGCTTCCCATCCAGAGCCCGACGGACATTGAGGCGCTTGCGGCGGTAGTGTCCGCTGGTCGAGAGCGAGGAAAGGTGGTCGGCGCGGGAACCGTGGTCACGACTCGTGACGTTGAACTCGCGGCATCCGCTGGTGCTGCTTTCACGGTGAGTCCTGGATTCGATGCTGAGGTGTGCCGTGCCTCGGTTGCGGCAGGACTGCCCCCGTTGCCGGGCGTTGCGACGGCGAGTGAAGTGCAGGCCGCAGTGGCGCTTGGGTTGCGCTGGCTGAAGGCTTTTCCCGCTTCGCTGCTGGGTACTGGCTGGTTTGGTGCGATGGCTGGACCGTTTCCGCAGGCGCGGTTTGTCGCAACGGGCGGCATGAGTTCTCAGAACGCTGGAGAGTTTCTCGCTGCGGGCGTGCGCTCGGTCGCCGTGGGATCGGCGCTGGAGGATCCTGCCCAGCTGTCGGCGTTGGCTGCGGTCATGGGGTCACGATCCGCGTGATCTGGGCGGTGCGCGACACCGGGCCGCTCCGCCCGAGGATCACACCGTGACGGTCGAGCAATGACAGACCCTAAACTGGGATCGTGACGGCAGTAGAAACGGTTGACGTCGCGCTCGTCGGTGGCGGCATTATGAGCGCGACCCTCGGTTCCCTTCTTTCCCGACTGGAGCCGTCGTGGCGCATCCGCGTCTATGAGCGGCTGGGTGAGGTGGCGCAGGAATCGTCCAGCGCCTGGAATAACGCGGGCACCGGGCACGCGGCGCTGTGCGAACTCAACTACATGCCAGAAAATCCGGATGGCACCGTCAGTGCCGACAAAGCGGTGGCAATCAACGAGCAGTTCCAGGTGAGCCTGCAGTACTGGGCACACCTTGTCTCGGCCGGGGAACTGCCGGAACCGTCATCCTTCATTAACCAAACTCCGCACATGAGCTTTGTGACCGGTGAAGCCAACATTGAATACCTGCGGAAGCGGTTTGCGGTGCTCGCGGATGAGCCGCTTTTCGCCGGGATGCAGTACTCGGAGGATCCCGCGCAGATTGCCGAGTGGGCACCGTTGCTCATGGCGAAGCGGAATCCTCGTGAGCTGGTTGCAGCCACCCGTGTGGCGGCGGGCACGGACGTTGATTTTGGGTCGTTGACCCGGTTGTTGTTTCGGGATATGTCGAGCCGGGGTGCGACGATCCACACCAACCATCGGGTCGTCGGCTTGAAACGGCAGACGGATGGCTCGTGGCACCTCAAGCTGCAGCACACTGTGGGCCGCACTCCCGTGCGCGTGCGCGCACGGTTTGTTTTTGTTGGCGCGGGTGGTGGGGCGTTGGCGCTGCTGCAGCACTCGGGAATTCCTGAGATTCGTGGTTTCGGTGGCTTCCCCATCTCCGGTAAATTTCTGCGCACGAGCAACTCGAAGCTGGTTGCCGCGCACCGCGCGAAAGTGTACGGCAAGGCTGCGGTCGGGGCTCCGCCAATGTCGGTGCCGCACTTTGACACGAGGGTTGTTGGCGGCCAGGCGGCGCTGCTGTTTGGCCCGTACGCCGGCTTCACACCGAAGTTTCTCAAGAACAGCACGTGGTGTGACCTGCCGTTTTCGGTTCGATTCCACAACATCGGCACGATGCTGCAGGTGGGGGTTCGAAACATCCCGCTCGTGAAGTATTTATGGGGGGAAGTGTTTGCATCGCGTTCAGCGCAGATCGCGGCCCTGCGTGAGTTTATGCCCGCGGCGCAGAGCCAGGACTGGGAGCTTATCTCAGCCGGTCAGCGGGTGCAGGTCATGAAACACGATCCCGACCGAGGCGGAGTTTTGCAGTTTGGCACCGAGGTGATTACGGGTGGGCAGGGCACAATTGCGGGCCTGCTCGGGGCGTCGCCCGGGGCGTCGACGGCGGTACCGATCATGCTCGACGTGCTGGCACGGTGTTTCCCGGACCGAATGGAGAACTGGTCGAGTGTGTTACGTTCGATGATTCCGAGTTACGGGACGCGGCTGTCGGATGATCCCGGGGTTGCTGCAGCATCGCTCGCCCGCACGGCGAAGGTGTTGGGAATTTCTGGCTGATGGCAAAGCTGTATTTTCGCTATGGTGCGATGAACTCGGGCAAGTCCACGGCCCTGTTACAGGCCGCATTCAACTATGAGGAGCGCGGCCATCGGGTGGCGGTGGTCAAACCCACGGTGGACACCAAGGGTGATCAGCTGGTGGTGTCGCGACTCGGGACATCCCGACCGGTCGATTTCACGATTAGCCCAGAACAGAGCGTGATCACTGCCTTCGCAATGTTTCAGGCGCACAAACCCCACGACGATCGTCCGGTCAGTTCCCTGCTTGTAGACGAAGCACAGTTTCTCGGTTCACATCAGGTTGATGACCTGCTTCGGATCGCCCTCGATCAAAATATTCCAGTTTTGGCATATGGGATTCGTACGGATTTTCAAACGGTAGCCTTTCCCGGGAGTCGGCGGCTGCTCGAGATTGCGCACAGCCTAGAAGAACTCAAGACAATTTGCCGATGCGGTCGCAAAGCCATCTTCAACGGCCGCACGAATGAGGGCGTGTTTGTCTTTGATGGCGGACAGGTGGCTATTGACGGGGACAGTGTCGGATACGAAGCACTCTGCGGTGCCTGTTACCTGGCCGAAAGCGGTGGGGTGTTGCAGCCGTGATGCGAGGCCTGTCAACGAAGTCGGCACCGCACCCGGTGGCACGACTGGGTGCGGCCGTGGCGGGGGACCTGTTGCCACAAAACCCCTGACCAGGTGCTTAGTGTGCGGTGTGCCACCACACACTGGTACCTCCTGCCACACGCTGTTTTCCTTCACCCGCTAGGGTGTGCCCATTGGAGGTTCTTTCGTGCGAATATCAGTGATTGGCTGCGGGTATCTCGGTGCGGTCCACGCCGCCGCGATGGCGCAACTCGGGCATGAGGTGAGGGGAATCGACACTGATGAGCGTCGGATTAGGCTGCTCACGGCCGGTACGGCACCGTTTTTCGAGCCGGGGCTCGGAGATATCCTGACCTCGATGCTTGCGACGGGTCGTCTGCGTTTTAGCACCTCTGTGGCAGATGCCGCGGAGGCTGAGGTGCACTTCCTCGCGGTTGGTACCCCACAGTCGGCTGAGAGCACCGCTGCCGATCTGAGCTACGTTGACGGTGCGTTTGAAGCGCTGCTACCCCACTTGGCTCCGGGTGCGCTCGTGGTCGGCAAGAGCACCGTCCCGGTGGGAACGGCGGCGCGGCTTGCCGAATGGTTAGCACGGGATGCTCCGCACGCGAGCCTCGCATGGAATCCCGAGTTTCTTCGGGAGGGCCTCGCGGTGCAAGACACGCTGGAGCCCGACCGGATTGTGTACGGTGTTGCGGATGCCCGCAGCGCGGGCACACTCGACCACGTCTACGCGCGGGCGATTGCGGCGGGCGTCCCGCGCATTGTCACCGACTATGCAACCGCGGAACTGGTCAAGGTGGCGGCAAACGCCTTCCTCGCGACCAAGATTAGCTTCATTAACGCGATGTCGGAGATCGCGGACGTGGTGGGTGCCGACGTGACGGTGCTCGCCGATGTCCTCGGACATGATTCCCGGATAGGCCGCGGCTTCCTCAACGCGGGTGCTGGGTTTGGTGGTGGATGTTTACCCAAGGATATCCGCGCTTTTGCAGCCCGTGCGGAGGAGCTTGGTCGGGGTGAGTCACTCGCGTTCCTTCGCGAGGTTGACACCATTAATCTGCGGCAGCGGCAGCGCGTCGTGGATCTTGCGACCCGGATACTGGGGGGCTCGGTTTACCGAGCCCGAATTGCGGTGCTGGGGTTGAGTTTCAAGCCACACTCCGACGATGTGCGCGATTCGCCCGCGCTCGACGTTGCGGTGCAACTGCACGGACTGGGGGCAGAGGTGGTGGCGACCGACCCGGAGGGAATCGAGAATGCCCGGTCGCGGCATCCGCAGTTGACCTATGTGAGCTCAATCCGGGACGCGCTCGATCAGGCGCAGCTTGTTGTTTTGCTGACCGAGTGGGAGGCATTTCGCGCACTGGATCCGGTGCTGACGGCGGAGTTGGTTGCCGACCCTCGGATCATTGATGGTCGCAATGTGTTTGATCCGCTCGTGTGGCGCGCAGCGGGGTGGGAGTATCACGGCCTGGGGCGCCCGTAGCGGGCGCTCGACGCCGCGGCCTGGGGCGCCCGCTTTCAGCCGTCAGAGCCCACAGCGTCGGGGTGACAGGATTTGAACCTGCGGCCTCGTCGTCCCGAACGACGCGCGCTACCAAGCTGCGCCACACCCCGGCTCGCCCGTGCGGGCCTTATGACAGGATAGCCGACGATTCACCCGTCTTCGCGCACCGAGGGTGTTGTCCGGGTTGGCATGTGATACCCGCTGCTGCCGACACCTCTCTTCGCGCACCGAGGGTGCTGGGTGGATGGCGGGGGATACCGGTCGGCACGCGGATCGTGCAGTGGGCAACGCTCCCCGACCGGATCCCGTTGCGCTGAGGATCATTCAGTGGGAACAAGGGTCACAAGGGATGCCTCCGGCCGGCAGGCAAATCGCGCGGGTGCATAGATGGATGTCCCCAGTCCCGCAGAGACACTGAGCCATGCCGTGTTGGGCCCGTGGTGCCACAGCGATACGCCCTTCGCCTGTGATCGCGGAATGTCACAGTTTGTCACCAGCGCACCGACACCGGGCAGGCAGATCTGACCGCCGTGCGTGTGACCGGCAAAGATCAATTCGGCGCCGTAGGTGATGAAGCTGTTGAGAATCCGCTGGTAGGGAGCGTGTGCCACGCCGATACTGATGGCCGGTTGGGGTCTGTGTAGCGCCTCTGCTTCGTGCGGCCAGGCATCGTCGCCGTGTGGATCATCAGCGCGCAGATCATCGAGTGCCGTTGCCATGAGATCGAGTCGGTCATAGTCTTTGTGCGGGTCATCCACCCCGAATAATTCCACCTCGGTGCCGCGCAGCTCGAGCGTGGCGGCCGAATTGTTGAGGTTAATCCAGCCGAGCTCACCAAAAAACCCCACCAATTCATCAGTGTCGAGTCGGGGCGTGTTTCGCACCAATTTCGAGGGGGCGGCAAAGTAGCCCAGCGGATTTTTCGGGACCGGGGCAAAGTAATCGTTTGAGCCGTTGACAAACACTCCCGGCACTCCGGCGAATGGTTCCAGCGCTCGTCGCAGTCCGATCACGCCGTGCGGGTGCCCGAGGTTATCGCCGGTATTGATAACGAGATCGGGGGTGAGCACAGCCAGTTGTCGCAGCCACTCCTGCTTGGAGCGTTGCCAGGGTGCCATGTGCAGATCCGAGAGGTGAAGCACCCGCAGTGGCGCCGCTGGGCCGGGTAGCACCGGTAGCGACACCTCGCGGAGCATCCAGCGGGTGCGTTCCACGAGCGTTGCCCACGCGACCACACCGCTGACACCAGCCACCGCCAGTGTCAGCAGGGTTTGGAGTGTCTTGCGGTTTCGGTTATTTCTCACCACACGCTACCTTCCTGGCGTGGCACCGTTACTGGGGGGCAATGCCAATCGCGATTTGGATGAGGTCGGTTCTCTTGGCGTAGCTGCCCGCGCTCGGAGACTGAGTCACCACGAGTCCGATTTTTGTCGAGTCACTGACGGCGGTCTTCTGCACCGCGATATTGCTAAAACCAACCGTCCGGAGCAGGCTATTGGCTTGGGCCTGATTGAATCCGAGAACGGTCGGAACCTGAATCTGCAGACCGTTGCTTGTGAAGACCTGAACGGTTGATCCACGGCCAGCTTGACCGTCGGGTTCAGTGCCTGCGACCTGTCCAAGTGGAAGGTTTGAATCACGTTGACCGCCGTCAGCGTACACGAATCCGGCGTCTTCGATCGTCTTTTTAGCGGCGTCGGGCGTGAGCCCGGTGACATCCGGAATGGGAACGAGGACCTGTCGCAGCGTGGTGGAACTTGGCGTCGCAAATTTATCACCACCGTACTTTTGGTCGGCCAGAGTCATGACATCTTTCCAGATCTGATGTCGAACGACTGCCGCCTGCTGCCTGCCGGCAAAGTAGGTATTTCGAAGGTTTACGCTGCCCGATATGTTGCCGACCCACACCACGGTCGCCACCTTTGTGCTGGCACCATCCATCCAGGTGCTCACAGCGCTGTCTGTCGTTCCGGTCTTTCCAATGTGTGGGATGCCGGTTCCGGTGTTGGATGCGCTCGCTGTCCCGCCGTTGAACGTCTGCTGCAGGGCATATGTCATCGCAGCTGCCACGTCCTCGCTGACCGCCTGTGAGCACTTCGACGCGGGCGGTGTAACCTCACTGCCATCCGCTTTCATGATCTTGTCGATCGCGATCGGTGTGCAGAACAGGCCTTTGTTCGCAATGCCCGCAAAGGCCGTCGCCATGGTGAGCGGTGAGACGTATTCGGTGCCCAGTACCGCAGCGGGTGGTAACTGTAGTTCTGTGCCATCGGCATGGCGAACGTTAAATGCCGCTGCGGTCTGCCTGATCTTGCACAGGTCAAGCTGCTGGGCCATGGACACGAATGCGCTATTGACCGAATATTTCGTCGCGGCAAGAGCCGTGTTTGCCTGGGTTTGGTCGTCGTTCAGCGGGTTATAGTGGCCATTCCAGGTGCCGTCGGAGGCACCACCGCTGGCATTGCACGAGTCTTTGAACCTTGTGAAATCGCGCCGCGAACCGTTGAAGGTCTCATTGAGCGAGTGTCCCTCGTTGAGCCATTCGGCGAGTGTAAACACCTTGAATGTGGATCCCGGCTGCATGCCGCCCGAACCACCGTAGGAAAAGTCACTGCTGAGGTTAATCGCTGAGTAGTCTGGGCTCTGCGCAATCTGCTCCGGGTCATTGGAGTAGTTCTTGTTCTGTGCCATCGCAAGGATACGCCCGGTGCCCGGCTGCACGCTCACAGACACCGATCCGATATTGAGCTGCGGACTGCTAAACGGCACGTTCTTTGCAATGGCAGTTTCGGAGCGGTTTTGCAGGTCGAGGTCGAGCGTGGTGTATATCTGCAGGCCGCCTGTCTGTAGAAGCTGGGTGCCCTCGTTAACGTCAGTTGTTGCCAGGTCATCGTACTGGTTTCGGATGACCCACGACACGTAGTCACAGAAGTAAGCGCTGCCCGCCGCGGTCTGACATCCGGTGCTCGGTGGAGTGATTTTCGGTGCAATCGGAGTGTTCACGGCGTCATCATGCTGCTGCTGTGTGATCTTCTTGTACTGCAACATTTCTTTGAGGATGTAATCGCGTCGCCCTTTGGTGTCGGCGTACGGTGTCACCACTCCCGCAGCATTCACCGTTTGCGCTCCATTGGTCTTGTCGTTCGGCTTGTCGAGTCGGAATCGGTCTGGCTCGTTGATGATCGCCAGCAAACTTGCAGCTTCGGGCAGCGTGAGATCTTTTGCCGGGACACCGTAGTAGTATTCCGCGGCTGATTCAATGCCGTACACTCGCCCGCCAAAGCCGGCAATATTCAGGTAGCCGGTGAGTATTTGGTTCTTTGAGTATTTTTTTTCCAGGGAAATTGCGTAGCGCATTTCTTTCAGTTTGCGAGCCGCTGTGGGTTCGCTTGCCGCTTCGTACGCGGCCTCCTTGGCTTTCGGTGTTGTCGCGGCGTTCACACCATTGTTAATGAGCACGTTCTTCACGTACTGCTGAGTAATGGATGACCCCCCCTGCCTTTTTCCGCCCAGGGCCGTTATCACCGCTCCACGCAGCGAGCCCTGCAGGTCAACTCCGCCGTGCGAGTAGAAGCGGGGATCTTCAGCGGCCACCGCAGCATCCTTAGCGAACTGGCTGATCGCATCCCACCCCACCTCCTGGCGGTCTTCGTCAAAAAACGAGGCGAGATGCGCAACCGAACCATCACTGCGGGTTGCGTAGATATCTGATTTTGCGGAGAGTGCGCTGATGTTGAGGTACCCGGGAAGGTTCTCGAAGAGTGCGATTCCGTTGTTGGCAGCGAGCCCGGTGACAGCCAGAGCGGGAGTCAACGCGGTTGTGATCAGGACACCGGTGAGCGCGCTAAGGCCGAGGAAACCCAACACCCCGGATCCGACGCCACCGACACTTCGTTTCGAGACAGCCATATAGTGGAGCGTACCCGACGAGCCGGTGAACCCGTTGCCCGTCATCGCCTCGACCGGCTTCGACCGATTCGACCCACACCCAAGATGTAAGGAACCCAAGATGCCGACCTGGGAATACGTCACCACTCCCCTGCTCATTCACAACACCGCGGCTATTCTCAATACCTGGGGTTCGAAAGGCTGGGAACTCGTACAGGTTGTGCAGGGCCCCGAGGGCGGTCTTGTGGCCTACCTCAAACGCCCTGCCGGTGGCACCGATTCGTCAGCCCAGGCAGGACTCGCGGCCGCAGCCCAGGCGGCACAAAAATTTGAAGGGAACGCGTAATGGCACGTGCTGAACAGCGGTTAGCTGATCTCGGAGTTGAGCTTCCGCCGGTTGCTGCGCCCGTGGCGGCTTATGTGCCCGCCGTTTTAACGGGCTCTCTCGTCTTCACATCGGGGCAGTTGCCGTTTGTTGACGGGGTGCTCTCGGTGACGGGCAAGGTGGGTGATGGCGCTGGCCTGGTTTCAGTGGTGGATGCCGCGGCCGCGGCCCGGCTCTGTGCGCTCAACGCGCTCGCTGCCGTGCGCGCCGAAATTGGCTCGCTTGATCGGGTCATCCGGGTTGTCAAACTCGTCGGGTTTGTTGCATCGGACCCCGGGTTCACGAACCAGTCAACCGTCATCAACGGTGCATCCCAGATTATCGGCGACATCTTCGGCGATGCCGGTCTGCACGCGCGCTCTGCTGTGGGAATGGCCGCGCTTCCACTCGACTCGCCGGTCGAAATTGAGCTCGTTGTCGAGATTGGCGCCGCGAATTAGCGGGTTCGCACGACACCGGTGAGCAATCGTGGATCGGCGGGCAATCGTGGATCGTGCGGGGTTATCCAACCAGAACCTGTCGGTGTTTCGGGCACTGTTACCGGGGTCGATAGCGGGTTGTCGGAGCTTGCGAACCTTCTCTGGGAGCCAGCATAAGCCTTGCGGACTAAGATCATCGGGGTTCTCGAGTGCATAGGTTGCTTATGGGATTGCTCGAAGAGTGATTAAAGTACAAGATGGTGACAGAGGAGTTAGCGTGACGGACAACCATTCGGGGCACCGGCGACGGATTCTCGTGTGCACTCCCGATTCTCTGGGAGCTCGCATGGCAGGTCCGGCGATCCGGGCCGTGGAAATTTCTCGTGAACTGGCCAAGCACTGCGAGGTTCGACTGATCTCGACGAACCGGTCGAACCTTGTGCTGGAGAACATCGACGTGGACTACGCGAACGGTGAAGATTTACGTCCCCATGTCGCGTGGGCGGATGTCATCGTGTTGCAGGGCTCTGTGCTCGCGGCTCATGACTGGATCACTGACGAGGATGTTGCCGTTGCCGTTGATATCTACGATCCGATTCATCTTGAAATTTTGGAACAGGCTCGCTATTTTTCGGACGACGAACGATTCAGGCTTTCCCAGGGAACTCGAGACATGATCAATCAACAGATCCTCCGTGCCGACTTTCTCCTGTGTGCTTCTGAAAAGCAGCGCGATTTTTGGCTGGGTCATCTTGCGTCGTTGGGTCGAGTGAGTCCGGTTAACTACGACTACGATACCTCGTTGCGAAGTCTTCTTGCGGTTGTTCCCTTCGGCATTAGTGCTGAGCCTCCCGTGCAGACACGCAGTGGTATTAAGGGTGTCGTCAACGGCATTGCGCAGGAGGATAAACTTGTCATCTGGGGTGGTGGAATATACAACTGGTTTGATCCGCTGACACTGATCCGCGCAATACACCGGCTCTCAGCGACAAGACCAAACCTGAGGATGTACTTCCTCGGCGGGAAGCACCCGAATCCTGACGTGCCGGAAATGGAGATGGTCGGTAAAGCCGTCGCTCTCGCCCGTGAACTAGGGATTCTTGACACATTCGTCTTCTTTAACGAGGGCTGGGTTCCCTACGAGGATCGTGCCAATTTTTTGTTGGATGCTGATCTTGGAGTGAGTACTCACTTTGACCACTTAGAGACGACGTTCAGTTTCCGCACTCGAATTTTGGACTACCTGTGGGCGGGGCTGCCCATCGTGGCAACCCAGGGCGATACGTTCGAGTCGATTATCACACACAATGACATTGGTCGAGTTGTTCCTCCGGAAGACATTGATGCGCTTGTCGATGCAATTGATTATTGCCTTTACGATGCCACCTCACCGCAGCGACTTAGAAAGAATGTTGCGACGTTTGCGAAGGTCATGCACTGGAACCTGTTACTTCGTCCGCTGGTCGATTTCTGTAAGAATCCTCACCGGGCCGCGGATGTTTCACTGCTCGCCACACCGCGTGCCCACAATATGATCCACGAGTACGACGCCGTGCGCGCCGAAGCTGACAGACTGGCCTATCGAATCCATAAGATGGAAACGTCAACATCGTGGCGAGTTACTCGACCAATCCGGGCGGTAAAGTCACTGATGCTCCGCCTAGCGGCCGCGAGCCGCCGCCGCGGTAGTAGGCGCTAACCTGCGTTAGCCACGCGTGGGCGGGTGACCACCTTCACAACTACCCTGCTCGGCCGTGGCTCTCGGTTGCTGTCTTTGTTCCGGTTGTCGAACAGGCAGAGCATCTACCGTGTGACGGTCTTGAGCGACGGGTGTGCTTGAAGGATCGTCGTCATCGTGGCTGCCGTCTCTGGCCTTGAAAGCTGAAGTATCCAGCAAAATCCCGTCGGTGTGATCAGTTTTACCTCGCCGTAGAGTACGACCGACAACTCCCGATTATTCTTGAAGCGCCCGTCGGGACCACCATTCTTGTTGGCGTATTGCCAGGTCTTGCCAACCCGCTGACTATTGTCAGGACCGGTACCGGGTTCGGTGACCCGCTGCCGGTGGCAGCTGAGCCGCAGGTCACTGTAATCGTGATAGCTCCATGAACTACCTGACCGAACGAGGATGCGGTCTGGTAAGAACGAGATGCTGTGTTTGCCGTCGATAAAAGTCGGCAGGCCGAGATTGCTCTTCACCCGAGCGTGAGGCGACAGTGCGACCTTCACGCGCTGCCGATGAATGATGTAGTCGGCACCGGCGTTGATCTTCTGGTGATAAGGCGTCTGAGTCGCACGTTGCTCGGTCACGTGCCAGACAGAGTCAAGTTGAGTCACCCCGGGCCAATGACTGCGAATGAGGGAGTGCCAGTTCGCGTTAGGCCCCTCGACCTCGCAGTTGAGGTTCACCCTGCGGAACGCGCGGAGCACCCCGAAGGTGATGGTGAAGGCCAAGCCCACTGCTAGCACGATGAGTGGCACCCGCGTGAGATCGTTCGTGAAGATCGTGAGTTCGTTCGGGGGGATCGTGAACTTGCTCGTGAAGCTCACGAGTTCGTTCGTGAAGCTCGTAAACCCGTTCGTGAAGCTCGTAAACCCGTTCGTGAAGCCCGTAAATCCGCTTGTGAGGATTGTCGCTACGACCGTGGTGAGAAGAAGCCAGGGCCAGGCTGCCGGACGAACCAGCCTGTTCAACTTCTGGGCGGATGTGGTGCTACTGTCGTGCACTAGCGACCGGCATCTGCGCCGGTGCTGTCAGCCACTACAGCGTCGCGGGGCGGGTTGTATGCGGGAGGGTGGGACTGTGCCGGTGCGCGGTAGCTGACAACTCACGACGTGTAGCCGATCACATCGCGCGAGACCTCGGTGATGGTCTCAGCCGGGACGGTCAAAACTGGGAGCAGGTGCACCGCATTCAGGCGAGGGTTGAACACTCCGAAGATTCTATCAGCGGGTCGGTGGTCGCTATGGCCGGGCCGTGCTTAAGTCTGTTTGCATGCCACAGGAGCTAACACCCCCCACCTCTCAACAACGGGCAGTCACACAGACAACACCCAGTGGGACTCACTCTTCTAGTTTGACCGGCCCTCTCCCGATGCTTGCAGTGTCGTACGTCGTCGGAGCTACATCCTGCACGTCTGTGTTGTTTCGGCCAGCGTTTTGCCTGATCTCGGCGCGCTGCGCGCCGAGATCGCTCCGAAGTCCGCGTATGCCACGAATGAGGACGATGAGCACAGCGACAGACAAGAGGGATTGGGGTCAGCAGGATGAGCAGGCCGAGGAGTGATTAACAATCTCCCTGGAAACAACAGCTGGTAAACCGTTGTTATTCCGTGGTTTCCGGGTGATGCAGGCGGTCTACTTTCCGATCTGGCGCAGTCGGCACCGGGGTGACCAGGAATGCATCGAGGCTGTGAACAGCGGTGTGCACGTTGGCTGCGGCATGCTCGGCGAGACGGGTCGCCTCCTGCAGGTCAGGCTGGTTCACCACAACGGTCGCACTGCCGGTAAGGCGGTGGCCGACCCAGCGCAACCGAACTTCGATGACGTGCTCAACCCCCTCGGTGTCTTCGAGCGCCTGTTCAGCGCGGTCGAGGAGTTCTGGCTCGATGCCGTCCATGAGGCGTCGCCCGACCGACCGGACTGTGTCCCAGAGCAGGAACAGGATCGAGACTGTGATGAGTAGGCCGATGATCGGGTCGACGAGGGGCCCTCCCAGGAGAACGCCGATCGCTCCGAGCACGACGGAGAGCGAGATGAACCCGTCGAGCCGCGCGTGGACGCCATCGGCGACGAGCGCTGCCGACCCGATTTGTCGGCCGACCCGGATTCGGTAGACGGCAACGAGTTCGTTCCCGGCGAAGCCGATGAGTCCGGCGGCGATCAGCAGCCACGGGTTCTCGATGGCTCGCGGGTGGATCAGGCGGTCAATCGCCTCCCAGCCGGCGACGACGGCCGACATCGCGATGACGACCACGATGAACAGCCCGGCGAGGTCTTCAGCGCGACCGTAGCCATAGGGGTAGCGGCGGGTTGGCAGGCGGCGTTCGAGCGCGAAGGCAATGAGAAGCGGTACTGCGGTGAGTGCGTCAGCGAAGTTGTGAACGGTGTCCGCCAGCAGTGCGACCGAGGCGGTGAGGATGACGACGACGATCTGGAGAAGACTCGTTGCAAGTAGCGCCGCCAAGCTGATCCAGAGCGCTCGGACACCGGCGCGACTAGCCTCAAGCGCGTCGTCTATGGTGTCGGCCGCATCGTGCGAGTGCGGAACGAAAAGGCCGTGGAGCACACCGCGGAGGCCGTGCGGGCGATCACGATCGTGCGGGTGCGGGTGCGGGTGCGGGTGCTCGTGTGAAAGACCGTGATCGTGCTGCCCGCTCACTCGACTGTTTCGATCTGATTGTGGTGGTGTCGAGGCACTCGACCGTGTGCGACGGAGTGCTCGGCCTGTTTGATGGCGTCGGTGACAAGGTCGGAAACGTGCTCGTCAGCGAGCCGGTAGAACACCCGAGTCCCGTCCTGCCGGGTCGTCACCATCCTTGCGAGTCGCAGCTTTGCGAGGTGCTGAGAAACTGCGGCGGGAGACTTGTCGACCGTGTCAGCAAGATGATTCACCGACATTTCAGCCGCACTCCGCAGGGCGAGCACGATCCTTACTCGGGTTGGATCAGCCAGTATCGCGAAGATTTCGACAGCCAGCTCGATGAACTCCGAATCTGGATTTAGTTCGCATTGCTGTTTATCTGCATTCACACGAAGATACTATCAGCGAACACCGACCTTCGGCGCGGACGGTGGCTACCCGCTCAACCTCGCGGTCAGCCGGTGCCCAGAGGCCTGCCGGAGTCAGTGGTTACCTCGCCCGACTCATCTGCTCAATGAGCTTCATCACTGCGGGGTCAGCGAGGGTGGTCGTGTCGCCGATGGGGCGACCCTCGGCCACGTCGCGGAGGAGCCGTCTCATGATCTTGCCGCTCCGGGTCTTCGGTAGCTCACCAACGATGTAGACCCGCTTGGGCCTTGCTATTGCACCAATCTCCTTGGCGACATGGTCGCGGAGAACGCGTTCAAACTCCGCAGGGTCGTGATCTGATTCGTGCGACTGCTTGATCACACAGTAAGCAATCACCGCCTGCCCGGTGATGGCATCGGACACCCCGATCACCGCTGCTTCAGCGGTCCACGGGTGCGCGACCAGCGATGATTCGATTTCCGCTGTTGACAGTCGGTGCCCGGAGACGTTCATGATGTCATCCACTCGACCGAGCAACCAAATGTCACCGTCGGCGTCCCGCCGGGCACCGTCGCCAGCGAAGTACTTATCGCCAAACTTGTCCCAGTAGGTTTCCTGGAAGCGTTCTGAATCTCCCCAGATTCCGCGCAGCATTGATGGCCACGGATCGGTGACGACAAGGAGGCCACCATCCTCGCTCGTCACGGGCGCACCACCGTCGGTGAGAATGTCGATATTGATGCCGGGAATTGGCACCTGTGCGCTGCCCGGCTTGAGTGTTGTGATGCCCGGCAGCGCCGAAATCATGATTGCCCCGGTCTCGGTCTGCCACCATGTGTCCACGACGGGTGTGGTGCCCCCGCCGATGACATCGCGGTACCACACCCAGGCCTCGGGGTTGATCGGTTCACCGACAGAGCCCAGCAGGCGCAGTGAACGCAGGTCGAAGCGTCCGGGGATCTCGGTGCCGAGCTTCATGAAGGTACGAATAGCGGTGGGGGCGGTGTAGAGAATCGTGACGCCGTACTTCTCGATGATCTCCCACCACCGGCCGGGGTGTGGCGTGTCGGGTGTTCCCTCGTAGATGACCTGTGTGGCACCGTTGGCAAGCGGCCCGTACACGACGTACGTGTGACCGGTGATCCATCCGATATCCGCGGTACACCAGTACACGTCGGTCTGTGGATGCAGATCAAAGACGCTGCGGTGCGTGAAGGCGGCCTGGGTGAGGTACCCGCCGGAGGTGTGCAGGATTCCCTTTGGTCGCCCGGTCGTTCCGGAAGTGTAGAGAATGAAAAGAGGATGCTCCGCCGCAAACGCCTGCGGTGTGTGGTTCGGTGAGGCGTCGGCGAGCGCTTCGTGCCACCAGATATCACGACCCTCCTGCCAGTCGATATCGTTGTCGCCGCGCTGCACAACAAGGACCTGTCGAACGCTGCCCCGGGTGCGGGCAATTGCCTCGTCAACGGTGGGTTTCAGTGGAAATACCCTGCCCTTGCGGTATCCCCCGTCGGCGGTGATCACAAGGGATGCTTCGGCGTCGTCAATGCGCGAGGCAAGACTTTCGGCGCTGAAGCCGCCGAAGACCACCGAATGGATGGCACCGATACGCGCCACGGCGAGCATAGCGATGACCGCCTCCGGGATGAGTGGGAGGTAGATCGCGACTCTGTCGCCCGCCGTAACTCCGAGTGAGCTCAGGGCGTTGGCAGCGCGTTTCACCGCTGTCGTGAGCTCGGCATAACTGTAGCTTCGCGAATCACCGGGTTCGCCCTCGAAATGCAGGGCAATCCGGTCGCCGTTGCCTGCTGCGACGTGACGGTCGAGGCAGTTGACCGAGACATTGAGCGTGCCATCGTCGAACCACCGCGCGACCGGTGGGGTTGACCAGTCCAGTACCCGGGTGAACGGTGTCTCCCACTCCAGGAGTTCGCGTGCCCTGTGCGCCCAGAATTCAAGCCGGTCGGCGGCTGCTTCGTGATACTCCGCCTCGGTGGCCACCGCCTGCTCGCTGAAGTGCTGACTCGGTGGGAACCGGCGCAGTTCCTCGAGTGTGTGATCAATCGTATCGGTCATGCTCGTGCGCTCCTTCGCGGGCCAAATGGTCGAGTGAATGTTCTCATCGCCCCTGTGACTTTAGTAGTAGCCGTGCGGCGCGTGACGGGAACAGACCCCAACAGGGTTCATCACATGCGCCATATCCATTGCCGTGCCAAAACGGTGGGAGACCCGGATCCCCCGATAGGCTGAGGGAATTCATGTTGGGAGACCAGCCATCAAGCATCCGATCGGATCCCCCCGATAGGCTGAGGGAATGCCACACACCCTTGTCCTTCTTCGCCATGGCAACAGCGTCTGGAACCAGCAGAACCTCTTCACCGGCTGGGTGGATGTCCGATTGAGCGAGGTGGGGGAGGCGGAGGCTGCGCACGCCGGAGTGCTGCTCGCCGAGCGGGGCATCCTGCCCGATGTCGTGCACACCTCGGTGCTCACGCGGGCCATCCAGACTGCCAATATTGCGCTTGACAGAGCCGCCCGGGCGTGGATTGACGTGCGTCGTTCTTGGCGGCTCAACGAACGGCACTACGGGGCGCTGCAGGGGCTCGACAAGGCCGCGACGCTCGAGAAGTACGGGCCAGAGCAGTTTCAGCTCTGGCGGCGTTCGTTCGATGTGCCTCCACCGGCACTGGCTGATGACGCGAAGTGGTCACAGATCAACGACCCTCGGTATGCCCGTGTCGCCGACGGTGAGCTACCGCGCACGGAGTGTTTGAAGGACGTCATTGCGCGGATGCTCCCCTACTGGCAACACGACATCTTCCCCGATCTTGCGGCGGGAAAAGTTGTGCTCGTGGTCGCGCACGGCAACTCGCTCCGCGCCCTGGTGAAACACCTTGATGGGGTGAGCGACGCGGACATCGCCGAGCTTAACATTCCGACCGGCATCCCGCTCGTGTATCAGCTCGGGGAGGACTTCCTGCCGCTGTCGGCGGGCGAGTACCTCGATCCGGATGCCGCCCGCCTCGGCGCTGCGGCGGTTGCCGCGCAGGGCCGCGCAGGGTAGGGATACACGGTAAGGGTAAAGGCATCACGCGCTTTCTGGCACCCAATCGCCGGTTGCAAGGTACTGCACCTTTTTCGCGATGGACACCGCGTGATCGGCGAACCGCTCGTGGTAGCGGCTCGCGAGTGTCGCATCGACCGTGTCGACCGTTTCTCCCTTCCACTTCTCGCCGAGTACCTTTTCAAAAACGGTGAGGTGGAGCGCGTCAATCGCGTCATCCTCGTTGCGGATGTCCTCGGCAAGCGCGAGGTTCTCGGTGCGGAGCAATTCGACGAGTTTGTTGGCGATGGCCACATCCAGTCGACCCATGTCGGCAAACGTAGGTCGAACTGATTTCGGGATGACCTTATCGGGGAAGCGGTAGCGAGCAAGCTGTGCGATGTGTGTCGACATGTCCCCCATCCGTTCGAGTGATGCGCTGATCCGAAGGGTGCTCACGACGATTCGCAGGTCGCGAGCAACGGGCTGCTGCCGAGCCAGGATCGTGATGGCCAGCTCGTCCAACTCGACGGCGGCTCGGTCGATCTCGTTGTCGTCGCTAATAACCTCCTCGGCGAGGGCAACGTCCGAGCCATTAAACGCCTGCACGGCCTTCTCGATGGAACGCGCAACGAGGCTAGCGATTTCCACGAGACGCTCCTGCACCTCCTGGAGTTCCTGTTGGAAAACTTCCCGCATGTCATCCTCTCCGCGTCGACGGGTGATGTCGTCGCTTGTCGCCAGGACACACCTGTGCGCCCGTGTCCCATCCTCGCGGGACAAGGTAAACGGCAGGTGCCGGGAACCTGAACAGTGACTAACGTAGCCCTCTTTAGGTGGCCGCATGGTAAACACTCGCCTGAGCCTGGTTAGGGTAAGAGCCATGGACTCACGCTGGCTGGTGCTCGTTGCGCTGGTATTTGGTGCTGCCGTTGGAGTTATTGTCGTGGTGGTGCTTCGTCTGGCCGAGCGTCGGGGCCGTCACGCGGCGAACGTCGTTATGCCGCAACTGCCCGATGGAGTCAATCAGGTGCTGGATGTGCTGGAGTCCGCGGGGATTGTTCTCGACCCCTCGAACAATGTGCTGCGGGCCTCGCCGGGCGCGTTGGCGATGGGTCTGGTTCGGCAGCAGGTGGTCGCGCACCCGGAACTTGTTGAGCTGGCAGCCGCGGTGCGCCGGTCGGAGGCACCGATCGCGACGGAGATTTCGCTTGCTCGCGGACCATTCAGTGACGCGACAATCCGCGTGTGGGTGCGGGGTGCACGCCTCGGTACGAGGTTCGTGCTCCTGCTTGCGGAGGATCGGACAGAGGCCAACCGGCTCGACGAGGTGCGTCGCGACTTCATCGCGAACATTAGTCATGAGCTCAAGACCCCGATTGCCTCGGTTAGCCTTTTGGCCGAGGCAATCGATTCTGCCGCAAACGAGCCGGAGCAGGTTAAACGGTTCGCGACCCGGCTCGGCGTCGAGGCGGAACGGCTCGCGTTGATCACGAAGGATGTCATCGAGCTCTCCCGACTGCAGGCTCATGACGCGCTGCGCCCCGATACGCTCGTCAGTGTTGACCAGATTGTTCGGGCTGCGGCCGATCAGAATCGGATCATTGCCGCTGACAGGCGAGTGGATATCGCGGTCCGTGCCTCCTCTGGGGCGTGCATCTACGGTGATCGTGCGCTGATGGTCGTCGCCGTAGACAATCTCATCTCCAATGCCGTTGCATACTCCAGCGAGGGCGGGCGTGTCGGGGTTGGGGTTCGGGTGGATGGCCCGGTGGTGGAGATTGCGGTCACGGACCAGGGCATCGGCATTGAGCCGGAGGATCTTGACCGAGTGTTCGAACGGTTTTACCGCGTTGATCAGGCCCGCTCGCGGCACACGGGTGGATCAGGATTAGGGTTGAGCATTGTCAAGCACACTGTGCAGAATCACGGTGGTGATGTGCGAGTGTGGTCGCAGCCGGGGCGCGGTTCTACGTTCACAATTCGGCTACCGCTCGCGGAACCCGGCCCGACTCAGCCTGACCTGGCGGTGAGAGAGGCGCGTGAGCCTGCGGAGCCCGCCTCGTCCACGGAGCCCGCCTCGCCTGCGGGATCCGCTCCGCCTACAGGATCCGCTCCGCCTGCGGGATCCGCCGAGTTCTTCTCGCCTGCGGGACCTGCTGAGTTCACCCCGCCCACCCAAACTGCTCGCCCAGCCACGGGCAGCTTCGCTGATTCCACCATCAAACCCGCGGCGTGTGCCGCATCAAGCTGAGGAGCAACGGAGTGACCCGCATTCTGCTTGTCGAGGATGAACCTGCACTGAGCGAACCGCTGAGTTTCTTGCTCGAACGCGAAGGGTACGAGGTGACCGTTGCTGGTGACGGGCTGGAGGCGCTCAGCGTCTTTGACAAATCAACTCCCGGCCTCGTGTTACTCGATGTGATGTTGCCCGGGTTGTCGGGCACTGAGGTGTGTCGGGAACTGCGTGCTCGCTCGCAGGTGCCCATCATTATGCTCACGGCGAAAGACTCTGAGATCGACACTGTTGTGGGGCTAGAACTCGGTGCGGATGATTATGTCACCAAGCCGTACTCCACTCGCGAGCTGTTGGCGCGTATTCGTGCCGTGTTACGCCGACAAGTGGAGGTCGAGAACTACGACGCGTCGATTTTGGAGGGTGGTGAGGTGCGGATGGATGTCGACCGCCACACCGTTGAGGTCAGCGGCCGAGGCATCCCGATGCCCTTGAAGGAGTTTGAGCTATTGGAACTGCTCATGCGAAACGCGGGCCGAGTGCTGACCCGCGGGCAGCTCATCGACCGGGTGTGGGGATCAGACTACTTCGGTGACACCAAGACGCTTGACGTGCACATCAAACGCATCCGCTCAAAGATTGAGAAGAACCCGTCTGAGCCGGTTCACCTTGTGACCGTGCGTGGTCTCGGGTATCGATTCGAATACTAGCGTCACTGCGGGAGGTGGGGGAGCAGGGGCACAACAGCTCAGGCCACTTCGTCGAGAGGCCACGATGTGTCGCGGGAGTGTCGGCTAGGAGACGAAAGCGCGGTAGTGGCCGGTCCGACCGTCAAGCACCGGGACCGATGTGACGACCCCCTCGGCGGTGCCGTACTGGAAGTAGAGCGAGACCAGGTCACCCGGCTGGGTGTGGAATCCACTCAGGGGCAGTGCCTTACGGGCACCGGCGGGAGATGGCACCGCGGGCGGGGTGGAATCTCCCGCTGAGGTTGATGATGGTGAAGGACCGGTTGTTGCCGGTGCGGTAGCAGCGGGTGTGCCCGTCGCCGTTGCGACCGTGGTGCTTGGGGTGGTGGACGCGCTCCCCTGGGTGGTTATCGGGCGGGTCGTCGAGGTGGGCGACACCGTGCTGCCGGTTGCGGCGTCGGCGGTTCCGGTTCCGAGTGACACCGTGCTGCCGGCTGGGACCCGGACGGTTTGAGTCACCCCGCCCGCGCCGGGTTGCACGCCGAGTGCGACATCCTCTGTTCCGGTGTTGATGACCGTCATGATGAGGTTTCCAACGCTCCCATCAGCGCTCACAACGAGGATGTTGCGAATGTCGAGTGAGCCCACACTGGCGGAGACGCCGTCGCTCGGTTCGTAGTGTGCCAGCGTTGCCTGGTACGCCGTCAGCGTGCAGCCGCTGGCCGCCAGGGTGACCGCCGCAGCCAAGACTGCGGATGCCGCGACACGAACCTTCACGTTTACTCCCGTAGTTCGGCGCGGTCCGGTGAAAAGAACGCGCGGTGGAATCGACCTCGATCTTAGCGTAGGCCAGGAGCGTTGGCCCGCTGTCGCAGCATCGTCGTCGACTCCGTCCCGCTGTCTTGGACGCCGGCTGCAGCGAGGCCGTATGCCGAGCGGGTCGGATACTCCGTCCCGCTGTCTCGGACGCCGGTTTCTGGCCTGACGGCGTTCCGTGCTCGAGGTGGAAACGCTGTCGACATCGAAGTCTTGCCAGCGCGGTTCGGCGGCGTTCCGTGCTCGAGGTGGAAGCGCAACCTTCGACTCAGCGAATGTGATACCGCCACGCGTTGCGTTTCTCCCTCGAACACGTGTCACAACATCACAGCGGTGTACCTCAGGTTTGAACACGGGTGTGCATAGCACGGGGCGCCGATGTGCTAGTATAGGACATGCCGAAAGGATGACAATTCATGCTGTTTGAGGTTGGCGAGACGGTTGTGTACCCGCACCACGGAGCCGCAACAATAACTGAGGTGAAGAAGAGAACCATTAGGGGGGAAGAAAAGCTCTACCTTAAACTAAATGTCACGCAGGGCGATCTGGTGATCGAGGTTCCGGCCGACAATATTGACCTCGTCGGTGTCCGCGATGTCATTGGTCGTGAGGGCCTTGACCGTGTGTTTGAGGTGCTTCGTGCCCCGTTCACAGAGGAGCCGACCAACTGGTCGCGGCGCTACAAAGCGAACCTTGAGAAGCTTGCATCGGGTGATGTCATCAAGGTGTCCGAGGTCGTGCGCGACCTCTGGCGCCGTGATCAAGACCGCGGCCTCTCCGCGGGCGAAAAGCGCATGCTGGCCAAGGCACGGCAGATCCTCATCTCTGAGCTCGCGCTCGCCGAGAAGACCGACGAGGAGAAAGCCTCTCACGTTCTCGACGAGGTTCTCGCGTCGTAGCTTGGGCGGTGCGGTGTCGCCGCTAGTTTGTGCGGTCAGTGTGTCGGTTGTTGTTGCGTTCTCGGGCGCTACGCTCGAATGATGGAGAGCAGTCCGGATGTCGCGGTCGTTATCGTTGCGGCAGGGAGTGGCACGCGGCTGGGGCACCCCACACCGAAAGCCTTTGTGTTGCTTAGTGGGCGCACCCTCCTCGAGCACGCGGTGCTCGCAGCGCTCGGGATGCGGCACAAGCCGCAGGTGATCGTCGTGGTGGCGCCAGAACACATTGATGCCACGCGACAGGTGCTGGCCGGGGCATCCACACCCTCGATCGTGGTGACTGCTGGTGCGTCGACTCGGCAGGGATCGGTTGCTCGCGGTCTTGACCGGGTGTCAGCAGGGGTGCGCACGGTGCTTGTACACGATGCCGCCCGCCCACTCGCTCCGACACACCTGTTTGACGAGGTTGTTGCGGCAGTGCGGGCGCGTGGCCGCGGCATCGTGCCCGCGTTGGATGTTGCGGACACCATCAAGCGCGTCAACGGCCACCGCGCGGTGGTGGCAACGGTTGATCGATCGGAGCTCGTTGCCGTGCAAACCCCGCAGGGTTTCCCGCGCGATCACCTTATTGCCGCGTATGCGGTGGCGCACGAAGACTACACCGACGATGCGGCCGTGATGGCTGCGGCGGGGCATCCGGTTGATGTCATTGCGGGTGATCCGGCAGCGTTCAAGATCACGACCCCGGCGGATCTCCGACGAGCGATGACGTGGGATGCCGCGGGCGATGGTTCAGATATTATGAATGTTGATTCAGACACTTTCAGTCGTATTTTGAATACTGTGAGTGCTGATTCAAGTGTGTCTGTGCCGCGGGTTGGTACCGGTGTCGACAGTCACGCGTTTGCTGGTGAGGCCGAAGATGTTCCGCTGTGGGTCGCTGGGCTGCACTGGCCAGGCCATCGTGGACTGTCGGGCCATTCGGACGGGGATGTCGCGGTGCACGCGATCTGCGACGCGCTATTGGCCGCATCCGGGTTGGGGGATCTGGGCAGCAATTTTGGAACAGCAGAGCCGCAGCTGCGCGGAGCAGCCGGAGAATACTTCCTGCGTGAGACCGTGGCACGGACGCGTGCTGCCGGGTATCGGATTGGGAACGTATCAGTGCAGGTGGTCGGTAATCTTCCGAAGGTCGCCTCGCGTCGGGTGGAAGCCCAGGAACTGCTCGCATCGATTCTTGGTGCTCCCGTGAACATCTCGGCAACAACAACCGACGGCCTGGGTTTCACAGGCCGGGGTGAGGGTATCGCGGCCATCGCAACAGCCGTTGTCTGTCGGTCCAGCTAGGCTGGGCGGGTGCACCTTTACGATTCGAAAGCGCAGGAAATGCGCGCGTTCGAACCACGGCACGAGGGCCGAGTGGGCATGTATGTCTGTGGGCCAACCGTGCAGTCGAGTCCGCATATTGGACATCTGCGCAGCGCACTGGTCTACGACATCATGCGGCGATGGTTCACCCATCGCGGCTATGAGGTCACTTTCGTGCGAAACGTCACCGACATTGACGACAAAATCCTGCAGGCGTCGGCCGATGACACGGCACCGGTGCCGGAAGAGTGGTGGGCGCGTGCATACCGCGTCGAGCTTGAGTTCAGTGCGGCATATGCCTCACTGGGAATATTGCCGCCCAGCTACGAGCCGCGGGCCACTGCCAGCATCCAGACTATGCACGAACTCATCGCTACGCTGATTGATCGCGGTCACGCGTATGTGGCCCCGGATGCCTCCGGAGACGTCTATTTTGACACCGCAAGCTGGGCCGATTACGGGTCGTTTACTCGACAGTCGCGTGACAAAATGGAGGCCGCGACCGACACCGAGGCGCGCGCTAAGCGCGATCCGCGTGACTTTGCGCTCTGGAAGGGGCAGAAGGCGCACGAACCCGAGTCTGCGACCTGGTCCTCTCCGTGGGGACCGGGACGGCCGGGATGGCACCTCGAGTGTTCGGCGATGGCGAGCCGCTACCTTGGTACCGAGTTTGATGTGCACGGCGGCGGGCTTGACCTGCGCTTTCCGCACCACGAAAACGAGCTCGCCCAGTCCAACGCCGCGGGACACGGCTACGCCCGATACTGGGTGCACAACGGTTTGGTGACCATTGGCGGGCAGAAGATGTCGAAATCGCTGGGCAACTCGGTGTTTGTCGCCGACCTGTTCCGGCTTGCGTCACCGCTTGCAGTGCGGTACTACCTGGCAGCCGCGCACTATCGATCAGTGCTTGACTACAGCCCGGCCGCGCTGGTAGAGGCGACGTCGGCGGTGGAACGCCTCTCAACCTTCCTTGATCGAGTGGCCCGGCAGGCCGGTTCCACGAGCAGCGTGACCGGGACAGACATACAATCTCATCGAAGCGAAGCGCTCGGTTTGCCCGCGCACCCCGTGGCCGTCGCAGACGGGGTGACAGGCATGAAAGCCGCGGTCTCCCCTCACGAAGCCGCCGCACCAACCACACCGCCCGCGGAACCCGCACCGCCTCTATCGAGCGCAACAGCCGTGCCGTCCGCGGCACCCGTGTCGCCCGTGCCGGTGCCTGCTGCTTTCGCCGCAGCACTTGACTCTGATTTCGGGATGCCAGAGGCTCTCGCCGTGCTGCATGAAACCGTTCGGCGGGGAAACCAGGCGCTCGACAGCGCGGACCTTGCTGCGGCGATGCACGCCGACACTGAGGTCACGCAGATGCTGGGGGTGCTCGGCCTGGATCCGCGGGCCCCACAGTGGAACGTTGCGGCACAGACCCCGTCGGCACTCGGATTTCTTGTCGAGCGACTCCTGACCGAACGTCAGAGTGCGCGGGAGTGCCGGGACTTTGTTGCCGCGGATCGAATTCGCGACACTCTCGCGGCGGCCGGCATCACCATCGAGGACACTAACACCGGGACGCATTGGAGTCTGGACACATGAAGGGTGCAGGAAAACCACGTGCGGGCGCCGTGCGGAAAGCAGCACACGGGAATCAGGTTGGCACCGGGGGGCACGGGCGGAAGGCGCTTGAGGGTAAAGGGCCCACTCCGAAGGCGGAAGATCGGGCGTGGCATCCGGCCGGTAAGCGGAAGTCCGCGAAGGAGCGATATGCTGCGGCTGCGGGCGGGGCAGCAGGACGACGATCCGATGGCATACGCGCACCGGGTGGCGGCGGTCGCCGCGCCACAGCACATGATGACACCGAGATTGTCACCGGTCGCAACTCCGTTGTCGAGGCGCTGCGTGCGCACATTCCGGCGACAACGCTGTATCTCGCGGCGCGGATTGAGATGGATGACCGTGTGAAAGAGGCGTTGAGGATGGCGACGCACCGCGGCATCCCAATTCTTGAAGTCATGCGGCCCGAGTTGGATCGGCTTGCCGGTGAGGGAGGGGTGCACCAAGGACTTGCGTTGAAGGTTCCACCGTATTCATACGCGCACCCGTTGGAATTGCTCGAAACAGTGCGAGCTCGTCGGGATGTACCGTTGTTTGTCGCTCTCGACGGCATCACCGACCCGCGGAACCTGGGTGCGATTCTGCGCTCGACAGGAGCGTTCGGTGGGCACGGGGTTATTGTTCCACAGCGTCGCTCAGTGGGCGTCAACTCGGCCGCATGGAAGACCTCAGCCGGTGCTGCGGCGCGGGTTCCGGTGGCGATGGCGGGGAATCTGACGCAGACGCTCACCGCTCTGAAGGAGCGAGGAGTGTTCGTGCTCGGGCTTGATGGTGGTGGTCACGTGCAGCTGCCGGGACTATCGTGGGCTGATCGACCGCTCGTCATCGTCGTCGGTAGCGAGGGCAAGGGGCTGTCGCGGCTGGTCGCCGAGCGGTGCGATGCGATCGTGAGTATTCCAATCTCGGCGGCGACCGAGTCGCTCAACGCGGGTATCGCTGCCTCGGTCGCACTGTACGAGATTACGAAGCTGCGCGCGATGCTCCAAGAAAGCTAGCTGTGCGACCGGTCGCGTTCCCCCGCGTGAGCGAGGAACCTCCGATCTGTCGGCACCCGGAATAACCCACGGTTACCGCGTTCCCCCGCGTGAGCGAGGAGTCTGCACGGTGCCCACCTGTCGCAACTGCGGCGGCACGCGTTCCCCCGCGTGAGCGAGGAGTCTCCGCTGTTCAGCGGACTATTCGTGGCGGAGTGTGAATGTCTGGGAGCGAGGATAACCCGCCTCTTACTCCCGAGGGGGAGTGCTGGTCGGCGTACCCGGCGGCATCCCTATTGGGACTGGTCTCTCACTCCTGAGGGGGAGTGAGAGACGGTAGGGGACGCGGAGAACGGCGACCGAAAACCCGAGGCCCGAGGGTACGGAGAACGGCAGGCATGATGACCATCCGAATCAACAGTGCGTCGAAGGCAACAGCGAGCGCGAGTCCGATTCCGATCTCGCGAACAATGCTGATCTGCCCGGTCATGAAGGCGAGGAAGACGGTGATCATGATGAGGGCCGCACTGTTGATCATGTTCCGTGTTTGTGCCGTTCCGGTTTGAATGGCGTGATAGAAGTCCTTGCCGTCTCGGTAGGCCTCGGTGATGCGAGCAATGATAATGACCATGTAGTCCATGCTCAGCCCGAACATGACGGCAAAGAGCAGGACCGGTGTTACCGAATTAAGCGGAACGTCGCTGATTGTCTTTTGGAGCAGAGTCAAAAGGCCCAGGCTGGCACCGACGACAAGCGTGTTGAAGAAGAGGGCTAGAAGCGGCAAGATTGCCGAGCGAAACGCGACCATCAACATGAGGAATGTGAGCAGGAACACGAGGCCAGCGATGAGCGGAATTGACCGGATAAGAGTTTGATCAAAGTCGGCACCCTGGGCGGTGGCTCCCGTCACAGCGACGGTTACAGATCCGTTCAGCGTGGGCGGTAGCGCGGTTCGGAGGGTGCCAACCAGCTCATGGGCACGCACAGAGTCTGGGCCATCGGATGTTTCGATGAGAAGCCGTGTGACCACCGACGCTCCGTCAATCGCCCACAGTGGGCGCAGGCTCTGGGGTATGGCTCCAGAAGACAGCGCCGCATGTAGCTGTTCGTTCGGAGCACCTGTCGTTGTGACAGATGTGACTTTGGCCACTCCCGCTTCGTTGTCGGCAAACGCGGTAGCCTGCTGCACTGCCCGCAGCGTATCACTGACGGTAGCACCGGGCGGCGCGGTCAGAACCACCTGAATGGGGAACAATCCCTCACTACCGATCTTCTTGGTCATAGTTTCCAGGCCGATGCGGGCGGGATCGTTCCCGGGCAAAATAGTCGCACTCGCGACCGGTGATTGTAGCGAGAGGCCAAGGATCGGGATCGTCGCAGCAATCATGAGGGCAATTCCCACTGCGCTCACGAGGCCGGGATGCCGCGTAAAAGGTCGGGACTGGGGAGCAAGGTGAGTGTTCTTTCGTCTCAACCAGGGAAGAGTTCCACGATCAATATTGGGACCAAGGAGAAGGAGTGCAGCGGGGAGAACCGTCATGCTAATGAGAAGGGCGGCAAAAGTCACGATGATTCCACCGAGGGCGATGCTGGTGAACACCATAACATTCGGAACAAACAGGGCGGCAAGGGCAAGAATAACCGCGATGCCGCTGAAAATTACTGAGTGGCCTGCCGTGGCCATAGTTGCGCGGATCGCTGCGAGGGACTCCTTGCCCTGGTCCAACTCTTCTCGGAAGCGCTTGATAATGAAAAGCGAATAGTCCACGGCAACGGCAAGTCCGATCATCGACACGATGTTCGAGTAGAGGTTGGAAATCTCGGTGACCTGAGTTGTGAGGAAGCCAATTCCATTTGCGATGGCAAGTGATGATCCGGCCATCATCAGTGGAAGAAGCGTTGCGACGACTGAACGGAAAACGAGAAATAGCACAACTATGAGTAGTGGGAAGACGATCATTTCGGCGCGGGTTGCGTCTTCTTTTGAGTGGATATTGAGCTGGTAATCAAGGGCAGCTTGCCCGGTGACGTATGCCGAAACACCGGTGCCGACGAGGGCGCTGAGCTTTTTCTGGAGGTCTGGAACGCGGTTCTGCGCCGCTGTATTATCGCCGCTAAAGCCAGCAACAATCAGGGCAGTGGTTCCCTCGGCGGAGAGCCATCCCGGATTTGTTTTCGGAGTCATGATCGAGGAGGCGCCTGCATCCGTTAGCAGTGTCTCGGTGTCCACAAGTAGATGTTTCGGAAGACTTGTCTCGGAATCGAGTACTATGGCGAACTGATTTGGAGCATCGCCAAACGCCCGTTCGAGAACCTTCTGGGTGAGCAGAGCCTCCGCTCGCGGATTGGTGAAGCCGCCGCCGGAGAGAGCAGCGTCAAGCTGGGCGGCGAAGAGCGCGGCACCGAGCACGAGCGCTAACCAGATTCCCAAGACAATTCGGGGAGCGCGAAGAGCTGTTGCAGTGATCATTTTCATATTGTTACCCCAGGATTCATATTAGATTCCCCCTCCGGCATCATCCGAGTGGTTTCGGACTGTGCCAATTGCAATGGGGGACGGATTCGAGTGCCCGACTCTTTCGTGGACAGAGCAAGGTTTTCATGGCTGACCGGGTGGCTTATCCGGACGTCAAATACCGACGTGATGAGTTCATCAAGATGACGTTCCACCAGCCTCCGCGGAGTATCTGGCCACAGCAGGGCAAGACCCACATTCGTGTATTCGTGACTGAACCTAGCGGTTGTCACCGGTGGTCGGAGTAGGCACAGTTCATTGCCCCATCGCTTCTTCAACTGTTCGCGGGCATTTTCGGCGTGCTCGCGGAGGGGAGTTGGTAACCAGTCAAGCGACTCAAGTCTAAAATCCACCAGCTCTTCGCCAGAACCCGTAATAACCGTCGAATAGTGTGTTGGTACTTCCTCTACAAAAGCGCTGTAGGTAGTACTCGTAATGGGCACGACGATGAGAAGTTTCCCGCCCTGTGCGATGTGCTGAGCCATCCCCAGTCGCTCTTTCTCTGTCGGCCATATCTCGGTGAGACGCCACTCTCGTCGGTCAGGCCGCCTCCATCGAAGGCGTGAGTTATCGTCGAACACAATGAAACAGTCACCGTGGAAAAATGCAGGCCCGAGGTGCTCAACGGTGTCCACTCTTGCGTGCTCATGAACCGTCATTGGCCTGGCCGTTGATCTAGGCTGGAACCACTGTCTGTGACGGACGTGAGGCTCGTAAGTTTCTGCTGAGCTTTTCTCCTGCGGGGTTCCGACCGAGGATGCTCCGGGGGCGTTCCGGCGATAATAGCTTGGAGTGCAGCGATTGCGTTCTCGCGGTCGTCGCACGCAAGATACGCGTCAGCCAATCCGGTCAGTGCGCGGGTATCGCCCGGCTCAGATGCCAGAGCAGACGCCTCGAAATAGCGGATCGAGTCTTGCAGGCGGCCACCCAGTATCTTTGGAATCATCAGGTGCCAACGACCGAGCAGGTAACTCGCATCACGATGGCCCGGAGCCTGACGGAGGATCGCCTCGGCGTCTCGTCGAATTGACGGTGCAAAGACAGCCCGGAGTGCCGCGGGAGCATTCATTGCGGCAAGCCCTCTCAGTCGAATCTGTTGTGAGCGAAGATCGGGATCTTGTGGGGCGGTGACCAGTAGCAGTCGGGTCAACCGCATGAAGCGTGCCACGGTTTTTCGTGTCAGTGTGGATGTTTCGGATAGTGAGCCAGTGATGCGGGCGTCAAGCACGGCCGCGTTCTTGCGTGCGAGGTGTTCATGGTCAGTGTTCGCAGCGTTCTGTTTTGCCCGCGCGATGAGGCTTTCGATCAACGGTCGAGCACGGAGGGCGAGAATTTCCGCCTTTTGCTGTTTGGTTCCGGTCAGCGGAACCTCAAGGGGAGCACCGACGACCAGATGCACTTTGCCCGGTTTAAACCGCGTATCGCCTCTGGGTAGCACCGAATTGGTTCCAACCATTCCGAGTGGGATGAGTGGGACATCCTCTGTGAGGGCGAAACGGAAGGCACCGTGCCTGAACGGAAGCAGTACATCCCCGGGGCCGCGAGTTCCTTCCGGATAGACACAGAGCACATCACCGGAGGCGAGTATCCGCTGAACCTCGCGGATAGTGCCCGGGGATGGTGCGTCACGGTCAACGGGGATGGCATACCATGCCTGCGCCCACAGCCGTGGCAGTGGCTTCTCGAAGCTCTCCCGCTTGGTTAAGAACCAGGTGGGTGTTCCGCGTGCTGCCTCAATCAGTGCCCCGACCGTAAAATGGTCGAAATAGCTGGAGTGGTTGGGAACCAGGACAAAAGATCCCTCCGCCGGGATGTGCTCAAGCCCCTCGATCGTGCCGATGTGTTTCCGGAGGACCCTCGTTGCAAAGTGAAAGGTGACGAACCGGACGAGGCGTTCTGCGTTCATACCAACACCCCGCGCACGGTGTGTGCACCCGCACGAAACACGGTGTGTGCACCCGCACGAAACACGGTGTGTGCACCCGCGTAAAGTCGGAAAGTAGCTCGCGCCTCCAACACTCTGCGTGCGATGTGCGCGCAACGTTTTCGTCTGTCTCCCCGGTTTTCCTCACCGACGACGGTCACTCTGCCACGCTTGGTGGCTGCAGTGATGTCGACCGGATCGACTAGAGCTGGTCGCAGTTTCTCGCTTCGGAGCATCTTTTTACTCATCGTGGGCTCGTGTCCTCGTGCTCTTGGTCGTCGCGTGGGACAGGTGCCCCCCGTCTACTCTATTGTTATCCGTTCAAACTTTCCTATTATCAGTTCGAATCTTCAAAATTTCTTCTCGGATAGAAGCGTGAATAGCCCGGAACCAACACGGGGACAGCTCGGGCGGACGGTAGGGACGGGCAGGGAACAGTGGTCCAGGGGTGCGGGTAAACACGCCCCGAACGTGGGTGGTGCGCGCCGGCGGGAGACAGCGCGCGCCAGCGAAGGGCGGTACGCGTCAGCGGACAGTGCGCACTGAGGAACTCAATCGGGCCTCGTGCGCGTCACGTTCTTCGGTGTGTCGCGTCTTGTGACGTACGGTCTGGGCTGGATAGCGTCAGCGCGGACAATCGCGGGAGCATCCTGTTCCCGTGTCGTGGACAGCAGAGTTGATGCCCGAGTCGCGTTCGATGATTCCGTATCCTGTTCCCGTGTCGTGGACAGCAGAATGGGCGGACCGGTGTCAGACGTGAGCTCGCCAGTCTGCTTCGTTCTCTCCGGGATCGCTCGTTGAGATCGCGGCGGTATCGGGTGGCACGGCTTCCAGTGCGGCGGTGGCAGTGCCCGTGTGTGGCGACAGAATAGTGGCCTCATCGCGCCGGTGGCGAAGAACTTCGTCAATGTAGGAACTTACGGCCTCCGAGAGCGGAATGTCCTGGCCCGCCTTCTGTGCCAAATACCATCGATGCTCGAGCAGCTGGTGGAACACTTCGGCCGGTTCCAGTTTGCCGCGAAGATCAGCCGGGATGGCACGCACCACCGGTTCAAACACCCGCATCAGCCACTCGTGCGCGGCCATCTCCTCATTCAGGCTGGCTGAGCCGTAGCTTGCCCGGTACGAGTCGAGGTCGTTGAGCAGTCGGCGAGCTTGGTTTTCGCCGGTATCAAGGCCAGTGAGCCGGATGAGTCGGCGCTGATGATGACCGGCATCCACCACCTTTGGCTGAATACGCACGGTTGAACCGCTGTCATCGGTGACAATCGCGAGCTCTTCAATGTCAAATCCGAGGTCGTTGAGACGGTTGACGCGCTCGCTGATTCGCCACCGTTCTGCGGCCGCAAACGACTCTGAACCGGTCAGCTCTCGCCACAATTTTCGATAGGCCGAGAGGATTCCCTCCGAGACAGCCACGGGGTCGAGCTCCTCCGAGATCCGCCCACCTGCTTCCAGGTCAAAGAGTTCACCAGCGATATTGACCCGGGCGATTTCAAGGTCGTGTTCGCGTTGTCCGTCAGAGAGTCCGGATTCGTAATACTTGCCGGTTTCGGCGTCCACCAGGTAGGCGGCGAACGCCCCGGCATCCCGTCGAAAGAGTGTGTTCGAGAGCGAGACATCCCCCCAGAAAAAACCGACAACATGCAACCGCACGAGCAGCACTGCGAGTGCATCGACGAGGCGGGTGGCAGTATCGGGGCGGAGCGTCTGCGAGAAGAGGGCACGATAGGGCAGCGAAAATTGCAAGTGTCGGGTGACGAGCACGGGCTTGAGGTCTTCGCCGCTGAGGTCGCGGCGATCAGTGATGACCGCAACCGGTTCGACACACGGGATGTCTAACCGCTGGAGCAGGCGAAGCATCTCGTACTCGGCGGCCGCCATTTCCCCGGTGGTTTCTTTTACCGCAAGCACATGCGCATTGAGGCGCGCGAACCGAACGAGGTGGCGGGAAATCCCCTTGGCGAGAGTGGCGATTGTGTCGTTGGGCCAAGACTCGAGCGGTACGTTCCAGGGCAGATCAAGCAGCGCCGGGTCGGTCATGGCCGAGGTGATGGAGAGAGAGCTGCTCATGGTGGTTCAGCGTAGCCGCAACGGCCTTCGACACCTACACCCGGCAGCGCGCCGATCCGAACGGACCAGAGGACGCGCCGCCGAGTATTGATCAACGACCGAACTAGGCTTTATTACCGAGAACCAAACCCGACTCAATGTCGAAGAGGTGGACGTGGTCTGGCGTCGCCGTGAGGTAGACGGTGTCACCGGCGTTTGGATGCACCCGCCCGTCAACGCGCGCGACAATGTCGGTGCGTGCGTCATTAACCAGTGCGTGGCCGTAGAGGTAGCCGTCGGCGCCGAGTTCCTCGACGAGGTCAACACTTACCTCCAGTCCCTTACCGGCCGTGGGTGAGACCGTGATGTCCTCGGGGCGAACGCCGATGGTTGCGGTCTTGGCGGAGGTTGCCGCGAGCACAGCCCGATCAACCGGAACGACCGCGGTGCCGAACATGATGCCCTGATCAGTGAGCTCGGCCTGGAACAGGTTCATCGCGGGCGATCCGATGAAGCCGGCCACGAAGATGTTGCTCGGCTTTTCGTACAGGTCACGCGGGGTGCCCACCTGCTGAAGAACACCGTCCTTCAGCACGGCGATCCGGTCACCCATGGTGAGTGCTTCGGTTTGGTCGTGCGTGACGTAAACCGTCGTGACGCCGAGTCGCCGCTGGAGCGAGGCGATCTGGGTGCGGGTTTGCACGCGAAGCTTGGCGTCGAGATTGGAGAGAGGCTCGTCCATGAGGAATACCTGCGGTTGGCGCACGATTGCGCGTCCCATCGCAACGCGTTGACGCTGACCACCCGACAGCGCTTTTGGTTTGCGACCAAGGTATGGTTCGAGGTCGAGCAGCTTGGCTGCTTCGAGCACTCGGGTTGCGCGCTCCTCCTTGCCGATGCCCGCGATTTTCAGCGCAAACCCCATGTTTTCAGCGACCGTCATGTGCGGGTACAGGGCGTAGTTTTGGAATACCATCGCGATGTCACGGTCTTTGGGCGGCACGGAAGTCACATCGCGCTCGCCAATAAGGATGCGGCCTTCATTGACCTCTTCCAGGCCGGCGAGCATCCGCAGCGAAGTTGACTTTCCGCAACCGGAGGGGCCAACGAGAACGAGGAACTCACCATCGGCGATTCCGAGGTCGAGCTGGTCAACAGCCGGACGGGTTCCGCCCGCATAGACGCGAGTGGCGTTGTCAAACGTAACTGATGCCATGATCATTTCTCCTTCACCGGCAGGTACGTGCCGGACGATCCGTTGTGATGGGATGCATCGACTTCGACGCCCCCCTAGTATTACACGTTCTTGGGCTCTGGTGGAAGCGTAATTCTGCGGTGGTTAGTTTGACCCTGCCAGTGTGCGGTGAGGGGGTTAGCCCGGGGGTGGCCACTGATCCCGCAGTGGTCACCCACCCGCGACGGCGGCCCTCTCAGCCGCGGCGGAGTGGCTACTGATCCCGCAGCGGCCGCCCGGCTGAGCAGCGGGTTTCCGCAGCGCTCTGGCCGGGAACATTAGCGGGGAGGGTTTCCGGGGTCGGCGCGACCGTGAACGGAGCAGTTGGGGCAACGGCACCGGTGGTCGGCGCGGCTGTGGTGGAAGTGGGAGCCCTGCTCGCCGAGGGGTCGGGTGCGGCAGCGCCGACTTTTGAGCCGAATGGGCTATTTTCTTGGCTTACGGGGGACAATTGGATCGCAACATCCCCCTGAAGTGCGTTATTGACGAGGTTCGCGGAACTGTTTGGTTTGACCGCCCCGCCACCCTGCGTGTAGCTGGTCGGATACTGAACGAGCGCGATTTTATCGAGTGGGATGTCTTTCAACGCCCGCGCAATCGAAATAAGTCGGGTGACATCGTTGAGGCTGTCGGACAGTTGCATGTTGGACAGGGCAGCCTTCGCGAGGGAGTACAACTTCACCGGATCGTTCAGTGTGCCATCCGACTGTAGCGTGCGTGCCAGCGCGGAGAGAAACACCTGCTGATTCGAAATTCGACCGAGGTCAGAGCCATCCCCCACGCCGTGCCGTGTGCGAAGGAACTGCAGGGCGTCGATGCCGGACAGCGTGTGCTCTCCCGGTGAGAGGTGGGTGTCGGTGTAGTTGTCGTCGAGCTGCGTGGCAACGCACACCGGAACCCCGCCCACGGCCGTTGACATTGCGGCAACGCCGAGAAACTGCACGATCCCGGCAAACGGAATGGTGACTCCGGTCAGTTGTTCCACGGCCTTGACGACACAGGGCATCCCGCCGTAGTTGAGCAGGGTGTTGATTTTGACCCCCGATAGCGCGGAGAGGGTGCGGCTGGGTTTCGCGGGGTCGGTGCATCCCTCAACAGGCACGAGCATATCGCGGGGAAAACTCACGACGGAGGCATTGGTGTGGTCCCGGGAGATGTGGAAGAGGATGGTGACGTCGTTGAGGACGCCGGTGCGGTCTGTTCCCTCACCAAACGCGGCGCCCTGCCCCTTCGCGCTGTCGCTGCCGATAATGAGGAGGTTGACACCGCCCTCAATAGCTCCAACATCGGGGACGCCCTCGAGTACCTTCTCGTTCCCGAGCGTCACCGACGGTTTGGCTGTGTGCACGAGATCCAGCAACGCGTAGGCGGTGACGACCGCTCCAGACACGAGGATGACCGCGAGGACAAGTGACACTTGTCTAGTGGCGGAACGCCAGAAACTCGCTCGCTTGAGACGACCGTGACGGGCAATTCCAGGGTTTCGTGCTGATTGACGCGATGTGATATTGACTAGATCGTCCATCTGCGTACTCCGTCCGTCATTCTGTATTGTTCCTTTGTGAGGCACGCCTCGGTGGGGGTTTGCTTGTGGTGTCCCCACCGGTGTCCCAGGTGTGGTTTAGCCGATTCGACACGATCTGTCACCGACCGCAGGGATGAGTATAGGTCCAGTGAATGTGCCCAGGCATATCGTTGTGTGTCATCCTCCGGTGTACCGGGATGAAGACAAACCCATCCGCCTGTTCCTATGTGAGACATTGTTCTCATACGCAGCATCGGTTGAGGCAGCTGCCAGGGTAACGCAGTAGCGTCTGAGATGTCTGTCAGAGTGACAGATCACATTAGTATGGGCAAGCAGTGAACAAGGCTAGAAAAGACGTCGTTGCAGCAGTTGTCGCGACGGTGCTTGCCGCGGGGATTCGGATCTATTGACCTGCGTCGGTCGACTCTCCTCGTCTCCGTCTGTGTCATTGGTATTGTTGGCCGCGTGTTTGCGTGTGGGAACAAGACAGGGTTCCACCGGGGCGTCGGAGCCCGCTATTGGGTCGGTGTCTGTCGGCAGCGATTATCGGTAGCTCGTAGAATCGATTGATAAGCCCTTTCCCTCTACTCAGCGGATACTTACACCGAATATCCGGATGTCTCGGTTGCCGTGCGTGCCTTACCATCTACTCAGCGGATACTTGATTTGATCGTGGCGAAGGCGAACCGCATTAATGCCTATCTTCGGAAGGTGGGGTCGAGCGCCACGTATCAGTTACCTGACATGAATTTGATCACAGCAGATGTGTGTTTTGGTGCGAGAAATTGCGTCGTTCGGTCTCTCTTGTTGGATGTTTTTGGTACAGACTCATTAGCTCACTCCGGTTATCAGGAAATGCCCAGTCCTAAACCGCTGACGCTACCTCCGATCCCGGAGATAGCTGTAGACAAGTGTGGGATTCGGGTATTCGATAGTCGTGAGTCAATTGGTTTCACCCACACTGGGGTGCTCCCGAACGGAAGCCCTGAAACACCGACTGGAGATTCGAGGTATGTCGCTGTAGTTCAAAATGAAGTGCTCGCATGAAAAGACGAGGTTTCGACTACACGACTCCGAACGAGAGTTTTTCCACTTCGTGCGGGAGAATTACGTGCCAGCTTGGCAGATCGCGATGGTGCAGGTGGATTTCGATTGCAAAATATAGGACGAATCTGGTTGCCGCCGCCGTGGCTGTACAAAGTACCTACGATACGAGGTATATTCAGGATAATCGCGGTGCGCTCGACAAGCTCTCGAGTCAGCTCGATGCCGATCTTCGAGGTGAACCATATGTTAATGCAGGCAGCCAATAACTCCTCTAAATCAACGTCGCCGACATATCTTTGTGTGGTTGCGTCGAGCCGGGTGTCATGCAACTAAATGATGCCGTGGTGCGGCTCGGGTACCTGAAGGCCTCCGCGAAGCCTCGCACTTACGACTCGCTCTCCGCTCGTGCTCTCAGTTCCCTGTATCGAGATTGAGGTTTCGTCCTGATTGGCAACGTGACTTCACTGAACGAAATCGGTTTTGTGCCGGGCTTTCCTGCTCTCGTGAGCAAGAGCGCTGCGCACGAGGGCGATCGGATGAACCGAATCGAGGAATGAATGTTCAGAAAGCAAGAGCGCTGCGCACGAGGGCGATCGACTGTCGAGTGAGGCTACGGCCTCCCTGTTGACGTTCTCAACAGGAGGATTGAGGGTAGCTGATGTGGTGTCTGAGGCCGGCGGTGGGTCACAGGTCAAGGAGGAATCTTGCCGCTGTAATCACAGGTGACATCAGCGGCAAGAGTTTCGACGCTCAGGTGCAATCTGTGGGCCCCTTCACGACGGGAGACAGCGGCAAGAGCGGAAATGATTCCGGAGTTGCGACCTCCGGTTACCCGGTCATCGTCACCACGACGGAGCCTGTCCCGGGCGACTGGATCGGGAAAGACGTACGGATGGTCATCACTCTGTCAGAAGCCTCCTCTAATTCTCTTGTTGTACCCGAAACGGCGCTGTCTTCACGATCAAAGGGCACGGACTACGTGACTGTTTCTGAGGGTAAGTCATAGCCCGGACAGGTGACGCGGTGTCGGCGGGAATGATCGCCGACGGTAAAGCTGCCATCACCCCGTCCCCCCAGGACGACCTGTACGCGGGAGACACAGTTCTTGTTGGCAAGTGAGCCTGGAACTCGACCCGCAGAGCAGTCAGTGTCTCTGCGAAGGGTCAGTGTTGTGCGTGGAACACAGCGGATCCTCTCTGATATTGATCTTGATGTTCAGCGAGGTGAGTTCGTCGCGATCCGGGGCCAGTCTGGTTCTGGAAAGTCCACCCTTCTGAATGTGATCGGCCTTCTTGATCGTCCAACCTCCGGAACAGTCTCATTCAGTGGCGAGGATGTTGGGGATATGAGTGATCGACAACGCTCCGGAATCAGAGCACAGTGCATAGGTTTCGTTTTCCAGAAGTTTCATCTCTTACACAACCGCACTGCGCTTGAGAATGTTGCGCTAGGAAATCTCTACATCGGTGCATCGTCATCCGCCCGACTTGCGGAGGCAGAAGAACTTCTCACACGCATAGCTTTAGGACATCGGATGGACGCACTACCCGCAACGCTCTCCGGCGGTGAACAGCAGCGGGTCGCGCTCGCCCGCGCTCGCCCGCGCTCTCATGGGATCTCCCGACATCCTCCTGTGTGACGAGCCCACCGGGAACCTGGACATATCAACAGCGAATCGGTGCTGAGCCTTTTGCCGAACTCCACAAACAGGAAGTGACGGTTGTGATAGTCACCCACAACGACAAGGTCACAGCGCTCGCAGAGCGCGAAATTACCATTCAGGATGGCCGTATGAAAGCTGCAGGGATGCTGCTTTCAGCAGGGTCCGCGCAGACCCACGTCCAAGAGGTCGCCCTCGTGCATCGCCGAGTTTGCGGAGCACGCGTCGGTACGATTTTCATCGAGAGCCTCTCAGGACTGGGTCAGCGAATCGGTAGGACCCTGCTCACTGTCTTTGTGACAGCGTTTGGTATCGCCGCAATTGTCGCGGTCGCTGGGTTCGGTGCGGCATCGGCAGGGTAAGTTTCCAACGCGTTTACACGTCTCAGTGCGCAGGCGGTCACGGTCACAGATGTCGGTACCCGAGGCTACAAATCGACCAGTTTTCCAGCCGACGCTGAGAAGCACATTGACCCTCTCAACGGTATGACGAGCTCGGGGATCTCGTGGCAGTTACCGCTTAGTGACGTGTCCAACGTGGCAACAACACTCGATCCACGGACAAAACGGCGAAGATTCCTGTACGAGCAGCGTCACCAGATTACTTGGAAGCCGTGGGTGCCCGGTTTGTTAGTGGCGTACCGTTCAGTGACATCCTCAACAACTGGAGTGCGCCGGTCGCTGTGATCGGAAGTGACCTCGCCACCGTCCTCCATATTTCCTCTGTCGAGTCGGCATCCACGATCTTCTTTCTTGGTTCTGGATATACGGTGATCGGAATTCTTACCGACCTTGATCGCGACCCCGAGACACTATCGAGCGCATACATTCTTTCGGGACTGGCCCTGCAGACATTTGGAACGCCAACGAGTGATCAACCCGCACGAATGGTCATTCACACACGTATCGGTGCTGCTAGTCAGGTGGCCTCTGAGGCTGCCACTGCGCTCCGACTCGATCAACCCACATCATTTTAGTCACACCACCGGAGCCACCGTTCCTCGAGCAGGGAACTGTCGCAGAAGGTTATCGCACCCGCAAAATCCATTCGAGCACCGTCCCTCGAGCAGGGAACTGTCGCAGGGCGGGCGGGAGATTTCCCTTCGCGCTATCTACCGTTCCTCGAGCAGGGACTGTCACCACATCGCTTCGCGGCCTATTTGTATCGCTTTCTCTTGTAGTCACCGTTACGGTAGTGCTTGCCGACGCTATCACTAATCAGTGGACAGCAATCCTTGATCCTGCGGTCACGCTGATCGCACCCGTTATGAGCCCCGTGGCTTCGGTGATCGCGGCGCTGTGGCCCGCCTATAGGGGGCCAAGAACCAGCAACGATCTTGCGAGCCGAGTAGTGTTTGCCGATACAGGGTTGTAAAACTGTCTATCGTGTGCGGCGGGCGTGGGATTCGAACCCACGCCCATCTAGGAAAATTTGCTGCAATTGCAGCAAATTTTGGGAGTTTGACCCGAGTTTTGCCCACATTTTGCCCACATTTTTTAAAATTTTTTCTGAGGGTTGGTGCCTAACCGGTCCACATGATCCGCGCGAGCGGCCTGGTCTAACTTGGTTGCGACAGTCTCCAAGTCGTCCTCAAACAAGTCCGCGTAAGTGTCAAGAGTCATCGTTGCGGAGGCGTGCCCTAACATCCGTTGAATAGCTTTCACGTTTGCCCCTGCGGAGATGGCAAGACTTGCAGTTGTATGCCGAAGGTCGTGCGGGGTGATTCGTGGGAATGTCGGGTCGAGCTTCTGGCACCTTGTGACAGCTCTCGCAAACCACCCGTGTTCTGAATGAGCGCGCGGAAGATGGGTTTTCCCGTCACCAAAAACAAGTTGATCCTCAGGCTTGCCGGAACACTGCTCTGCAATGGCAGACGAAAGAAACGCGGGGTATGGAACACTGCGGGCACGATGAGTTTTGGGGGTACCGACAACGATGGTTGAGCCGACGTTGACCGCGTTGACTGCTACCGTTAACCGTCGTCGCTCTAAGTCAATATCGCGTACTCGCAGTGCGGTAGCCTCCCCCCATCGCAAACCCGTGTATGCGAGAACGGAAACGAGAGTGCCGTGAGGATGTGCCTGTTCAGCGAGCATCCTCACCTGAGCGCCAGACAGATAAACCCGTTGGAGAGGGTTGCGCCTGGGCAGATTCATCGACTGTGCGGGGTTGGACGAAATACGTCGGTCGCGGATCGCGCGTTGAAAAATCGCGGAAAGGATACCGTGTGCCCGCTTCACGGTAGTCGAGCTGTGAGTCTGTGCTACCTCATCCACCCATTGCTGAATCTCACTGTGTCGAACCTCTGCCACACCCCGGCCACCCCACACCGGCTCAACCTGAACACGCCAAGTGCTCTCGACACTCCGAGCCGTCGAAGGCTTCAAGTGTGTCTGAGTGGAAATCCAGTCAGCACCAAGCTCCCCGATAGTGATCCGAGAATCAGCCGGATCAATGTACTCACCCCGTGACTTCGATACCGTTATCGCGGCAAGAAACTGCTCAGCATCAGACTTGCGCCTAAAGCCGCGTTTATCGGTCTGTGACCCGTCAGGTTTCCGGTACCTGACCCGGTACCGTCTCCCCGCGGCGGTCTCATACGCGGTGATCGTTGCCATTGTCAGTGGACAAGTTGATGTGCACGCTGGTGTGAGACTCCGAGCACTATGCCGATTTCACGGAGAGTGAGACCAGCAGCTTTGAGTTCGCGGGCCGCAGCTCGTGACTCGGCTGCAGCTTTTGCCTGAACGGCGACAGCTTGAGCGGACAGGGAACGTGCGGCGGTGAGGTGTTCCTGTGCTGTGGTGGGCAGTTTCACTGACACATCAATATCGAAGCTGTCTGCTGGTATGTCTTTGAGGATGCAAATGCAGTCGCGTGCCATCACATCGACCTCTGTGAGTGATCGGGCTTGGGTGTGTCCGCCCTGGATTTCGGGGATGTCGATTGCCCAGAATCGACCGCTGCGCTCAGCAGTCACGGTGTAGGTGATGGTCACGATGTTCTCCCTTCTGGCACCCTATTCGGTCGCCGCTTTCCTGATGTCTTTGAGAATTCCTCTCGCGGTGAGTTCGTTGACCTCGGTGCGACGGGGCAGCACGGTGACAAGGTGACCGTTGATTCGACAGTGTTCGTGGCTCCCACCTTCTGTGAACTCGACGGTTACGTTGTTCAGCTTGGCGATCTTCATGATCTGTCTTTTGAGGCTTTCCCGCCTCACGCTGCCAGGCTATCTAGCCTAGACAGTTTGGCAAGTTGCGCTAGACGACCGAGTATTTCGCCCACATCACGGATTGGAATCTGCTTTGCGTTTGAAGCCGCGTTTGTCGGTCTGTGACCCGCCAGGCTTCCGGTATCTGACCCGGTGCCCTCTCCCGCGGCGGTCTCATGCGCGGCGACCGTTGACAAGGCTACTGTTTGCGGGTGAGGAACGGCAGCGCCACCGGGATCCCCCGACATGAGCGGCCTCCGAATAGGCAGCTGCGCATGGGTGAGCCCGCACAGCTCCTGCCCCAGTGACCCAAGCGCGCAGACTCAGGAAGCGCGTAGGTAGTTGTCGATCGCCTCGTCTAGCTCGACCGTGCCGACAATCGAATCGAGCAGGTCACGCGCCGCGCGCACAGCGACGCCGATCCGGCTTTCGTAAGGGTATTTTTGGCCGTAGATCACGCGCCGCGCGCACAGCACCGCCTCCTTCAAAGGCGGAGGGCGTGGGAGCGGAGAGCTTGAGAGTGTTCTGCAACCAAGGTAGCCTGACAGGGGAGCCCAAGCAGCAGCACAGCTTGACTCCAAATTTTCCCAAAGGAGGGACACGATGAACGACAAACGCACTTCGACTGATGCCACTGAGGAGCTTAAACGAGCCGGAGACTTCCTGTAGAGCATGGGCACAGAGCTCACGGACAGCACCCAGCTGTGGCAGATCATTCGTCTGCGCGCTGACCCGGCTGTGGGGAACTTAGTCGCTGTCTACTTCAGTGAGAATCTTCACAAACTCGACATGAGGATCAACACCGAGCGCGATCGAAATCTTCCTCACGTCTCCAAGCGTGAACGTGGCCTGATCGAGGAACAGGCGTTTTAGCTGAGCCTGCTTGATACCCGTTGCCTGCTCGAGCCGTGGGAAGGTGAAACGCTTCGCAGCCTTCAACGCCCGAAAGTGCGCGGCGGCGGCTTCATTTTCCGGGATACCGGTCGCTGGTCTGGGCATGCTTGCAGTATACCCAGTCAGTTGGTCGTTTTAGGGACCACGACACACCAAGGAAAACCAAAATCTTGTGTTAGAGACCATTTGGTCACTAAGATAACGGTATGGCCACTAACCCATACGCACCGCTCGGTGATCGCATAGACGCATTCCGGCTCTCCCTTGTACCAGTACCGAGTCTTGACGACCTCGCCAAGGCAACTGGGATACCACGACCAACATTGACAAGGAAAATTCGCAACGGCGACCTCTTGACACTGGCCGAATTCCGCGCGCTAAGCGCCGCACTAGATGTTGATCCGGCCCTGTGGCTGTCTGAGGGTGTGGCGGCGTGAGTCGGTTTCTGTCTGAGACACAGGTAGTAGCTGAGTTCTTCCCGACCCTATTGGAGCGGGACGAGAAAGCCCGTCGTGAGGTCGTGCGGAATCTACGCCAGGCGGGCCTACCCAACAAGCGCGTCACAAGCAAGCTCATCACATACCCAGCAGCTGAGGTTGAAGCGTGGGTGATGGGACTGGACTCAACACCGACCGTGGGATCAAAGGTACGGTCCGTGTCACGACTACCGGTCGCCGTCCCACGACGCCGGAGTGCCTCATGAAAGGGTTGACAGCACGCATACAGCGTGGCCCGGTTGGCACCGGACTTGAAACGTCCAGTAACCATCGGTGGGCCATCCGACTCATGGCCTTTTTTGACTCTATGAGTCGGGTGGCGCGTCGTCATACAAAACCCTCCGGGGAAAAGCGGCGGAGCCGAATGGTTACGGCGTTTCAGGCACCCGACGCTTCCTTACCTGGTGCGTCGTCGCGTACTGGTTCGGAGGCTTCAACGGTGTTTCAGCTTCGTACTTACCTCTCCTCTGAGGGGGTGGTGGCGTGAGTACGTACCCGGCAGAGGTGTTGGCTGACATTCTGGCACGTAGACCATTTCACACTCCGTTTTTGGAGGGTTACCTGACACCGGGTGGGTCGTACATCCTGGCGAGTCCGGTGTGTATGAGTGATGATGGCCAGCTGCATGATCTCGCTATCGTGCTGCCTTTTCTGCCCGGTGTGGTGGATGTCGGAGAGGTGGCCTTGATGCCGATGCGGATGAGCGCGTACCTCACACCACTGACTAATGCCCTACGTGAAGGGAACGCGCATGAACATTGATGTGGGGGCGTCGCTGGACAGTCTTAGGACGGTGACGTTGGAGGGTGAGGAGTGGTCGGCGCGGGAGCTGATGCCGTTCACTGGGTACGAGCGGTGGGAGAGGTTTCGTGACGCGATATCTCGTGCTATCCAATCTGTTGAGGTGTCTGGTTTGGACCCGGCTGACCATTTTCGCGGTGCCGCGAAAATGGTTCTGGTTGGCTCAGGTGTGTCTCGGCAGGTGGAGGACTACCGGTTGACTCGGTATGGGTGCTACATCCTTTTTCAGAACGCGGATGCACGGAAGCCGGAGATCGCGGCGTTGCAACAGTATTTCGCGGTTCAGACACGGAAACAGGAACTCACGCCACTGCGGGCCGTGCCGACCAATTTCGCGGAAGCGTTGGAACTTGCTGCGGAGGAGGCACGTCGGGCAGAGGTCTTGGAGGTTAAAGTCGCGGCGCTTACGCCGTCAGCCGCAGGTGGATTGTGGGCGTTTAGTGGAACGGTCAGGGGCGACTTTCCTGAACACCAATACCGGGCTTATGGAACTGTCATCACCAACGGTTCGCATTACGGCGAAAGGGTTTGCCGAGTTGCATAAGCGGTTGAGTGGGGTGGACGCGAGCGTGTTGGCTGAAGAAAAGGAAAATGTTCCGTTATGGCGGAGTGCTTAGAAAAGGATGGCAGCTCTAATGGGAAATACTGCACCTGTGCCCTGTGGGCGCACAAAGTTGGTGGATGTGGGTGATGTCAAACATGGACATCTATGCGCGCTCCCGAGGCTGTCCTTTTTCTGGGGAGACTCGAGCTTTTCAGGGCCGTATTCGGGCGGTGTGTTTTTCCAAGTCACAGCGTGAACGAGGAAGTGCGATGAGCAACCTGTCAGACGAGCGCGTACTTCGCGCCGCTGGCTGGTGCGTTCTGCAAAATCAAATAAGGAGAAAAATGAGTAGTACTGTGACAGAAAACGATTTGGGTAGTTTCGCTGCGATGCTTGCGACTATCCAGCCCAAGACTGATGCTAAGTTGGCAGAAAATATAGCCAAACTCATTGAGGGGGTTCGTAGCACGGGGAAAAAGGCACTCGCTCGGTGATATTCGAGGTGAAACCGGTGGATGGTGGCGGTCAGACGGTAATTGTCAATGACACTTTCCGGCTCCGTGTGCCGGAAAGAACCCGTGAAGGATCAATGGCTTTCGTGGGTGACGGTAACAGGTTGCAACGAACCGATCCAACCGCGATGCCGCTATTCGATGACGATATCTGTACCGTTAACACGGACCCGAAAACCGGAGAAATCAGAGAGGTACCAAACTCATGAACACCGAATCCTCTACCGAGGCCACTGCTATTTCTGTGTTGACGCAACAGGCGCTTACCCCATGGTCGGTCACAGCGGGCACGATCTATACAGCTCTGTCAAACCGTGGCGGTATCGAAGCCATTGATACCGAAAAATTTCTGTCTCATCCATGCTGTGCGAAAGGAACTGTCACTGTCGCTAACGCTGCTTCCTTTGTGGCGTATGTGAACCGACACGTACTCCCAGGAACTGAGGTTTATGCCCATACGTCCACATCGAAAGTCGTAGCGATCATCAATGGGCATGGAGGATCAGGTTCCAAAGCTGGTTGGTCTGATCATCGACTCGAACTCATTTTGGAACACACCAAACCCTGGCTTGAGTGGCATACCATTGATGGTATATGGCTAAAGCAGATCGAGTTCGCTGAATTCATTGAGGCTCGGACTTTGGATGTGATAGAGCCTGGCCATGCTCGTTTGATCGAAATCGCGACAACTTTTGAAGCGAAGAAAAACGCAGATTTTACATCCGCGGTTCGTCTCGACTCTGGTGCGGTGCAATTTGGATACAACGAGATTGTTGCAGCGAAAGTTGGACAAAAAGCAGCATCGAAATTCCGAAGCGAATACAGCTTGCGATACGTCCCTGCATCGGTGGCCCGATATGCTCGCTATGGGCACAATTCCGATATCGTATATCTAGCGATGGTTCACGCTTAGGATACACGCTTGAACGCCCAGAAAACGTGCTCGAAGCAGCTTTCGTGGACATACTCTCAGAAATCCGCGACGGCAAGACCGATGCCAAAAAACAAATCCATCCCGGCATCGGGACTGTCCCAATCTTCTATGGGCACCCCTAACCCCACGCCTACGAGACCCTCACGTCGCCGTATCTACGAGCTGATCGCGGACCGCTCCCTTGGTGTGTGCGAGATATGCGGACTACACAGCGCAGCCGAAATCTGCCACAGAGTTCACAGATCACACAGCACAATGAACACCGTCGAGAACTTGTTACACGTGTGCAGATGGGACAACCACACCGGCTGCCATGGAGGAGCACATACCGAAACAACCAGATACAAACGCGGCTGGGCAGTACGGTCATACATCGATCCCGCCAGTGTGCCAGTTCTTTACCGCGGGTACTGGGTGTATTTGAACTCGGATAGCGACATCGTAGATGTAGATCTACAGACACTTGTGCGGGTCGAGGGTGGGTTTGCAGTCCACAATTTTGCTTTTAAGGAGAGTATTTGATGGCGTGGTTCAAGATTGATGACACATGGTGGGCACACCCGAAGACTTTGGAGCTGACCTCTGCTGCGATTGCGTTATGGGTACGAGCCGGATCATGGGCATCACAACAGCTAACAGACGGACACATACCGATCCATGTTCTACCAATTTTCTCAGCAGGGCCGGAGATAGCTGCGGAACTTGTCACAGTGGGGTACTGGGACGCGGTCTCAGACGGGTGGAAATTCCATGACTGGGATGAGTATCAGCCAACACGGAACGAGGTTCACTCGCGACGTAAGCAGGAAGCTGACCGAAAAGCAACCTGGCGAGCAGCGAAGACAGCAAAGTCCCAACAGGACAAAGGTGAGACAGAGTCTGGGGCGCTCACAGCTGTCCCGTTGGGACATGTGCGTCCTGCCCCGGACCTTGCGATGTCTTTATCCGCTCTTCCCGACCCGACCCGACCCGACCGCTTAACAACACCTACTGACGTAGGTGTTGTAGCGCGCGGCGCGCGCATCCCGGATGATTTCACGATCACCGACCAAATGCGGGCTTGGGCTGCTGAACGATGTCCCGGCGTGGATATCGATCTCGCAACGGAAAAATTCGTGAATTACTGGCAGGCGCGCCCTGGCAAAAACGGCACGAAACTGGATTGGTTTGCTACCTGGCGTAATTGGTTACTCAGCGACTTCGAGCGATTATCTGCCCAGCGTGGTCCGTTGCCGCCGAAAGTGACCGCTGCGGAGCGGGCATTCGCGCTTACTCAAAAATTTCGAAAGGAGGAAAATAATGAAGATTTCCCAAATGTCCGAGTTGTTGACGGTCATGGCAGCGATTGATAATCGCGAAGTGACTCCGTTGACGGTGGGGGCGTGGCATGAAGCAATCGGGCATCTCGATTACGGGATTGCTCGGCGTGCTTTGGCGGCTGTCCGACGGGACCCGAATATCGCTTATGTTGAACCCCGGCATATCCTTGTACAAGCTCGGGTGGTAATCCGTGAAGACAAACGCGCTGAAGAAAAACTCGCCGCGAGCAAACTGCCGGATCACAAGCCAGCACCTCTTCCGGTCAACTATGCCGCGATGGTCGCGGCAGGGACTGATCCGGTTGCGTTTGCGTTGGAGGTTGCGGTTTACCACCGGCAGCTGGTGGCAGCGGGTTACTCACCGGAGGCCGTAGAATGAGTGCCTTGCCGTTCCGGGTCACGGTTGTGTTGCGGTTGTGGAACTCGGATTATGGGTGTTTGGCGCATATTGCTGATTCGCGGGGAGTGAAAGTCGCGGATGTTATTTCGGATGTGATTGTAAAAGAAATCTCCGGGTCACGGAAAAATCTACCATCTGATAAGCTACCATGGCTTAAGCTGCCTGACACGGTCACTATCCGCATTTTGACGTTACACGAGTCGAGATTACTCAATGCGCAGATAGCTGAGCAAACAGGAATCACGATTGATAGAATCCGGAATGTTCTACGCAAAAACGGTTTAGAATCAAGCCGAAAGAACAAAACAACATGAAAGGCATTAACTTTAGGTTTGAACGAAATCATCCCGGCAGGCATCGCCTGCAGGAGTGGACTGTTCCTGTTGCGGGATGTGCGAACGAAGTCCCGTTGTATGCGGATGAGATACCGTTCTGATGCCTACGTCCATGAAGAAAAAGTCATCGTTGCAGGAGAGCTCGATATCATCTGAGTCGGACACTCCGACAGCTTTGTGTATTCGCCGCTGCACGTGGCAACCTCCGGACAAGGACGAAGCACCGCATCCGAAGCCAGCCCGACACGGGGTGTTGTGCGATTCGTGTTTCTATCGCCTGGATCATGCCCTCACTCTGATCCCGGAGCTTATGATGGCTATGCGTACGCAGCTTGTCCCGCTTGCAGCATCCTCGTACGGGGACAAGATCACCGGCGGCAGGAATGGCAGTCCGGCCCCGTTACGGATCGGCCTCCTGGGATGCATCCGATAGCCTCTACGCCCGCCTTGTGTCATGGACCGAAGTTGTCGGAGGAAAGCTCGGACAACCGCAACCGTCTGTGGCGGTGTGGATGAATTTCCGGGAAGCTCAGGGCGGGAGGCCAATGTCACCGGAACGCGCTCACGAGATCGCGTCACAGCTTGTTGCATGGTTTCTCGTGCGGTTGGAACAGATCGCAAGCCTTGAGAGCATCGCGGCAGTTTTCCATGATGATATTTGCTACGACGGGTGGGGTTCCTCACCGGGGGTTTTCACTCTCGCGCAACGGTATGGTCCCGACCGTCCACTACAGAAACCGTCTGCGTATCGCGACTGCCCAACATGTGGACGTAAAGCTGTTTTTGTAAAATGGCCCGATGTCTCTGATCCCGATCTGGCAGTGATGTGTAACGACTGTCGATGGGTAGCGGACCCGGCAACCTACGGGCTTTACGCACGTCTTTTTGAGGACAGCACCGCATGATCGACCATGCAGACACACCAGATAAACAACACACACGATTGACACTCTTGTGTTACGATGCTCTTGAGCGATAGTTGCACCGTTTAATGATCCTTCCACCTGTTGGGCCTTACGGGCTCACCACAGCAGAGCAGGCCATCATGCAGGGTACACACCGCCAAGATGCACACGGTGGCGGCTGCGCGCTCGCGCGGAAAGCCGCACACAGTGACGCGCCGCAGACCGGGCGCGATTGTAGTGCGATCTTCCCCCTCTGATGGCAACCCGATTCCAAGATGCCGAGGGCAGATGGTGGATATCTATCGCCACTGCTGCCACCGAAACCCGCAAGGCACGCACCACCATCCTCTCTTGGGTCACATCAGGAAAAATCTGTTCCCTGAAAATTGCCGGGAAGAGATGGGTCAGAGAAGACGAAGTCTTCACCCAGCTACGCCACGCTATGCAGAACACATCCGCACGAACACGCTGGGCAAACAAAGCACGCTAACACACTTGCCAAGACGCCCCTGAGCAGCACAAGTACCCACACATGGTTGGGGAACTTTTGTGTCTCACCAGGACGGCAAACCCGCACTTTCTCAGTGTGCGTGTGCCCCACAAGAGCCCTGTGACTGAAGCACAGACCCATGGCCGAGAACTAACTCACAACACTCTTCACGGTCTTAGCACACAAGACACACTGAAGTTGCTACCAATCACTGCTGCCTCTGTGCTAGGGTCCTCCTAGCCTGAAGGTCGTACCACAAACAAGCTCGCAGTCCACCGTAGGATGCAGGAAGGTTGACGCCAACATGGTTATGAGCCCAGCACAGTTTTATGCCAGGGTCGATGAGGAATTTGGTTCTATGGGGCAAGGAAGCTTCCGACGGAGTCGCCCGCATAAAGGTACGGATTTTAGCTGGGGGGAAGGGATCGAGATTCCTGCCTATCGCGGAGGTGTAGTTTTTGCAAATCTGCCGAGGTGCGGTGAACTCGGGAATGTGCTGGTCGTTCGGTGGGATCCGATAGATAATCTGCCGGGCACTTATTACGCGGGGTTCTGCCATTTACGAGAGCCCCCTCCCTATCAACATGGTCACTGGTTCGGAGTGGGTGACGTTCTGGGAGTGGTAGGTGCAACGGGTAGGGTGACCGGGGCCCACTTGCACACAACACTCGGGCCAGGACTTAATAGCTATGCGGGCGTTGGGTCCCAGGACCCGGTGCCCTACATTAGGAGATGTCTTGCAACCATAGGTAACCAGCCTGAAGCCCCACCTCCACCTCCCCCGCTCCCACTAGAGGGAGACGACATGATCCGTATTGTAAACACCCACCGAGGTATTGCACTGATTGGTGCTGGGTACTATAGACCGATTTGCACGAACGAGGAACTCTCGGTTTCTTCGAGTGTGATGTCGAAACACATTGAGGGGAATGAACGCGAGTGGGACCTGTGGGCTTCGCTCGCCCTTGGCGGCGTTAGCGCGAAGTCAACAGTCTGAGTTTCTATTATCTGTTAAACATTGACAAGCAAAGGATTGAGTAAAATGGACGAGGATTTGAAAGAAGTAATCAACCAGCATCCGTTGTACGGTGTTGTTGGCGACCAGAAATTGATTGATTCGATTAATCTGGCTCGTCAACTAGAGGTGGAGAGGTCTGCTCAGGTCGAGGCAACTTCGTGAGGCGGGCGACTAATCGCTTCGCTCTCGCGGGTGTTGCTGCTAATGCGTTGTGGGTTGTGTTGTTGCTTGTGGGATGTACGGCTTCAACGACCACCGCTGGGCAGACTACTACTTCGAAAGCTTCGCCCACACCGTCGGAAGCACCGGTAAGCCTTACAGGGTTGTTGACGGCTCCGGTGCCCAGTCTTTGCGGGCTTCCAGCGGGAACACTCGCGGGCGGAGCGTTGCCCGGGGTGTCTGTTGGTCAGGGGCGGGTTTCTCTCGGTGGGACGATCGTCCGAGATGTGGGAACGGGTGCAACGTCCGTTATGGCGGCAGTTGGTTCCTACGCGGGTAAGCCTGTGATCGCGGCGGCAGTGAACTGTGCTACGGACAGTTCTGATGGGGTGGATCAGGTTGTACTCTGGGACAAAAGCTTCAAGGTCCTTGGTTCGTTTGAAGTGAATGCGATAGCGACCAGTAGCACGGGGTCCTCCATCCATAGCATATCCGCGGCGGTAGACGGTGGTTTTGACGTTAGGTGGAGAGCTGTTAACAGTGACGAAGAGCGATGCTGTGGCATGAAGTCTGCTGAGGTGAATCTGCAGTGGGATGGGCGCTCCATTGTTGCAGGAAGTCCGACCATTTACGATGGCTCACAAGTTATCGTAAAAATGGTTGAGGCAGTCTACGCGGACAGGCCAGTTGGTGCTGATATAGCGGAACCGGATGCGGTAGCAGCACTCAAAAACCTGCGTGCCGGCGGTGCAACACTAGACATACCATCACTAAGGTGCAAGATCATGTGGGCTTACATCGAAGATTCCGACGGGAACCGACTCCCTCCACCGAATGTGGGGTTCGCGCCTGGAACACACGGACGTTATTGTGTTATACCCTCCGCGGCGCCGGCTCTACTGCCCGGACAAGACCCCCTAGAAATCCCCACATCATCCTTATACGGTGCCATATTTTTCGTCAACTACCTGGGATGGAACCACTACCGGATAACAGAAGCAGGCCGCGCACCCCTGGATGGCGTTTGACCGTGTTGACCAAATAGACCCCCACCCCATAAGTGAGTTACAGTAATCCCGGCCACCGCGCCGAGAACCAACCAGCCAACATATTTCACAGTCTTGACACACAAGACACACTGAAGCTACTATCGACCACTGCTGCCTTTGTGCTGGGGTGTTCCCAGTCGAAGAGTGCAGCATGAACAAGCTCGCAGTCCGCTACAGGATGCAGGAAGATTGAGGCCAACATGGTTATGAGCCCAGCACAGTTCTACGCCAAAGTGGGCGACCGGTTTCACGCTAGAGAGGGTCGGGACAATCCGCATCGTGGTCTTGATTTCCCGTGGGGAAATGGTATTGAGATTCCTGCCTACCGAGACGGAGTGGCTGTCCTGAACGTGAAGAACGCAGACCTCGGGTTCGTCCTAGTTGTTCGATGGAATCGACCTGGTCTGCCACCGTATTTTGCAAGTTTCTGCCACTTACGCGAAGCGTCACCTCTCCAGCACGGGCATTGGTTTAGCAAGGGTGATGTACTCGGTATAGTTGGGAATACGGGTCGGCAGTCTTTCGGGAGTCATCTGCATACAACTCTAGGACTGACTCTAACCAGCTATTGTCGTGGCGATACCTTCGATCCACTGCCCTACATTAATGAGTGTATTGCAGAAGCAGGAAACCAGCCTGAAGCCCCACCCCCACTAGAAGGAGACGACATGATCCGTATCGTTAACACTTACCGAGGTATCGCACTGATTGGTGCTGGATACTATAGACATATTGGCACGAGCGAGGAGCTCTCGGCTTCTTCGAGCGTGATGTCGAAGCACATTGTTGGCAATGAACGTGAGTGGGACTTGTGGGTTTCACTTGCCCTCGGTGGTGTTAGCGCAAAGCCAACAGCCTGAGTTTATGGTATCTATTACCCGTTAAGTACTGACAAGCACAAGGATTGAATAAAATGGACGAGAACTTGAAAGAGATAATAAACCAGCATCCGTTGTACGGTGTTATTGACGACCAGAAATTGATTGATTCAATTAATCTGGCTCGTCAACTAGAGGTGGAGAGGTCTGCTCAGGTCGAGGCAACCTCGTGAGGCGGGCGACTAATCGCTTCGCTCTCGCGGGTGTTGCTGCTAATGCGTTATGGGTTGTGTTGTTGCTTGTGGGATGTACGGCTTCAGCCACCACCGCTGGGCAGACTGCTGCTTCGAAAGCTTCACCCACACCGCCGGAAGCACCGGTAAATCTGACGGGGTTGTTGACGGCTCCGGTGCCCAGTCTTTGCGGGCTTCCAGCGGGAACACTCGTCAACGGGACTCTGCCCGGTCTGTCCGTTATCCAGGGAGGGGTTCATCTTGGAGCAACGATAGCCCGAGACTTGGAAGCAGGTGCGGCACCTAAGACGGTGGCGGTTAGTTCCTACACAGGAAGTCCTGTGATCGCGGCGACAGTAAACTGTCATAACGTGGAAGTAAAAACCAACAGGATAGTAGAGCTTGGGTTAGATCAGGTTGTATTCTGGGATAAAGACTTCAAGCTCCTTGGTTCGTTTGATGTGAATTCGATAGCGGCCAGTATCGCGAGGTCCTCCATACATAGCGTTTCAGTGTCGGATGACGGCAGTTTTATTGTCAGATGGACAGCTCTCGACACTGGTGAGCATCTCGACCCTAGCAACGTGCTGTGCTGTGGTACGAAGTCTGCTGAGCTGGCTCTACGGTGGGATGGATACATCATTCTCCCAGGAACCCCAACTTACTATAATGCGTCACAAGTTGTAGCGAAGTTTGTTGAGGCTGTCACGGCCGGTAAACCGGTTAGCTTTGATGTAGCGAGACCGCAAGCGGTAGAACTACTCAAAGAGGTAATTGATCAGGGTGCAACATTCGATACCTCGTTGATAAGATGCTCTGAGGTAAACTTTTCATACGACCCGTCGTATCCCAACTCGGTCGACCCAGACCTGGTGGGGTTCGAATATGGAACCGACGGACGTAGTTGTGAGATACCTGCTACGAATAAGGAACGGGTCGGAGGCCGGACTCTAGTCAAAGCTACTTTTCACGTCAACCACCTGGGATGGAACTACTATCGAGTAACATCAGGTGACATCGAGACGGATACTCTGAAAGACTATCCGTCTCGCCCATCCACCCCTTGACCACAGGTGTTCTTGAGCGGCACCGTGCCCCCACACGTGTTGGGAGCACGGTGCCGCTCAGAACCCCTTCCGGATACTTACGTGTTCGTGCCTCACTCACCGCGGGGTAACCGCCAGCACTTACACCGTGTATCGTGACAAAGAATATAAGAAACGGTAAAGGCCATCGCGCCTACCGTCGTAAGCAAGCTGCGCTCAAGCGTCGTACGCGTGATCATAATCTGCCGTGTGTGCGTTGTGGGTATCCGATAGGTACGACGCTTCCTTCTACACACCGGAAGTCTTTCACCGCTGATCACCGTGTCCCTCTTACACGGGTCGACCGTTTAGATAAGCAGGATTTACAATCTTTCATCGTGGTTTTATTTCTGCTAAAAATAATCGGCAAGAACCAGAAATTTGCGCAGCTATTTAATGCATTTACTATCCCTTTGCTTAAAACATTTAGCTATCCTCTGGGTGCACCTTTATAACTAAATAAAGACCTTTCTTCCGCGCGAATTCGGCAGCCTTCTCCCCGTCTCATTTGATGTTTTAAGAGTGATTCTAAAAGCAGAGGAGACCGATATCTATCTGGTACTGGGTGTCAACGAAGTGGGCTTGGCCACCAGCTATGACATAGAGGCCTTCACGGGAAGACACACGAGCGCGTATGCCTCCCAGCTTGCTGCCACTACCTCGATCCCGCTGCAAGCATGGAGTGGAAAAACCACTGGGTAGAGCTAACGTTGGCATGACCGGCAACGACTCTGCCCACTATCGGCAAGTTTCTTTCTTTTTCCACCCTCACCCCACTACCCAGTACACCGCAACGGTCATGAAGTCTTTTCTGCACCGCCCACACACCGCTTTCGACGGCTTCAAGATCACCGCAACCACCGGTACCGCCAGAATCACCGGCATGATCTGGGTCTACGGATACCACTACGGCTAACCCTCCAAGGACGCTCTCTGTCATGACAACTCCCGAACAACCCACCCGCGACTACACCGCACCCCACACCGCCGGATTGGAGTGGCCATGAACGACCCCGGAGACAGCCGCGATATCCGCGACCGACTCGTGAGAATCGAAACAATGCTCGAAGCAGTCATCCGCCGTCTCGACGAACAAGGTACCCGACACGACGACCACGAAGACCGGCTACGAACCATCGAAGCACGCCCAACACCCATAACCCCCGACGAATTCACACGCCGCGTTGACGAGATCATCGACCGCCGGCACATCATCACAACTCGCACACTATGGACCGCCACCACAACTGCGATCGGCGCAGGTGCCGCACTCGCCTCCCTCATCAACTGGCTCACCAAACTCTAACCCCAGAAAAACAACACCATGCTCTACTTCGACCTGCCCCCAACCACCACCCTCACACTGCTGGCCTCAACAATCGCCCCACTCATCATCGGACTCATAACCACACACCTCACACACCCCGGAATCAAAGCCACCCTCCTAGCCGCACTCACCACCACGACCGCACTACTGACCGAACTCACCACCGCACTCACCACAAACACCCCCTACAACCTCGCAACAGCACTCACCACCGCGCTCACGAGCTTCCTCATCGCCACCGGAACCCACTTCGGACTATGGAAACCTACCGGCACAGCCAACGCCCTACAAAGTATCCCGATGCCATGGAACACCAAAACCCTCCACCACACCCCAAAGCACTAAAACTTTCCGTGTGCCCATCCCGGTATGTTTTACGGTGCAAAATGACAGGGTCCCCCTTGTTTTGCGCCGCGTGTCAAGAGTAGTTGCTCGTGTCTCTGCTGAGTTTGTAGGCCCGTTCGTCCAGTCGGAGAATTGGAGCTGTCGTTCTGATGGTGCTTGCACCTTCCCACGTCGCAATCGTGACCGAACCCGGATAAACAGTCTCCGCCATGTCTACTGCCGGTTCGATATCGGTATCTCTTGTGGCAACTATGATCCGGTCTGGATAATCACGCGCGGATCACGTTTCCACTGATTGTGCTGCCGGTTCACCCGCGAGTTAGCGTCTGGCTCTCGTCGGGAATTGGGGAGGCCTCGAAAGACGTGGATTTGCTTGATGGAAACAGGATCATCTTTCCATCCGGCTATGACCTGATCTGCAAATCTTCCTGGATGGATCAACGCTTCGTGCACAGGTGTGCCGTAGGGGGTGAAGGTTCCATGCGCACTGAGGTGGAGGTTCTGGTAATCGACAAACATCTGCGCGCTCAACACGTGGGCCACCCCGAAAGTAAAGCCCCGCCAGTCCTGTGAGGGAGGGCGGGGAGCAATACCACCACTGTAGAGGGCTATGCCCAGTTGCGCAAGTCTCCTGTTGTCTGCTGGGGTTGACACCTACTAACAGGCCACTGCCCCATCCCGGAGTCACACCCCTACCTCGGGGTGCCGCCGTCAGGTGCGAGCACGAGCGGCCTTGTGGTGAGGTCACACCCCTACCTCGGGGTGACGCCGCGCTCGCGGGACAACCCCATCTGCCCCGCAGGGTCCTCGTAGCCAAAGACGGAGATCACAACCGATTGACAATCGACCTCATGAACATATACGCAGCTGACTACTTGACCTCGGCGCTCGCGGCCTGGATGTGCAACTGATCGGTCTGCTCGTCCTCACCGTCTACGAGCATTAGGATTCGCTTGTGTAGTACGCTTGTCCGGTGTTCAGTACGGTGTCTGCACGGTTGCGGCGATCCCGGTTTGTTAGCCCGTTCGTGTGGTACAGGTTTTCGTGGTTTCGTACGCCGCT
>NAEP01000017.1 GCA_002529645.1 Candidatus Lumbricidiphila eiseniae | reverse complement strand
GACGCCTTGTCGATAACCAACAATGTGTTTCCTTCCGTAAGGAGACCCACCCCTTACACACACCATTTGACACGCTCCTCGTTGCGTTGAACTGGAAATCGACTGCCCAGATCGTGTTCGCCTCGGTCGCTGCCAGCGCGTCGACGGTCGAGAAACCAACGCGTTTGCGGCACCGACACCCAGAGACCCGCAGACCCTCCTCCCACCAGAGCCGCTGGATCTTCTTATGATTGACAATCCAGCCTCACCACGGGCGCCGGTGATACACGCACCGGTACCCCCTCGGGTGCTTCTTCGCGTACCCACGAAGCCAATCACCCAACGCTCGATCCGAAACCACCATCATGTCGGCCTGGAGCAGGCATCGATACGCGAATCTGCCCAGCCCCACCAGGCCACACGCCATCCACTCGCTCACCAACAGCGTCCCGATCAAATGAGCCACGCCAGCACAGCGTCCGCCCGAGCCTAGAAGTCTCCCTCAGCCAACTCCTTCAAAACCGTCTTCTCCAACTCCGCCTCAGCGAGCAACCGCTTCAGCATGGCGTTCTACTTCTCAAGCTCCTTCAACCGCTTCGCGTCGTCGGCCTTGAGAGCGCCATACTGATTCCGCCACCGCTAGTACCTCTGCTCAGACACGCCAAGCTCGCAACACACACCCGCGACGTCCCCGCCATCAGCGAGCACCCAGTCGGCCCGCCCAAGCCTGCGAACGACCTGCCCCGGGGTGTACCGCTTCCTGCTATTCATCATGATCTAACCAGCCTTCCCACCCACGACCGCGGACGACAAGACGACTCACATAACGACTGGACCTACAACACGGGGCCAGGCCACGAACGGCAGCACCCACGTATCGAGGCATTAGATCGATGACACCGGCCCCGGCGTCTTCGATCTGCCCATCACACAGTGGCGAGCGGCGAGCGGGCACTCGTCGCGTGGTTGGTTGCGGCGGGGCCCATCACACGGTGGCGAGTGAGGGATTCGAACCCCCGAAGTCGATGACGGCTGATTTACAATCAGATCCCTTTGGCCGCTTGGGTAACTCGCCAGGCGCGCCCGACCGCGTTTCGCACACAACCGGGAGCATCACAAGAATACCTGCTGGGTGTCCTTTGCGGAAATCGTCGACCACGTGCGTGGGCGGCGGCAAACCCATGGTCCGCCCCGCAGTCGTCGATAAACTGGCAGCATGGCAGATTCTACGTTTGATATCGTCAGCAAAGTAGACAGGATGGAGGTCGATAACGCCCTCAACCAGACTCGGAAAGAGCTCGAAACTCGGTATGACTTCAAGGGTGTCGGTGCGTCCGCCGAGTGGAGCGGGGAGAAGATCCTGCTCAAGGCCTCGTCGGAGGAGCGGGTCAAAGCCGTGCTTGACGTGCTGCAGTCAAAGGTTGTCAAGCGCGGGATATCCCTCAGAAGCCTCGACGCCGGTGCTCCGTATGCCTCGGGCAAGGAATTCCGAATTGATATTGCTCTCAAGCAGGGAATCGACCAGCCCGCAGCGAAGAAGATCGGACAGATCATTCGGGAACAGGCTCCGAAGGGGGTTAGGAGCAGCATTCAGGGTGACGAGCTCCGGGTCAGCTCGAAAAGTCGCGACGAACTGCAAGAAGTAATCCGTGTTCTGAAAGCGGCGGACCTTGAGGTTGACCTGCAATTCGTGAATTTTCGATGATGCCTTCCAGCCCGGTTCTGCCGGGTGGATTGCGGGGGCTAAGCAAAGACTGTTCCGGTGCCAGCCGGGCGAGACTTTCAAGCGGAGTCCGGAGCGGTCACTCTCGTGTGTGACCGTAGTGTGTGCTCCCGCTGGCTCACCTGACCAGGGATGTCGATAGGTAGGAACGTTCTCGTCCGAGTCGGACCGTCGGTCCGACGACCTCAAAGCTCGCACGGGCGCGAATGTCATCCGACGCGGCACCGACCATGACCTCAATGGGTCCCGGCTCCATGATGAAAGTGGTGCCGTCAATTCCCAGGTAGCCCAGCTGACTCATCTGCACCGTGAAGGTGATTGTCTGAGCCGCGCCGGGTGCCAGCGAAATCCGGCGGAATCCAACCAGCTCTTGTGCCGGGCGTGTCACACCGGTAGCGGTGTCGCTCGCGTACAGTTGAACCACTTCGTCACCGCTGACGGTGCCGGTGTTTGCGACCGTGATGCTGATGTCAATCCGGCCGGAGCTATCGACCGTCGTGTGGCTCAGGGCTAAGCCGCGATACTCGAATGAGGTGTAGCTGAGACCGTGCCCAAAGGCGAAGAGCGGCGTTGATGGCATGTCGAGATATCCCTTGTGCAGGTCTGTGGCTGCGCGACGATAACCGCTGCCGTTGTGCTGCCCGGAATAAATCGGCACCTGACCGGAGTGGCGGGGCATGCTGTACGGCAGTTTGCCGCCGGGATTTATGACTCCAAACAGCGCTTCGGCCACTGCGCGCGTTCCCTGCTGACCGCCGTAGTATGCGTGTACGAGAGCGGAAAACGACGGCAGAGAGTCGGTGAGGGCCATCGGTCGTCCGGTGAAGAGAACCCCGATGAGTGGGACACCGGTCGCGGCGATGGCATCAATGAGGGCCCGTTGCGTGCTGGGCAGGGCAATGTCTGCTGTGTCGCAGCCTTCACCCTCGGTGACCGTGCCGCTGAACCATCCCCCGCGACCGCCGATCGCGGCAATGACCACATCGGCGTTCGCAGCCGCAGTGACTGCCGCACCGATATCGTGAGGTTCCACATCGAGCACGCCGCAGCCGGGCACAACCGTGACCTCGGTGTTGGGTACCAACTCCCGAATCGCGTCGGCGAGGCTGACGGTACCGTAGTGCTGACGAATGTACTCCTCGGGTGTGACCGCGAATACTGCGCCCATTTCGGCAGCGGTGGCTGCCATGACCTCCGGCGATATCACATCGCCGAGCGCGTCGAGGCCAGCCATTGTGCCATCCCCACCGCTCATCATCCCCGCGAGCATCTCTAGTTCGCGCGGATAGGTGTACGCCGGGAAGGCGAATCCCACCTCGTCGGCGTGCGGGCCGACAAGTGCAATTCGTTGCACCTGCGTTGACAACGGCAGGATGGCTTCTTCGTTCTTCAGCAGGGTCACCGACTCCCGGGCCAGCGTGTGTGCAAGGTCGACACCCTCGTGTGCCACCTCTGCCAGGACGATGGGATCCTCGTCAACATACGGACGCTCGAAGAGTCCCAGCGCAAACTTGGACTGCAAAACCCGTCGCACTGCGGTGTCGAGAATCGGCTCCGCGATCGTTCCTGTGCGCACTTGATCTGCCAGAGCAGCACCATACCCTGTGATCGTGGGCAGTTCGACATCCAGTCCCGCGGTAAGCGCAAGAGCACCGGCTTCGGCATAGTCGCGTGCGACCCGTTGGCGCACATGGAGCATCTGCACCGTCATGTAGTCGGACACGACGGCGCCCTCGAACCCCAGTTCGTCCCGCAAAAGTCCGGTGAGGATGGCCCGGGATGCTCCCGCCGGAATGCCCTCAATGTCAGAGTAGGAGTTCATGACCGATGCCAAGCCCGCCACCTGAATCGCCGCGGCGAAGGGTCGTGCGTACACTTCCCGCAGCTCACGAGCGGATGCCTGGGTCGCGGCCATGTTCTGCCCCCCCTCGGTCATCGCGTAGCCGAGGAAGTGCTTGGCGGTGGCGATCACTCCCTCGCGCAGATCCGTGCCCTGGAGCCCCTTTGTGAAGGCGACACTCAGCGCCGAGACCAGATAGGGATCTTCCCCGTACGTCTCGTGAACACGACCCCAGCGAGAGTCGCGGGCGACATCCATCACCGGTGACAGTGCTTGCAGAAGGCCGACACTGCGCATCTGGTGTCGGATGGTGTTCGCCATCTCCGTGACCGCCTCCGGATCCCAGCAGGCGGCGAGACCGATCGCGGTCGGGAATACGGTGAAGTCTGGCGCAACGACTCCGTTGAGGGCCTCATTGTGGAAGATGGCCGGGATGCCCAACCGGGTACGTTCGACAAGAAAGCGCTGGATCGAATTCACCGCCTGCGCCATCGCCGCAGGGGACTTGTGTCCGAACATCCCGAGCGCTGATACCTGCCCAATTCCGTTGCCCATCCTCGCCGTCGCCTGGGATTCGATGAGGCCATCGGCACCGAGCAACCCGGTCGGCATGGTTGCTGACAACTGCATAGCCTTTTCTTCGAGCGTCATTCGCTGCAATAGTTCATCCGCTCGCTGGCGCGGTGAGCCGCCGTTGGATGTGGGTGTGGTGTTTTTGGACATGTTCTGCTCCTTTAGCTCTGGGATAAATTAGCTGGCGCCCGGATGACTCAGCGAGTGCTCTTGATCGGCAAAATCAGAAAACCGGATACAATGGCGCAGAGGGCCCCGAACAAGAAGATCGGCTGATACCCACCCACCTGTACCAGGGTCGCCACGATTACCGGCGCAAGAATCTGACCGCCGGTGTTGGCCATATTTAGAATACCGAGGTCTTTTGCGCGGGTTCCTGGATGGGGAAGCACCCGAATCACCAGCGCGACATCCACCGCCCAGTACATGCCCATGCCAAAACCGGCCACACCGGCGAAGGCGATGAGTGCCCACGGTTGCGGGGCGACAAACGGCACGATTGCCCCGATTCCGATGAGAATCGATGCGACAAGCACGGGAAGTTTTCGCCGGTTGATCTTGTCAGAGATTGGTCCCGCGATGAGTCCAGCCACGACACCCGTCACCGTCGTGATGATGCCCGCCATCGAAATAGTAGCGCCGGCGTCGGCGGTTGATTGGTTCATGTAGTCAGTGAGGATGAAGAGTTGATAGTTGATGACGGAAAAGAAGCCGAGGATAAGCAGAAGTCGGCCGAATAAGGCCCAATAGAAGTCCGGTGCCTTCCGGGGAAACGCGAATGTGGTCATGATTGTCTTGGTGGTCAGCGGAATCCGATGCGTTCCGAGGTTAGACGAATCTGGTGCGAGCAGGAGGATGATAATCGCACCGACCAACGGGATCGCAGCGATTGTCCAGAAACCCGTGTCTACCTGAGTGGCGAACGTGCCACCGATGATCGCTCCGGCAGCCTGGGCGATCGTGTTTGATGTGCCAAGGATGCCCGAAATGAGACCCTGGCGGTGCGGTGCGACACGGTCGGCGATCATCGCACTGGTGGCCGCAAGGTATGCATTCTGAGCTACCTGCAGGACGAGCCACCCTATCAGTAAGGTCGTGAAGTCTGCGCTGATTGCCAAGATAACCAGACCGAGGGTTGCTCCGACGGCACCACCGAAGATCCAGGGTGAGCGGCTGCCGAAGCGACTTCTGGTGCGGTCTGAGAGGGCACCGAAGACGATGTTTGCGATGAGCGCGACGATTGACCCGACGATGGTGAGGATCGCGAAGGCACCAATTTTGTCAACGCCCGGCAGCTCGGCGAGCTTTGCGGGCAGTAGAACCGCGATCGAGGCCAGGAAGGGGATGGCCCATGTCAAGCCGACGAGCGCGTAGGCGGCGGCGATTCGGCCGATACCGATTCGGCCGCGCGTGGATGCTCCGGGCGGGAAGTCGTTGGTGGGTGGAACCTCGGCACCGCCGGACGATTCTGCAGCTGTTTTGGTAGATGACATCTTTGTCCATCCCTAGTACTTACGCGCGTAACCTACGCGCGTAAGTACATAATAGAACCATGCCCACCAATCCTGTCAATCCTCGGCGTGTTGCCGACGCGGGTGGTGCGGGTGGTGCGGGCGTCCCAACCAGTGCGGACGTAGCACGACGGGCGAACGTGTCCCGCGCGACGGCCAGCTACGTGTTGAACGGAGTGACGTCACAGAAAATCTCGGAGAAAACGCGCAACGCGGTTCGACTCGCCGCCGCCGAACTCGGTTATCGGCCCAATCTCGCAGCCCAGAGTCTCGCCACCGGCGCATCGAAAATCGTGCTGTTCGTGATTCCCTACGTTCACCTCGGTGAGCTTGCTACCCTCATTAGCAGTCACCTGACGGCCCGTACTGCGGAGCAGGGCATGACGGTTATCGTCCATTTTGAGGGACCCGCGAGCAGGGCAGTCATTGATGCGGCTCGGGATCTGCGCCCACGCCTCGTGCTCAGCATGTTCAGTCTGGATGATGAGACCGCGACATGGCTGCGAGAGCGTGACATCATGATGACGACGATATTTCCCGACACCGGACTGGCCACAGCGGTAAATGAACCACCCGAATGGCTCCAGGTTGAGTACCTCGTCGGAATTGGACACCGGCAGATTGGCTATGCCGATACCTGTGAACCCGGCCTAGCGATGCTCGCGCAGATGCGCCATCGGGGAGTCGTCGATGCCTGCCGCGCGCGGAGCCTGCCCGCCCCGGCCTACGAACAATTTTCCCTCGACGGAGCGGGGGCCGAGCACAAAGTCCGCAGTTGGGTGGCGGGCGGGGTGAGTGCTGTCGCCGCCTATAACGATGAGGTCGCGATCACCGTGCTCGCGGGAATCCGTCGAGCGGGCCTGCGCTGTCCGGAGGATCTCGCCGTCATTGGCGTGGATGAAATGGCGATTAACGGTTCAATGGAACCGCCACTCTCATCGATCGAATTCGACACCGACGCCATAGCTGTGCACTATGCGGAGGTGTTCGCGGATATTCTCAACGGACGGGAAACGCCCCGGCGAGAAGCGAGCAGCAGTCGTTTCCTGCGCGTGGTGGAGCGAGAGTCAACCGGGATGTTGCGGCGGCACCCTGACAGCATACTTTCACGGTCGGATTGGTTTCAATTTTCGAAGGAACCCCACTGATATTCCGTAAGATTCCAACCGATAATGCTGACGACTATAAGTGCAAGTATAAGGCCTGTAACGGCCGTAGATATAATCAGGATTGTGCGGTCAGTTCGAGTTTTTGCCTTAAACAAGAACACGATTCCAACGATAAACATGATGAGAACAACGAGAGGTGCTACCGGTGGTGCCAATATGAAGAACGCCGATACGATCGAAATAGCAAGGATCAAATAGGCCCTGCTGGTTTCCTCGTGAAACGCTCTCCGAATCGGATTGTATTCAGTGGCCACCGATCTATCTCCTCCGGTGTCAGATGTTTCTGAGGAACGAGCTGTGCCTGCTCAGTCGCAGACAGCTGATCGAAGCGCGCAGTCAATTCCGAACCTGTGGCAACCGAGAAGATCCACAGCCTGAGAATACCATAAATCGGAAGCTGGTGTAACGTTTGAGATAATTTGTGAATCTCGTATCGGGTTTCCCTTCGGGGTGGATGAGGGCTGCGAATGGTGCCTCGGACCGGATCCTGTCTTTGGGTGAGTAGGCGGCCAGAATGGTCGCACCGGTAATCGCTGGGACCCTTAGGTGTTGCTCCCACGGAGGTTGTGAATGCGTCCCGTGGGAACAACACTTACGGGACGATCACAATTGCGCAGAGGCCACCGACGAGCATGAACGGTGCGAGTGGGATCCGCGAGTTTTCGCTTCCGACCGGGGACAGCGCTTCCACGGTTAAAATTCGTGAGAGAACGATGATCACCCCGGTGGTTCCGGCAAGAGTCGTGGCGATAGCGATGGAAAGTAGCCATGTGGATATTCCGAACCAGCCGACGACAAGCCCGAGAGGCACGGCGAGTTTGACATCGCCCATACCCATTGACGGGGGCGATAACACGGCCGGAATGAGGTAAAGAACCCCCATCGCCACGGCACCGAGTGCGGCTGCTGTCACCCGCTCCGGAGCGACCCCCGCGATCCGAGCGATGAGCAGCAGGGTCGTTGTCACAACGGTCGTCACTCCCACCGCGGAGTTAGGGAGGCGTTGGACCGCGATATCTGTCTGCGCCAGGGCCGTTCCGATGAACACGAGCCCCAGCGGGATGAGTGCGTCAAGAGACGGACCCAGGCGCATCGCCAGCAACCCGCACGCCGAGGCGGTGACCACTGCCGCACCTGTTCGCGAGAATCGCGGGGATGGCGCGCCACACCGCGCCATCCCGTGGCTAACATGCCGCCGCCCTGCTATCGCAATGAGCCGGTCGGCGTAGGTCGCGGTGAACACCCACCCACCAATCACACCCACCGTGACGGCGATGACGATGAAAAGCACGGAGTGGATGGTCATGCCCGAACGGTAGCGCGAACGACCCAACCGAGTGTCAGAATTACCCGTGCCTGTGGATAATCTCCACAGGTGGCGAACAAGTACGGGTAGCCCTCTACGTGGAACGCTGCACCATGGCATCGGCAAACTGCGCCAGTGTCGCCTTCACCGTGCTGTCTGGGAGCGGTTCCAGTGCCGCCACCGCGCTCCTGAGCCACCCGTGTGCTTCGGCGATGGTGGCCGCGGTGGCGGGGTGAGCTCGGAACTCGGCCACGAGCGCATCAACGGCCCGTGACGGTGGCTGCCGCTGTAATTCTCGGTCAGTGTGTGGCGGCATCATCCCACCGGTTGGATAGCCCGTGCCCGTGCCACCGTCGTCACCACCGTCGCGAGGCAGCACCACCCGCTCAAGTCGTTCGAGCAGATCGGCGGACGAGGCATCCTGGATCGCCATGTCCCGAAGCCGCAGCAGGGGGAGCGTCACGACTCCCGCTCGCAGGTCGGTGCCCGGGACTTTGCCGGTTTTCTCCGGTTGTGCAGAGAGGTCGAGCACGTCGTCAATGAGCTGGAAGGCCACACCGATCCGTTCGCCGAAGTCAATCATCGGTTGCTCATATTCAGCCGGGCCGCCGGAAAACATGACACCGGCCTGCGCCGCCGCCGCCAATAGTGAGCCGGTTTTATCGGCAAGTACGTTCAGATAGTGCGCGATGGGGTCGTCGCCCTCACGCGGTCCTACCGTCTCGTTCAACTGCCCCAGAACGAGGCGTTCAAATGTGTCGGTCTGGATCCGAATTGCTCGTTCTCCGAGTCGGGCCATGAGCTGGCTTGCCCGAGCAAAAAGAAGGTCGCCGGTGAGAATTGCGACCTGATTTCCCCACACACTGTGAGCACTGGGGATGCCTCGTCGGCGATCAGAGCCATCCATCACATCGTCGTGATACAAACTCGCCAGGTGTGTGATCTCGATCGCCTCGGCCGCGGTGATCACATCATCGGTGGCACCACTGCCAAGATGCGATGTGAGCAACAGGAGTGTTGGCCGTAGTCGCTTTCCCCCGGCTTCGAGAAGATATCGAGTGGATGCCTCGGCGATATGAGCGGTAAACCGGACTTCCTCAACCAGGCCCTGTTCCACCCGTTCAAGATCCGCCGCGATGCTTTGTGCCAATCGGCGCTCAGCCACCGTGAGTGTTCGATCCCCGTCAACACGGCCAAACAGTGATCGCACATCTGCGTCGATCGCGCGACGATGCAACATCGGTCGACTTATGCTCACACGGCCCAGCCTAGTCGTGCCACCGTACCCACCCGTCGGAGAGGATGATTCTGTGCCTATCTGGTTGTACTGAAGCCGGCTGGTTTTACTGTGTGGGCCGTTGGGCACAGTGGAGGGCCACGATCCCCGCGTTGAGATTGCGCCACGTGACCTGTGCGTATCCGACCGAGTGAATCCAGGCCGCCAGGGCGGACTGAACCGGCCAGGCAGCGATGGATTCTTGTAGGTAGTTGTAGGCGTCGTCGTTTGAGCTGGTGAGGCGGGCCAGGGCTGGTACGACTGCCCTGTTGAACAGCCGGGATGCACCCCGGACGACCGCGAGTGGCGGGTGGGAAAATTCACACACAACAAGGCGTCCGCCCGGTTTTGTCACTCGAAAGAACTCCGCGAGCGCTCGCTGCGGGTCAGACACATTCCGCAGTCCGAACGATATCGTCACGGCATCAAACTCACCGTCCGCACAGGGCAGAGCCATCGCGTCTGCCTCGACAAACTTCAGATTGCGCGTGTCGCGGTGCCGAGCACGCCCCACCTCGAGCATCCCCGGTGAAAAATCAGCCGCGACAACCTGGGCACCAGAGGCTGCGAGACGAACACTGGATGTCCCCGTCCCGGCCGCAATGTCAAGGATGCGCTCACCGGCCACGGGTGAGATCGCGCGATGGGTGGCGCGTCGCCAGTGTGTTGCGAGGCCGAGAGATACGACACCGTTGGTCACGTCGTACCGTGCTGCAACGCCATCGAACATCGCTTTCACCGCTGTGGGTTCCTTCGAAAGGTCTGCGCGCACCATAACTGCGAGTCTATGCGTAGGCTCCTCGTTGTGACCACGACCATCGGGATCCCCGGTGGAACCCTCGGACCAATGCGTAGGCTCCTCGTCGCCAATCGAGAGCTCACACACGGTCGCAGCGTCTCTGACCCAAGCGACAGTTTGTGACCTCTCGAGGTGATGTGCATGGGTTTGTGGTGGCTCGCGGGTTCTTGAGTGGCCACCGGGCGGCGGAGCCGGACACATCCTGCTGCCCGGTGGCTCTAGGCTGTTGCGGTGAGTGACCCGGAATTTAGCACGATCCACCTTCGGGTTCGGAGCTATCCAGTATCGGAGACGGCACCGCTCATTCGACTGGTGCATCCGGGTAACCCGCTCATCTGGTTTCGCGGCGGCGAGGGAATTGTCGGACTCGGCGAGACGCTACGCCTCGAAACCATCGGCACTGACCGAATCACGCGTGCCGCAAGCCTGTGGCGACGCCTCGCCGAACAGGCACGGATAGACGATCGAGTTGGGCTTCCGGGGTCGGGATTGGTGGCATTCGGAACCTTCGCTTTTGCTGACCAGTCAACCGCGTCGAGCGTGTTAGTCGTTCCAGAGACAATTGTCGGGCGGCGTGACGGTCGGTCCTGGGTGACGCGCATCTCCCGCTGTGCCCCGGAAGACCACGGCAAGACACACAACTGGCCGACATCCTGTTCTACCTCTCGTGGTGACCGGGGTAACCCAGAGCTCCCACCGGCTCCCCCCGGGTTACCAGAATCGGAACCCCGGGGGGCCTTGCCGCACGTGAGCTTTTCGCCCGGAATGCTCCCGCCCGAGGCATACGCGCGCGCGGTGGCGAACGCTCTCACCTCGATCACTGTGGGCGACTACGACAAGGTCGTCCTAGCCCGCGACCTCACGGGCACGCTGCCCAATAAAACTGACCTGCGAACGGTCATCACGCGGCTTGCAGACAGTTACTCCGACACGTGGGTTTTTGCCGTTGATGGTCTCATCGGTGCGAGTCCGGAAACGCTCGTGCGAGTTGATCACGGGACGGTTAGTTCCCGGGTGCTCGCGGGAACAACCTTCCGCGGAGGTGACCCCGTTTCTGATCGACAGTTGGAGCGCGCCCTGGTTGCATCACCCAAGAATCGTGCCGAGCACGCGCTCGCCGTCGTGAGCGCTGTGGAGTCACTCAGTCCGCACACAGCGCGACTTGATACCAGCCCGGAGCCATTCACCCTGAAACTCCCCAATTTGTGGCACCTGGCGACAGATCTGAAGGGCATTCTGGGGGATGGCTCGCACGCCCTCGATCTTGTCGCAGTGATGCATCCCACCGCCGCGGTCGCGGGTACCCCGCGGGAGGCAGCTGTGGCCGCAATCGCAGACCTGGAGGGATTCGATCGCCGTCGCTACGCCGGTCCCGTCGGGTGGATTGACGGTGACGGGGACGGGGAATGGGCGATTGCTCTTCGCTGCGCTCAGATCGATCCGGACCGAACCATCACGGCGTACGCGGGCTGCGGCATCGTGCGCGAATCCGAACCTCAGACTGAGGTAGCCGAGACTGATATCAAGTTCCAACCCATTCGGGATGCATTCGGCCGGTAGGCGACCTCGGTAACGGTATTGCAGTGTGACTTTTCGGACGTTGCGGGCAGGGGTACGGTGTTCCGGACATCCAGTCTCATGTTGTCAATGTAAGGTTCCCTACAATGGCCGAATGACTCGATCCCACTCGACCAAACGTCGCCGCGCGCGCGGGACATCGGGGCATCCTGCGCAGCGTTCCGCCTCAACACAGCGCTCCGCCTCAACGCAGCGTTCCACGTCAACACAACGCTCCACCTCAACGCGGCACTCCGCCCGCGTCACAAACACCCGCCGCCGCATGGCACGGTTGCGGGAGTGGATCGGTGGTGCCCGGCTGCGAACTCTTCCGCTATCGATCGCGCCCGTTGCACTCGGAACGGGCGCGGGGGGCTTGCTCATCGACCCGGGCCAGTGGCATCCCTGGCGCGCTGTGCTTGCGCTCGCCGTGGCGGTGACCCTGCAGATTGGGGTGAACTACGCCAATGACTATTCTGACGGCGTTCGTGGCACGGATGATTTTCGAGTGGGTCCGTCGCGGCTGACCGGCTCTGGTGCCGCCCGCCCCCGTCATGTTGCGATCGTCGCGCTGATTTTTTTCGCGCTCAGTGCGCTTGCGGGGCTCGTTCTCACACTACTCACCGGGGCCTGGTGGATGCTCGCGGTGGGGGCTGTTGCGCTCGCGGCCGGATGGTTCTATTCGGGTGGGCGGTTTCCATACGGATACTACGGCCTCGGCGAACTCGGCGTGTTTGTGTTCTTCGGCATTATCGCAACCGCTGGGTCAACATTTGTTCAAGCGGGCCATGTCAACTTCGAATCCTGGGTTACCGGTGGTGGGATGGGACTCATCGCGTGCTGCGCGCTGATGGCGAATAACATTCGCGACCGGGACACCGACCGAGCGGCTGGAAAACGCACTCTCGCGGTGCTGATGCCCCAACCGGTCTATCGCATCCTGTACGTGGTTGCGCTGTTGGTTCCGTTTGTTATTGCCGGTCTCCTCGCGGTGGTTTACCCGCCTATCGTGCTTGTGCTGTTTGGGCTGTTGGCTGCGCTACCGGCCTGCCTCATTGTGCTGACCGCAAAAAGTGCCCGCGAACTTGTTCTTGTGCTTCACCTGACCAGTTTGGTTGCCGTGATCTACGGAGTCGGGTTGGGGGTTGTGTTTGCCCTGTGAGAATCACTTGTTGCCTCGACTGCGGCATCCTCCTCAAGGTCATCCGTCGCTGGCTCCGGGTGTTTCCGATGGCGAACCTCGTACAGGGTTGTTGACAACGACTCGCGCGGTTGACGCAGAAAAATAAGCGATGCGCTCAATGCGAACAGCGACGCGACGACTCCCGCGATCCACGGGGTGATGTTGACCGCAAGCAGCAGAGCGAGGGGGATCACAAAAATGATCAGACGCAGCAGGGTGTACGAAAGCCAGGAGGGCAGGGACTTCACAGCGTCAGTGTAGCCCCACCTCTCGTGAAAGATCATCGGCCCACAGAACTGCGTACAACTAGGTTTCACCGCGGGCACCGCTTCAAGCTCCGGAGCGAACTGCTGGCCTACGCCGAAGGGGAATTCCTGACCCGCATACGCCCGAGGCCCCACGGCCCCGACGCGCTCTGGTCGAGAGGTCGCGAGCTGCTGGTCGAGAGGTCTCACACGGTCGCAATCTCTCTGGTACAAGCGGCAGTTTGTGGCCTTTCGACTGGTTGTTGGCCGGTGTGAATGTGTCGGGCGGATCGAGTCGGGGTGGGTGTGGTTGGGGTGGGTTGTGCTCGAGCCGTATCCCCGGGGTTGGGAGACAGAATAGACTAGACAGCATGGCTCGGGTACTTCTCGGTGTTGCAATAGCGATCGTGGTCCTCATGGTCTTTGCTGCTGCCGACTGTGCGCTTTTTGACAAGCGTCGGATACGGGCCATGCCCAAGGTCGCGTGGCTTGTTGTTATCGTGCTCTTTCCCGCCTTCGGTGCCGTGTTGTGGTTCGTGGCCGGTCGTGGCCGTGCCCTGCCGCGGGGTGTGCGAGTGATCGCTCCCGACGATGACATCGACTTTCTACGGGGGTTGAATCAGCCGCGCGGCACCGATCCGAGTGAATGACTGAGCCGACGATGAGCCCGGCACAGGAGTTTGCCGACGCCCTGATCGCCGGGTTCATCGCAGCGGGAGTGCAGCACGTTGTTGTCGCCCCCGGATCCCGGTCACAGGCACTGGCGCTGGCGGCGGTGGAGGCGCAACGAGCGGGCACGGTCTGTGTTCACGTGCGGATTGACGAACGTGGTGCTGGGTTTTTTGCGCTCGGGCTTGCCGTCGAGAGCCGGATCCCGGCGGTGGTTATTGTGACCTCCGGTACCGCCGTCGCGAATCTTCATCCCGCCGTGCTGGAGGCACACCACGCCGGAGTTCCGCTCATTGTTCTGTCCGCAGATCGTCCGGCACAGTTGCGGGGCATCCGATCGAATCAAACCACGAAACAACCGGGGATGTTTCAGTCGGAGGTGCGGCGGGAATGGGACATTCCGACACCCGACGGTGCGGCGCACGAGGTAACCGCAGCCGAGGGATACGCGGTCGCTGCGGTCGCTGCGGCCCGCGGTCTGGCAGAGGATAGGCCAGTGTGCCCCACACCCGGGCCGGGACCGGTGCATGTCAATGTGCAGCTTGGAGAGCCGCTGTCGGGGGCCCGGTTGCGAGGGTGGTCTTGGCCTGCTCTACAGTCACTGTTACCCCCGCACGCGGGAGCAACAGAGGAAACCGCAACGATTTCGCGAGCACCGGGAACCGTTGTCATTGCCGGTGCCGGTGCCGGTGCCGCCGCCGAGGAGTTCGCTCGAACGGGCGGCTGGCCGCTCATTGCCGAGGTCACCAGCGGTGCCCGATTCGGCCCGAACCTCGTGCCCGGATATCGAGAGGTGCTGGCGGATGATGCCCTGGTCACGAGCGTGCAGCGAGTCGTGGTGTTCGGTCACCCCACGCTGTCCCGTGAGATTCCACAGCTCATCCAACGACCCGGTGTGGAGAGCATTGTGGTCGCCGAGAACGGGGTTGAGTGGTACAACCCGGGACGCCGGGTTGTACGGTTTGAGCGAGCGGTGACCACGGAGGGACATCCGCTCGATGATGCCGAGCGGGACTGGTTGCGACGGTGGCTCGCAGCCGGTCGTGCGGTTGTTGACCTCGAGAATCCCGTCCGCCCCGGGCTTCGTAGCGGGGTTGATGAGACCGGGCATGTGACTGACTTCGCGGCACAACGCGCGTATGTGCGTGCGCAGCTTGACACGCTTCGCGAACCGCTTGATCGACGGATGCTCGTGACCGCCGTGTGGGCGACATCCTGGCCGCACGATCGGCTGGTGTGGGGCGCGTCCCGGCTTATTCGCGAGGCTGATCGTGTGGTGTCGGGGCGCCGGATTCCCTCCCACGCAAACCGAGGACTCGCCGGTATCGACGGTACGGTTGCGACGGCACTGGGGATCGCGGTGGCAAGCGGGGCGGTTACCAGGGTCGTGCTCGGCGACCTTGCGCTCCTGCACGATGCCGGGTCGCTGTTGCTCGGCGACGCCGAACCCCGACCACGGGTGCTGGTGATCGTTGGCAATGACGGAGGTGGCACCATCTTTGACACCCTGGCGACCCCCGCACCGATCGACACTGAGGCGTTTGATCGTGTGATGTACACCCCGCAGCGGGTCGATTTTGCGGCGTTGGCAACGGCGTATGACTGGGAGTTTGCTCGTGCCACAAATCGAGGTGAACTAGTGGAGCAGTTGGCGCTTCCGATCACGGGCCCGCGGATCCTGGAAATTCCACTGGCACGCTAACGGTGCTGGCCGCGCAAGATGGTGCCCGGTTGCTGGGGTGTCATTCGGTTGCCGCGCGCACCTCGTCAATGGGCGCTGACCCCCGGTCGCCGGAATTCCGCCGTTGTGTCACACGAGGGTCGCGGTGACGGTGGTGGTAAGCAGTCGCATATCCGGTTTCCCAGAACTCAGACGTGGAAACGCAGCAACCCGGAGGACTCGGGTTGGTCGTGCCGCGACGCCAAGGCCCGCGGAATCAGTAGCCGCGAGGGCGGCGGTGAGCAGAGCCGCTTCATCGGGATGGCCCGCTGGCGCTGTTTCACCGCTCTCAACCAGAACGATCGCTCGTTGCCCCCAGACTGCGTGCGGAACAATCACAATCAGCGCGTCCGCGAGTTCGGGGACGCGCCGAATCGCCCGCTCTACCTCGGCTCGTTCCACTTTGAGCCCCCCGGAAATAAACACATCATCTGCCCGACCGTGAACGGTGAGCGTGCCATCGGCCGCGACATCCCCCCTGTCTCGCGTGCGGTACCAGCGCGTGCCGTCGGGGTCAACGACAAACGCGGCGGACGTGCGTTCCGAGTCGCCGAGGTATCCCTCTGCAAGGGATGGCCCCGCCAGTTCAATGTCGCCACCGAGGATCCTGACCCGGACGCCGGGCAGTGGTCGGCCGTCGTAGACGCAGCCACCCGCGGTTTCGCTCGATCCGTAGGTTACGCTCAGTCGGACGCCGAGCCGAGTCGCCGCGGAGCACAGCGTGGGAGACGGTGCCTGACCTCCGATGAGGATGCGATCAAACGATCGGAGCGCGTCGGAGGCCCCCGTGTCGGTCTCCGCCGCTGCGAGGACGCGCGCCAGTTGCGCGGGTATCAGCGACGTGTACCGGCGACGGGATGGATCGAGCGCGCTGGTCGCCGCCGTGAACTCTGCGACGTCAAAGTGCTCTCCCGGCAGAACAAGGGGGTCACATCCGGCGAGGATCGACCGAATAACCACCTGCGCTCCGGCGATGTAGTGTGCGGGCAGTGCTAGCAACCACTGGCCGTGCCCACCCAGCTCAGACACCACCCCCGTGCAGCTTGAGCGGAGGGCGCTTGCCGAGAGCATGACCCGTTTGGGAGCGGCGGTCGAACCACTGGTTTCGACGACGAGCGCGATGTCGTCGGGGACGGTGTCGGGGTTGGAGAGGTGGTCGGGGCCCGTGGCACGGTCGGGGTTGGGGTCGGTAGCACGGTTGGGGTCGGGGTCGGGGTCGGTGTCAGGGATGGCTCGGGCAGAGCTCGGTGGTGTGGCATCCGGCACCGGCCAGACGGCTGGGCCACCCTCGAGGGCGGCTCGCAGTGCTCCGGCCAGGGCAGGAATATCCCGTGCCACCACACGATGGAGGGGTTTCATCGTCAGAAGTGCCAGGGAAACGGCGACCAGTCTGGGTCGCGTTTGTCGAGAAATGAATCGCGACCCTCGACGGCTTCGTCCGTGCCGTAGGCGAGCCGGGTTGCCTCGCCCGCGAAGAGTTGCTGGCCGACCAGGCCGTCATCGACGGCATTGAAGGCGAACTTCAGCATTCGAATCGCGGTCGGTGATTTGGTGAGGATGGTGCGGGCCATCCCGATTGCTTGTTTTTCGAGCTCGGCGTGCGGGGCAACCCGGTTGACCGCGCCCATCTCGTATGCCCGCTGTGCCGAGTATTCTTCGGCGAGAAAAAAGACCTCGCGGGCGAATTTTTGCCCGATCTGGCGGGCGAAGTAGGCGCTGCCGTAGCCCGCATCAAAGGAGCCCACATCGGCATCGGTCTGCTTGAACCGTCCGTGCTCGCCACTGGCGATCGTGAGATCGCACACAACATGCAGCGAATGTCCGCCTCCCGCTGCCCAGCCAGGAACCACCGCGATGACAACCTTTGGCATGAAGCGGATAAGCCGTTGTACTTCCAAAATGTGCAGCCGCCCGAGCCGAGCAGCGGACAAGGAACGATGTTCCCCGCTGTCAATGCCGCCCGGAGCCTGCCCAGCGTCTGAGACGGTGTTGTGGTAGCGGTAGCCATCGCGCCCGCGCACTCGCTGGTCACCGCCGGAACAGAAGGCCCAGCCGCCGTCCCGGGGGCTCGGCCCGTTTCCCGTGAGCAGGATAACACCCACGCGCGAATCCATTCTCGCGTCATCAAGGGCTCGATACAGTTCGTCAACGGTGTGCGGTCGAAAGGCGTTGCGCACCTCCGGGCGGTTGAATGCAATCCGCGCAATGCGCCCATCGGTCGAGAGATGGTACGTGATATCACTGAGTTCGGATGTCTCGGAGATCCGCCCTGCGGCCTCCACCCACACGCTCGCGTCAAAGAGTTCAGACACCGTTTCCGACATGCGTTCAGCCTATCGAGGCGGGGTTGGACTCCATGAAGCCAGTCCAGCACCGCACAGGGTGGCGTGTGTGACACGCCCGGAGCAACCCTAAGCTTCTTCTATGACCGTTCAGGTGACCACTGTTGCGTTAGCGGATCTTCTCGCGACGGCGCGGGTTGTTGCGCTTCCTCTTGTGACCCGGTTCCGGGGGATTCGGGTGCGCGAGGCGATGCTCATGCGGGGGCCGGTCGGCTGGACAGAGTTTGCGCCGTTCACGGAGTATGACGACAACGAGGCATCCAACTGGCTAGCGGCAGCAATCGACTACGGTTGGAACCCGACCCCGACCCCGCTGCGCGACCGCATCCGGGTCAACGCGACTGTTCCCGCGGTGCAGCCCCACGAGGTTGCGGCAATTCTTTCGAAGTTTCCGGGATGTCGCACCGCAAAGGTCAAGGTCGCAGGTGGCGATCAGACCCTCGCCGACGATGTTGCACGGGTTCGTGCGGTCCGCGAACTGCTGGGTCCAGAAGGACGTATCCGAGTGGATGCCAACGGCGGCTGGAACATTGACGAGGCCGAGCACGCTCTGCACGCGCTCGCGCCGTGTGACCTGGAATACGTCGAACAACCGTGTGCCAGTGTCGCCGAGCTCGCAGAACTGCGCGAGCGAACCGCCTACATGGATATCCCGATCGCCGCCGATGAGAGTGTCCGTCGCGCCTCTGACCCGCTCGCTGTTGCGGCGTCGGGAGCCGTGGATCTTCTCGTTGTCAAGGCGGCTCCGCTCGGTGGCATCCGAGCGGCTCTTACGATCGTGGCTGGGGCCGGTTTGCCCGTCACCGTGTCGAGTGCACTTGATACGAGCGTTGGTTTGGCAATGGGGGCGGCGCTTGCGGCGTCCCTCCCCGATCTGCCCTACGACTGTGGGCTCGGCACGGCATCGCTGCTTGCCGCTGATGTTGTGAAAACCCCGCTGCATCCCATTGATGGGTGTATTCCGACGGGCCGTGTGACGGTCGATAACGACCTGTTGGAGCGCTATGCGGTGGCTCACGATCGCGCGCAATGGTGGGTAGCGAGGCTCTCGCGTTGCCACGCGCTCCTTACTACCGCGGGCGGGGGCCGGTAATCACCGGTCTTCGGTGTGCGGTAACTGCGGTGCTGCGTCGGTCACAGCCCCGAATAAGCGTGCAGTCCCTTGAAGAACAGGTTCACGATCGTGAAATTGAAAATAATCGTTGTGAATCCGACAATCGCCAACCACGATGAGCGGGTACCGCGCCACCCGCGGGTAGACCGCGCGTGCAGGTATCCGGCCCAGACCACCCAAATGATGAAGGTCCATACCTCCTTGGTGTCCCACCCCCAGTAGCGACCCCATGCTTTCTCTGCCCAGATGGCACCGGCCATGAGAGTGAAGGTCCAGAGGATGAATCCGACGATGTTGACCCGATACGCAAGCCGTTCGAGTGTTTCTGGGTCTGGGAGGCTCGTCAGGAACGAGCGCTTCGGGATGTCCCGTGCCGGGGTCTCCTGTCGGGGCTGGGCTTCCTGCCGGGCCTGGGCTTCCTGCCGGGCCTGGGCTTCCTGTCGGGCCAGAGTTTCCTGCCGGGCTCGGGTCTCCCGTCGTGCCTGCATGAGCTGCAGCACTGAGAGTGCGAAGCCCACCGAGAAGAATCCGACCGCGGAGGTAGCAACAAACACGTGAATGATCAGCCACGGCGATTGCAGAGCGGGTGGGAGCGGCGTCGGACTGACGTAGAAGTTGACCGCTGAGAGGCCCAGGAACACCACGATGAGCCCGGTCATGAAGGTGCCAACGAATCGTAAGTCCTGTTTCATGACACCGAGCACGACGAGAAACACCGTCATCATGACAAGCGTGCCCGTCATGGCGAACTCGTACATATTGGCCCAGGGCACCCGACCCGCTGTGACACCGCGGGTGATCGCTGCGGTCAGGTGGAGCAGCCACCCGAGCACAGTCAGTGCCACACCAATCCGAAGAGGCGCGGATCGGCGGCGAGCATCGACCGTCGTCACTGCGGTTTCCGGTTCGGCCAGCACTGAGGCTGATGCCCGCCCGGCGAGATCCACTGCGTAGGCAATAAACGCGAGCGCATACACCGCCATCGCCGAATAGAGACAGAGCAAAGAGAACTGGTCGAGCGATAGTTGCACGGGTACTACCCTACGGCGTTACTGAGGGTTCTTTCTGTGTCGATCATTCCTGGTAGATCGTTTCCGTCGCGTCCTGATCCGGTCGGTGATAGTGATGAGTGTCGGTGTCTGAGCAAGTCGAGGAGGACAGACCGGTCCAGGCCATCAGGCGGTGTGTTCTGGGAGTTTTCCGTTTCGACGTTTTTGCTATTCGTGGTTCCGGACCGCTTTTCCTAGATTTCCTCTGGTGATCAAGAGTGCTGGGATAGTGAGCAACAAGGCGGCGACAGAATATGCAAATAGTGATTGGGTTAGTGCCGTGCGCAGTGAGAGCAATTCTCCGCCGGTGCACCAGATCCATGCGTTTCCCCATACCGCTGTCGACAAGAGCAGTGCCGGCACTAGATAGAAAAGTTGCTCGAAAACAGCAAGGCGCACGGTGTCCGCTGTGGAGAATCCTACAAGCGAGTACAGAGCGTATTCACTTCGCCGCGACCAGAGCAGGAGTGCAAGAAGAAAGGCGGCGAGCACACCGCTCGTAATTCCGGCGAATTGACTGGGCCGTGTTTTCCAGGTGTCTCGGATTTCCGAGTCATCATTTGCAATAAGTGTGTTGATCTTGAGTTCGCTATCCAGATGGAAAACCCCTGGAATGAGAGCTCGAATATCATCAGCGGCTCCGGGTTTCGTTTCGATCCAGCATTCGGATGCGCGCGAGCCAGGTGGTTGTGTGACGAAAACCCAGCGTTTCCGAGTTTCATCGCGAAGATCATTTATTGGGGCAACCGCGGTCGTTTTTTGGCCGTCCATAAATTCGATGGGGGCATCAAATGAGATAGAAAGCTCTTGTGCAATCGCACTGCCTAAATATGCGCCATTTGTCCACTTGCGCTGATGGGGTGACACTATGTCTAGATATTCCGGGCTGACGGTGGCCCGCTCGAATACAGCTCCGGGTGCCGAACGAAGAGCTGTCACCCGGTGAGAATTGACTGTTCCGGCGTGAAGAATTGTACTGTTCGAGTTCAATGCGAGACATGTGGCTGCATCTACTGAGCCGCCGTTTGATGTCACTATCAAGACGTTCGATCCGGCGGAAATTCTCGCTTCAAGAGTGCGCACAGTTTGAGCCGTCACGAGAAGATTCAACGTGGGGGCCGCGCTCAACAAGACTGTCAAACTCAGAAGAACAAGTAAGTATTTCCAGGAACGGCAAAAAACGCTCATAATTGCTTCATGGAAAACCGTAAACGTGCTCATCGGATGTCTCTAGTGATCATGGTGTCTCGTTTCATTCACTATCGGAATAACGAGGGAGCGGTCGCACTCCCGCGCGACGACAGGATCGTGTGTGGCAAGAAGAATGATCTTGCCTGCCTCCGCAGCGGACCGGAGTGCCGCGACCACTGTCCGTGTGCTCGCGTAATCTAGCTGTCCGGTTGGTTCATCCGCGAGAATGATGGGGGCGGGAGATAGCAGGCATCTTGCGATAGTCACGCGTTGCACTTCCCCGCCTGAGAGTTCGGAAACCGGTGCGCCAAGCCTGTGTTCGAGGCCCAGTTCTGCGAGTACGGTTCTTGCACGTTTCCGCGCCTGTCTATGGCTCATACCGCTGGCAAGCAGGCCAAGGGCAGCATTGTCGAGAGCTGTGCGTCCTGCAAGAACAGTGTTTGATTGCAGTACCCAGCCAAAGTCGCTCGTCACAGGAGGGGAGAGGGAGTCATCGTCTTTGCAGAGGAACACCTGCCCCTCCGCGGGGGAGAGTACCTGCCCGGCGATATCGAGCAGGGTCGATTTTCCCGATCCCGATGGCCCGACGAACGCTGTCATAGTGCGAGGAGCGAATATTGTATCCAGTTGGCGAAATAGCCAGATCTCGGTTTCCGAATACCGATGACCGAGACCGGCAAACTTTAGGTGCACGTACTGTCTCGATGGGATTCTGCCGGATTGGCTAGGATATTGACCGCGTGTGTCTTGATTCCAGTGACACGTGTTCTTCCTATCTCACCGCCGAGCACTTCCACAATATTAGGTTGCCATTGTTTTGTTCCTCGAAGCTCAGTTTGCACAAAAACGCACATTTGCCCGCGCGCATCCGTGAAAACCGCACGAACAGGAACGGTCCAAGCCTGTAACGGCGTCGTGCGTTCGAGCGCGGCTCGGATGGTTTCGGGTTTACCATGGAGCACTGAACTCAGTGCTCCCAGATCAGGGAATGGTGAGCCGGGGTTATCGGTATAGGGAAGCTTCGTTCCATCGATATCAAACTGCCAACCTTCCGGCGATGTCTTGGGAAGACGGGCTCTCTCGGTCTTGATCGCGGCAGAGGTGGGAACCGGCAATCCTGTCACGACCGGCATGCCGACCTCTGGAGCACGCTCTCCTGTCTTGACAGCGAGGGATTCTGCGGTGAAGGAATCGTGTGGTAGCCACACAACCCATCCAGGGTCGAATGATGTCACACTGTCCGGGGAGATCCCCAGACTTGCCGCCAGCTTACGGACACCGCGAAGCGTGTCTTTTGTCCATTTATCTGATTCCTGCGAGCGGTACCCCATCTGGCCCAGTAGCCTGTTCAAAGCCCGAACATCAACTCCTGAATCTCCCTCGCCCAGGGGTCGGAAGAACGGTCTATCCGTGCGTGCAGCGACCCGCCACACACCGTCAACCTGGATAACGTGTGACCCGGTGATGAGCGGAGTGTCTAATGAGTCGGGTATTCCGGTGACCAGACCGGACCATGACGGTGCTCGAAGAAGGGGGCTTTCTCCCCATGTCACGGTTAACTCGACACTCGTTGAATCTGAGTAAGTGGATGCCTCGACGGAGACTGTGATCGGCTTCTCGGGTGGATCAATCTGTGCGGAGGGGAGGGACGTGGCGATGACTGCTCCCAGGAGAGTGAGCACGGGGACAGCTGTCAGCGCGCCAACGGCGATCCAGCCTCGCACGGAAGTCTTGTTGTTGCGGGGGGAGGGGTCGTCAGTGGTTGTCATCGCGGGAGGGTGCAACGGCAAAGAACGCGGCGAATCTGCTGATGCACGGGCGGGAAGCTTGGATATTCTTCTCGTCGTTGACGGCTCGGTAGAGGTCAGTAATCGTGGCCGATTCCTTGATTGTGACCCCCTCGGACACTAAGCATGCGATAACCTCTGGTCTGAGATTCTTGCGCTGCTGTGGCGACAGAAGCTGCTGGAAAGCCCACACTTTGCCGACTTCCGAGCGGTACTCAGTAAGACACGTGTCTGCTTTGAGCATGATCGCATCATTCTGCTCGTCGGTGTCAGTGGTGGCCCCGAAATCGAAAGTCAGTTCGTTGTTCCCAGTCTCGTATAGTTCGCTCGCCTCGGCTCCAGCGGCGATGACACACTCACGCTGCGCGAGCACAGCCTTCTCATAGTCGGCGCGCGCGACCGTGCCCTTCTTGAGTATGTCGCGCTGGAAAGGCGATGTCTTGGCGATGAGCGCGGCGATATCGAGCTCGGCGGGTTGTTCTTTGCTCGTGGCACAGCCCGCCAAAGCGACGACGATCACCAACGTCGTAACCGCGAATGTAAACCGCAGCGGGACCTGCGGTTGCACACGGTTCGAATGATGCATCGTCACCTTCGCGCTATCGTTACCGAACACCCGGGCTTGGTATGCCGGGGGCCCATTCGCCGTCATGGAAGGACTGGCCGCGGATCTCACCACTTCTGAACCCTGCACCGACTGTCGGAGCGATGGCGAGGGTAACCGTTGTCGTAAGGGTAGTAACCACAGCGAAAACTCCACCCCTTTTCTTCCTCATTGATACAAGCCTCCCTTTCGTGTTAGTGCCCAGGGAGGTGCCCTATATCAGCTTGAATACTGTAGCAATCCTAGAGGGTATCCTGGCCTGAATTCTAGACAGAAGCGCAGTGGTGACAGATTCCTCACCCACTGGCCCGCACGGGGGTCACTCAGTGAGGCAGTGACCTGCTCCTGCCCCCACATCCCTCATGACCATCAGCCTGCTTTGCTCGGATCCGCGCGGGGCTCAGACATCCTGACCGCAGCAAGCGCCCCCAGAGAGGTCCAGTTTCTCAGCCGACACGGTCCGCAGCGCGGCCGTATGGGCCTCGGCGAGGTTCTTGACCGCCTGGGTGAGGCCATGATCATCACCGCGCGCGAGCCCCGCGTACTGGATGAGAACCTTACCGTTGCGTTCGACGGCTTTTACCCACAGCCGTCGCCGCGGCACGAACAGTGAAAGGAGCAGCCCGGCAACGATAAAAATAGCAAACACCAGCACCCACATTCGCGCGGGGTCGTGGTGTATTTCAAAACTCACAAACCGTGCCACGCTCGTCGAGTAGTCCGCCGTGGTGCCATTCGTGTCGGCCCGATCAAAGGTGATGGTTCCGAGTTCATTCGGCAACCTACCCGTCTCTCCCGGCTTCAGCTGCAGCGATGCCACTCCGGTTGACCCGCCTGTCAGCTGTGTCATCGTCGAGGTGTCGAGGGTGTACACCGAGGCGGGTGTGCCCGCGTTGATCCCGAGATCACCCTCGAACACATTGAGGGTGAGCACCGGGTAGGTCAGGTCGGGATAGCTCGAGGCGAATGCTCCCGTCGTCAGTGTTGCCTGGGTGGGGTAGAAGAACCCCACGAGACCGAGCTGTTGCGGCATCCCATCGGGCACTTTCACGACCCCGATGGAGGTGAGGTTGGCGTCCTGCGGCAGGAACGGCACCGAATCGGTAAACACGACATTCCCGGCAGCATTTCGGACGGTGATCTTCGGGGCATAGCCGTTTCCGAGCAGGTAGATGTCGGTGCTGTGAGTGGTGAGGGGCTGGTTGACCTTCACGATGGCATCCTGTGCGCTGCTCTCACGCTGATCACCCACCCGCACGTGGGCGGTGAAATCAAGGGGCTGGCCGAAGGCCTTGATGTTGTGCCGCTCATACACAACATCAAGGCCGGTCAGTGTGAGTCGGTACGGGTCGAGGGTGTTGCTCGTGAAGAATCGGCCCGGGTTGAACGAGTCATAGGCAGCAAGCGTGTTGACGAAGCTCTGTCCCACCACCATCACACGCTGCCCGGTAAACCCATAACCGCCACCAATGCCAACCGTGATGAGAATACCGACCAGTGCCGTGTGGAAAATAAGGTTTCCGGTCTCGCGAACGTAGCCGCGTTCGGCCGACACGGAGACCTCCCCACCGCTCTCATAGCGCTCAACGCGATACCGTGCTTTTCGCAGTCGGACGGATGCTTCGGCCACCACCGCCTCACCCGTGACTCCGGCGGGCGCGACGACCTCAAGGTAGCCCGCAAGTCTGCCGAGCCGGGCGGGAGTGCGTGGTGGTCGCGCTCGCATCGCCGCAGTGTGGTGGCGGGCGCGCGGCACCACACACCCAATGAGGGAGACAAACAGCAGAAGATAGATCGCTGAGAACCACACCGAGCTGTACACATCAAACATCTGTATGTGATCGAGGATCGGTGCGAGCATCGGGTTGGTGGTGAAGTACTGGGCCACGCCGTTGGGGTCGCTCGAACGCTGCGGCACGAGTGATCCGGGCACCGCGGCAATCGCGAGCAGCAGCAGCAGCAGCAGCGCCGTGCGCATGCTTGTGAGCTGTCGCCAAAAGTACAGCAGCCAACCACCGATGCTCAGTCGTGCGGGCGGCGCAACGGAAGTGTCACCCGTGTGATCGGGCTGATCGATGTGATCGTCGGGGCGGGTAGGTCGCGTGTGCGCTGCTGTCGGAGCATCCTTCTCGGACTCAGAGGGGGAGGACGGCACCGGAGATCACCGCCTGAAGGTGAGACATAAACAGGGACCACACACCGGTGACCATGAGAATGCCGGTCGCCATCAACAGCGCGCCACCGACAGTGTTAATCGCCCGGGTGTGGCGGCGCAGCACGGCGAGGGAGCCGGTCACCCAGCTGAACCCGGCGGCGACGAGCAGGAAAGGAATGCCCAGCCCCAGACAGTACACAACACCGAGGAGCACCCCGCGGGGTGCGGATGCGGTGTCGGCGCTGAGCGCGAGCACCACCGACAGGGTTGGTCCAATGCACGGGGTCCAGCCGATCCCGAATATCACCCCGAGCAGCGGTGCACCCGCGAGTCCCGCAGCGGGTGTCCAGCGCGGCTTCACCACCCGCTGCACGATTCGGAATCGACCGATGAACACGAGCCCCATCGCGATGAGCACGGCACCCGAGACACGGGTGATGGGGGCGGCGTAGTGGACGAGCCATCCTCCGGTCGCCCCCGCAAGCAGGTTCACGACAACAAAAACGAGGGTGAATCCGAGAACGAAGAGCGCGACCCCCCGCAGCAGCCGACGTCGATGCGGGCGGGAAGATGCTCCCTCCGTGAACCCACCAATGTAGCCGAGGTACCCCGGAACCAGCGGCAGAACGCAGGGTGAGAGGAATGAGACCAGTCCCGCCACCAGCGCGAGTGGAACGGCAATGAGCAGTTGTCCGTTCAAGACAAGGTCGCTGATCATGCGGGCTCGCTGACGACCCGATTAATGATCGCCTGCAGGATGGACTCGGCCGCGACCCGACCCAGAATTCGGGCGGCGATCCGGCCGGTGCGGTCCAACACAATCGTCGTCGGCACGGCCGCCGGTGGAACCTTCCCGGCGAATGCAAGCTGCACGGCACCGGTGTCAATATCGATGATTGACGGGTATGTGACCCCGTATGTTTTCTCGAACGCGGCGACTGTTGCCGATTGATCCCGCACATTCACACCGATAAAACGTACGCCCGACGCTGTTGTCGCGTTCGCGACCTTCTGCAGGAGGGGGGCCTCCGCCCGGCAGGGCGCGCAGCCCGCGTACCAAAAGTTGACGACCTGCACCTGCCCCGCGGCATCCCTCGAGCTGTAGGAACCACCCTCGGTTGTGGTTCCCGAAAACGTGATGGCTGCCCCCCGATCGGACGCCGCGTACTCGGTAATGGTGCCGTCACCCGCGATGTACTGCTTGCCACTTCCCTCACGGAACTGTGCCGCGAGCGGGTCGGCGCTGCAGGCAGCAAGAGTCAGCGACAGTGCCGCCGCGCACAGTGCCGCCGCGCGTGCCACGCTCGTGTGTTTCACACGGCACCCACGTCTCGGGCTGTTGTTCTGAGCGAGGCGGCCGGGTCGAGATAACTCACCTCAATGAATCGGCCGTTCTCTCGGCGAAAAGTGGTCACACTCGAGAGAGCGCAGCGTCGTGCGCGCGGATCGTGCCGCAGCGCTCGGCCCCCGAGTTGGCGTGACACGATCTCGATTGGCAGCTGGTGACTGACGATGACGACATCGCCGAAAGGAGTGCGATCGTGGGCGTCGGCCATGGCCGCGTTCATCCGTGCAAAGATCGCCCGGTAGGGCTCACCCCAGCTCGGTCGCCACGGGTTGATGAGCCGTGGCCAGCTCCGCGGACTGCGCAAGACCGAGCGGGGGCCGTGCAACTGTTTGCCTTCAAACACGTTCGTGGGCTCAATAACACGCTCATCGGTGTCGATCGGACGACCAAAGATCGCGCTGAGGGGCGCGGCTGACTCCTGCGTCCGCTGCAGCGGTGATGCGACAAGCAGGCGGATGTCCCGTCCCTGCGCCCGCAGGGAATCGGCGGCGGCCCGTGCCATCCGGTGGCCCAGTTCGGAGAGGGCAAAACCCGGCAGCCGACCGTAGAGCACACCGCCGGGATTGTAGACCTCGCCGTGACGGACGAGGTGGATGAGGTCGGCGGACACGCGTTCCAGTCTAGGGAGCGTGGCTATGGGGCGATGTCCGAGGGGCGGCATGTGGCACGGCAAAGCACGACAAAAAATTCGGATGAGATCAGCGGGCACCGTATTGGTTCGGGATTCGGGAGGGGCGCGGTATCCCGTGCAGAGAGCGGCGCGTGGCATCCCGGGTAGGATGAACGATCGTGAGTGAGCGTACCCGAGTGTCCCAGCTTTCCAGTCTTCCCGACGGACCGGTGACGGTGGCGGGATGGGTTGACACCGTGCGTGATCAGAAGAAGGTACAGTTCGTCATCCTGCGTGATGAGTCCGGGGCGGTGCAACTGGTGAACCCGGCCGTGCGCGAGGGAGATGCCCCCGACGGTGTTGTTGGTTCTGACACCGCACGTGCCCGCACCGACGCGATTTCAGCGCTCTCGAGCGGGTCGTTCATCCGTGTCACGGGAGAACTTAAGCACGATGAGCGAGTGAAACTCGGCGGTCTTGAAGTGAAACTGGCGTCCCTGGAGGTTGTGAGTTCCGCCCGAGAAACGCCCATCGCCGTGGATTCCAGCAGTGACAAGCGACTCGACTGGCGTTTCCTCGACCTGCGACACCCCCGGCAGCAACTCATTTTTCAGGTGCAGACAACGCTGTTGCAGGCATGGCGGCAGGTGTGGATTGACCACGGTTTCATTGAGTTGCAGACTCCGAAGCTCATGGCCTCACCGTCCGAGTCGCGCGCGGAGCTCTTCGAGGTCGGATACTTCGATAGCACCGCCTATCTTGCTCAGAGTCCGCAGTTCTTCAAGCAGATGGCGCAGGCTGCCGGATTCGGTGGCGTTTTTGAGGTCGGCCCGGCGTTCCGGGCGGACCCCTCGTTCACGAGTCGGCACGCGACCGAGTTCACCTCCGTTGATATGGAAATGAGCTGGGTCGACTCGCATGAGACGGTTATGCGGGTGCACGAAGAACTCCTCGTCGCCGGATTCGCAGCCGTCGCACAGAAGCACGGCGATGCGATTCGGGCGCACTTCGGTCTTGACGTGCGCGTGCCGACAACCCCGTTTCCTCGGATTCCGCTCGCCGAGGCGAAGAAAATCGTCGCCGAACGAGGTTACACGGTGCCCCGCGCCGACGCCGACACGGACCCGGAGGGCGAACGCCGCATCAGTGCCTATGTACGGGAGACATACGATCACGACTTTGTGTTTCTCACCGACTACGCGTCGAGCATCCGGCCGTTTTATCACATGCGACACAGGGATGACCCGGAGCTGACCAACTCCTACGACCTCATCTTCAACGGTGTCGAGATCGCGACCGGTGCTCAGCGCGAACACCGCATCGACGTGCTCGAAGCACAGGCTCGCGACAAGGGGCTTGATCCCGCAGAGCTTGACTTCTACCTCGACTTCTTCCGATACGGGGTGCCGCCGCACGGCGGCTTCGGCATGGGCCTCGCCCGGGTGCTTATGCTGCTGCTCGGAGAGAGTTCAATTCGGGAGACAACCTACCTGTTCCGCGGGCCAACACGCTTGTTGCCGTAGCTCGGGCAAGATCACTCCCGCAGTGCCGCGCGCAGGCGTACCGGATCAATCCGCCAGAACGTGTGCACGGCCCCGTTGATGAGCAGCACGGGGATATCCTCGGCGTAGCGGTCGCGGAGGGACTGGTCGTCGAGGATCGATCGCTCGGTGAGGGTGACGGTGGGCGGAGCATCCTCTGCCCTCACCTCCGCCAGCACAGACGCGATGACAGTGCGAGCGTCATCGCAGAGATGACAGCCGGGCTTTCCAATGAGGGTGAGCTGGATGTCGCGTGTCACCCCTTGATGCTACGTGCTCGGGTTGATCCCACACGCCTCGACAGCAAAAAGCGCCACGCCCGGGAGGCATGACGCTCTGCAGGGAAGCGACCGAGGTTACTTCTTGTTGCGGCGCTGGTGACGAGTTTTCCGAAGCAGCTTGCGGTGCTTCTTTTTCGCCATGCGCTTGCGGCGCTTCTTGATGACAGAACCCATAAAGACCAAACCTTACTGAGAGCGAAAACGGGCGGCACCATTACGCCGCCCCGGACCGAAGTCTCGCGTTAGTCTAGCGGACCGATATGCGTTGTTGTGCCGAGCGAGCATTGCGGCCCGGCCCCTGTGGCCGCCGCCGAGCCTCGCAGCCCGAACCCCGGCGGTAACCCTGAGCCTGCCGGTTTCCCCTACTTGCGTAGGCCTCCGAGTTTGTTGCGTGCCGACTCGACCTCTGCCTTGGTGGCGGCAACGACCGAGCTCACCTGGTGTGCGGTTGTTGCAAATGCCTTCCCGATGGCGGCAGCGATCGCCCGCTGCTCGTCATTGAGGGCGGCTCTCGCGCGCGCTTCCGCGTCGGCAAGAGTTGCCGCATCCGCCGCCGCTGTTGTCGCAAGGAACGGGATAAGCCAGTCCTCAATGTCCTCGAGCGGGGTGGTTTCGAGTCGGTAGAACCGATGCTGCCCCTCCTCGCGCACGATGACCAGTCCTGCGTCACGCAGAACCCGGAGGTGTTTTGACACGGTGGGTTGACTCACCGCCAACACCGCGACGATTTCGGACACGCTGATCTCGTTGTCGTCAGTGGATTCCTCGCTCCGCTCACGCAACACCCCGAGGATGTCTCGTCGCGTTTCATCTGCCACCACGTCGAAGATGTCGGCCATTGTTCCAGGCTATCGACTCGACGCCGAGAGTACCATCTGCGGCACTGTGCGTGAGGCAATTCTGTGTTACGAAGTTCAGCCCGGTGGCTTCTAACCGAGCAGGTCGTGCCGAACGATGATTTGTTCACGCCCCGGCCCCACACCAATTGCGGAGATCCGGGTACCCCCCATGTTCTCCAGCGCCAGCACATAATTTTGGGCATTGACGGGAAGTTCATGAAAGGTGCGGACCCCGGAGATATCCTCGGTCCAGCCGGGGAACTCCTGATAGATCGGTGTCGCGTGGTGGAAATCTGACTGTGACACTGGAACCTCGTCACGTCGGTTGCCATCAACCTCGTAGGCCACGCAGACGGGGATGCGCTCGAGACCGGTTAGTACATCGAGTTTGGTGAGCACAAAGTCGGTGACCCCGTTAATGCGTGCGCAGTATCGGGTGATGGGGGCGTCGTACCATCCCGTGCGGCGCCTGCGTCCGGTGGTGGTCCCGAACTCGTGACCGCGCTCGGAGAGAAACTCGCCCCACTCGTCGCAGAGCTCGGTGGGGAAGGGACCAGCGCCCACGCGGGTGGTGTATGCCTTAACGACGGCGATGATCCGATCGATCCGGTTGGGGGCGATCCCGGAGCCGGTCACGGCACCACCGGATGTTGCGTTAGAGCTGGTCACAAACGGGTATGTGCCGTGGTCAACATCCAACATTGTCGCCTGGCCGCCCTCGAACAACACCGTTTCGCCGCGGTTCAGCGCCTGGTGCAAAAGCAGGGATGTGTCGGCCACGAGTGGCCGAAGTCGTTCGACGTAGCTCAGAAGTTCATCAACCACTTCGGTCACGCCAATTGCGCGACGGTTGTACACCTTGAGTAGCAGATGGTTCTTTTGCTCCAGTGCACCCTCCACTTTTTGCTGGAGGATATTTTTGTCGAACAGGTCTTGCACTCGGATGCCCGCCCGGTTGATCTTGTCGGCATAGGTGGGGCCAATTCCGCGACCGGTCGTACCAATCTGTCGCTTGCCGAGGAACCGTTCGGTGACTCGGTCTAGCACCCGGTGGTACGGGGTGATGATGTGCGCATTGGCGGAGACCCGGAGGTTCGAAACATCCACCCCCCGACGGCTGAGACCGTCGAGTTCCTCAAAGAGCACCTCAAGGTCAATGACAACACCGTTCGCAATGACGGGGATGACTCCCGGTGTCAGAATGCCCGAGGGCAGCAGGTGTAGCGCGTACTTGTCGCCGTCAATGACAACCGTGTGACCGGCGTTATTGCCACCGTTGAATTTGACGACGTAGTCGAGGCGGGGACCGAGCAGGTCGGTCGCCTTACCCTTACCCTCGTCACCCCACTGCGCCCCGATGAGCACTACTGCGGGCATGTCATAGTCCTCTCGCGGCTCTGCAGGCTCGGGTCACCTGGGTCACACTCTCAACCCTATCGGCTGGGATTGATGGCTCACATGCAGATATGCCCCGGGTCAGAATCCGACTGATTTGGCGAAGTCCGGGGCATCCACTAACCTGGGCGGAGCCGTAGACCGCTGGTTGTCGCTGCCCAGGTAGTGACCGAAGGCTTGCACTGCAAGCACCCGCGCAGGTGTGACGAAGTTTTTCCGGGCAACCGGTGCCGCTCCGCGCAACTGCGCCGGAGCTTTTTTTGTGAGAACCCGCGGGGCGGTCGGGGTGCCACGCCGTGGCACCTGACGATTTCTAAGGAGTGCCCATGGCGACAAAGGAAGCCACGGTTGCCGAATTGACTGGACTGTTCCAGAGTTCGGCTGCCGTTCTGCTCACCGAATATCGCGGCCTCACGGTAGCGAAGCTGAAAGAGCTTCGGAGCAACATCCGTGGTGACGCGAGCTACGCCGTGGTAAAGAACACGCTCACGAAGATTGCGGCCAATAAGGCCGGAATCTCTGCGTTCGATGACCAGCTTGCTGGGCCGTCGGCGATTGCTTTTGTGCACGGCGACCCGGTTGCCGTTGCGAAGGCACTGCGTGACTTTGCCAAGGCAAATCCTCTCCTCGTGGTGAAGGGCGGCTATGTCGATGGCAAGCCACTCACCGCTGGCGAGGTATCCAAGCTCGCTGAGCTTGAATCCCGCGAGGTGCTGTTGGCCAAACTGGCTGGTGCCTTCACGGCGTCTCTCTATGGAGCGGCATACCTGTTCAACGCACCGCTCTCGAAGGCCGTTCGCACGGTTGACGCGCTGCGGGCCAAGCACGAGTCTGCAGCGTAACCCGCGGGTTACCTGTGCATCAACGAAAAATATAAGGAGTAAACATCATGGCAAAGCTTTCCACCGCAGAACTTCTCGAGCAGTTCAAGGGTTTGACGCTCATTGAACTTTCTGAGTTTGTTAAGGCATTTGAGGAGACCTTCGAGGTCACGGCTGCGGCACCGGTTGCGGTGGCTGCGGCACCGGGCGCCGGTGGCGGGGCGGCCGCCGTGGAAGAGGTCGAAGAGAAGGACTCATTCGACGTCGTTCTCGAGGCTGCTGGCGACAAGAAGATCCAGGTCATCAAGGTTGTCCGTGAGCTCACCTCGCTCGGTCTCGGCGAGGCGAAGGCCGTTGTTGACGGCGCGCCGAAGGCCGTTCTCGAGGGTGCGAACAAAGAGACGGCCGAGAAGGCCAAGACTGCTCTCGAAGAGGCTGGCGCTACCGTCACCCTCAAGTAGTTGAGGTTCGCGCAGCGTCGAGGTTCGCGCCGCACGGTGTGGGCATATCGTGTGCTGCCGCACGGTGCAAGATAGCATGGATGCCCTGTGGTTCGCGTGACCACGGGGCATCCCCGCCACACTTCCGCCGTCAACGCTCACTATTCGGGAGACGGCTGGCCCTGCGCCATACCCTTTAACCCAGGGAGCTAGAACATGAGCCACACATCCACTCTTCGTGTCGCAATGATCGGTCACGGGTTCATGGGTGCTGCGCACTCGCAGGGATGGCGCGTTGCGCCGCGCTTCTTCGACCTGCCCGCGGTGCCCGAGCTCACCCTGCTTGTCGGTCGGAACGCGGCGGGTGCGGTGGCTGCGGCGAACAAGTGGGGATGGTCCGAAACATCCACAGACTGGCGAGCAGCTGTTGAGCGGGACGATATCGACATCGTTGATATCGTGACTCCGGGTGATTCGCACGCCCAGATCGCTATTGCCGCTCTCAACGCGGGCAAACACGTGCTGTGTGAGAAGCCGCTGGCTAACTCCGTTGCCGAGGCGGAGCAGATGGCTGCCGCCGCGGAGCGGGCGCAAGCCAGGGGTGTTTTCGCGATGGTGGGATTCACGTATCGCCGTGTTCCGGCGGTCGCGTTTGCACGAGACATGGTTGCAGCCGGTCGGATCGGTGCTGTGCGACAGGTTCGCGCGGCGTACCTGCAAGACTGGTTGAGCGACGAAGAGGCTCCGCTCACGTGGCGGCTGCAAAAGGAGCACGCGGGCTCCGGGGCGCTCAGTGACATCGGTGCACACGCCGTGGATCTGTCGGAGTACATCACCGGGCAGCGGGTGACGAAGGTGTCAGGCATCCTCGAGACGCTCGTGCACGAACGAGCTCTGCTCGAAGCATCCGTGGGGCTGTCGGGGACGGCGTCGAATGATCGCGGAGCCGTCACCGTGGACGATGTTGCTCTCTTCACCGGTCGATTCGACTCCGGTGTGCTCGCCTCGTATGAGGCTACCCGGTTCGCGACCGGACGCAAGAACTCCCTGCGGATCGAGCTGTCTGGCAGTGCGGGTGCGCTGGCTTTCGATATGGAGAACATGAACACTCTCGAGTTCTATGACGCGACCTCACCACAGACCGAGCTTGGATTCCGGAAGATTCAGGTGACTGAACCCGCCCACCCATACTTTGCGTCGTGGTGGCCGACCGGTCATATTCTTGGCTACGAGCACGGGTTCTCACACCAGGTGAAAGACTTCGTCGTGGATGTCGCGGCCCACCGCCAACCACAGCCTTCCTTCGCCGACGGTCTGCACGTGCAGCGCGTACTTGATGCCGTTGAGCGCTCCTCAGCCGCCAACAGTGCGTGGGTTTCGACGCAGGGTTAGTGCTCGGCCCGGGCGGCGTACTGCTGTCGGATCGTCGGCACGGTCGCGACGGGCGGGGTTGCGGCGACGGCGATCGGCCAATCGGGCAGTAGCCCGGACACCACCCACGCTGCCTGCCGAGCAGCGCCGAGCGCCACGTATTCTCCGGGCTCCGGCACGACAACGGGCACACTGAAGACCTCCGCCGCAATGTGGATGACTGCTTCGCTGCGCGCACCGCCGCCGATGAGCAGGATGCGTTGTGTCGGGGCACTGTAGCGGGTCACGATATCGAATCCATCGGCAAGGCTGCAGAGCATGCCCTCGATTGCCGCTCGGGCGAGGAACTCGCGGGTAAACGTGTGGAGGGTCATCCCGAACAGTGTTGCGGTCGCGTCGGGGAGATTCGGGGTGCGCTCCCCCTCGAAGTAGGGCTGTAGCACCAGCCCGCCCGAGCCAGCCGGTGCCGCGAGGGCGAGTCGGCCGAGTTCAGCATGATCTACTCCGAGCACTCGAGCCACCGAGTCCAGCACTCGGGCAGCGTTGAGGGTGCAACTAAGCGGTAGGTACCCGCCGAGGGCGTCGGCGAACCCCGCAACCGTGCCGCTTTCATCAACAGCGGGTGACTCACTGACCGCACACACCGTGCCGCTGGTTCCGAGCGAGATGACCACATCGCCGGATGTCGCGCTCAGCCCCAAACTCGCCGCCGCATTGTCACCCGCACCCGGCCCAACAGTAATGCCACCCGGAACGCGCACGCCGTGCACCGCGTTCATCTCTGCGGTGACGCCCGCAGCCTCTCCCGGCCCCAGCACTCGCGGCAACACCGCGTCGTGACCGAGGGCCGCACCGAGCACCTCTCGGTCGTAGTGACCGGTTGTCGGAGACCAGTAACTCGTGCCGCTTGCCTCTGATCGGTCGGTTGTGAGCTCGGTCAGAATCGGCCCGAGCGGTGAGTCACCGGCGGGACCGTATCCGCGCAGTCGCCACGTTAACCAGTCGTGCGGAAGACACACAGCCGCGACGCGCTGAGCGTTGGCAGGTTCGGTGTTGCGGAGCCACCGCAGCTTCGTCGCGGTAAAGGAAGCGACGGGGAGGGTGCCGGTTCGAGCGACGATGTCCGGGAACTGCACCGTCAGCTCTTGAGCGGCCTCGGACGAACGGGTGTCGTTCCAGAGCAGGGCGGGGCGGATGACTCGCCCCGAGGCATCCAACACGATCATGCCGTGCTGCTGCCCGCCGACCGCGAGCGCCGACACATCATCAAGCCCACCGGCCGCTGTGATGGCGGTCAGCAGTGCGTGCCACCATGCCTCCGGATCAACCTCCGTGCCATCCGGGTGGGGTGCGCTGCCCTGACGCACGATGGTGCCGGTCGCGGCGTCACAGACAACAATCTTGCAGCTCTGGGTCGAAGAATCGACACCGACGACCAGTGGCATAGCTCAGCGGGCTCCGAGGAGGTGTTCCATTGCGAGTTGTTGGAGTCTCACAAATCCGTAACCGCGCCCATCGAAGTAGGAGTCGGCATCGAATTCTTCGTAGGTGCTCCGGTCGGTCAGCAGGGTTGCAGCGGACTCGCCGACCGCGAGCGTGGGCTGTTGAATCTCGTCCACCTTCGCCGCGGCCCGGGCAGCCTGCACCTCGGGGTCAGCCCTGAACGCGGCCGCGCGCTCTTTGAGCAGGAGGTACATCCGCATGTTTGCCGCGACCGATTCCCACACCCCGGTTGAGTCCTCGGTGCGGCTCGGTTTGTAGTCGAAGTGGCGTGGGCCGTCGTAGGAGCGTCCACCGTTGGCACCACCGAATTCGAGTAGCTCGACGAGTGAAAAGGCGTTCTGGATATCGCCGTGGCCGAACACAAGATCCTGGTCAAACTTCACGCCGCGTTGACCGTTGAGGTCAATGTGGAAAAGTTTCCCGGCGTCCAGTGCCTGCCCAATTCCGTGCACAAAATTGAGTCCGGACATCTGTTCGTGTCCTGTTTCTGGGTTGAGTCCCACCAGTTCGGGGTGGTCGAGGGTGTTAATGAAGGCGAGTGCATGTCCGACGGTTGGCAGCAGAATGTCTCCGCGCGGTTCGTTTGGTTTCGGTTCAATCGCGAACCGGATCGGGTATTTCTTCTCAATAACGTAGTCGGACAGAGCGTTGACCGCTTCCCGATAGCGCGCGAGGGCGCCACGAACATCCTTCGCGGAGTCGTACTCGCTGCCCTCGCGCCCACCCCACATGACAAACGTGGATGCCCCGAGCTCTGCCGCGAGATCAATATTGCGGATAACCTTTCGCATCGCGAACCGTCGGACCGAACGATCGTTCGACGTGAAACCGCCGTCTTTGAACACCGGGTGGCTGAAGAGGTTTGTTGTGATCATCGGGATGACCAAGCCGGTGTCGGCCAGTGCGTTTTTCAGGCGGTCGATTTCGTGCTGCCGTTCTGCGTCAGTCGCCTCGAACGGGTAGAGGTCATTGTCGTGAAAGGTCATCCCGTAGGCACCGAGTTCGGCGAGTTTGTGCACGGCCGCTACCGTGTCAACGGGTCGGCGTGTCGGACTGCCGAACTGGTCCTGTGCGGTCCAGCCGAAGGTCCACAGGCCGAAGGTGAACCTGTCGGTGGGGGTGGGCAGAAGGTTCATGGGTCAGCTTTCGCTCAGAGTGGGTGGCAACAGCGCCATCCATATTTTGATGTTCCACGCAACATATCAGGTAGTGGACGGTGCTTCAAGGTGTGTGCGAGCGCTCAGCGCAAAGGAGTTGGTGCGGTGATGCCTGTGCGCTCGGCCTGTGCAGTCCCTGCGAACTCTCAGCGAGCCAAATCGGGCTTGGGCATCGCCATGAAACGATCGTGCAGTCCCTGCGAACTCTCAGCGAGCGGTGTCGCTGTGTGCCCGCGTATACCCGTCCTCTAAGGTGTCGCTATGAGCATGACGAGGCAGGTTGGCCAGCACGGAAAGAGCCGCACCCGGGTTGCATCGGGAGATGTGACGGCCCAGCGTGCGGCGAACGCCGAGGCACCAGAAATTCCCTTTCTTCTCCGCCGGATCATGGAACTGTTTGCGCCTTTCCGGGTGGGGCTCACCGTCACGATGCTGCTCGTTATCGTGACGGCCGCGCTCGCCATTGTGCCCCCGTTGCTCATTCAGCGCGCATTCGACGAGGGACTCTTCCCCCACACGGCGACCGGTTCGAGTGAGCCTCCCAACTTTTCTGTGCTGAGCGAGCTTGTCATCATCATGATTGTGGTCTACCTCGTCTCGGCGCTGCTCGGAGTGTGGCAGACCTGGCTGACCGCAACGATTGGTAACAGGGTGATGGGAAGCCTGCGGGTTCGGCTCTTTACCCGGCTGCAGTCGATGGAACTAAACTTCTTTACCCACACTCGCACCGGAGTTATCCAGTCTCGACTACAAAACGACGTTGGTGGTGTTGCGAACGTGGTCACCAACACTGTCTCCAGCGTGGTGGGTAATACCGTTCAGGTGTTATCAGCGGGAATTGCGATGGTTATTCTCAACTGGCAGCTCACAATTATTGCGGTGATTTTTATGCCGTTTATGGTGATTGCGCAGCGACGAGTGGGACAGGTGCGAGCACGGATCGCCACAAAAACTCAAGAGTCACTGTCCGAAATGTCGGCGATCACCCAGGAGACGCTGTCAATTTCGGGCATCCTTCTTGCGAAGAGTTTCAATCGGCAGGCGAGTGAGATTGAGCGGTATGCAGGGGAAAATGCCAATCAGATTCAGCTGCAGGTGCGGCAACAGATGACCGGGCAGTGGTTCTTCGCCATGGTGAGTGTCTTTATGTCCGCCATTCCGGCAATTGTCTACCTCATCGCCGGACTTGTCATCCTGTCTCACGCCGCTCCCGTCTCGGCAGGAACGATCGTGGCTTTCACGACCGTGCAGGCACGGTTGCTGTTCCCACTCATTGCGCTCATGCGGGTGGCGTTGGATCTGCAGACATCCCGTGCCCTGTTTGCGCGAATCTTTGAGTACCTTGACCTCGTGCCCGCGATTGTGGATGCCCCGCTCGCTCGCTCGCTCGCGACAACTGCGCCGCTCGGGCGCATCCGGTTCGACGGTGTCTGGTTTCGCTACCCGAGTGTGGCACCGGATGCTCCGGCAACACTCACGGAGGTGAGCTTCTCGGTAGAGCCAGGGCAATTCGCGGCGTTTGTCGGGCCAAGCGGTGCGGGCAAATCGACCATCGTGCAACTGGTGCCGCGACTGTATGAGGCGACTACGGGCACTATCACCTGCGGGGGTATTGACGTGCGGGAGTTCACGCGGGAATCGCTTGTTGATCGGATTGGAATTGTGACGCAGGAGACGTATCTGTTTCACGCAAGCATTCGTGACAACCTGCGATACGCTCGCCCCGATGCCAGCGAAGAGGAGTTAATGGCGGCCGTTCGCTCGGCCAATCTGCACGACTTTATTGCGAAGCTGCCGGAGGGCCTGGGGACGATTGTGGGGGAGCGAGGGCACCGGCTTTCGGGCGGTGAAAAGCAGCGCGTCGCGATTGCGCGAGTGTTGCTGAAAGACCCAGAATTGCTCATTCTCGACGAGGCAACGAGCGCGCTGGACACAATCTCGGAGCGGATTGTGCAGCGGGCGCTTGATGACGCGGCGCGCGGTCGTACGACCATAGCGGTCGCGCATCGGCTCTCAACAGTGGTGTCGGCGGATGTGATTTTCGTTCTCCATGAGGGGCGGATTGTGGAGCGGGGTACGCACGAAGAGTTGTTGCGCGCAGACGGTTTGTACACCTCGTTGTATCGACAGCAGGAACGGGGTGATAACAGCAGCCTCAGGTGACGGGGTACGTCACTGGTGAGAGCAACCCCTACAAATCAATGTGAAGGTAGGGATGGGTATGGAAAGTCTAGTGCCTTAGAGGCGGGTGCTGGCACTTTACAGAACTCAGAAAGACAGTGAGATCAATGCTCATTTTGTGCAGTATTCAGCCTGGAAATCGAGCAAACTTTTATCGCAGGTAAGATATTGTCGTGCTGGTGATACGGTCGTATATTACGTTCTATTTGAGAATTATAGCAACTATCAGTGTGCTCAAGATTGGTGGTTTTGGAGGCGCTCAACCACCGGTGAAAATAAGGGATGTAATATTAGTTTTCTGGAACGATACGTGATGATGATAACGATTGGCTGACTAGCTATTTTAGGATCTCTGACGAAAAGATCAGTGCTTTTTCCAGAAGTGTCAAGTTGAGCTGTCTCCGACAGAACTATGAACAATCTCACACACATTCTCTGTTCGCATTACGATTATTCTCTTGCACTGCGCTCACAGTCGGAGACAGCCATCCAAGAAACCCTCACGACGGCCGCATCCACTCTCGTTGCCTACGGTTACTGTCTCACGGCGAGACCACTCGTGCTCTCGCCGAACATTGAGGATCCCTGGGTAGAATTCCGATGAAAACCCTCACCCACTTTCCCCAACCCTCACACGCAAACCCCATGTCGACGATTTTCTTGACCCTAATACCGAATTTTGGTGTGATACCGAGCGCTGTGCCAGTTCTGTGAGTAGGATTTACCACGACCAAAATTCGTGATCCCCACACTGGTGGGCGTGAATCATCCCGGCGAGGATGCCCGTTTTGGTTGGTGTCGGCGATCCACCGTGTCGAGACCGCGTGAGACTGTGCCCCACTTTCTAGCTGACCAGGAACTAGCGTGACGTTCACAAGCCCCATCCCTATCGTTCAACCGGACGACTACAACCAGCCGTCCCACCCCGGAGATCTGCTCAGCCGACAACAACGACTCATCTACGTGTTTGTGCTCGGCGCGCTGACGGCACTCGGTCCGTTCACGATCGACCTTTACTTGCCTGCGTTTCCCGCACTGCAGGTTGACCTCGGTGTAACCGAAACGGCAATCCAGCTCACCCTCACCGGTACCGTCATTGGATTCGCGGCCGGCCAACTGATTGTCGGACCGTGGAGCGACAGGGTGGGCCGCCGCCTGCCCCTGATTGTGTCGTGCCTGCTTCACGTTGCCGCGTCGGTCGGTGCGGCGCTGTCGCCAGACATCACCTGGCTCACGGTGTTTCGTCTACTCGTGGGATTCGGTGCCGCCGCCGGTGGTGTTGTGACGATGGCGCTCGTGCGAGACCTGTTTGGTGGAAAACCGCTCGTCAAAATGCTTTCGCGGCTCTCGCTTGTCAACGGTTCGGCACCAATTCTTGCCCCGCTGATTGGTTCCCAGTTGCTTCGAATCACCGACTGGCGGGGTGTGTTCTGGGTTCTTTCGGGATACGGTCTTGTCGTCGCTATTGCAACCGTATTGATGATTGTGGAAACCCTGCCCAAACTGGATCGGCAGGTTGCGACATCCTCACTCGCTTCTCGTTTCCGCGTTCTTTTTCATGACCGAATATTTATCGGTGCCGTTGTCGTGGGAGCCTTGAATTTTACCGGCCTCTTTGCCTATTTGTCCACATCGTCGTTCCTTTTTCAAGACGTGTACCACTTCACGCCGCAACAATATGGCCTCGCATTTGGGATGAATTCGGTCGGTGTTGTCGCGGGTGTGCAGGTTAGTTCGTGGCTAATGCGCACGAGGGCACAGCCCCAGTGGATCCTCGCGGGAACAACAGTTGTGCAGATTCTGGCTGCGGTTGCCATTTTTGTATTCGATCATACGGGTGCCGGTTACTGGGGAACGGCCATCCCGCTCTGGTTTCTCATCTGCGCGTGCGGGTTCGCATTTCCCGCCGTTCAGGTATTGGCCCTTGCTCATCACGGAGCCGAAGCGGGAACCGCCTCCTCGATTCTCGGTGCCGCGAACTTTGGCCTCGCGGGCATTGTCGGACCAATTCTCGGCACGCTGGGAACAACAGACGCGTCGCCGATGGCGGGGGTCATGTTCCTCTGCGCTTGCCTCGCGACCCTGTCGGTGTGGTTGGTGATACGCCCACGAACGGTTCCGCCGCTGTCTGAGTGAGGCTGGACGCACAGGTGGGGCCACACTAACCACCGCGACCGTTCCCCGCTGCCGTCTGAATGAGGTTGATCACACGAAACCCCGAGCCGGGCACATCGTCGCTACCCCTGAACTTTGCCCGTTGTGGCTGCTATGCGCTTGAGAAGTCCGGGCTTCGTGACAACCCACGCAACGGCCAGCACGGCCACCGCGATGGCACAGACGATAAACCCGACCGCATCAGCGGACTCGCGCGCAGCGTACATCTGATTGAGGTTGCGGAACATTCCGGTTGTCAGCACGAGTCCGACATGGACGATTGTGAATCCGATAAAGAACAGCAAAACCGGGTAGTGGATGGCGCGCGCCATTCGTTCGGACAGGGGACGGGCGAGCCATCCACCGGTGGGCCAGGCGGGAGAGAGTCGCAGGCCGGTGAGGATCGCCAGTGGTGCCGCGATAAAGACCACCGTGGTGTAGAGGATCTGCTGTAGTGCGTTGTATCCCACCCATGCGTTTTCGAGCGGCCAATCGAGTGAGGCGTACTGCAGGGCAACAGACACCGCATGAGGAACCACTGACCAGTCGGTGGGCACCAGCACTCGCCACTGGCCGGTGATGACAAGCAGAACAATATAGATGATCCCGTTCATGATCCACAGCGCATCGACCCACAGGTGGCACCACAGATAGATGCTGAGTCGGCGCGGCGGCCGTGCAGTGCGAGGCCAGCGAGTGTTGTCACGAGTCCAGAAACTGGGTGGTCGTTTTTTGGAGTGCAGCTGCAGTCCGGTGCGCACAATGAGGACGAGGAAAAGTGTATTGAGAAAATGCTGCCATGCTAGCCACGGTGGGGTTCCGATCGGTGTTCCCTGGTCGTGGCCGATAACACCCGGGTATGCTGCGATGAAGACATGAATTGCCGGGATGCGGCGGAGCCACTGTGCAAGAACCACGGCGACGGTCACGGCGACGAGGGAACCAATAGCGGCGGCGGCAACCCGAACACGCAGTGATTGAGGTAGCCGTGGGGTGCGCTGGTCCATCCAGTTGATCCTTTCGAGGGCGCGGTCTCATCGTTATGTGCCCCGGTGTTGTGTCAACGCAGGGCGATGAGACGACGATAGTGCGGATGCCGGGTGAGCGGTCTGTGACGCGCAACGGTATGACACATCGGCCCAGCCCACCACGGTCTTTAGCGGTGCGGCGCAGATAGCCGCCAACCGTGTTGTGCGGTTAGGGTGACTGGGTGGACATTCGAATCGCAGCGTACGGGGTGATAGTTCGGGATGACCACATTCTGCTCGCCCACTGGAATGAGCACGGTCGTAGTGGTTGGTCGTTGCCCGGCGGTGGGATCGAGGGTGAGGAGCATCCCATCGACGCGGCGGTGCGGGAGATCCGGGAAGAAACCGGCTTTGAGTCGGTGGTTGACCGGTTGCTCGGCGTGGACACCATGATCATCGCAGCCGCACATCGACCAACCGGTCGGGGACCGCTCTATGCGCTGCGTGTTGTGTATCGGGCACACACTGTGGGCGGGTCACTGCAGCATGAAAAGCACGGCTCAAGCGATGAGGCACGGTGGTTTTCGCTCGCGGAGGTGCCGACACTGCACCGGGTCAGTCTCGTTGATATTGCGCTTCGACTACACGAGACAGAACCCGCTGACGGGCGCATCCGATTGTGACGCGACGGCACAGCGGTGCTTGCACTGCGATAGACCAAGCGGTCCTGGTCGTGATGGGATTGCCGCGGATCGTTCAGTGCTCGGGGCCCGGCGCCGGGCCGATTGGCAGTTGCTCTTGAGTTCGGAGGATCGTTTAGCGCTCGGGGTCCGGCGAGGGCGGTCCCGGTGGATCGCGCTCGGGGTTTGGCCTGTTCTTCGGGTTCAGCTCCGGGAAGCGCACGTAGATGCGAGTCGCCTGAGACGAGGTCTCGGCAGCAGGCTCAGCATGATGCCGATCCGGCACCGTCTCCTTCGGTTCTTTCGCCTCCGTGGTCCGGTCGAGAGACTGAGCTGCGCCCTGGCGAGTGTCACGAAGAGGCTCAGCGCATCGTCGAGGACATCATCGCCTCGGATCGACTCATCGAACAATCGCTGCAGCCCCGTGTCTGAGAGCACCGCGGGCTCATGACACCCGTACCGCGTCTGCACGCCAATCCCCTGATCTGCCGTCCGTAGCTGCCCGGGATGCAGCGCACCGCTGCGCGTGATCTTCGCGTTTACCGCACGAACATACGCTGCAGTGATGGGCGTGCCGACACTGTCGACGACGAACTGAGCGAGATCCCGCAGATCCTCGCGCAGGGCAAGATCCGAACGCGAGGTCACCCCGTCCAGACTGCCCGAGCGCAGAAAGTTCTCCGTATCGAGCCTTCCGGTCGCTAATCCGTCGAAGACCTTGCCCGATGAACACACGACTCCCGCCAGATCCAAGACGGTGAGGTGCCGGGTACGACCGTCGCTCATGGCCTTCACTCCTCATCTCATCAACATCACACGGGCGGGGGTGAAGATCTATGTCAGCGTTCGGATCCATGATCGGCCGAACGCGACTCCCCTGGTGCACTCGGCCATGAGTTTGGTGGCAGTCGGCAGTCGGCAGTCGGCAGTCGGCAGTCGGCAGTCGGTTGGCGGTTGGCGGGTGGTTTGTTTCCGAGTGTCACCAATCCCTATGGCCGAGTACATCTAACTGTCAGAAGAAGTCGGGTCGGTGGTATCGTCTTCCACCCAGAGTTCATCGTCGGCACGGAAGGTCTGCCAGATGGCGTAGGCCACTCCGGCCGCAGCAATGAGCCCTGCGCTCACGGCAAGGAACGCTCCGGCCCCGGAACTTTTCTTTTTCGCGGGCGGGGCAACGGTGACAGCCCGTGGCGCGAAGCGCCGAACAGCCCGCTGCACACGGGCATCCTGTGCAATATCACCGATCGACATGGCCGCCCCGATCACCCTGCCAACGGTTTGCTCGACACCCTCGCCCACGACGTGCGCCGCTCGGCCAGCCTGACCCAGGCCGGGTCGGACATAGGTGTCGAAGCCGGTGCGCACCCGGGGTACAACTTCCTGTTGAGCCAAGGCCCTCAGCTGACGGCCAGCTGCAGAGGCAACCGCCCCAGCGTGCTCCAGCACGATTTGCTGATTCGACCACAGTTCCCCGGCGCTGTCGCGCAGTTCCTGCAGTTCTTTCCGTTGGCTTCGTGACAGGCTCATGGTGACCTCCAGGGACGCGGTGAACTACATCCATCATGCCATCGAAAGTGGGCGACCGAGCGTGGGTTTACCGTGAGCCTGCCACCGGGTTGTCTGTTGCTCGTGAAACAATAGCGACCATGCCCATCGCGACCGCCCACGCCACCATTGTGACCAATCACGGACCAATCTCCGTCGAGCTCTACGGTCATCACGCTCCAAAGACGGTGAAGAATTTTATCGGTTTGGCCTCGGGAACACTCGAGTGGACCCACCCGGAATCGGGCGCGACATCGAGCGCACCGCTCTATTCGGACACCGTCTTCCACCGGATCATCCCGGGATTCATGATTCAGGGGGGAGACCCACTGGGATCCGGAACCGGCGGGCCGGGTTATCAGTTTGACGATGAGATTAGCCCGGAACTGGACTTCACGGGGCCCTATGTGTTGGCGATGGCTAATGCGGGAACCCGTGGTGGCCGCGGTACCAACGGTTCACAGTTTTTCATTACGGTGGGGGCCACGACATGGTTGCAGGGAAAACACACGATTTTTGGGCGGGTTGTGGGGGCTGAGAGCCAGGCCGTTGTTGACGCCATTGCCGCGGTGCCGACGGGGGGACAGGATCGCCCGCTTACAGACGTGGTCATCCACAACATCGCTATCGCGACGCAGTAGCGGCCCATCATGGCCGACCTCGCACACGATCGCGTCAATTTTTGTTACCGTCACGCGCAGCGACAGAGTTTTGTGCTGTGTCAGCGGTGTGGACAAACGGTGTGCGGCGAGTGCCAGACACCCGCCCCGGTGGGTGTCATCTGTCCTTCGTGCATTCAAGGCCAGCGCAAAACCGGGATAACCCGCCCGAGTCTCGTGACGAGGTGGCGTCGACGGGCCGAAGCCAGCGATGCCCCCGTTGTGACGTACGCGATCATTGCTATCACGGTCGTGATGTACCTGCTGCAATTGGTTCCGGTGCTCAGGGTGACGGAGCTGCTCTACTACGAACCGGCTTATTCAACCCCGGCCTATTCTGAACCGTGGCGAATGCTCACGGTGCTGTTTGTGCATTCGAGCCTTATTTTTCACGTCCTCCTCAACATGTACACACTGCTTGTGCTGGGGCGAATGCTTGAACCGATGCTTGGTCGCTGGCGGTTCCTCGCCCTCTACTTCATTGCTGGGCTCGGTGGCTCGGTGGGTGTGCTGTGGTTCAGTGAGCTGGGCAACGGTGCGGTGGTCGGGGCATCCGGTGCCCTGTTTGGTGTGATGGGCGCGCTGCTTGTTATCCAGCGACGGCTCGGTGGTCCGACTGTGCAACTGCTTGTGCTGGTGGGGATCAACCTTGCCCTCGGATTTTTTGTGCCCACCATTTCTTGGCAGGCCCACGTCGGCGGACTCCTGACCGGACTGCTGTTGGGGCTGATCCTGGTGGAAACTCGCGCAAACCACCGACAGCGGTTACAGCCCTGGCTGATGACGGGGCTCACGCTCGTGTTGATCGTGCTGAGCCTGAGATACTTCGTTTTCCCGGTCGGGCCACTGGGTCTTGGCTAGCCCGCTGGTTATCCACAGGACTTTCCACATGGGGAGAATTACACCGGTGTAGTTATTGGATGGCCCCGCGAGGGGTTGTGGATGGCCCCGCGAGGGCTTGTCGTGGGGGTCGCGTGTACCTCGGGCTGCGGGGTCGAGCGTGCACCTCGGGCTGTGGGCTCGAGTGTGCACTTCGGGCTGTGGGGTCAGGCAGCGTGCCCCGGCGAGGCGATCAGCGCCACCGGGTTGTCATGAGGAAGCCAATCAGCATGATGCCAAAACCAACGAGGATGTTCCACTGGCCGAGACTCTCGATCGGCCACACCGAACCACTGATGTAAAAGACAATGATCCAGAGCAGTCCCAGGAGCATGAACCCAAGCATCACCGGCTTAAACCACACCGGATTAGGCGCCGCCTCGCCGCTCACAGCCTTGACGGGTTCGGTTCTTACCGATTTGCTACGTGCCATGCGCCGATTCTAGCCGAGGCACCTGCGTGCACCGATCGCGGCACGTCCAACGAAGCCTAGACCATATGACGATTCGAGTAGGATTGACTCCATGACTGCGCCGCAGGATGAGCTTCCACTGCGACCGCGGGACAGAAGCCGAAACCGTGCTCGACGACGGGCGCGGGGCCGAGTGACCGTGGTTGGTGTGTGTGGGGAGCTGTTCATCACCGCCGGTATCCTGGTACTCCTGTTCCTTGGGTGGCAACTGTGGTGGAACGACGCGATTCTGGCAAAGGGACAGTCCTCGGCCGCTGCCGACCAGAACGCACAGTGGGCCATCAAGACGAGCCCCGAGCCATCCACTGCACCGTCAACTGCCAGTCCGGCTCCGAACGCTCCCGCAACTCCGGCTGAGCCGGTGGTCGACACTAAAACCTATGACAATGCCGAAGTCTTTGCGATCATGTACGTGCCACGATTCGGTGCTGGAACCCAGCGCAATATTGCGCAGGGGTACGGCATGGATGTGCTAAACAGTTTCAAGATGGGCGTCGGACACTACCCCTCGACACAAATGCCCGGTGCGGTCGGCAACTTTGCGGTTGCTGCTCACCGGTCAGCGTATGGTGGTGGCATGCACCTGATCGACCAGTTCCAGGTCGGCGACCCTATCTACATTGAAACGAAGGATGGCTGGTTTACGTACCGGTTCCGCAACCTTGAGTATGTCACCCCGACGGCAACGGATGTGCTCGACGCGATTCCGAGGGTCTCAACGAAAGCTACAACGGATAGGCTCATCACTCTGACCACCTGCAACCCGCTGTACTCAACGGCGGAGCGGATCGCCGCCTACGGAACGTATGAATCATTCCGACCCGGTGCCGGAAACCCGCCGCCCGAGATCGCTGCCGACGTCGCGAAGTGGGGGAAATAGGCCATGTACGGTGCACTCTGGCGGATCTTGCCCGGACCGTGGTGGATACGCGCTGTTCTCGTGCTCATTCTCGTCCTTGCCGTGGCGTACGCGCTTTTCACCTGGGTATACCCCTGGGTCGATAGCATCATCAATCCATTGAGCGTGACGGTACCCGAATGACCCGTGTTTTGGTCGTTGACAACTATGACAGCTTTGTTTACACCCTGAACGGGTATCTGCAAGAACTGGGTGCGACCACCGATGTCATTCGCAATGACGCGGTGGCCGCTGATGCGCTTCCGGAGTACCTCGCAAACTACGATGCGGTGCTGCTCTCACCGGGACCGGGTGCACCCGCAGACGCTGGTATATCGATCGAAGCCGTTCGGGTTGCGCTGGCAACCGAGATTCCGCTGCTGGGAGTGTGCCTCGGGCACCAGGCGATTGCGGAGGCCTTCGGTGCCGTGGTTACCGGCGCGGAAGAGCTCATGCACGGCAAGACCTCACAGGTGCTACACGATGGCAGCCCGCTTTACGAGGGAGTGCCCACCGAGTTCCGGGCGACCCGATATCATTCACTGGCCATTGTGTCTGATACGGTGCCCGGTTCACTCCGAGTAACCAGCCGTACAGTCGGCGGTGTGATCATGGGGGTGCAGCACGTCTCGGCCCCCATCTACGGCGTTCAGTTCCATCCCGAATCCGTGCTGACAGAGGGGGGATATCAGCTGCTTGGAAACTGGCTAGCGACCGCTGGCCTTCCGGGTGCACAAGAACGAGCCGCTTTCCTCAAGCCGTTGCTCGCGTAGCTTCGAGCACCGGGTGTGCGGGTCGCGGGAGCGCCGTAGCATCGTTGGCCGGGATGATCGGTACGAAGCTGAAGCACCATTGAAGCCTCCGAAGCCGTGGCATCGTTGGCCGGGATGATCGATTGCGCTGTGCGGGTGGGTCTCGGTGCTACACGCGGCGTGTGTCTATCCGGTGCAATAAAAAATCTGCACCGTCGAGTGCTGGGGGACTTCCCCCGGCGCGGGGGACTGCCGGGTAATCGGTGCTCCTGCTTCTGACCCGCACGTGTTGTCAGGCTTCAGGTCTGCGGTCAGCTGCAGGTCGTCGGATACGAGTGTGCTCGCAACCGTGGCCTGCGGTTTTCCGACGAAGTCGGGCAGCGTCACCCTGCCCGTCGAGATTTGGAGGTTAATGGTCGCGCCCGCCGGGACCGTGGAATCTGGTGCAGGGTCAGTGCTGATTACGATGTCGGCCGCAATGGAGGGGGAGTTCACCCGAGACTCGGTACCCGGGTTGAGACCGGCGGCAGTGAGATCAGTTTTGGCCTGGTTGATATTTTTGTTGCGGACATCCGGTGCCACAACCGGGAGCGGGCCTGCTGACACGTACAACTTTACGACCGTATCACTGTCAACTTTCTCCCCGGCGGCTGGGTCGCTACGGATGACGGCGTCCTTCGCTGCGGTCGCACTGGGCTGATCGGCGCGCGTGGAATTTAGGCCTATCTCCTTCAGCTTAGCGACCGCATCTTCATACGAGAGCTGCGCTAATGGGGGAATTGTGCGCACATTCGGTGGCAAGGGGGCAGAGGGTTGGAGGTTAAACGCCCAGTACATCACGGCCGCCACGATAACAAGTGTTGCGACGATACCGGCCCACACCCAGACCGCAGGGGGGCGTCGTTGCGTGCGCACCGTCGTTTCATCTTCGGTTAACTGCCGGAGCGCGAGCTCGGAGCTGGTGAGTGTGGTGACAGGAGCCCCAAACAGCACCTCGGTTTGATCCGGTTCCCGGTGCAGCGGAACCCGGCCCGCAGCGGCAGCCAACACATCCGCCCGAAACTCCGCTACCGTCTGGTAACGCTGAGTGCGTCCCTTCTGCAGCGCCCGTTCCACCACAACGTCAAACGCGGGCGAGACTTTTGGGTTAAACGAACTCGGAGCGGGTGGTGTTTCGCTGAGATGCTGATAGGCCACGGCAACCGGTGTTTCAGCACGAAAAGGTTGAACACCGGTCAGCATTTCAAAGAGCATGACACCGGTCGAGTAGAGGTCGGTGCGGGCGTCAACCGACTCCCCCCGGGCCTGTTCCGGCGAAAAATATGCCGCAGTACCAAGGATCGAGGTGGTCTGCGCCACATTGCTCGTTGACTCGGTAACCGCACGAGCGATCCCAAAATCCATCACCTTGACCTGGCCGCTCGCGGTCACCATGACATTTCCCGGCTTGATATCACGGTGCACCACTCCGGCACGGTGTGAATACTCGAGTGCGGTGAGCACACCTTCAGCGATGTGGGCGGCAGCGCTTGAGGTGAGTGGCCCGTCGTCAAGGATGTCCTTGACCAGTCGCCCCTCGACATACTCCATGACAATGAACGGCACCTGCACGTCATGTCCCGCGCTGTCACGGGAGGTTTCTTCGCCAGCGTCATAAATGCGAACGATCGTGGGGTGAGTCATCCGGGATGACGCCTGTGCTTCCTGTCGGAATCGCATCCGAAACGAAGGATTGGTAGCCAGTTGTGGTTTGAGCAGTTTCACCGCAACAACTCGACGCAGTCGGGTATCGACAGCGCGATGAACGGTGGACATCCCACCCCGACCGATGAGGTCACCGAGGCGGTAACGCTCAGCGAGAAGACGTTCATCGTCGGTCACGGTGGTGTTCCTCTCGTCGGTATTGTGGTGGGCTGCGGTGTGGTTAGGGCACGATCGTGACCGTCACCGTCGGTGAATACGGTGATGCCTGCCGACCACAGAAATACCGAAAGCTCACCCCGAAGGTTTGCCCCGGGCTGCCGTTCACAGTGATCTGAGTGTTGGTCGTAGATGCGGACACCACAGCATTCGAAGCGGCGGCGGCACCGGTAACAGATATGGAGTAGCCGCTGAGAGTCTGGCCGGTAGGGCAGGACTGCGGTTCCCACGTCACAGTCGCTTGTTTTCCGGTGGAGGCGGGGGGTACCGTCGGTGCGAGGGATGGCGCGGTCGGGGGCACGGGGGCCGTAAAAAAGGTCACGGTAATTTGGGTGCCCACGGGCACCGGCCCGGACGGGTTGATGCCGGAAACCGTGTCAGTTTTCGACGGATCGTCGGCAGGGGTGCCCGGCTGGAGGTTCACGGGGTATCCCATGCCCGCGAGGGCGTTGCGCACCTCGTCTTTGTTCTTATCCACATACGCGCTGGGGTCAAGAGTCGGGGCAGGTGTTGGTGTTGCGGTTGCAGCGGGGCTGACAGTGGGGGTCGGCGCGGTGGTCGTCGGTGTCACTGTTGGTGTCGGGGCTGGGGTGACCATCAGGGTTGGTGTGGGGGTCGACAGGGAGTTATTCGCGAGATTGTTGAACATTGTTATGAGCGCGACAACGAGAACGACGACAAAGATGACCGCGAGCGTGACAAGCGGCCATGTCCACGGACTGCGTTTCTGTGGTTCAGGCTTAACCTCCAGCTGGGTGGGGTACGACGGCTCGTTCATCAGGGTGGTCATGGCGTCAGCACCGGGATGCAGCAGCAGCATTGTCTCATCCGGCGCACTCGCACTCGTGCCGGAAATCGCGGGCACAGCCTCAAGGGCAGCGTGCATGTTGCCGCGTCGCAGTGCGGTTGCAGCGCGCGCTAGATGCGCTGCCGTCTGTGGTCGATCGCTGGGATTCTTCGCGATGCACGCGTACACCAGGTTGCGCACCGGATCAGACACCGTGACCGGAAGCTCTGGTGGGGTGTCATTGATCTGCGCCATTGCAATAGCGACCTGCGATTCACCGGTGAAAGGCCGACGGCCAGCCAGTGCTTCGTAGGCGACGATGCCAAGCGAATAAATATCGGTTGTGGGGGATGCCGCGTGCCCCGATGCCTGCTCGGGCGAGAGGTACTGCACCGTGCCCATGACCTGACCGGTCGCGGTCAGTGGCACCTGGTCAGCGATTCGGGCGATACCGAAGTCGGTGATCTTCACGCGACCGTCCGGTGTGATCAGGAGGTTGCCCGGCTTGATGTCTCGGTGAACGAGTCCCGCTTCGTGGGCAGCGTGTAGTGCAGCTGCGGTCTGCGCGACGATGTCGAGCACTCGATCACTGGCAAGAACGTGTTCGCGCTCCAGCACACTCGAGAGCGGTTCGCCCGGAACCAGCTCCATAACAAGATATGCGCTGCCATTCTCCTCGCCGTAGTCGAAGACGTTCGCAATGCCCTCGTGGTTGACCAGAGCCGCGTGCCGGGCCTCTGCCCGGAACCGCTCCAAAAAGCCCGGGTCGCCGAGATACTCGTCCTTCAGGATCTTGATGGCGACCCGGCGACCAATGAGGACGTCTGTGGCCTGCCACACTTCACCCATGCCACCAATGGCAATGCGCGACTCCAGCTCGTAACGACTCCCGAATGTGAGCCCTGGGCTTGGTCTCATTTCTTCAGCACCGCCTCTAGTACTTTCTTTGCGATTGGGGCAGCAACAAGGTTGCCGTATCCCGTCTGGCCAAGCCCGCCGCCGTTTTCGACCAGTACCGTGATGGCATACCTCGGGTTATCGGCCGGGGCGAACCCGGTAAACCACAGGGTGTATGGATCCGTTGTACCGTTCTCCGCGGTACCCGTTTTTCCAGCCACGGCGACGCCCTCTATTCTTGCATTACTCGCAGCTCCATCTCGAACGTTGTCCACCATCATGCGGGTGAGAGCGGTGGCGGTTTTCTCAGAAATGGCTCGACCGCGGGTTGCCGGGTTGAACCCCGAGATGGGGGTGAGATCGGGCGCGGTCACCGACTCAACCACACTGGGTACCATCACCATGCCGCCGTTGGCAATGGTGCTGCTGACGATCGCCATTTGAATGGGGGTAACCCGATCGTTGCCCTGACCAAACGCGCTGAGCCCGGTTTGTGGGACATCCAATACCCGCGGATAGACGCTCGCGGCGGTGGTCATAGGGATAGTAAACGTGCTGTTGAACCCGTATTTTTCGGCCTGCGCCCGAATGGCACCACCGCCCAGTTCCATCCCGAGCTCTGCAAAGGGGATATTGCAGGAAAGCCGCAGCGCGGTCGCGATTGTGGCGGTGGCACCGGACCCGCAGGTGCCATCATCGGAGTTGTGAACCACGGCCGTGGTTCCCGGAAGGGTCAGCGCACCGGGGTTGGGCAGTTCCGAGTCGCCGGTGTACCTGCCGGACTCCAGTGCCGCGGAGGCAACGACGAGCTTGAAGACTGACCCGGGCGGGTTCAGGTTACCGGAGATGGCCCTGTTAATGAGGGGCGAGCCCGGGTCGGAGGTTAGCGCTCGGTAGGAGGCATCCACTTTATTGCCCTCGTGAACCGCGAGGATATTGGGGTCGTAGCCGGGCTTTGAGACCATTGCGACGATCCGGCCGGTTGCTGGCTCGGTGACAATGACCGATCCGGTGTAGCTGCCCAGGGCATCCCAGGCGGCTTTTTGCGCAACCGGATCGATGGTCGTTTCTACGGATGCCCCGACCGGCACCTGACCCGTGACAAGTCGTTTGAGTCGGTCAAAGAACTGCCCGGACGATGTGCCGCTCAGTTCCGCGTTCATCGAATACTCAAGTCCGGTCGGTTCACCATTTACCGGGTAGAACCCCGTGACGGCCGAGTACATCGGACCGTCGGCGTAGCTGCGCAGGTACTTGTAGTTGTCGGCGGAAGGCACCGAGGAGGCGATGGGAGTGCCCTTGACGAGGATGGGCCCGCGCTGCGTGGAGTAACTCTCATAGAGGGTTCGGACGTTGCGAGAATCCGCCGCCAGGTTACCCGCCTGCGCGTACTGGATCGTGGTGGTCGAGACGAGCAGGGCGGCGAACATCGCAAAAATGAGCAGCGTAACGCGCCTGAGTTCACGGGTCATCCGCCGATCACCAGCCTTGGTCGCTTTCGTATGGTGTCGGATAACCGCAGCAGCAGGGCGACAACGATCCAGTTGGCCACGAGCGATGAACCACCGGCCGCGAGGAACGGAGTGGTGAGTCCGGTAAGCGGGATGACTCGGGTCACCCCGCCGACCACAATGAACACCTGCAGCGCGACGACGAAGGAAAGGCCCACTCCGAGCAGTTTGCCGAAATCATCGTGTCCCGCGAAACCAATGCGCAGGCCGCGGGAAACAAACAGGATATACAGCGCAAGAATGGCGAAAACACCCGTCAATCCCAACTCTTCACCGAGGCTCGCCACAATATAGTCACTCTGCGAGACCGGTGTGATGTCGGGGCGGCCCAGACCCCAACCGGTGCCAACAAACCCGCCGTGTGCGAGTCCGAATAATCCTTGCACGAGTTGGTAACTCGCCCCCTGTGCTCGCGCCGGGTTGAACGGATCCAGCCAATTTTCGAAGCGGTTGTGCACGTAGTCAAGAGTCTGGCTCGCCACGAGTGCGCCCGCGATAAACAGGAGCAGTCCGCACAATACCCAGGAGAGTCGGCCGGTTGCGATGTAGAGCGTGACGAGGAAGAGTCCGAAGAACAGCAGCGCGGTTCCGAGGTCGCGCTGGAACACAATGACGGACATCGAGAAGGCCCACACCACCAACAGCGGTCCGAGATCCCGAGCCCGGGGAAAACGCATGCCGAGCACTCTGCGTCCCACCATCGACAGTGAATCACGGTTGGTCACGAGGTATCCGGCAAAGAACACGGCCAACGCGATCTTTGCGATCTCGCCGGGCTGGAACGTCGCGAAGCTACCAAACCCGATCCACACCCGTGCCCCGCTCACCTCTCGTCCAAGACCGGGCACCAGCGGCAGCAACAGCAACACAATCGCGGTGAACCCGGCGAGGTAGGTGTATCGAAAGAGCACCCGGTGATTGCGCAGCGCAATGATTGTCACAACGGCACACGCCGTCGCGATCGTGCTCCACGCCACCTGCCGGAGTGCGGCGCTTTGCCAACCGGTTTCGTGGTTTGCCAGGTCAATCCGATAGATCATGGCGATGCCCAGCCCGTTGAGGAGGGTGGCAATCGGGAGCAGAAAAGGATCGGCATCACGTGCTAGGAATCGCATCGCGGTGTGCACCCCAAACACGAGCACCGAGATGCCCGTGCCGAGGATAAACACCTGCGGGTTGAGTGTGCGTAGGGTGCCGAGTTGGACAAGCACGATGGCAAAAATATTTAGACCGCACGCGGCAACCAGCAGAAGCAGCTCGAGGTTGCGAACCCGTTGTGGTCGTCGGAGCCGCCGCACACCGCGGGGCGGTGTGGGTGCTGCGGTGACAGATTCGGTGGCGCTACTCAACAGAAGCCTTCAATCGCTGTACGATTTGCTGGGCTCCCGCCAGCGAATCGGCACTGATTGTCTGCTCGACACGCTGCCGGTCATAGCTGCTCAGGCTCGAAACATCCGTGGTGGTTTCGAGTGCGAGCCTGCTGAGCGTGATCGGGCCAAGATCCTGTTGCACACCCTGGTAAATGGCGACTCGCCCGTTCGATTCACCGACGTAATAACGAGACTGAGTCCACTGGTAGCCGAGCATGCTGGCAACAGCAATGACACCCGCGGCAAGCAGGACCCACACCAACCACACGCGGCGGCGGCGGCGCTGACGCCGGGCATCCTCCTCAATGAGCTCATCAAGGTATTCACGCGAATCTGGCTCAAAGTGAGACTCCTGCACCGGCTGTGGCCGGAACGGTGTGAGTGTCTGAATGAGTCGTCGGCTGCGAATGACGTCGTGGCTCACGCTCAGCGTGATCGGAGTCGCCGCGGAGCCGACAAACCGCGGCGGGGTCAGCGGGGCAGGCGGCTCACCAATATCGACGATCACAACGGTGACATTGTCGGGTGCACCGCCGTCGAGCGATGCTTTGACAAGACGCTCTGCGAGCGACTGAGCCCCGAGGCCGCTCGTCATGTGCTCTTGCAGTTCGTCGAACCCGACCACCCCGGAAAGCCCGTCAGAACAGATCATCCACCGGTCACCCTCGCGGGCTTCCAACTCCATCGTGTCGACATCGGGGCTGGTCTCCACATCACCGAGCACCCGCATCAACACGGACCGGCGAGGGTGGGTCATGGCCTCGTCGGCCGTGATGCGGCCGGCCGCCACCAGTCGCTGCACGAAAGTATGGTCAGTGGAGATCTGTCGCAGCTCATTGGAACGAAGCAGGTACAACCGCGAGTCACCGATGTGCGCAATGACCATCGTGTTACCCGTAAAGAGTGCGGCCGACACAGTGGTGCCCATCCCGGTGAGCTCGGAGTGATCGGCAACGGTATCGTTGATCTCCTCGTTTGCCGCCAGCAGTGCCATCTCCAGCGCGGTGCGGGCGGCCGCGGGAGACTCGTACTCGGTGTCGGCACCGCTGACTCGCTGGGCGGCGAGGGCGCTCGCGACATCTCCTCCGGCATGACCGCCCATGCCGTCGGCAACCAGAAACAGCCGCTGGCCGACGTAGCCAGAATCTTGGTTATTGGGCCGGATGCGACCGACGTGCGAGACGGCGGCGCTTGCCTTGATGCTGACCACGGGTTACCGCCGCAGCTCAAACGTTGTCGCCCCAACCTTGACCTGTGCACCCAGCGGGATCGGGGTCGGTGTGCTCACCCGTGAGTTATCGAGGAAGGTACCGTTGGTCGAATCGAGGTCTTGGATCATCCAGCGGCTGTTCCAGAGCATGATTCGAGCGTGATGAGTGGACGTGTAGTCGTCGCGGATGATGATCGTGCAATCACTGGACCGGCCAATGAGGATCTCGTCGGAACCGAGCGGGAACTCCTGACCGGCCTTTGTGCCGTTGGTGATCGCGAGGTGTGTCGCGTTGTCGGACGAGGCCAGCTGGCCGTGGTTAACGCTCGAGGCTGTGGCGGGGGTTGTGCGCCGGATCGGCGGAGGTGCGACGGCGGGATCGGCACCGGGTGTCAGCAGCGGCCCGGCTGCGACCGCTGTGTTTGAGGATGCCGCGGACGAAGCATCCGGCTGCAGTTTTCGCACTCGGCTGCCGAAAAGATCGCTGCGAATCGAGTAGACGACCGCAAAAATAAACGCCCAGAGCAGGCCAAGAAACACGAGTTGAAGCACGACCAGCGTCAACTGCGACGGGGTCGTCACGATGAGCTCTCCCAGACCTTGGAGCGGTGTTGCCGAGAGGTTGGCACCGATGCGGCCTGCGCGAGCACGCGGAATGTGAGGTGTGTCGCACCGATGGTAATAACCGAGTCGGGCTCCAGCACGGCGTCGCGGATGATCATGCCATTGAGCTGTGTGCCATTGGTTGAGCTGAGATCACGAACGCGGGCGTGCCGACCGTCCCACAACACCTCAGCGTGACGGCGCGATGCTCTCGGATCGTCAATCGGGAGGTCAGTTTCGGCACCGCGTCCGATGACGGTGCGAGATGCGGTCAGCGGATGGGCTGACCCGTTAACCTCGAGCACCGGTGTCCACGTGACCTGGCCCTGCGCGCTGCGAGAATCGACCGCAATCATGCCCAGCTGTAAACCAGGGTCGGCGGTGAGTGTGATGGAGATACCACCGGCAAACTGAAATCCCTGGTGACGCGCGTGTTTCTGCACGAGGTCAACGAGTTCTGAGTTAAGCGCGGAACCCAGTTTCGTCATCCGTTCATGATCTTCTGGAGCAAGCCGGACCACGAAGGTATTGGGCACGAGCACCCGATCACGAGCAACAATTGCCGCGTTCGTGTCGATCTCGCGCTTGAGGGCAGAGCTGATCTCCACCGGCTGCAGGCCGGAGCGAAAGGTTCGCGCAAACGCGCCATTTACGGCACGCTCTAACCCCTTCTCGAAGTTGTCCAGTAGGCCCACAGGTCTCCCGTTGTTCTCGCGAGGCTTTTCAGTTCGCACCCGCAATGTTAGCGCGGGTCGGCTGGCAACCTCATTTCACGCTGCGACTCATCCTATTGTGCGCCTGGTGGGCGAGAGCTGGCCGGGAGTTTCGTATGTTTGTCTCCACGTTCAGGCTTGTCTCCCGGAGTGAGATTCATCGCCGAGGGAAACCGGGGATGTTTCCTAACACTCTTGCAGCCCGCCGCGGTGAGTCCAGAAATGGCGCGCGGCTCGCTGAAGTGTTAGTCTCACGAGACCGGACGCACCGCGAGGTGCGCCACATGTGCGCGAGTGGCGGAATGGTAGACGCGCTGGCTTCAGGTGCCAGTACTCGTAAGGGTGTGGGGGTTCGAGTCCCCCCTCGCGCACCGACTGTTTCTGTTTGTGACCATATCAACCCCCAGGTAAGGATGCGCCGTGCTGAAACTGTTCTATTCCGCTGCCGTGTACATGGTTCTCGGTGTCGCATCCGGCCTGTACTACCGGGAACTCACCAAGTTGACAGACTTCCCGGCGGGGCAATCAACCCAGTTGGGCGAAGTTCACGGCCACCTGTTGACCCTCGGGTTTGTGGTTTTTTTGTTGGTTTTAGTGCTGGAAAAGTTGTTTGTTCTCTCGCGCAGCCCACTCTTCACATGGTTCTTCTGGGTCTACAACGCAGGTCTGGTGCTCACCGTGGGAATGATGATCTGGCACGGCACAAGCACGGTGCTCGGAGGATCGTTCGGCGCAGCACTGAGCGGGATAGCGGGACTCGGACACATCACGATAGCCACTGGTCTTGCTCTGCTCTTCGTGGCGTTGGGCCAGCGGATTACGGCGGACGTGCGTGAGGGGAATGCGGGTGTCGTCAACACCGCTGGTGTAACGACCAACCGCGCCGGGTAGCCGGCCGGGGCCCGCGGGTTTCACTCGGCTGCCGCAATTCGAGTCGTTGCGCTGGTTGCGCACCGCCGGTTACGCTGTAGTTCGGGTGTCGGAATGAAGAAAAAGTGGTGGCGGCGACGACAGCGGTTCAAGCCGTTTGATCGGCGCGCGCTGCCGCTGCCACGGGAGATATCCTCTGCGGACCTGTTTGCCGAAGGTCTGCTCGTTGCCGAGTCTGCGGCCCGGATAGCTCTGCGTAATCGTTTCGTTGTTGGTGCGCTGCGTGGTGACGAACCGTTTACGTCGCAGACCGCTGTCCTTGAGGCGAGTCGGGTACTCACGGAACTCGCAGAGCAGTGCCGCGCGGAAGCCGCGCGAACCGCGCTCGAACGCGAGACGGCCACCGAGCGCTCCGGTCGATCACAGCACCAGCACGATTATCACCGGGCGGATGCCCCCAATTTGCGCCGCCGCGAACAGGTTCAGGAAGCCATCGCGACCGAGTTTGACACCCGCGCCGCCGATCCCGCGTATCTTGACACATTCGTCGAGCGTGCTCGCGAGGATGCCTGGGAGGATGTCGCGGATGCCATCAGGGCTCGGCTTGATCGCGAGTGGCGGGGATGGCCGAGGGTGGAAGTCGATTCGGACTACGTGCGGGATCGGGACATCCGGCTCGAACTCTTGCGAATCGACCTGGAACGCGCTTCGGAAACCGCGGAGATAAAGCGCTACCGTCTCGCGGCGGGTGTAAAACTCCGCGGTGATACCCCGTAGTGTCCGTGGGGGATCGCTCCGCACGCCTGTGTCGTGACGTCATATTTCACGCGGGTATTGGCAATCAGCAAAAGTTAGGTTAGCCTTAGATTACTATTCGTGATTTAGGAGGCGACACCCGTGCTATCCAACTACCTCATTGGCCTGCGTGAAGGCCTCGAGGCGGGCTTGATTGTCGGCATTCTCGTGGCGTATCTCGGTAAGACTGGTCGTCGCCAGCTGCTTGGTCGGCTCTGGATGGGGATTGCCGCAGCCATTGCCGTGTCGCTCGGGGTCGGGGCGCTCCTCACGTGGGGGCCGTACGCGCTCACGTTCGAGACGCAGGAGATACTCGGTGGAGTGCTCTCGTTGCTTGCGGTCGCCATGGTGACGTGGATGGTTTTCTGGATGGCCACACACGGGGCATCCCTTTCGCAGGCGCTGCACGGTCAGATTGACTCAGCGACGGTGGGGTCTTGGTTCGCGATTGTCACGGTGGGCGCACTCAGTGTCGGGCGTGAGGGACTCGAGACGGCGCTTTTTGTCTGGGCCAATGTGTCCAGCGGCACCGATGCAACCCTCGGAACGGTCGGTGCCCTGCTGGGAATTGTGACCGCCGCCGCTCTGGCCTGGGCGATTTCGCGCGGACTCGTGCGAATCAACCTTTCTCGATTCTTTACGTGGACCGGTTTGCTGTTGGTTATCGTTGCTGCGGGTGTTCTTGCATACGGAATTGGTGACCTGCAAGAGGCAAATCTGTTGCCGGGGCTCGGTGCGGCGGCGTACAACCTACAGAGCGTTGTGCCGCCGGGTGGATGGCTCGACGCCACCCTTCGTGGCATCTTCAACTTCCGACCCGACCCAACCTGGCCGCAGGTTATCGCGTGGACGACCTACGGGGTCATTGTCACGGTGACCTATCTGCGTGTGCTGCGCCGCCGCGCAGCACGGGTGGGCGTACGCGCTCGGCCGGTACCGGTGTCGTCACCCCGGGAGTCTGTCGGGGCCGTGCCCTCGACCCCCTACGTGCACGATGTTTCTGCTCTCGTTTCACGCTGACACGCACATTTTACGCACACGCGTTTCACGCTGACACGCACACCTCACACACACGTTTCACGCATGACCCATGCCCTTGACCACCACAACCCTGGAGTATCCATGATTCGTCGCGCCCCCTTTGCTGCCGCCCCGGTCGCCACCGTAGCCCTCGCGGTTATCCTGTCCGGCTGCGTCGCCAAGGCAGACCTGGCTAGCGCTATCCCAGTCACCATTACCGACACCGGATGCGCCGTCAAAACCGCGACCACGACCGCGGGTGCCGTGACATTTCATCTTGAGAACAAGGGTTCGGATGTCAACGAGTTCGAAATTCTCGCAAACGACAAGCTCCGCATCGTGGGTGAGAAGGAGAACGTAACGCCCGGGCAGAAGGTTGACTTCGTGGCACAGCTTGCGCCGGGAACCTATTACACGGCGTGTAAGTTTCAGCAGGTAGGAGCTCCCGTCGGGCTTGCGGCGTTTACCGTGACCGGCACCCTGAGCACCGCCTCGGCGAGTGAGACGGCTCTCTCTGAGCAGGCCGTGACGCAGTACGTGGCTTATCTGAGATCGCAGGTGGCAGAGCTCATCCCAGCGGTGAAGAAGTTCACGGCGGCCTACAAGAGCGGTGATGATGAGACCGCTCGGAAGCTTTTTGCATCAGCTCGGGTGAGTTACGAGCGAATTGAGCCGACCGCGGAGGCGTTTGGTGACCTCGACCCCAAGATCGACTTCCGCGAGGTCGACGCCGTTGCTGATGGGCTGCAGTGGACCGGTTTCCACCGGATCGAGAAGGACCTGTGGCCGCCCGCGGCGGGAGCCCTCAATTCCGATGGTAAGGATGCCCACAGCGGTTGGACCGTGTCAACACCCGAGCAGCGGGCATCCTTCGCCGATGGTCTCGTGGCGGATGTCACTCAGCTCCACACCCTTGTCACCTCGCCGACCTTCACGGTGAGCCTTGACGCGATCTCAAACGGTGCGATCGCTCTGCTCGATGAGGTGGCTGCGGGCAAGATCACCGGAGAGGAAGACTGGTGGTCGGGCACGGATCTCAGCGACTTCGCCGCGAACGTACAGGGTGCTGGCGTTGCGTTCGGCGCGGTTCGACCCCTGGCTGAGGCCAGAGGTGCTCAGGGAGTGGCACTTGCCGCTGAGATTGCGACGCAGTTCCAGGCACTCGAAAAAGCGCTGAGCACCTATGGGTCGTTGGAGGCGGGCTTTGTGGACTACCGCACGGTCGGCACGACCGATCGGAAGGTGCTCTCTGATCAGGTCAATGCCCTGGCAGAGCCGCTCTCAAAGCTCACGCATGTGGTACTCGGTCTTCCCGCCAAGTAGAGTCGGGCGGTGGGTATTACAACATCGAACGGTGAAGAGGCGGTGGCCGGCAGTGGGGCACCACTGGCCGCTGATGCATCGGGGTCTGTTGTTGACGCGTCGGAGTCTGTAGGTGTGCTGTCCGCCGGTGATGCGTCGGGGTCTGCTGAAGAAGTGGCCTCGAGCAGCACGGTTAGCAGGCGACAGCTCTTTGGGTTGCTGGGCGCTGGTGCGGCGGGAGCCGTTGTCGGTGCGGTGGGAACGGCTGCTGCCGTGCAGGCTACCGGAGGCCTCGGTGCCACGGCGCCGGGTGCCGCGGGTGCGGTCTATCCGTTCTACGGTGAACACCAGGCAGGAATCGTCACACCCGCGCAGGATCGCCTGCACTTTGCGGCGTTTGATGTCAGTTCAACGCTCGACCGCGCGGGTCTTGTGTCGCTACTCACCGACTGGACCGCCGCCGCCGCACGCTTGACCCAGGGCAAGGAGGTCACCGAAGGTGGAGCCGTGGGCGGTTCTGATTACGCGCCACCTGACGACACCGGCGAGGCGCAGGGCCTTGTACCCGCCGGGCTTACGATTACCTTCGGGTTTGGTCCCGGCTTGTTTGTGGATGCCTCGGGCACCGACCGATTCGGCCTGGCATCTCGCCGCCCGCCGCAACTGCAGATACTCCCGCGGTTTCAGGGTGATGCCCTAAAACCTGAACTCTCCGGTGGCGACCTTTGCATTCAGGCGTGTTCGGATGACCCGCAGGTTGCTGTCCACGCGATCCGGAATCTCAGCCGGATCGCCTTCGGGCGTGCAAGCCTGCGGTGGTCGCAGTTGGGATTCGGGCGCACGTCATCCACGTCAACGACACAGGTGACACCGCGTAACCTTTTCGGGTTCAAGGACGGTACCGCGAACGTTAAGGCTGAACAGAAGAACCTCCTCACCGAGCAGGTGTGGGTTGCCTCATCCGATCAACCCGCTTGGTTGGCGGGTGGCTCATATCTGGTTGCGCGCCGAATTCGGATGATAATCGAGAACTGGGACCGAACGCAGCTGGGGGAGCAGGAACGGGTCGTTGGCCGGTCGAAGGGGGAGGGGGCCCCGCTGTCCGGGGGGACCGAGTTTACACAGCCTGATTTCGAGAAGACGGGGGTTGCAGGACAACCGTTGATTGACAAAAATTCGCACGTGCGACTCGCGCACCCCACCATCAATGGTGGTGTGCAGTTGCTTCGCCGCGGCTACAACTTTGTCGACGGCAATGACGAACTCGGGCGGTTGGACGCAGGGTTATTCTTCCTCAGTTTCCAGCGCTCACCCGAGCAGTTTATTGCGGTGCAGCGAAATCTTGCCTCCGACGGGCTTAACGAGTATCTCCGACACGTGGGATCGGCGATCTTTGCGGTTCCGGGTGGGATCGCACCGGGTGAGCATGTCGGTCGAGCACTGTTTGCCTAGACGCAGCTCGTGTGCGTTCGTGTCTGCCCGCGGGCTAGTTGATGGTGGGTTTCGCTCGCAGGAGCATCGTTCGCAATTGATCGGCCGAGTGAACGGTGGCGATCGCCTCTGCGGCTTCCGCGGGAGATCCGTACCCCCACTCAACAAGAATCGTCGGGATGTCGTTGGCAGTTGCTCCCACGACGTCATAGTTGCGGTCGCCGACCATCACCGGGTTGTCGGTGTTGATGCCGAGAGCAGTGAGCCGCCGCAGTGTCTCTGCGATGATGTCCGCTTTTGTACTGAGTTGTCCGTCTTCGCTGGCCCCGGTGATGACGGTGAAATATGGCGCAAGGTTCGTGTGTTCGAGCACAAGGCGCGCCATATTTTCTGGTTTGGATGTCGCGAGCGCGACGGGTAGCCCGGTGGTATACAGCCGTTCGAGCAGACCTGCGACACCGGGGAACACGGGTGAGCGTAGCACCCGGTCACGGTAATTGCTGCGGTAGATGGTCACTGCGCTCAGTGCATCAGTCAGTGAGAATCCGGCCAGTGATTGGAGTGAGTCCAGCAGTGGTGGTCCAACGTAGGTGCGAAGAACATCTTCCGATGGGATCGGCCTGTCTAATTCGGAGAACATGTAGGCCAGTGAGGCCGTGATATCCCCGGCGGAATCGATGAGTGTTCCGTCGAGATCGAAGAGAACCGCGCTCCAGGTGCGCGTGCTGGTCAGAGTCAGTGAAGCCACCGAGCTATCTTACGGGGGTTGATCTTGACCGACGTACGCGGATAGCCGCCAGCTACAGAGCTGTGCCCCGAAGGTCAAAAGAGTCGTGACCCCGAATCATCGATGCCGCGCATCGCATCGTAATCGAGCACAAGACAACGGATGCCTCGGTCTTCCGCCAGCGTTCGTGCTTGGGGTTTGATTTCCTGCGCCGCAAAGACCCCGCTCACCGGGGCGAGGTGCGGGTCGCGATTCATGAGTTCGAGGTATCGGGACAGTTGTTCGACCCCGTCGATGTCGCCGCGTCGTTTGAGTTCAACGGCGATGGAGAGCCCCGAGGCATCCGTTGCCAGAATGTCAACCGGGCCGATGGCGGTCATGTGTTCACGGCGTACGAGTCGGTGCCCGGGCCCGAGTAGTTCAATCTGTTCGGCGAGCAGCTGCTGCAGGTGCGCCTCGACGCCGTCTTTTTGCAAACCCGGGTCAACACCCAGACTGTGCTCACTCTCGTGCTGGATGTCGAAGATGGTGATGACGAGCCGGTCGGCGGTTTTTGAGTGGGTGACCCGCCAGACCTCGGTGACCCCCGCTGCCAGCTGATCGGCGTCGGGCTCGGCAGTGGCGAGCGAACAGGGTGGGCTCATCCAATTTAGCGGTTTGTAGCTGAGCGAGTCGCTGTGGACGAGGACCGAGCCGTCTGCTTTGAGCATCAGCAGGCGCGTGGCAAGCGGCAAGTGGGCGCTCAGGCGTCCCGTATAGTCAACCGAGCAGCGGGCGATGATAAGTCTCACCAACTCAGGGTACGGGGTCGGCTCAACCTGGAGTGGCAGGAGAGGCGTCAGTCGGCATCGAGCAGTTCGATTAGCCGTTTGATTGTTCGCCAACTCCGAACAGTCATCTGCTGAAAGATCTGCAATAGCTGCCGCACGGTCTGCAATAAGCAAGGCGCACGAAGCGAGCCTACTTTTCATAGGGTGTGACAGGTTGCGGTCGGAGTCGCTCGCGGGCCGCGGGCGCGAGCAGCGTTGCGGTGGTGATGAGCGCGAGCACGACCGTGAGCGCGGTAAGGATACCCCAGCGCTGACCGAGAAACCCCAGCAGCGGCGGGCCCGTCAGGAAGGCGCAGTATCCGATGATCGCGACGGCACTCACCCGTGCGGTGGGGTTCACCGGATCATCGGCGGCAGCGGACATCCCGACCGGAAACCCGAGCGAACAGCCGATTGCCCACAGCACGGCACCGACCGCGTACACCCAGGGTGCAGAGCCCCAGATGAAGAGCGCGAGCCCGAGCATCCCGGCCACTCCGAGTGTCCGCAGAACCGGCACCCGGCCGAATCGGTCGATGAGGGGTCCGCCGAGCACTCGGGCACCCGTCATCGCGACGCTGAAGATGCCAAACATAACGGCTGCCGCTGTGCTCGTGAGGTGGTGTCCGTCAACGATGGCGATCACGAGCCAATCGTTGGCTGACCCTTCGGCGAAGGCCATGCCGAGCATGATGGTACCGATCAATAGCAGCCGGATGTCCGCCCAGACGGCGAGACTTTCTCGCAGGCGAGCGCGCCACTGTGACAGTGTTCTGGTCACAGTGAGCCGCCGGGTGACCTTCTCACGGGCGAGTGTGTCATCGGTCACTCGCGCTTCGAGCTGATCCGGGCCACCGGGCGCCGCGCGTGCCGGAATCGGAACAGAGCGCACCGCGATGACACCCCCGCCACCGATCAACATCGCAATGAGAACGAAGTGTGGCAGCAGATTGGTGCTGAGGCTGGCCGCAGCGGCGGCGGTGAATGCTCCGGCGGCGGTGCCAAAGCTGAAGAAGGCGTGCATGAGCGGCATGAGCGTGCGGCCCAGTTCTCGCTCGGCGCTCGCGGCCTCCACGTTCATCATGACATCAACCGCTCCGTTGCCCAGCCCGCACAGCGCCAAGCCGAGGGAGATCAGTAGCGCAGAGGGCAGCATTGACCCACCGATCCCTACCAGCACCACCCCAACCGACACCGTTACGAGTGCGCCGCTCATGCCCCACCGGCTGCCGAGTCGCGCGAGCACCGGGGGTGCGAGCACTAACCCCACGACAGAACCAACCGCTCCGGTGGCAATGACTAACCCCACCTCCTGCATCGAGAGTCCGACGACATCACGCAGCGCCGGTAATCGCGCAACCCACGTGGCAATGGACAAGCCGGAGAGAAAGAATACAAGGAAAACAGCGTTGCGCCAGGCTCGTAGCTCGCGTACAGATCGTGGTCGGAGCTGCGGCATCTCGGGCATCCGCCTACGCTATCGTGACCTTTCCGTCACACCCGTGCTGACGAGGAATTCGGCCGCACCGAACTTGTGGCCGCACCGCCCGTGTGAGGGCTCGCACCGCTGGTCGCGACCGCTGCCGGACTAGTCTGACTGGTTACAGGATGTTTCGCCCTTCCAGCACACACCGGTCGTCACCGGCGCGTTGATCGCCCGGGCACCACGCCTAAGCTTGACGGATGACCGATACCTCTGCTTCCGGCATCCAGATCGCCGATCTTGACCCCGCAATTCGACCGCAGGACGATCTTTTTCGCCACGTCAACGGTGCATGGCTGGATGCGACGGATATCCCGTCCGATAAGTCGCGATACGGTTCATTCGTTATCCTGCAGGAGGCAGCCGAGCGGGCGGTTCGCGCGATTATTGAGGATGCTGCGCACGCCGAGGAGGGTACTGAAGAACGGGCTTTCGGTGATCTCTACACGAGTTTCATGAACGAAGATCGGGCAGAGTTGCTCGGGGCCGTGCCGATCACCGGTCAGCTGTTACAGGTGTCATTTGTGAGTTCCGTCGGGGCTTTCTTGCGCACTCTCGGGGCACTTGAGCGGCAGGGCGTGTCGGGGCTGCTGCAGCTTTTTGTTGACAACGACCCGGGAAATCCTGAACGGTACCTCGTCTTTGCCGAACAGGGCGGTCTCGGGCTACCCGACGAGAGTTACTACCGGGAAGAGCGCTTCGCCGAGATCCGGGTGGCGTACCAGCAGCACCTGGCACGGATGTTTCAACTCGCGCACCTCGATGATCCCGCGCAGCGCGCAGCGCGCGTGTATAACCTCGAAACTCAGATCGCGGCGACCCACTGGAACAACGTTGACACCCGCGACAGCGAGAAAACGTACAACCTGTATACCTGGGCGGACGCCGTAGCGGAGGCATCCCTTGATCTGGATGCCTGGCGGGACGCCATGGGTGTGCCGCCGGACGCGGTTGCCAACATTGTGCTGCGGGAACCCTCGTTCATCGGGTCACTCGGTGTGCTTGTAACCGAAGAACACCTGCCTGCCTGGCGGGACTGGTTAGCGTGGCAGGTCATTCGCAGTCATGCGGCCTATCTGTCATCCGACTTTGTCACCGCGCACTTCGAATTCTATGGCCGCACCCTCTCGGGCACGCCGCAGCTGCGGGCACGGTGGAAGCGAGCGGTCTCGTTCGTGGAAGGGGCGATGGGCGAGGCGGTGGGGCGCAGCTATGTTGAGCGCCACTTCCCGCCGGAGGCCAAGACCGCAATGGATACGCTCGTGGCTTATCTTGTTGCGGCGTATCGGGCGTCCATCTCGCAGCTTGACTGGATGGGTGAGCACACACGGTCGCGGGCGCTGGAGAAACTGTCAAAGTTCACCCCGAAGATTGGCTACCCGGTTGTGTGGCGTGACTATTCCGGCCTGCAGGTTTCGTCCGACGATCTTGTGGGCAATGTGCGGGCGGCGGCGGAGTTTGAGTTCCAGCGAGAGCTCGGCAAGATCGGTAAGCCGATTGACCGCGATGAGTGGTTCATGACGCCGCAGACGATCAATGCGTACTACAACCCCGGGTTTAACGAGATTGTCTTCCCGGCGGCCATCCTGCAGGCCCCGTTTTTCGCTGCAGATCGGGATGACGCGGCCAACTACGGTGCCATCGGTGCTGTCATCGGTCACGAAATTGGCCACGGCTTCGATGACCAGGGTTCGAAATTTGACGGGGACGGTCGGCTCATTGACTGGTGGAGTCAGGCGGATCGGGCTGCGTTTGACGAGCGAACAGCGGCACTCATTGACCAGTACAGTGAGCTTGCGCCGAAGCAGGTTCCAGACCAACACGTCAACGGCGCGCTCACAATCGGTGAGAATATCGGCGACCTCGGGGGCCTCTCGATCGCGTGGCGCGCATACCTGCTCTCGCTCGAGGGTGCCGAACCGCCGATTATTGACGGGTTGACCGGAGCGCAGCGATTCTTTATTTCGTGGGCCCAATCGTGGCGCGAGAAGGGCCGGGATGAGGAAGTGGTTAACCGGCTCGCAACCGATCCACACTCGCCGACTGAGTTCCGCTGCAACCAGGTGGTTCGCAATATTGACGAGTTCTACGCTGCATTTGGGGTGACCGACAGCGATGAGCTATACCTCGCCCCCGGCGCGCGGGTGTCGATCTGGTAGTGCTCGCGCGATAGTGGCACTGTTTTCATCAGCGCGACGATAGTGCCACTATTTTGACAGCGACCGAAGGAGTGCCACCGCCTGCCGAGGTGAGGTGTTTGGCAGGTATGCCCGACTGAGTGCAACGCCGATCGCGGGCAGGGCGAGCGGGTCAAAGTAGGCCATCGACAACGGCACGTACTCCGGGTTGAATCGGGACTTAAACCGCAGCAGGGCGGTGAATCCGTACGCTGGTTCCAGGCTGCGTGCGAGGTAGTCGAGGAACCGTTGGAGTGTGGATTCGCGGGAGGGAACATCCGCCCCGGGTTCTGATACGAGGGGAACTCCCGACAGACTCAGCGTTCGGATGCCCGTGTCTCGCATGTGCAGCGCGGTCGACACAATGAGGAACTCCATGACCCCGTTCATTGAACCGTCGACCCGACGCATGAAGTCGAGGGTCCAGCTGACAACCTCACCACTGTCATAGACCGGCAGCCAACTCGTGACGGCCTGCACCCGTCCGTCGCTGTTGAGTGCGAGCATGATCCGCACCTCTGGATCTTTGAGCTCAGCAAGCCCACCGAGCGTGAAGCCCATCTCCGGGAGTTTTCTGCCAGAGACCCACTCCTCAGACATAGCAGCAATCTGCACGGTCGCCGCGAGTGGCAGCTCACTCCAACTGCCCCACACCGTGGTCATCCCCTCTTTCACTCCGCGGTTGAGCGCGTAGCGGACCTTCTGCCATGAGTGACCGGTGAGCTCAAGCTCAGACGTTGCGATGCGGGTTTCTACGCCCACCGGCAGAGTTTGCCAGCCGAGTCGCGTGAACACCGCTGCCACGTCCGGGTGGACGCTGTAGAACGCCGGCGTCCAACTGTTGCCATCGCAAAAGGTAACAAATTCCAGGATGACTCGTTCTCGGTCTTCCGGTGCGGCAATCGGGTCGGACAGGGTGATCGCAATCCCGTTGACCACCCGGTACCCGATCGCGGAGCGCTCATCGCTGCTAAACCACGTGGCGTTGCCCAGCCACGTCGCCATGAAACCGAAACTGCCGCCGCTGTGCTGCCGCAGCAGATATCGAACCCGGTCTGGATCGGTCCCGCCCAGGGTTGGTGGTGACCGAAGGATCTGGACCATTCCGACTGTGACAATAAACCAAAACGCAACACCCGTGAACTGATACGCAATCACGGGTGCATTTCGACCCACCACCACGATGAGATCAGGGCTAACCATGAATCGGGGTGGGATGAGCCGACTGACGCCGTTCATGAGCAGGTCCCACATCGTTGCCTGCGGAAAGTGCGCCTGGATCCACACGTGGCTCGCGATAATATACGTGACGACAAGGAACACACCGGCCGCAGTCGTCAAGGCCACAAATCGACGGATGGCCCGTCGCCCCGCGGGCAGCCTGAAATATCGGCGCTGGACAATGAGCAGCACGAGGATCATCATCGGCAGTGCAACGGATGCAATAACCCAGAGCCCCGCCTCGACCGGAGGCCGGTCGATCCAGCTCCCGGTTTGCAGGCCGCGGCGTTGCACACTGAAGGTCACGACGGTGGGTGCGGTGAGGGCGGTTACGGCTTGCACCCCGACCGCGAGCCACCACGCGAAGCGTCGGCCCCGCCAGAGTCCGGCGGCGGCCACGAACGAGAGCACCATCGGGAGGAACGCGAGCAGAAACATCCCGGGACCCTGTGAGCTGATTAACGATAAGCGGGCGATGCACGAGTCGCTGCTCTGAGCCAGCTCGGGTCCGCACTGGTGCACCACCCAGCTGAATGAGCCGCGGTTGTGCATGAAGAGGCGTGCGGTGAGGGCGAACGGTGTGCGTGAGGAGTGGGCCGCGAATGCCACGAGTGGTCCGAGCGCGGTAGCCGCGACAATCGCCGCAACAAGGGTGCGACGTTCGGCGTGGGAGCTGGGCCCGAGCGCGAGGGCAGAGGAGTTTCGGGCCAGCACCATCCCCAAGAAATAGCCGATCACCATCGCGATGAGCCGGTACATATTTGCCGAGTTGCCGTCGTAGAGCGCGAAGGTGATGATCGTGACGCCGACAATAACGCGGATGCGCCGTCGCCAGAGCGAGCCCATGAAGGCGGTTGCCGTCATGACGGCACCAACAATGCCGGTGAGTGGATCGAGATTGCGGTCGGCGACGGTTCCGACCGCCCACCACTCGCCGGATCGGCTTCCCCACCACTGCAGGAGAGCACTGATCGAGATTCCGCCCCCGCCCGTCACGACGAACGCGAACAGTGTGCGCCACACTCCGAGCCGTCGTTCCGCTATGCCAAGCCCGATGAGGGCAGCCAACCCGGCGATAACCGCCTGGCCCGGGTTCCACGGGATGACGAGGGCAGAAAACACTGTCCACCAGTGGCCGCTCAGAAAGGCAGGAACTCCCGCCCCCCAGGTCGCGGTGGTTGTGGCTGAGGGGCGCGCCCAGAATGTTCCCGCAACGAGGGCGGTCACGATGAAAAGCGCTGCCAGTGACAGGCTCAGTGGTGACCGCCGAATCCGCATGAGCAGATACTCGCGGGTTGATCGCAGCCGTCCCTTCGGTTCTACGGCGGGTGTGGTGGTATCCGTCGCCGAAAGGTCCTCGGTCATCCGCTCAATCCCAGCCGGGGATACAGCTCTTGAAACGCATAGTTGAGCCCACCGTTGAGTGCACTGATACCGTGATCACCGTGTGGAACCAGGTGCAACTTCGCCGATATCCCAGCTTTGGTTGCCTCATCGGTGAGGTGTTTGACACCCGGTTGATAGCGGGAGTCAGTTTGCCCGACCGTGTAGATCGCAACGGTGTCGGTATACGGTGCCTTTGTGGCCATGATATTCGTTGGTTTCACCGCATCGTATGCAGCCTGGTTACCTTTAAACACGTCACTGAGCACCTGTTTACTGCGCTCCGCTCCGGCATATTCGGTGGGTGATATTGCGATAATATTTCCGAAAACATCGGGATGCTTCGCACCAAAGTACGCCGCGCACGTGCCGCCATTCGAGTATCCGGCGACGGTCACGGTATTCCGTGTGAGTTGGATGTTGAGTGTCGCGCGAGCCCACGGCACGACGTCTTTCATGAGATAGGTTTCGACATTCCCCATGGTCGTGTCTAAGCACAGCGGGTCAACTGCGGGGTTTCCCAGCTGATCGACAACGAGCGCGATCGGAGCCAACCCGTGGTTCGACGCAGCGAGGTCGTTCAGGATGGCTCCAATGACGTCTGCGTTCGGATCCCCGGGCTGTCCCATCATCATGATGACCAGTGGTAGCCGCGGAGCATCGGGGACAAGCGCCGCCGGGGGGAGGTAGAGTTGTGCGGCTCGCGCGGGGAACTTTGAGTTGGTGTTCGGGATATCGACTGTTCCGATGCTTCCCGTTTTCGGCATGCTCGCCGGTGGTCTCCACGGTTGCATGAGTTCTAGGGTTGGAGCGGATGCCGCGCCCGCAGCCTGCGCGACCGTGGGCAGTGCAATTGGTTTTGCTGTGGATATGTGAAACAGGTTTGCAACAGTCCGGTTGAGGCCGTAGGCATCGTTGATTCCGAGGGTCGCTGCCATCACAAACACGATGATCGACAGGGGTGCCACCACCCAGTGCCACCAGCGAATACGTCCTGTTCCCCGGCGGGTGCCCACAAGGTTGGCAGCCACGAGCGCGATGCCGGAGAAACATCCTGCAACCCACCACCAGGTGGCAGTAAGAACCGGACCACCGAAGGAGTCAAAGACACTAACGGCGAGCCAGAGCACGAGCAGGCCCACGAGGCCACCGACGATGACCGTTGCCGCTGCTATCAGCGGCCAGTATCGTGTGCGAGGTCGAAAAAGGAGGTACCCAAAAAACAGCGCGGTTGCCGTATACACCGTGACTGCGATCGGTGATCCCCCCAGGATGTCGCTTGCGAGGAGGGCGTCAATCACCTACTGGCTCTTTCTCGTCAGTGTTGGAAGCAGCGCTGATCACTCCTGCATCGAATCTCTCGCCCGGGGGCGCACCCGCACGTCATCCCACGTGCAGTGGCCTGCACCCGGTGCTGCGCCATCGACTCGCACACGGTGAGTCTATCGCCACCTGATCGAGAAGCTCAAGGACACGCTCATCCTCATCAACTCGCACACACGCTCACCACCGCCACAACATAGGATGGAGTCTCCGTCGATCCACACGACCATTGGAGCCACCGTGGCCGCGCCCAGTCGCCTCGAATCCGTTATCGCACTCGCCCAGCATCGAGGTTTTGTCTTCCAAGCCGGTGATATCTACGGCGGCTCACGATCGGCGTGGGACTACGGGCCGCTCGGTGTGGAACTCAAGGAGAATATCAAGCGTCAGTGGTGGCGATACATGGTTACCGGCCGGGAGGATGTCGTTGGCCTGGATTCGAGCATTATTTTGCCACAACAGGTGTGGGTGGCATCCGGTCATGTTGGCGTCTTCACCGACCCACTGGTGGAGTGTCTGAGTTGCCATAAGCGATTCCGGGAAGACCACTTGCTGGAGGCATTCGAGGAAAAGAAGGGCCGCCTTCCAGAGAACGGGATGACCGACATCGCGTGCCCCGCGTGCGGTACCCGCGGCCAGTGGACGTTACCGCGCGACTTCAACATGATGCTGAAGACCTATTTGGGCCCGGTTCAGGATGAATCGGGGATGCACTATTTGCGCCCTGAGACGGCCCAGGGCATTTTCACTAATTTTGCCAACGTACTGCAGTCCGCGCGAGTCAAGCCGCCGTTCGGCATTGGGCAGATGGGAAAGTCGTTCCGTAACGAGATCACACCGGGGAACTTCATTTTTCGCACCCGCGAATTCGAGCAGATGGAACTTGAGTTTTTTGTCGAACCCGGTACCGATGAGGAATGGTTCCAGTACTGGGTCGACTACCGGCATGCCTGGTACGTCGATCTTGGTGTTGACCCCGCGAACCTGCGCCTGGTCGAGCACCCGAAAGAGAAACTCTCGCACTACTCCAAGCGCACGGTCGACATTGAGTATCGGTTCGGATTCACCGGTGGCGAGTGGGGCGAGTTGGAGGGCGTCGCGAATCGCACCGACTTTGACCTGCGCACTCACACCGAACACTCCGGGAAGGATCTCTCCTACTTCGACCAATCGAAGAACGAGCGGTGGACGCCGTATGTCATCGAGCCCGCTGCCGGGCTCACCCGCTCGCTCATGGCGTTTCTCGTTGACGCCTACTGCGTCGAAGAAGTGCCCAACGCCAAGGGTGAGATGGATGTCCGTACCGTCCTGCGGCTCGATCCTCGGCTCGCTCCGGTGAAGGCAGCGGTGTTGCCGTTGAGCCGTAATGAGAAGCTCTCTCCGCTCGCACGGGAGGTCGCGACATCCCTGCGTGCCAACTGGAACGTTGACTTCGATGACGCGGGTGCGATCGGTCGGCGGTACCGACGGCAGGACGAGATTGGCACTCCGTTCTGTATCACCATTGACTTCGAGTCGCTCAACGACGACGCGGTGACGGTGCGGGACCGGGACACGATGGTGCAGGAGCGGGTGCCGCTCGGCGAGTTGGTCGGGTATCTCGCTGCCCGGTTGCTCGGAGCGTAGCTCGATGACACCACAGCACCGGTATCGCCGTGTTCAAGTCTGAAGTGCAACACTGTGGTTGTGTGTGGTGTTGGTAGGTTTCTGCTGGTGTTGCCTGGTCGAGGTGTTTTCGGGGTTGCCGTGTGGTGTAGGGGTCAGCGACGTACGTGTCCATGCCCCACTGGACTCTCAGTTCGTGGTGGCGGTGCATCTTGAGTCCCGTGTTCATCGTCACGGAGCGTTGTGCGTGAGGAGGCAGGGACACCGTAGTGACGCCACCATCCGGGGGTGTCCACCCCACCCGGAGCCTGTCTATCACCCACCCCATCATCCGATCCTGCACACACACTCGTGATCGGTGGGAGTTGGATGCTCGTTTCCGGTATCGGTGTTCTGTCTGTTCTGCCCGGTACCGCGTTGTAATCACCGGACCAGATATGTAACCGAACATCCTGAAACAGGCGGGTATGGCTCATTTTGGTTCAGCGGCACACACCTGTTCCAGACGTGTCTCCCGCGACACCGTGGACACAGGCCGACCCAACACCGCAGCGAGCGCCGAACAGACCACCCCGCACCTTTCTTGATCTGAACCTGCTCAACCTCACGACACATGACCCTCATGCATACCCATAGAAGGGCAACCCTTGACTCAGTGAACATGAGCATCACCACGTGTTGCGCTTCCACCGTGAGCACGGGACAGGTGGGCAATATCCCTGTTCTAGGTTGTGGTGGGCGTTACCGCTGACGGGGAACGGGAGGTTCTGGGTCGGTGACGGTGCGAAGGGCGGATGGTTCTGGTTGTAGGTGTTCAGCGGGCCGAGGGGGCCGAGCCTGACCGCGATCCGTGAGCGAGGCATCCGTCTAGGTGTTCAGCGGGTTGAGGGGCCGAGGGGTCCAGGACGTGCTCGTTGTTGTTTGTGACCGGCTCAAAAGGGGCTGCCCGAGGGGCAATCATGACGATCTGGGAACGCGCGCCTCGTGCAGCAGTGCATCGTGCACCTGATCTGGAACTCGTTGCGTTACACGGGTCGGCGCCGCCGCGGCGGCACCCTGAAAGCGCCCACACCCAGCCACAGACACGACCAACACCCGCTACCAGCAGGCCATCAGAGCACGTGGTCACTCCCCCGACACGACCACAACACCGACATGCCTTTACCTCCTGACCCGGTCACCCCAACCCAACCAGCAACGACAGGACACGCTGGGTAATCAGACAGAACCCCCGTTAAGACCACCTTCACGAACTGGTTCAAGAAAACCACCCACCAACGAAACCACCAAACTCCACACGCCGCTAAACGGACAGTCCTCTTTTGACGTGTGTGGTCGTTGTAGCTCAGGGGATGTGTACACCCCCTCGGGAAGCGTCGGCTGGCCGGGAAACTCGAACTCAGAGCCATCCCTGTGACCCCTCATTCCCAGGAAGACCTAAAGAGAAGGAGCACAATCTTTCATCATTTTCACAGGTAAATTATATCTTTTCAGATCTAAAATACCCTTTTATGGGGATTATCTGTTACCTGTGTCTGTGTTGTGTGGTGTGAGGAAGTGGTGTTGTGAGGCGTGTGTTGGTGTCTCCTATTGCGGTGGAGTTGCGCGAGCAAGTGTTGTGTGACGGGTGCGAGAGGACCCCGTCTGGGTGGTGTTTCTCTGGAGTGGTGAAAGATCCGGGAGGCAGTTCGGAGTTGCTGTTGATCACGGTGTTTTTTGCGGATGAGCACACGACGGTCAGTGATTTTGCGCAGACAACGGCTCAGGTGGGGACGGGGACTCAGGTGGGGATGAAAATTCAGGTGAGGTGGGGTGCTGAGGAGTCGTGTGGTACCACACCCACTACGAGGTGTGTGTTGACAGGAGCAGGAAAGAGAGTGAGACAGCCCGGTGCGTCCAAAGGTTTTTGCAGGTTGGGTGTGCACAGAGACGGGAGTGTGCGCTCATGAGGGTATTGGACAGAGGTCATCGTCGTGCGGGGATAGTTATCGTCATGATTGCGGCGGCAGTGTTGACAACAGTCGGGGTGGTGCCGATGAACGCAAATATGACCGCTGCTGCTGCACCCGGCCAGAACGGTGTGAGCGTGCCGACGGCTCTATCCTCGCGTCTCGGCGATAACGACACCGTCACCAAAACCATTACCGCCGGCACGAGCCCGTACGGGGTGGCCTTTACACCGGATGGGAACACCGCATACGTCACCAACTACAATTCGGGTTCGGTGTCGAAGATTGATACGGCTACCGGGACAGTGACCCAAACCATTACCGTCGGCTCGTACCCGGCCGGAGTGGTGGTTACTCCGGATGGGAGTGCTGTATACGTCGTCAACAGCGGGTCGGGTTCGGTGTCGAAGATTGACACGGCTACCGGGACAGTGACCCAAACCATTACCGTCGGCTCGCTTCCGTACTGGGTGGTGGTTACTCCGGATGGGAGTGCTGTATACGTCGTCAACAGCCTGTCGGGTTCGGTGTCGAAGATTGACACGGCTACCGGGACAGTGACCCAAACCATTACCGTCGGCTCGTACCCGCGCGGGGTGGCGATTACTCCGGATGGGAGCGCTGTATACGTCGCCAACAACATGTCGTCGGGTTCGGTGTCGAAGATTGACACGGCTACCGGGACAGTGACCCAAACCATTGCCGTCGGCCCGTACCCGCTCGGGGTGGCGGTTACTCCGGATGGGAGCGCTGTATACGTCGTCAACAACAGGTCGGATTCGGTGTCGGTGATTGATACGGCTACCGGGACAGTCACCAAAACCATTGCCGTCGGCTTGGGCCCGGTCGGGGTGACGGTTACTCCGGATGGGAGCGCCGTGTACGTCATCAACGGCGGGTTAGGTTCGGTGTCGGTGATTGATACGGCTACCGGGACAGTCACCAAAACCATTGCCGTCGACTCGGGCTTGATCGGGATGGCGGTTGCTCCGGATGGGAGCGCCGTATACGTCACCAGCAGCGTGTCGGGTTTGGTGTCGGTAATTGGGGCGTCACGACCGACACCAACTTCGACGCCGGGTGCTGCTGTTACGGACGCGTCTAGTACCTCGGCGGCGAACGCGTCGGCGTCCTCGTCCGCGTCGGCGGATTCTCACGCGAACGCGGCTGCGGTCGCGGCAGCGAACGGGGATCGTAGTTCTGTTGGGTCCGCGGCTGCGACCGGGTCCGCGGTCGCGGCGTCTCGGGCGGCGGCGGTGACGGTCGCGTCCACGGATGCGTCGGCGACCTCTGCGACCGCGGCGAACGCGGCTGCGGTTGCTGCGGCGCAGGCCTCCTCGAACGCGGATCGTTCCTCGGGCACGAACGCGGCTGGGTCTGCGGTGGGTACGACTGCGGCGACGGCGGCGGCGTCGGGTGCGGCGGTAACGGTGGCGTCTTCGGATGCGTCGACGACCTCGGCGGCGAACGCGTCGGCGTCCTCGTCCGCGTCGGCGGATTCTCACGCGAACGCGGCTGCGGTCGCGGCAGCGAACGGGGATCGTAGTTCTGTTGGGTCCGCGGCTGCGACCGGGTCCGCGGTCGCGGCGTCTCGGGCGGCGGCGGTGACGGTCGCGTCCACGGATGCGTCGGCGACGTCTGCGACCGCGGCGAACGCGGCTGCGGTTGCTGCGGCGCAGGCCTCCTCGAACGCGGATCGTTCCTCGGGCACGAACGCGGCCGGGACCGCGTCGGGTGCTGTTGTAACTGCGTCATCCTCGCGTCTCGGCGATAAAGACACCGTCACCAATACCATTACCGTTGGCCCGTACCCGCTCGCGGTGGCGGTTACTCCGGATGGGAGTACCGTATACGTCGTCAACAGCAGGTCGAATTCGGTGCCGAGGATTGATACGGCCACCGGGACAGTCACCAAAACCATTACCGTCGGCTCGGGTCCGTACGGGGTGGCGGTTACTCCGGATGGGAGTACCGTATACGTCGTCAACTATACGTCGGGTTCGGTGTCGGTGATTGATACGGTCACCGGGACAGTCACCAAAACCATTACCGTCGGCTCGCTTCCGTCCGGGGTGGCGGTTACTCCGGACGGGAGTACCGTATACGTCGCCAACAGCCGGTCGAGTTCGGTGTCGAAGATTGATACGGCCACCGGGACAGTCACCAAAACCATTACCGTCGGCTCGGGCCCGTACGGGGTGGCGGTTACTCCGGATGGGAGCGCCGTATACGTTAGCCACGGTGGTTCGGGTTCGGGTTTGGTGTCGGTGATTGATACGGTCACCGGGGCAGTCGCCAAAACGATTACCGTCGGCGCGTACCCGTTCATGGTGGCGGTTACTCCGGATGGGAGTACCGTATACGTTACCCACAGTGGTTCGGGTCCGGGTTTGGTGTCGGTGATTGATACGGTCACCGGGACGGTCACCAAAACCATTACCGTCGACAGCTGGCCGTTCGGGGTGGCGGTTACTCCGGATGGGAGCACCGTATACGTCGCCCACAGCTGGTCGAGTTGGGTGTCGGTGATTGCAGTTGGGAGGCCGACTCCGACTCCGACTCCGACTCCGTCGGGGGCTGCTGCGGTGACGGTGGCGTCCTCGGATGCGGCGACTACCTCGAGTGCGAATGCGTCGGCGTCGGCGTCGGCGGGGGCGGATTCTCGTGCGAACGCGGCGGCGG
>NAEP01000052.1 GCA_002529645.1 Candidatus Lumbricidiphila eiseniae | reverse complement strand
GACGCCTTGTCGATAACCAACAATGTGTTTCCTTCCGTAAGGAGACCCACCCCTTACACACACCATTTGACACGCTCCGAGCATGCCCGGCAAACACACCCACGACTACTTCCGGCACGGCACAACAAACCTGTTCGCCGCGTCCAACATCACTGACAGCACCGTGACCTACTCCACCCATCGCCGCCACAGGGCGGCTGAGTTCAAGAAGTTCCTGACCACAATCGATACCGAGGTTCCTACCGAACTGAGCGTGCATATCGTGTGCGATAACTACACCACCCATAAAAGTCCTCTCGTGAAGAACTGGGTGAGCGCGCACCCCAGATTCCACCTGCATCTCACCCCCACCGGCTCATCATGGGATGAACCACACCGAACACTGGTTTGCCCCTCACCCAACAACTCTGACAACACTCAACACACAAAAACATCCACCCCCTCGAACAAGACACCCGAGCTTGGGCTAAAAACCGGAACCAAAACCCGAAACCCTTCACCTGGACCACAACCACCGAGCAAATCCACCAACCCATCACCCGACTAACGAAACGAACTTCAGACACAGGGCACTAGGAGATGATGCAACGCCCCGGCTGAGAGGCATGAAAGTCATGAGTCGTCCACCGACGATCCCCGTGGAGAAGAAGCTCCGCATTGTGTTGTCCGTATTGAAAGGCGAGATCACGATCACCTCGGCCTCGAGGTCCACGGCGTTCATGAGGTTGTGTTCTCGCGCTCGCCAGATGGGGCTTTAGATTCGCGAGAGCCGAGGCCGGGAACGCCTTCAGCCAGCTCATGCCAGGCGTCATAGCGTGCTCGATCTCCGTTGCCGTCGCGACCCCTGGGAGGTGGGGCAGGCCGAACAAGTCCAATCCTTCGTTTACAGCCCGAACACGCGACCCCTGGGAGGTGGGGCAGGCCGACTTGTCCACTGCGTCGTACGATATCGTCGTGAAGGCCGGGGGCGGTCGGTCATGGTCTTCTCCTGTCGGGGTTCCACCCCAGTTGAATCGAGATGTCCCGCGCTGCTTCCCGCAGCCGAGGGAGGTGTCGCCGGAGCGAGCTGAGCGGCTCAATCGCCCGCAGAGCCGTGAGCGAGATCGCCGCGCGAGCGTCTCCACCCGCGTCGAAAACCGGTACAGCAATGCAGTTAATGTAGTCCTCGAACTCGCCGTCATCCTCGGCCCAGCCCCGTTCTCTGACCTCGCCCAGGGCGCGCCGGTAGTCATCTGCCGTGGTGATGGTCTTAGAGGTGAAGCGCTCGAAGGTCGCCGATTCCAGCACACGATCGCGAACTGGTTCCTGGGAGAACGCCAGCACCGCTTTGGCGACGCCCGCGGTGTGAACCTGCACAACTGTCCCGATGCGGGAGTGCATCCGCACGGCTCTGCGGCCCTCGACCTTGTCAATGTAGACGATCTCGTCGTCGTTGAGTTCGGCGAGGTGGATGGTGTGGCCGAACTCTCGGGAGAGTCGGCGCAACCACGGCTGAGCGATCCCACGGATCTCAATGCCCTCCAGAGCGGTGACGGCGACACCGGCCAGGCCGAAGCCGAGCGTCCACGAACCGTCGCCGCGCCGACGCATGAAGTCGCGGGCCTCCATGGTCTGCAGCAGCCGCAGAACGGTGGACCGGTGCACATCGAGGGTCTCGGCCAGTTCACCGAGGCCTTTCGAGCCGGTTGAGCACTCCATGATGATGGAGATCGCTCGGTCGAGGGATTGTGACATGTGTGGCTCCGTTTCGATCAGAGGGCGGAAGGTGGTTCTTGGATGGCTGTCTCCGGCTGTGAGCGCAGTCCGTTTCGATCAGAGGGCGGAAGGTGGGCTCGCCCAGCCATTCTCAGCCCGGAGGTGCAGCCCTGTCACATCGATCGGCGTGGCGGAGTGGTCGGCCAGTGAGGTAAGGGCGCGCCCGGCCATGAGGTGGCCCAGCCGCAGTCGTCTCATCGCGTCATGCCCGCCGAGCCAGCCGTGCAGCCATCCGGAGGCGAAGGCGTCACCGGCCCCGACGGGCTCGAGCACCGGCACGGAGAGTGCCGGCACGGTGACCGACCGTGATCCGGCGTACTCGATCGCCGCCCGGCTGCCGTCCTTCACGACCAGGTGGGGTACCTGCGACAGGAGTTCTCTGCAGGCCGCGGGCGTCGCGGCCCCCCAGAGCTCTTCCGCCTCGTCGAAACCCACGAACACCACGTCGGCTTGCTGGGCTAGGCGTAGTAGTGTCTCGGCCGCCTTTTCTCGGCCGGGCCACAAGGCCGCACGGTAGTTGACGTCGAACGAGAGCAGGTTGCGCTGAGGCCGCGGGCGAGAGAGAGCGTTCTCGGTGGCCGCCAAGCAACTCGGCGAGAGTGCCGGTGTCACACCGGAGAGATGGATAATGCGGGAACCGAGGGCAAACACGCGGTCGATGTCGCTCACGTCGATGGCCGACGCGGCGGATCCCTCGCGGTAGTACACCACCGTCGAACTCTCCCGGTCGGGCACCTTGACGAAGAGCCCGGTGCGTCGTCCGGAATCGACGGCGACGTCGTCGGTGGCGACACCGGCGCCGTGCAGTTCGAGCAGCAGCCGACGGCCCAGTGCGTCGTCGCCGACGCGGCTGACCCAGGAGACACGGTGACCGAGCTGAGCCAGTCCGATGGCGACGTTCGCCTCTGCCCCCGCCACCCGCAGCTGGAAGTCGGTAGCGGTCTCGACCGACTGTCCACCAAGGGGCACAAGCTGTCCCATCGCCTCGCCAATGCACACCGCATCGAGTGCTCGCATCCCTGACCCCTCGTCCTGCTGCTCTGTCTGTGGTTGACCCTTGCCACCCTGACCGTTGCGTAACACGCAATGATCTGTGCAAGACAATTGACACTCTGACATAGTGACTGCATGATGTGCAACAAACGATTGCAAAATACGCGTCGCGCAGCCCGCTCAATCACAGCCGATTACGGCGGGAACACCTTCGAACCAAGCAGGAGCCATGAAAAAGATCTCAAGAATCTGGTTGTCCATCACCGCTCTAGCCATCACGGGGCTGACCCTCTCTGGTTGTACCGCGGGCGGCGCGGGCGACTCCAGTAGGCCGGTGATCGGCATCTCGGTGAAGACCATCACCAACGACCCCTTCCAGCAGGCCTGGGTCGATGCCGCCACTGCGAGCGTGAAGGCGGCGGGCGGTGAAACCGTGCTGCTCACGGCGGGCGGGCAGACGGCTGTCGCGAACCAGGTCAGTCAGATCAACGACCTGATCGCCCGCCGGGTCAATGCCCTGATCGTGAATCCGATCGACGGGCAGGCGATTGTGCCCGCTCTGCAGCGGGCGCAGAGCGGGCACATCCCAGTGATCGTCGTCGACTCCGCGGTCGCGGACGGCAACGAGAACCTGTACGAGAGCTTCATCGCGACCGACAACGTGCTGGCCGGCGAACAGGCTGCGAAGTTCCTGACCAAGAGCCTCCATCCGACCGCCAAAGTGGCCATCGTCGAGGGTGCCGCGGGTTCGCTGCCCGGCGACCAGCGCAAGGAGGGATTTCTCAAGGGACTCAACAGCGTCGGCATCACCCCGGTCGCCTCCGCGGCTGGCGACTGGGCCAGCGATAAGGCCCTCACCGTCACCGAGAACATCCTCACCGCCAACCCGAAGGTCTCGGCGATCCTCACCGCTGGTGGCCCGATGGTAGATGGCATCATCCAAGCCCTCGCCCACGCGGGCCTGACCGACTCAGTGAAGGTGGTCACCATCGACGGCTCAGCACAGAGCATTCAGCAGGTCATCGCCGGTCAGATCTTCGCCCTGAACACGCAGGATCCGGTAAAGATGGGCACGCTCGCGGGTAAGAACGCCGTGGGCCTGGCCGGTGGCAAGATCGCCACCGGGAGCCTCGAAAAGTACGTCGACTCGGGCACCACCACCGTGTCGTCCGAGAACGCGCAGGAATCTCTCGCCAATGCCTTCAAGTGAGATCGAGACCCCGGCGGCAATACGCCGTCGGGGTCTCTCCCCTCGACTCGCGAACGGACTGGGCATCGCCGGGGCCGCCGTGCTGATCTACCTCCTGCTGGCAGCCGTCGTGCCGTATTTCGCCACGCCGCAGAATATGACCGGGCTGCTCGCCAATGCCGCGATCGCCGCGATCGCCGCCCTCGGATTGACGCTCGTCATCCTGACCGGCGGCATCGACCTCTCCGTCGGCGGGGTGATGTCGCTCGTCGGCCTCGCGACCGTCGCGAACGTGGGAGCCGGGGTGCCCTGGTGGCTGGCAATGATCGTCGGGATGCTGCTGGGCGCCGTGGTCGGCGTCGCCAACGGGCTGCTCGTCGCGCTCTTGCGCGTTCCCTCGTTCGTGGCCACCTTCGGCACCCTGGGGATCACCGCCGGTGCCGCGCTGTTCATTGCCGACGGGCGTCCGACCGTGCTGCTGCCGCGCGAGATGATTGCGTTCGGCAACGGCTCCGTTTTCTTCATCCCTTATCTGGCGATTCTCGCCGTCGTGGTGCTGGCCGTGCTGCAGTTCCTGCAGGGCTCCACCCGCTGGGGCGTCAACACCCGCAGCACCGGCGACAACCGCCACGTGGCCGCTCTGGTGGGTGTGCCCGTCAAACGCACGCTCGTGGCCGCCTACGCGACCTCGGGTCTTCTCGCGGGACTGGCCGGCGCCGCCCTCACAGCGCAGCTGAGCACCGCCGGGCCCCAGCAGGGGGAGCCGTACACTCTCGCCGCGATCGCCGCTTGCGTGGTCGGTGGCGTCGACCTGCTGGGTGGGAAAGGCTCGCTCTGGGCCGCCTGCCTCGGCGCGGTCTTCCTCGCCGCCCTGCGCAACGCGATGAACCTCCAGGGCGTGCAGCCCTTCACCCAGGACTTGGTGACGGGCTTGCTCATCATCGTCGCCGTCTTCGTCACGGTCAGCGGACGAGGTGCCGTGCAAACACTGCTCGGCCGTCTCCGGCCCGCACAGGAAGTGCGCTCATGACCCTCGACACGTCCACCGAGGTCACCAGCGCGCCGCCCTCCGGTTCGCGCGGAGCCCGTGCTCGCTCACGGGAGTGGGCCGAGCGGATCTCCCGCGCCGTGCCCTCCATCGGACTGATTGTTCTGCTCGCTCTGCTCTGGGCGGCCGCAGCGCTGTTCGTGCCGGAGTTCGCCAATGGATCGAACCTCGTGAACATCCTGCGGCAGAGCGCCGACCTCGTCATCGCTGCCCTCGGAGTGATGTTCGTGCTGCTGATCGGCGGCATCGACCTCTCGATCGGCAGCGTGTTCGGCTTCTCTTCCGTGGTTCTGGCCACGCTGGTGTTCGGCGGCACGCCGGTGCCTCTCGCCATCCTCATAGTGTTGGCCGTCGCAGCCGTCGCCGGTGCGGTGAGCGGGGCGCTCACCCACTTCGGCCGGATCCCCGCGTTCATCACCACGCTCGGCATGTATTACATCCTGTTCGCATTCGCCCAGATGATCTCGAACGGCCTCGCCCTGAAGCTGCCGCCCGGCACGATGTTGCAGGGCCTCAGCCGCGGCACGGTGTTCGGCATCCCGAACGTCGTGTTGGTCGCCGCCGGTACTGCGGTCGTGGCTTGGATGGTGCTGAACCGTACGCCCTACGGCCGTGACGTGGTGAGCGTGGGCCTCAACCGTCAGGCGAGTCGGCTCAGCGGTCTGCCGGTTTCCCGGGTCGCAGTTGGTGTGTTCATGATCAGCGCCGTACTCGCGGCCGTGTCGGCGATTCTGCTGACCGCCCGCGTGCAGTCGGGCGAACCGGCTCTAGGCGGGCTCACCGGCACCTTCGAGGTCATCACCGCCGCCGTCGTGGGCGGTACGAGCCTGTTCGGCGGCCGAGGGACGGTGCTGGGCGTCGTAGTCGGTGCGATCATCATCCGCACCATCGGTAACTGCATCACGCTGCTGGACATCAGCTCTCTGCTGTACCAGACGGTAATGGGCGTGCTCATCCTGATCGCCCTGATCGTCGAAGCCGTTCGACTGCGACAGAAAGGGGGCGTCGAATGACCGGGCCCACCGCATCCGCGCCCTCTCTCGAGGGCACCGCCGCGCCGGCCTCGGTGCTCTCGGCGCGCGAGGTCGTCAAGTACGCCTACGACGAGACCGGGGCCCCGATCACCGGCAGCGACGTCAGGCTACTCAAGGGCGTGTCCATCAGTGTGCGCCCCGGCGAGATCCATGCGCTGATTGGGGAGAACGGTGCCGGGAAGTCGACCTTCATCAAGGTGCTGGGCGGGGCCATCCCGGCCGAGCAGGGCGAGGTCGCGGTGGAGCAGCAGCCCGTGGTCTTCGGCTCGAGCCGCCGTGCCCGGGAACTCGGCATCTCGGTGATCTGGCAGGAGTTCAGTCTCTCGCCGAAGCTGAGCGTGCTGGAGAACATGTTCCTGGGAGAAGAGATCACCAAGCACGGTCTGCTCGACCGGTCCGAGATGCGGCGGCGCAGCACCGCGGCGCTGGCGCGCCTGGGTGTGCAGATCGACCTCGACCGGCAGATTGACAGCCTCTCCACCTCGGAGCAGCAGATCGTCGAGATCGCCAAGGCCCTTGACCGGGATGCACGCGTGCTCATCCTCGACGAGCCGACGGCGAGCCTGACGGGCGTGGAGGCCGACCAGCTCTTCGCCGTGGTGCAGGAACTGCGCCGCAAGAAGCTGGGGATCGTCCTGGTGACCCACCGGCTCGACGAGGTGTTCGAGCACAGCCAGCGCATCACGGTGATGAAGGATGGAGCGACCATCGGCACCTTCGACACGGAGACGATGACACGGGAGTCCCTCATCCAGAAAATGGTGGGCCGCGAACTCGGCAGTTACTTCGTGCGCCCCAACGCCGTTGCGGGCGAGGCCGTGCTCGAAGTCGACGGCCTCAGCTGTGGACGGGCCGTGGTCGAGGCATCCATCGTGGTGCGTGCGGGGGAGATCGTGGCGCTGGGTGGTCTGGTGGGGGCCGGCCGCACCGAACTCTGTCGGCTCGTGGTGGGCGCCGACCGGGCTACAGCGGGAACGGTACGACTGCGCGGCCGAGACATCTCCCGCTGGACTCTGCGCCGTCGACTCGATGCGGGCATCGCGTTCGTGCCCGAGGACCGCAAGAGCCAAGGCGTCGTGCTCGCGATGAGCGTGCAGCGCAACCTGACCACCCGGTCGTGGCGTTCGCTCTCCCGACGGGGCATCCTGCTGTCGCCCCGTCGGGAGCAGGAACTGGCCGAGTCGCTCATCTCCGACCTTGAGATCAAGGTGCACACGCCGCTTCAGGCCGCGGCTACGCTGAGCGGCGGAAACCAGCAACGTGTGGCGATCGGCAAATGGCTCGTGAAACCCAGCTCGCTGTACATCTTCGACGAACCGACCCGCGGGGTCGACGTCGGGGCGCGCAGAGCGCTCTACGCCCTGATCGCGGGACTGGTGGAGAGAGGAGCCGGTGTGCTGATGGTGTCATCCGACCTCCCCGAGGTACTCGGTATGAGCGACCGGGTGTACATCATGCGCGAGGGACGCATCGCAGGGGAGTACGCCGCGGCCGAGACCGACGAGAGCGAGTTGCTGCGGGCGATGCTGCCCGAGACCCACGCTGAGGTGGCATCGTGACACTGCGAGTCGCGCTGCTGGGTGCCGGGGCGATGGGCACCATCATGGCCCGGGATATCTACCCCCGGTTAGCAGGCGAGGTGGAGGTCGCCGCCGTCGTCGACCGGCATCTCGAACGAGGGGGGCCGCTCGCCGCGGGGCTCGGTGCGACAGCGTATGTCTCGCTCGACGCGGCCCTGCGCGAGCGCAGCATTGATGCTGTCGACATCCGACTGCAGCACGCGGCGCACTCGGCCGCAACGATCGAGGCGCTGCAGCACGGTCTACACGTGCTGGTCGAAAAACCCCTCGCCACGACACTGGAGGAGTGCTACGCCATGATCGCCGCCGCCGACCGGGCGGGCCTGACGGTTGCGGTGGCCGAGAACTATCCGCACCTGGCCGCGGTGCGTGCCACGCGCGCGGCGCTCGCCTCCGGGGTCGTGGGTGAGTTGCTGACCCTGCGGTCGACGCGCGTCTACACTCTGGAAGGAGTGTGGGCCAACACCGTTTGGCGGCAGGGCGACAACCCCATGGCGGGCATCCTGTGGGATCAGGGGACGCACCACACCAGCATGTTGCGGGCGATCGCCGGCGAGGTCACCAGTGTCGCGGCTCGGTCGTCCTCCCGCCTCGCCACCGAGGGTGCGGAAGCCATCATGCTGACGCTCCAGTTCGAATCGGGAGTCGTCGGCCAGTCGCTCTACTGCTGGGGTGCTCCGGCGGTCGAACTCGAGACCGAGGCGACCGCCTTCGGAACCTCGGGTCGCGTGGAGATCACCGTCGACTACGAGGGGGGACGTGGGCTCGCGCGGTTCTCGGTGCCCGAGGGCTCCCGGGATCTCTCGGCGGTCGAGTCGTACTACGACAGCCATCGGCTGATCGTCGAGGACTGGGCGAACGCCATCCGCACCGGTGCCGCCCCGCGGGTCGGTCTAGCGGATGCGACGGCCGATGTCGAGGTAGTGGTGGCCGCTCGCGAATCGCTCGCCCGCGGCGGAGCCCCGGTCGCGCTCTGGGAGGTGCGGACACCGTGAACACGTGGAGCGCGGGTCAGAGATGAAATTCACCGGGTCGATGTCCTGGCGGACACCGTGAACACGTGGAGCGCGGACCAGATCGTGCCGCCGATCTCGCAGCACGCGGAGGGGCCGCTGTGGGACGAGCGGTCGGGCACGTTGCTGTGGGTGGACCAGTACCTCGGGCTCGTGCGTTCCGCCCGGCCCGACGGCGACCGGTTCCGGCTCGGCAAACAGTGGCCGGTCGGCGAGTTGATCGGTGCCGTGGTGCCCCGAGCAGAGGGGGGCTGGCTGGTTGCCGGAGGGCCGGGGTTCCTGATGCTCGGCGCCGACGGCTTAACCATGGCGGTGGCATCCGTGCTGCCCGACCCGACAGTCAAGCCCCGGATGCGTATGAACGACGGGAAGGTCGACCCGCTCGGCCGCTTCTGGGCCGGCTCGATGACCCTCGACAAGATCCCCGGCAGTGGGGCGCTGCACCTTCTGGCGCAGGGCCGGATGCGCACGGTGCTGCGGGGACAGACTATCCCGAACGGCATGGCCTGGACGCCCGACGGCGGCATCCTCTACTACATCGACACACCGGAGAGGGCCGTGCGTCGTTTCCGCATCACGGGGGAGACCGAGTTGATCGACGATGGCATCGCCGTGCGCATCGCGGAAGGCCACGGCAATCCCGACGGCATGTGCATTGACGACGAAGGGATGCTATGGGTCGCCCTCTGGGGTGGGCGCGCGGTGCAGCGCTACCGGCCCGACGGGCAGCTGATCGGTCGAGTTGACGTGCCCGCAGCGCAGGTGTCGAGCTGCGCATTCGGGGGTGCCGACCGGGGGACACTCTTTATCACCACGTCGCGCGAGAACTATTCCACGGCGCAGCGGGCCGCGGATCCCGAGGCCGGCGCGATCTTCGCAGTGCGCCCGGGCGTGTCCGGGCCCACCGCTGCCGCCTACGCCGACTGAGCGGGCTGCCCGGGCCCCGCCGCTCAGCGATCGACGCCTTCGAAGTCGAGCAGTACCTTGCTCGAGAGGGCGCTGTCGGCGGCGACAGCGAAGGCCTCTTCGAAGTCGGCTGCCGCGAAGACGTGGCTGACGACGGGGCGGACCTCGAGGCTGCCGTCATGCAGTGCTGCGATGACGGCGGTGGCATCGTGGTCGAAGCGGCTCGAACCGGTGACCACGAGCTCCCGTCCGACAATCAGCTGAACCGATGACGCGATGTCGGGCGGCAGCTGGCCCACGGCCACTACCGTGCCGCCGGGTGCGACGGAGCGCAGAGCGAGGTCAAACCCGGGTCGGCTCCCGGAGGTCTCGAAGACGATGGCCGGGGCGAACTCGGGTAGTTCCCTCTCGGCGTCGCGGGCGAGAGCGGTGTGCGTCGCGCCCACGGCTCGTGCGACCTCGAGCGGGCGCTCGGCTATGTCGGTATTGAAGACCTGGACCTCGGCCGATCGCGCCCGTACGGCGACGGTGACGAGCAGTCCGATCGGGCCGGATCCAATCACCGCGACTCGCCCGAGCAGCGGGGTGGCGACCGCTGCCAGACGCTGCACGGCGTGCCAGGCGACCGAGGCGGGTTCGATCAGCGCAGCCGTAGTCCCAGCCAGGCCGTCGACGTCGATCAGTCGGTCGGCTGGCACGACGATGCGGGAGGCGAAGGCACCCGGAGTGTGCGGGAATCGGGCGGCGCTGCCGAAGTAACGCAACTCCACGCAGAGGTTCTGCCGACCGGACCGGCAGTAGGAGCAGTTGCCGCAGACCACGGCCGGGTGCACAAACACCGCGGTACCGATCGCCGGGCCGCTGCCGTCGGCGGCCGCGGCCTCGACCGTGCCGACCACCTCATGACCGAGCACGAGCGGTTCGCGGATGACGGACTCGCCGACCCGGCCGTGCTGCCAGTAGTGCAGGTCGGAGCCGCAGACTCCGCCGTAGCGGATGCGCACGACGGCGTCTGCGGGTCGCGCCTCCGGAAGCTCGAGCCGCTCGAGCCGGAGGTCGCCAGGTGCGCGGCAGACGAGGCCAGTGGCGTGCATGTGTCCCTTTCAGATGACGGCGGTGATGCCGCCGTCGGCATAGATGATCTGCCCGTTGACAAAGCGGGCTTCGTCGGAGGCGAGCCACAGGGCGGGGCCGACGATGTCATCGACCTCGCCCCAGCGCCGGGCCGGGGTGCGGCCGGTGATCCACTCGGTGAACGCGACATCGGAGGTGAGCACGCTGTTGAGCTCGGTGTCGAGATATCCCGGCGCCAGGCCATTCACGCGGAGGCCGCGCGGGGCCCACTCCGCGCACATTGAGCGCGTCAGACCGACCAGACCGGTTTTTGAGGCCGCATACGAAGCTGTTGAGGGGCGCACCAACGCACTCTGCACCGAGCAGATGTTAATGATCACGCCGGCACCACGGCCGAGCATCGGCCGGGCGACGGCTTGCGACACCACGAACGGCCCGGTGAGATTGGTTGCGATGACGGCGTTCCAGTCGTCGACGGGCATCTCTTCGAGGGGACCGCGGCGTTGGATGCCCGCGTTGTTGACCAGCACATCAATGGGACCGAGCTGCTCTTCGAGGCGGGTGATCTCGCTCTGCACGGCCTCGGTATCGGTCACGTCGAACACCGAAGTGTGCGCCGAACCGGTGTCCCCAGCCGTGAGCTCGTCCTGCAGCCGGTCACGCGCGTCGGTTGCCTGTGCCTCCGTGCGGGCATTGAGGACCACCGCGGCACCGGCACGGGCGAAACCGCGCGCCAGAGCGAAGCCGATGCCCCGCGAGGAGCCGGTGATGAGCACCCGCGTGCCGGTGTAGTCGGCGGTCATGCGCCTGACGGCCTGCGAGACCCTGTCATCGCGCTCGACCTGGTCGATCACGAGAACCTCGCCCGCCTCAACGGCCTCGGTGACGACGCGGCGGCCCAACTCAGTCACCAGGTAGTTCTGGAGCGTGTAGCCGGTGACAAGTTTGCACCTGCGCAAATGACATGCAGTAATAATACATAATACTAATAATTCTAAGTGAGGGACCAATGAAGATCACTTCCATCGACACCTTTGAGGTCGACCCTCGATGGCTATTCGTGCGTATCGACACGGACTCCGGCATCGTTGGCTGGGGTGAAGCAACGCTCGAGGGTTCGTCGGACGTTGTCACCACCGCCGTAAAGGCCTTCGCCGAAAGACTGGTGGGCACCGAACCGCGCCGCATCGAAGACGCCTGGCAGCGCTCTACTCGGGGTGGTTTCTACCGTGGTGGGCCGGTCTTCTCGTCGGCCATCGCCGGAATCGACATGGCCCTGTGGGACATCCTGGGACGCTCGCTCCGTGTGCCGGTGCACCAGCTACTTGGCGGCCACGTGCGCGACGAGGTGCGTGTCTACGGTTGGATCGGCGGCGACAGTCCAGCCGACGTCGCCGGTGCCGCCCGTGCTCAGCGTGAGGCGGGGCTGACGGCGATCAAAATGAATGGGTCGCCGCAGCGCACACATCTGCCCAGCGAGGCGGACGACGCCGAAGTAATCGAACGTGCCGCCCTCGTGCGCGAGGCGCTCGGCCCCGAGCTCGACTTCGCAATCGACTTCCACGGTCGGCTCTCGGCACCCGCCGCTCGGCGGCTGCTTCCGCAGCTCGAGCCATACCATCCGCTCTTCGTCGAAGAGCCGGTGCTGACCGAGAACAACCACGCAAACCTGGCCCGACTGATTTCCTCGAGCCCTGTGCCGATCGCAACCGGAGAGCGGATGTACTCACGTTGGGACGTGCTGCCGGCGCTCGAGGCAGGTGTCGCCGTTTTGCAACCTGATCTCGCCCACGCCGGCGGCATCTCGGAGGTTCGGCGAATCGCGGCGCTGGCCGAGACTTTCGATGTGGCCATCGCCCCGCACTGTCCCCTCGGCCCGCTCGCGCTCGCCGCCTGCCTGCAGGTCGACTTTGCCACCCCCAACTTCTTGATCCAGGAGCAATCAATGGGCATCCACTACAACACCACTGCCGATCTGCTCGATTTCGTGCAGAATCCCGAGGTGTTCGCCTTCACATCCGGATCGATCGCACGGCCGCTCGGAGACGGTCTTGGCGTTGAGATCAACGAAGACGCCGTTAGGCGCTCCGCCGCGAAGCATCAGGGCTGGCGCACACCCATCTGGGATCACACCGATGGTTCGTTCGCAGAGTGGTGAGCACTACGTTGGCCGGCGGCGCACAACGGGTTCGTGTCGCCCCTACCGCCCTCAGGAACGCAGATCGATTTGCGGCACGGTGAGAGGATGGCGCGGCTCCATCCGGTGAGCTGTACAGCCTCTGCCGCAGTTTACCTGTACAACCGGCGGTGTTACTGATGCGGGTGGTAAATCCACTGGTAGATCGTTTCCTAACTGTCGTTCCCGAGGCCTATACTGGCTGGTGGCTGTTGCAACAACAGCCACCAGCCGCTCGTTGAGAGTGCAACTTATGAACGTTACGTCGAAGTATCTTCCCGCTGCCGCACGCCGTCAGCAGATATTGGCTTTGATTGAGCGGCAGGGGTTTGCGAAGGTGTCTTTCCTCGCGCACTACTTTGGGGTCTCCGACGTCACTGCGCGCACAGACCTCGAGGTTCTCGCTAAAACGAATGCTATCCAACGGGTCCACGGCGGGGCGATATCCGGGCTCAGTGCTGCGACGTTGGAACGCAGTTTTGAAGTTGCGGCGAAGGAAGCCGCCGCCGAGAAGACCAGAATCGGCAGTGTGGCTGCGGACCTGGTCGAGTCGCACCAGGTGGTCATACTTGATGTCGGTACGACGACGACCGCGATCGCACGCGAACTCAGTCGTCGCGAAGACCTTGACGACGTCACTGTCGTGACCAACGCTCTCAATATCGCTGTCGAGCTCGAGAGCGCGTATCCGCGAATGACCGTCGTTGTCACCGGAGGCACGCTTCGGCCCACCCAGCATTCGCTCGTTGATCCGATGGCGGACAGCCTCCTCGCACGGGTGCGCGCAGACATCGCATTCATCGGATGCAACGGAGTGTCGGTTGAAGCGGGTGTGACCAACCTCAACTTCTCCGAGGCCGACATGAAACGTCGAATGCTATCCACAGCGGCGCGCCGGGTGCTCGTCGCGGATAGCACCAAGATCGGCCTCGTACGAAGCAGCCGAGTTAGCGCACTGACCGACGTTGATCTCCTCATCACCGGTGTGGAATCAGACGCAGAGCAGCTGAGCCTTATCAGGGAAACCGGTCTAGAAATATTGACTGCATAGAGCGGTTACGGTCAGACCCGCCCGGCAGAGCCGAACTCAAGAATAATGCGGCAGCGGCACTGAAACAGGTATCAAATCCGCCCGGCAGAGCCGAACTCTCTCATGCGGAGAGAAACCGCGTTCGACATTGCCCTAACCGAAGCTCCGATGGCCGTGCTCGGCTCGACCGTAACGGTGTCCCTTCCCAGGGTCTCGCGCAGCGCGGCGGTCCAGGCTAGGTGCGAGTCCGTGCCCTGGTTAATTTTCCGAATTCCAGACGCAATCCCCTGCTGCTTCTGTTCGATTCCAATGCCGTAGGACTCCGTCAGAGACCCGCCGAAACAATTGATAGTGCGTACACTCTCAGCCGGGATGGAGCTACTGCCGTGGAGCACGAGGTGCGTGCCTGGAATTCGGGCACGGATCTTCGCAATCAGTTCAATGCGGAGCCGTCGGCTTTGCTCACTAGTGGTGAATTTGACCGAGCCGTGGCTGGTACCCACGGCGATTGCAAGAGCATCAACGTCGGTTTGTGCGACGAACTCGGCGGCTTGGTCTGGGTCTGCGAACACAATCTCCTCGACGATTCCGTTGGTACCGGCCTCCGCACCGCCGATCGTTCCGAGCTCACCCTCGACGCTAACCCCTCGCTCGTGGGCGAAGCTAACCACTCGGCGAGTAAGGGCGACGTTGTCATCGAAGGTTGCGGGATTGTCGGTGTCAATGTCGCGACTCGCGTCGATCATGACACCGGTGAAGCCGTGTTTGATCGCTCGAGCGCAGTCATTGAAAGACCGTCCGTGATCAAGATGCAGTACAGCGTTGACATCCGGGTAGCTGAGGACCAGTTCTCGTAGTCGATCCCACCACCAGCCCTCGTGGTCGTAAGGGTGCATTCCGGCGATCACCTGCACAATGACCGGTGATCGTTCTGCACGTGCTGCGCGCAGAACGGCTACAGCCTGATTCAGGTCTGAGACATTGAAGGCACCGACGGCGTAACCATCGGCTTCGGCACAGTCAAGGATCTCTGCGAGCGTTATAAGAGCCATCTCTTGTCTTGTGCCCGGATCAGAGGGGCGTGGTGGTAGGGAGGTTCTCGTAGCGGAGAACGATCGGATTCGGGGTAGCCGTGCGCGCGTAGATCTGAACCTTCGCGGCCGACTCGACCGCGACGGAGGTCTTGAACGCGTCACGGAGGCTGTCTCCGACCGTGAGTAGCCCGTGGTTGGCCCACACGACTGCGTTGAGCTCACCCATGACGTCGCACATCGCGTCACCGAATTCGGTGCGGTTGCTGAGCGAGAAGGGCATGATCGGCACGTCACCCTTGGTGTAAATCACCATATTAACCAGAGTGCCGAGTATCGGCTCTCCGACAACACCCCACACGTTGGCGAAGACAGGTTCGGTGTGCACGATCGCGTTGACATTCGGACGACGGCGGTACACCGCCATGTGCACTGTGACCTCTGAGGATGGCTCGTGCTTACCTTCGATGAGGTTCGAATCAGAGTCGACCAGCACGATGTCATCGGCTGTCATTTTGTCGTATTCAAGATCGGTGGGAGTAATCAGGAAACGGTTTGGCTGATCAGACACACGCAGGCTGATGTTGCCCTGCGTGTTGAAGTTCAGACCGTATTCCATCGAACGGAGGCAATATTCAAGGATCTGCTCCTTTGCCGCGGTGATATCGAAAGTACTCAAGTGGTTCTCCTTGTTGTTGAGTTTGTGGATGTCAGGACGTCGTGCTCGGAATAATGCAGGCGCGGTTTTCCTTGTTGTTGCTGAGTTTGTGGACGGTCGAGGAAGTCGAGAGGAAAAGGTTCGCGAAGTTGTCACGCTGCATCGCATACCAGTCGGTATAAGACGGATCGGGCCTGACTGCTTCGCCGACAGGAGAATCCGGCACCTCGTCAAGACTTGTGAACACTCCGATGCCGATTCCGGCAAGCAGAGCAGCACCGCGCGCGGATGACTGACCGGGAACCGGGACCAGCTGTCGGTCGGCTGCACTCGCGCGAATCTGAAGTGCCCGCGCGCTACCGGATCCGGTGCCGACGGCGCGGATAGTTCCGAGATCAATCCCACGGGTCTCGAGAGCGGTCGCGATCTTGGCGAGCTCATAGCCGGTTGATTCGAGAAATGATCGCGCAAGTTCGTCACGGCGAGTTGCAAGGGTGAGACCGGCGACAACGCCCAGAGCAGACGGATCGTTGTCGAGGGTTCCCGACCCCGCCAAATAGGGCAGCACCAGGAGAGCGGGAGGCAGATCCGACGGAGCATCGAACACCGTGGCAATCGGCGCGTCAACCAATTGAGCGAACCAGTCGAGCGCCCACCCACCCGCCGCTGTACCGGCGAGGGTGACCCACCTGCTCTCGGCGAGCGGATAGCTTGCAAACCCTGTACCCGCAAGGTTGTTCGGGCGTTCGGCGGTGACGACAGTGAGGCAGTCGCTGGAACCAAGGGCATAAACGGAAGGACCACCGCGTCTGCCGCCCGCACCGACGAAGGACGCCGCCTGGTCGTGGAGACCCGCCACGATCGGGGTTCCCGCCGGGAGGTTGAGGCGCTGAGCTGCGTCAACGGAAACCTTTCCGATAATTGTTCCGGCCTCTACCGTTTCGGGAAGCTGCCGAGGTGCGATGGCAAACCCGGCAGTTGATTCGGCAGCGGCAAGAATCTCGTCTGACCAGCTCAGCTGGTTGACATCGAAAACGCCAGTCCTCGCTGCCATTGAGTAGTCCGTGACCGCCGCCGCACCCAACCTCCTCGAAATGAACGCATCAAGCGTGAGGTATGAGGTAACACCATTGCTCCACCCGGGCAAGCCTGCTGCGATCTTAAAGACGGAGAACATCGGATGAAGCGGCTGTCCCGTGATCCGCTGGAACTTGGCGTGGCCGAGCTGATCGCCGATGACGAACGCCGCGTGCGTCCCACGGCGGTCCATGCTCACCGGGGCGGAGGCGAGCGCCATCCCTTGAGCGTCCACCGGGACAACCGTTTCACCCTGAACGCTGAACGATAACGCTGCGATGTGATCATTCAGCAGGGCCGCCGAAGTGGCAACATTTGATGTCGCCTCGTAGACCGCAGCCAGTACCGCTTCGGCGTCTGTCTCAACAAGATTGGCTGTTCTTGACAGGCTGATCGGAACGGAATATTCCGAGAGAAGTTTGCCCGTCTCGGAGAACGCAGCCGCTCGAGTTCCACTGGTTCCCAGGTCGATTCCGAGAAGACTCATTTGATTGCCCCGGCTAAGCCCTTCACCAGGTAGCGCTGGATAAGGAGAAACACGAGGGCTACTGGAATCGAAATCAACACCAGAACGGCAAACAGGGCGCCGGGCTGGCTGAGGAAGAGCCCCTGGTAGGCAAGCGGCACGAGGGTCAATGGTTTGAGGTGGTTATCGCCCAACGACACCAACGGCAGGAGGAAATCGTTCCAGGACATCATCACCTGCCAGATCACTACGACCGAGATCGCCGGATGGGCAAGCGGAAGGTAGATGCGCCAAAAAATCTGCCACACGTTCGCTCCATCAATCACGGCCGCTTCGAAGACCTCGTGCGGGATCGCAAGAAACGCCGTTCTGATGATGATCACCGCGAAGGGAAGACCGAGGGCCGAATAGACAAGAACCAGCCCGAGGAGACTGTTGTACAGGCTGAGGGCCTGCAGGATCTTGAAGACGGCGACGACGATACCGGACATCGGCAGGACCAGTCCGAGAATCAGCACTCCGAAAAACACTGCCCGCAATGGCACCCGAAGTCGCGCCAAGGCAAACGCTGCCATTGAACCTGCTGTGATCACGAGGAGCACCGACGGGACTGTGATCAACAGGCTGTTCACCAGGTGCAGCAGGATGGGGTTCTGTTGCCAGACGAGGAGGTAGTTGAGCAGTGTCGGCGCAGCCGGGAACATCCCGAAAAATGTTGTCGATGGGTTATGAGATGGCAGCAGAGAGAGCCCGATCACCATGATGACGGGGATCATCCACAGCAGCGCGAGCGGGACGAGCACGACGTGGAGCCAACGGCGGTTGCCGGATATTTTGCTGCTGTGATGCGGCTTTTTCCGGCTCAGCGCGCCGCCGCGCTCTGGGCGAGTAATGGTGGCAGTCACTTCTCGTCTCCTGTGATGAAGCCGGTGCCGAACACCCGAACCATTGAGAGCGAGGTGACCACGGCGATGACGATCAGGACGACGCTGATGGTGGAGGCGTAGCCAGCGCTCTGCAACTGGAAAGCGTGTTGGAAGGCGTAGGTGGGAAGCATGTCCGAGGCGTGTGCCGGGCCACCCTGGGTCAGCACGTAGACAAGCTCGAACGTCTTGAGTGAGCCGATGATTCCCAACAACAACAGTGAAAGATGGGTGGACTTCAGGAGCGGGAAGATGATTCGAACGGTGGTGTGGAAACCGTTTGCTCCATCAATCTTTGCGGCCTCGAGCATGCTCGAATCGATCAGCTGAAGTCCCGCCAGGTAAAACAGCATCGAAAAGCCAGTCCACATCCATACATTTACGGCAATAACGGCGAATATGGCTGCGTTTGGATCACCGAGAAAATTGCCACTCAGCCATGTCAATCCCGTCGCTTTACCCACGCCGACAAGAACACCGTTGAAAGGGTCCATAATTCGTTGCCACACAATTCCGACAACGACCGGCGACAGAATTGCGGGAACGAAGAAGATTGCTCGATAGGCGGTACTGGCGAAGATTCCCCTATTCAGTGCTAGTGCGAGAAGAAAACCGATCATTGCCTGAGGGATGATCGTGAGAGCGATCCAGAGCCCTGAGTTGCGCAGTGTGATGAGGAAGATGGGGTCACGGAAGAGGTCAAGATAGTTGCTCAACCCGACGAACTGGCCGGGATTGACTCCGTCCCACTTCAGTGTGCTGGCTTGAACGTTGTAAATAATCGGGTAGACGACGAAGGCGAGGAAGAGAATCAATGCCGGGAGCAAGAATAGTAAACCCGGGATGTTGCGGATGAATGTGGCTCTCATTGCAGTGACGTTATTTCTTTCTCTATGAGCAATGCCCCGGTTATTTGTCTAACCCCCGGCGAGAACCCGGTCCTGAACAGACTGAACAGAACTCGCTGCCTGCCCGGAAGTCTGAGAACCGGTGGCGACGGCGGAGAGCGCATCACCCACGGCCTGGTCAATCTTGGGACTGTCGAAGTACCGGGAGTACTTCACTCGAGGCAGCCACTTGTCAACGAGGGTGTTCCAGATGTCCTTCTGTTTGTCGCTCGTGAACTTCGACGGGGTCAGCCCCTTCACTGCCGGAACGTCGTTCATCGTGTCAACAAGCTTCTGGCCTCCCTTTCCAGCGATCCAGTCTGTGAGCACCTTACAAGCCAGGTCCGGGTTCTTGGAGTTCTTCGAGATCCCGAGCGACACGTCAATGCCGCCGACATACTGCGGCTCGGATGCTCCGCCGGGAATCGTCGGGAAAAGGAACGGCTGGTATCCAGCCATGCCCTTGGAGAGCGCTGGGATGGCCGACTGATCCTTGGTCGGATCTGACTGCTGGATCCACCATGCGCCCAGGGGAATCATGGCGGCGTTGCCCGCCTCGAACTGATTTGCCGCCGTCGGATAGCTGTCCAGACCGATTGCACCGTCCTGCGCGATACCGTCGGTGAACAGCTTGCCCCAGTAGTCGAACGCCTTGACTATCTGCGGATCAGTCCACTTCGCTTCACCGTTTTCTGCTCGGTAGACAAGGCCCGGGTCGATGTTATTAGCGATCTGGAGGAAAACCACGTTGCGAACCCAATTGTCCTTGGCAGGCAGCATGAAGGGCGCGTACCCCTTGCCCTTCATCGCGTGTACCGTACTCGCGAGTTCACTCCAGGTCGTGGGGATCTGCCGGTTCGCATTTTTGAAGAGGTCAGTGTTGGCCCACAGGTTCACGGTCTGAACAAGAATGGGCAACGCGTAGAAGTTATCATCGCCCTCCGGATTGCCAGCCTGCGCTTGCTCGATACCAATCGGGTAGAACTTGCTCTTCCAGTCGGAACCCCAGGTCTTAGCGGCGCAGTCCTGAAGCGGCATCAGGTTGCTTCGATACTGCTGCGTAAGTGCCCCCGGTTGAAGCCCAACGATGTCGGGGAAGGTGTTCGAGCTGGCCCGCGTCTGCAGATCAACGAGGTACTGCGGATAATTGAAGATGGTGGCGTCAATTTTACTACCAGGGTTATCCGCCATGAACACGTCGATCATCTGCTTGGTTGTCTGCTCAATGGGGCTCCACGAGCGGAAGGTCACGGTGTCGCCGCTTCCGCCGCTTTTGGCAGGAGCGGCTACCCCGGCACATCCGCTCAGCGCGAGCGCTGTTACCGCGAGAATGGCAGCCGTGACGATGCTGGGCTTGGGGGTTTTCATTACTGTGTCCTCCGTTACTTCGTTGTATCGATTGTGCCCTGGAGCACTAGACGTACGAGGAGTATATGCACAACTGAAATCGATTGTGACCTCAGGAAGAAAACTCGTTTGTTTTCTCCGCAAACTTTGCTTTTCCCAATACTTGAGGCTATCGAAACCGAAAGTGCCGACCTGACCTACGGTCAAAAGTGACCGAGTCCGACCCACAACATTGAATTCCTTTATCTCGAACTTGACCGGCTTGACCGAAAATAAAAAGTCACCGGATCGCTGCGGTGGGAACCACTGTGAATATGCGGGAATTGGGTTTTTGACAGCGCTGGTGTAGCCATCAAAAACAACCACTGCGAGCTGACAGAACGGGAGATCACGTGCTGCCGCCCGAGATCTCCCGTTCTGAATAAATATCGCAGACCGCATAGAACTGCTGCATGTAGACAGTTGGGGTGAGTCTCGCCGGATATTTGACAGGGCCAATAACTAGCAGATAGAACCGACCGTGACTAATATTGCTCACTGAATTTTAGTGACTAGTGGAAGATTGGATAGCAGGAATGCGCAACAGAGGATTCTGCGTGTTGACGGCGGCGTTGCTGGCAACCGCGAAACTCACCGGGCTCGAAAGCTGTTAACGAAACACAGCCTGCCGAGGGAGCCTGGCGTTTGCGCAGTGGCCTAGCCTCCGAAAGAGTGAGACACGCGACGTGCACGTGGGACACCCATGCGACAGGGAGGGAAATAGCTGGCACAAAGCAGGCAACTGGGCTTCTGGGGAAACTATTCCTCAATTGGAACAGAGTCTGATACCGACTTCAAGGCATGATCGCATTAATCTGAAAGCGTTATAATGATTGACGATTTCTCATCGGAGTTTCGCCTCGCAAGCGTTCGCGGACGGAATAGTCAGCGAGCAGGAGGTAACCGAAGCAAAGAAAATTGATCAGGAGTGTTACAGCGCCGCGGGTTTGGACGCCTCCTGGGATATATACGGTCGGGAAACGGTTGAGGGAGCAAACATGACCAGCAACGAGCCCCCGTCTGCGAAGTGCAGTTTTGCAGACGGGGGTGTGATGGTGATGTACTACCAGATGCTCCTAAACCCCCGAAACGAGTATGAAGTAGAGCTGCGAGCCGCAGCACTGACACCGCTACGCGAGCACTTCAGCACGGATCTCGTCGAGCGTTTGACAGGGATCTAGTAGGCAGATAGAGTAAGCGCGTGTGGCCAGTGCTGGTCACTAAAAATTCAATAAGAAAAGAGGGGCTAGCAAAATTGGAGTACGCAGTAGAGGACTTGGAGTGTTGGTAGCAGCCTTGCTGACGATCCCGGGTTTCACCGGGCTCGGGGTTGTTGCCGGGGCACAGTCGGCCGAGGCGGCTCGGTGTTCATACAGCAACCTGACCTCTGTCAGCGTGAAGAATGAAACCTGCCGTGCAGGTGCCTATGCCTACGGTAGCGCCGGAGGAGTTTGGCATCAGTCAGGCAACTGGGTTCCCAGGGGAAGATATTCCTACAACTGGCACAACGTCTGCTACGTGCGCCCAGGCATGATCGGACGAAATTGAGAGCGCCGTGTCACGCCCCCTGATTCGTATAGCGAGCGCGGTGACCGGTGTAATACTGGTCACCGCGCTCGCGGCGTGTCATACCGAAACGAGGCAGTCGTCATCTTCGCCCGCGACCACCGGGAAGTCTCCGGGTTCCTGGGACTCACAAATACAACAAATGATTGACGATTTCCCGTCGGATTTCGCCTCGCAGGTATTCGCAGACAAGGTAGTCAGCGAACAGGAGCTAACCGAAGCAAGAAAAATCAACCAGGACTGCTACAACGCCGCGGGGCTAAGCGTCTCTTGGAACGCGTATGGTCGGGAAACGGTTGAGGGAGCAGACCCCACCAGCACGGAACCCCCGTCTGCGATGGGGCGGTGCAGTTTTGCAGACGGGGGTGTGATGGTGATGTACTACCAGATGCTCCTAAACCCCCGAAACGAGGATGAAGTAGAGCTGCGAGCCGCGTGTCTGGTAAAAGCAGGAATAGCCAGAGCAGGCTACACCGGTGCCGACCTCCTACGAGACTACGAGGCTAAGTCAGTTCCGTGGAAACCAGACGACGAAAAAGCACGAAATTGTCTGGACGACCCCCTGGGGCTTGTCAACTCTAAAACAACACAGTGAAAGCCATGGACAAACGTGCGCAAATCAAGTAACGCAACCACAATCGGCCTGGCAATCGTGGTGGCCCTGGCCGGGCGCGCGGTCGGCGGGGTGTGGTTGACGCGGCCTGAGGTGCCGCGAGATCTACAAAAGGCACAAGCCCTCACGCTGGTTCCGGTAAGTCAGCGGACCTATGACGATGGGCGAACCGTCACCGTGACTGTCACAGCTCAAGAAGGACAGAAGCTGACTGCTCCGCGCGGCGGGCGAACCAGCGCGCTGACGTGCACCGCCGGTGGAACAGTGACCTCCGGGACATCCGTGCTGGCACTTGACGGGGCGGGTCTGCTGTCTTTGGCAACATCGGTTCCTCCGTGGCGCGACCTCACCGTGGGAGACACCGGCCCGGACGCCGCAGCGCTCAACGCCGAACTCGCACGCCTGGGACACAGTGTTGCGAAAACAGACAGAATCACACCGGCGACCGTGCGCGCATACCGAGCGGCCGCCCGTCAGGCCAGTGCCGAACAGCCGCGTAACGAGGTAATCCAGGCTGACCAGATCCTGTGGATCCCAGCCCCGGAGGTTGTGGTGGCCAGCTGCCCTGTTCGACTCGGTGACAGAGTCGCGACCAGCGACCCCGTGCTGACGCTCCAGTCCACAACATCCGCCCGGATACCCTCGCTGCCCGCTGACGCTGTCGCGGGTGGCCGCGTGGTGACCATCGACTCCGACACGATCCCCGTGACCGATGACGGTCAGATCACGGATGCCACAGCACTCACCACACTGCTCGCCTCCAGTGCCTACGCAACGACAAGCGCGAATGCGAGCGGCACCCGTCAGCTCTCGGCACGCTGGGTGTTAGCCGAACCCGCCACTATCATGGCCGTTCCCCCCGCTGCGATCGCGGGCACCGGCACCGACGCCGTGTGTGTTGTTGATGAGAAAAATACTGTGTATCCGGTACGGGTTGTCGGGTCGCAGCTGGGACAAACCTTCATCTTGCCCAAGGGCGAGACAAAGATTCCTGGCCAGGTGTTAGCGACACCGAACGCCTCCACAAGGTGTGAGTGAACCGATGCACGTTGTCCTCACCGGCCTGGGTCATCGGTTCACGACCGGACCTTTTCTGTTCCGGCATCTTGATATAACCCTGGAACCGAACGAGGTTTACGCGCTGACCGGGCCCTCCGGGTCGGGCAAGAGCACACTGCTGTCGTTGCTGGCCGGCTGGCTTGAGCCCACCGAAGGACACATTCACCGTGAAAGTGTGAAACACACGGGCTGGGTATTCCAAAACCCACACGGGGTCGCACGACGAACGGCCCGCGACCACGTCACACTCCCATTTTTGGCCAGGGGGATACCCCGCCGCGAGGCTACACACCGCGCAACACAATTGATGGAAGACTTTCGCCTCGGCTCGGTTGCCGACCAGGACTTCTCAGCTTTGTCGGGCGGGGAAGCACAGCGGCTCATGCTCGCGCGCGCGATTGCCGCCGAACCAGACCTGCTGCTTGTTGACGAACCCACCGCCCAGCTCGACACGTCAACCGCCACCGTCGTCAACCGCTCTCTGCACGGAATGAGCGACCGAGGAATAATTGTCGTGATCGCCACGCACGACCCGAACACGCGCGACGCCTGTAGCGTCAAGCTTGATCTGACCGACTACACCGACACCGATCCAGGAGACACCGCGTGAAGTGGGTCATTGGTGAAGCCGTCCGGAACCTCGTGAGCGGCACTACGCACGCTTTGCGCTACACACTCCTGCTGTCAATTGCTCTGGGAACGCTGGTGCTCGCCGAGATCAGCGACATCGACAGCATTCTCACCCGCGCTGCCGAGTACCGAACAGCCGGTGGATCAGTGCTCACGGTCGAGGCACCCGGCCGGATTGACGGCGCCACCTGCGAGGCATTCGGTAGACTCCCCGGCATTGACGCTGCTGGCGCGCTGCGAACAGAACGAGAGCTGGTGTCACCGGCCCTGCCCCGCGGACCGATCACCGCCTATGGCGTCACCGAGGGGCTGCTCAACGTGATCACCGCTCACCGTGATGCCGGGCCAGGTCTGGTCTTCTCTCAGGATGTCGCCGACAGTCTAGGTCGCCGAACCGGAGACGAACTCGCGACCACCACCGGGCTCACCCGCGTGCGCGGTGTCTACTCGTGGCCGCAGGATGGGCGCCGGAGCGGCTACGCCTACTCCGCCCTCATTCCTATCACCGCTCAAAATATGTTCGATCAGTGCTGGATTCGCGCCTGGCCCATGCCCGCCGAGACAGCCACACTGATCCGGCTCAGCGTTCTGCCCAGTGATGACAAAAACAGCAAGGTCACCGTTTCTCACCTCAACTCAAGGCTTGCGACAGATTTCGACGGAACCGAGCTGTTCACGGGAAGAATCACCCGCCACGCTTGGCTTGTCGCGTGCGTGGTCGGACTGCTGCTCGGAGGAACCTCCGTCTACACCCGCAGGCTTGAACTCGCCTCGGCTCGACACGTCGGAGTCTCCCGAACGGCCTCACACGTGCAAGCCCTCATTGAGGCCGCCGTCTGGGTCACCTCGACCGGCGTGATCCTCGCCGGTATCACGTCTGTGGCGCTCACCTTCACCAGTAATCACGACAATCTCTCACTGTTTGCTGCAGCCACCCACATCGCCCTGCCCGGCCTGCTGACCACACTCCTGGGCACGCAACTGGCGACCACAGCAGTTCGAGAAAAGAACCTTTTCCGTTACTTCAAAACACGCTAACAGTGAGCACGGCACCTTCCGGGCTACTCAGGGACATATTTTCCAACTGAAACAGAAACTGGTACCCCCACAGGGGTTCGAACCCTGACTGTAGCGATTTTAAGTCGCTTGCCTCTACCGATTGGGCTATGGGGGCGGGAGACGGTACCGTCACCGACTACCCTACTTTGCGGGCCTCGACTTTGTCGTCCCGGCACATTCCGTCGGCAGTGGCAGGCTCACACCGCCCAACCAGGTGCAAGAAGGCCTCCAGCATCCGGCAACAACCACCGAGAGGGCGCAACTGACCCGGTCAAAATGCGAACGACACGGGAACTCCTAGCCGCTCACTCTGCAAGCTTCCTGGATGTATGGTTGGAACTGCCTGTACATTACATGTAGTGGGTGTCTACGATTCTTGGGCAAACGAAGGAACTTCTCATGACACACAACCAAGAGTTCAGGGGGAACGCCCGAACCGCACATCTCGATCAGACCCGCAACAACGGGTCGGCATCGCTGACGCAGTCCACGGAACGGATCAATCCGGTGTTTTGGATCCCGCTGGATGAGGTCATCGTGCCGACGGACCAACAACGACGAACACCGTCAACGGAGTCGGTGACTCGCTTGGCTCAGTCGTTCACTGATGTTGGCATGCTGATGCCGATCGGTGTGACCCGAGAAAAGGTGCTGATCTTCGGGAATACCCGGTTAGCGGCAGCGAAAATGCTGGGTTGGGAACAGATCGAGACCCGTGAATTTATTAGCGCGGATGACCCCCGAGTGCGCGATCTCATGGAGTGGGATGAGAACGACGCCCGGACAGACTTGACCTTTGAGCAGAAACTAGCGTACAAGCGAGCCGTCGTAGACCCGCTGATGAAAGACCGCGCCGCAGCAAATAAAAGCGCCGCGGGCAAACGGATGATGGGCAACCTTGTTCAGTACTCACTGGATGGTGGAAAATTTCCACCATCCGGGCGAGGCGCATCCGAGCGTCAGCCCGCGGCAGCTGAGCGAGAACTGGGAAAGTCCCGAGACTTGGTCGCGCACTACCTGGCTGTGTCGGGCAAAACGATGGCAAAGTATGAACAACTCGACAAGTGGTCACGAGACCAGTCCTTGTCCAGGGAGGTTCGTAAAGTTGTGATGGCCGCGAAAGAACGAGCGAACGCTCTCGGTCGCGTAGACGGCGAGTACAAGAAGGCTCGCACTGCGATCGAACGACTGATGCCCCCAACCTCTTCAGCCGATTTGCTCGCGACCGAAAAGGAACTGAAGCTCCTGCGCGGATTCTCGACATTTGGGGCGCTACTCGAGAAGTATCCGGCCGAGACCACCGCGATCGCGATCACCGACGATGGATGGCACAGACTCGCAGATGTGCTAGACACCGCAATGACATGGGGGCTCGCCATGCAAAAAATTCTTTCGGACAAGAAACTCCTCCCCGCATCGGAATAAATACGGTCACAGCCGGTTGCACCACCCGGGGGCTAACAAATTATCGCTACATGCAACCGTGAGGAGATCTGTGTTTACCGCTATCCCCCGTACTGCCGACACGTCGGAACCGCTGCTACCCGCACTCGCGAATCGATGGAGCCCTCGCGCCTTCGATTCAACCGCGACCGTGCCAGAGTCCGATCTGACCGCGATGTTGGAAGCCGCTCGATGGTCTCCGTCGGCGAACAATGCGCAACCATGGCGATTCATCGTGACTCGACGCGGTACGCCGGAGTTTGCAACAATCTTCGACAACCTCACTGGCTTCAACCGGGCATGGGCGGGGAACGCCGGAGTACTGTTGGTAGCCGTCGCCGAACTGCGTGACGAATCCGGCGGCGAGCACCCCCACGCGATCTACGATCTTGGTCAATCTATCGCCCACCTGAGCGTGCAAGCACATCACCTCGGATTGTTCGTGCACCAGATGGCTGGCTTCGACGCAGACCGAATGCAGCGGGCATTCCACCTCAATGACAGATTGAAGGCAGTAACCACGGTCGCAATCGGTCATCTCGGTCATGCCGGTTCCCTGCCGGAGGCTCTTGCCAAGCGCGAGAATACACCGCGCAGCCGTATTCCGTTGACGGATCTCCTCCTGGTCAATGCCACGTAGCAGATCGCAATGAGAAAACGCCACCGCATCAACCTCGTTTGCTGGGACATCCATCATCGTGTGGAAACCGAATTTCACGTGACAAAGAAATAGACTCAGACCCATGACGACTGCTCCGGGCACTGGCGAATTGCCTTCGGATCAGAGCAACAACAATAAGCTCAACAAGCTTCGTGCCGCCGTGCTCGGGGCAAACGATGGCATCGTGAGTGTCGCAAGCGTGGTTATGGGTGTGCTGGGCGCAACAAGCGATCATGCGGCAATTGCGATGGCGGGCCTCGCGGCGTTGGCCGCGGGGGCGCTGTCAATGGCGGTCGGCGAGTATGTCTCGGTCAGCAGTCAATCCGACGCCGAAAAGGCGGATATCAATCGTCAACGCCATCTGCTCTCCGCCGATCCCTCGGGGCAACGTGACGAACTGGCCCGTGAATATATGAAACAGGGCGTCAGCGAAGCCACCGCCCGACAGGTTGCAACCGAACTGAGCCGCAAAGATCCGCTTCGAGCACACCTGCGAGTGCACTTTAACCCAGACCCGAATGACATTAATAACGCCATTCACGCAGCAACTGCGTCGTTTGTCGCGTTTACCGTGGGCGGGCTTATTCCGTTCCTTGCCATGGTGCTGTCGCCCGGTTCTGCCCGCATCCCAGCAACACTCATCGCCGTCGGCATCGCGCTGTTTACGACGGGCTACCTGAGCTCAGCGGTCGGGAAAACCTCCCGCCCACGGGCCATTCTGAGGGTGATGATGGGCGGCGCCGGGGCGATGGCCATCACATACGTCATCGGCCTACTGTTCGGCACGACCCTCCACTAAGTGGCACTCGGTTAGGCGTCTGATCGTTGCCCACAGCAGAGGCAGTACCCGGGGTACATCAGTAACCCACGCGGTCAAGCACCGACCGCGCAAACCCAAGGCCGGTGCTCATGCCCGTCCCGTTCGTGACGCAAGCAAGGAACACTCCCGGCACCGGCTCACGCACGAAGTAGTCTTCTGTTTCGCTGTGCGCATACTCGCCGTGCCACCGGCGGCGCACCCGTAACGGTGCCCCGAGCAGCGCGTGAAACTCACGCAAGAGCAGATCGTCGAGTTCTTCCTCGCGGAACGGATCGTGCGTGTGCGCGTAGGCATGCGTATCACCGAGCACGAGCCGACCGTTGGGTCGCTGCGACATTTTGACGTTGACGAGGGCGGCCAGCAGATCAGGGTGGTCGCGGGCGAGGCGGTCCCGAATGCTCTGAGCGGCGGCGCGCTGCGAGAGCCCACGGTACCGCAGAACGGCGGTGCCGGTGAGGATGACCGGGGAGAAAACACTACCGGGTGGGGCATCCACCTCAAGCATGTGTAGGAGGCAGCGCTGGATGTTCGCCTCCTCGGCGAGATCGGGGAACAGCATGTCGGTGTCGTGCCCGGCCGCCACCACAATGGTGGATGCCTCAATGTCGCCGCGACCGGTGTGCAACACTCCCGTGCTCGCCCCGGTGACGTTCGTGCGGAAGTGAAAATCGACGCCGCTCGCGGCAAGGTAGCTCGCAATCGCGGGAATTGCCTCGACCGAGCTCACCCGCAAATCATCCTCACAGAGCGCACCACCGAGCAGCCGCGGATCAGCAATGCTCGCGATCTCTCGCACTCCCCGCGCGTCGAGCACCCGCACGCTGCCATCGCGCTGGGCCGCGAATTCTTCGATGATCGCATGCTCATCTTCGGCCCGCGCGAGGATGAGCGTGCCCGCGGGCTGAATCCAAAACCCGGCCTGGGCGGCAAGTCTCAACCAGTATTCTCGGCCTGCGCGGGCGTGCACGAGTGCCTCGTCCTCTTGGGTGGTGACCCCGATGTGGCCGAAGTTGCGCACCGAGGCGCCGACGGCCCGGTCGTACCGTTCGACAACAACAACGGACATCCCGCGCTCCCGCGCAAGCGCGGCGTGAGCAAGCCCAATAATCCCTGCACCGACAACGGCAAGGTCGTAGCGCAATGGAGTTACCCGTGAAACCATACCGTTACTCTCCTTGGTTACTGAGGTTGTCGCCGACCCTATCGGCGCCCGGCAACGAGCCGGTAAACAACGGGTAACCAAACAGGTGCCGGTGGGCCGCTCTCCGCCGCGGTGCCTATCGGCGGTGCCGCGCCATCCCAGCCTGCCCGATCCTGTCCACCTCGTTGTCAGCCAAGGATGCCCGGCCCACACGCCATCCGAGCCCGCCCAGTTCTGTCAGCGACTCGGCATCACAACCCCGCCTCCCCCGACGCAGCAATCGTCGCGCGGAGATGGTCATACCGGTCGGTGGGTGGAACCCCGAGGTTCCGACGCAGCGATCGTCGCGCGGAGATGATCGTCGGTGAACCCGAAGGCATCAACGAGGTCCTGCGCGTGCGGTCGAAGTGCAGCGAGCAGCTTGTCAATGTGTGCCGACACCGCACGAGCACGCTGTGCCGACAAGCGACCCCGCAACAGGTACCAGGCGAGATTCTGCTCGAGCAAACCGAGACCGTAGAGATCGCGGAGCCATCCGACCACCTCGCGTGTGCCCAGATCCTCGATTTTGTCCACAGCCTTGGTGAATGCCTCCCACACCTGAAGTTCACCGTACGCACGAGCGATGTCAATGAGCTCCGACTGGTGTCGATTCGGGAAGACCTCAACATCAGCACCGGATCTGCTCTTCGAGGAACCCCGCCCAGGTGGGGACATGAACTCAATGATCATGCTTTCGAGCCGCCCTGCGAGCAGCGCGTGTTGTGTGGAGACATCCTGGACTCTCGACATGGCCCGGGCGAGCGATCCGCCGTCGATAAGCCGTTGACCGAGCCGGCGCACTCCCAACTCTTGAAACATATTGGTTATGACAACCCCCGTCATGTGCCCGATGGCCCTGGGCAAACCAATTCCGTTGACCAGTGCGGCGTAACCGGCTACCAGTTGCTTTGCAACCAGTTGTAGCAACACAGTGTTGTCGCCCTCAAAAGTGGCATAGACATCGAGGTCCTGCCGCAATCCGACGAGCCGGTTCTCGGCGAGGTATCCAGCACCACCGGATGCTTCGCGGCACACCTGCAGAGTGTCGAGCGCGTGCCAGGTAGACAGGGGTTTGAATGCCGCCGCGAGAATTTCCAGCACGGCACTCTGCTCCTGCTTATCATCAGACGCGACGGTGGGATCGGCAGCAACGGGACCAGCGGCAACCGGGTCAGCGAGCTCGGCGGCAGAATCAGTGGACTCAACAACCGGGTCAGCAGCAGCGAGAGCTGCTGTGGCGGAGAACACCTCGTCAAACGCAACGAGCAGCTCGTCGTGTGCAAACACGTGTGCATAGGTCGCTGCGAGCTTCGGCAGTAGTCGGCGCTGGTGGTGTTGGTAGTCGAGCAGCAGCATCTCGTCCTCCCCGTGTCCGGGCGCGAACTGGTGTCGGCGGTTACCGTAGGTGACGGCAATGGTGATCGCCATCGCCGCCGCGTTGGTGGCGGCTCCGTCGAGTGAGACACGTCCCTGCACGAGCGTGCTGAGCATGGTGAAGAACCGGCGACCGGGGCTCTCGATCGGGCTGGAATACGTGCCATCTTCGGCGACATCCCCGTACCTGTTCAGAAGGTTTCGGCGCGGCACTCGCACCTCGGTGAAGTGAAGGCGTCCATTGTCAATGCCGTTCAGGCCGCCCTTCAGCCCGTTGTCCTCACCGCCTACACCCGGCAGGAATGCGCCAGACTCATCCCGAATGGGCACGTACAGCGCGTGCACACCGTGCGACTGGCCGCGCGTGATGAGCTGCGCAAAGACCACCGCAGCGGTGCCATCAACGGCGGCATTTCCGATGTAGTCCTTCCACGCTGCGCGCGACGGGGTCGTAATGACAAACTCCCGAGATGTCGGATCGTAGGTAGCAGTTGTGCCGAGCGACTGCACATCCGAACCATGACCGGTCTCGGTCATGGCGAATGCTCCGGGCACGGCGAGCGACATGATGTCGGGCAGGAATCGCGCGTGGTGATAGCTTGTCCCGAGGTGGAGTACGGCTGCCCCGAACAGCCCCCACTGCACGCCAGCCTTGATCTGCAGACTCGGATCGGCGATGATGAGCTCTTCAAATGCTGCAAGGTTGCCGCCCGGGTCATCCTGACCACCCAGCGACGTCGGGAAGGCGCGATGCACCGCCCCCAGTTCGACGAGAAGTTTCAGTTGCCCAAACACGCGTTCGCGATGTTCTGCCGCCGTCAATCCCTCAATGCGGTGCAGTTCGGGCCGCGCGCAACGCGCGCGCGCCTCACGACGAACGCTCGCCCAGGTGCCGAGCAACTGCTCGTGTAGCGCTTCGACATTGACGCGGTACGGGGGGTTTGACGCCATGGTTGACTTCTTCCTTCGTGGCACAGGCCCGGTGGTGTGGTGCTGACCCGAAATATGTGTGGTGTTACTGGTGATTCCTCACGGGTGTTGGCTGTGTAGGTGCTGTTATTCGAGGTGGAGGGTGTGAGACCCTGTGTATGAAAACCGATGTAGACACCCTCCTGATCACACTCTACGTGGTGCTTGATGATCGTATCTTGCCTGCTCTTGGCTTGTCACGGGAGCATCACCCCGGTTGGAAGCCACGCGTGAATGGTGTCGAGCTGATCTGCTCGCGGTGGCGCGGCATCTGCTCGGGGTCTCTTCGGAACGAAGATGGATCCGCTAGCGTCGTAGTGCTTCGGTTGGTTCGATTTGTGTTGCTTGCCAGGAGGGGTAGAGTCCGGCGAGTATGCCGGTGGCCATGCCGATCAGTGGTGCGGTGAGTTCTATGGTGGGGTCGATGATGGGTGTCCACTGTTGGGTTATTGAGATGATGAGCACGCTGATGGTGCCGATGCTGGCGCCGATTGCTCCTCCGAGCGCGCCGAGGATTGCTGATTCGCTGATGATTTGCGCGGCGATGTGTCGGCGTCGAGCGCCGACTGAGCGGCGGAGTCCGATTTCGCCGATACGTTCGAGCACTGCGACGAGGGTGGTGTTGGCGATGCCGACTGCACCGATGAAGATGCATATCAGTGCGAGTGCGAGAAACAGGCCGGTCAGGTCTGTGTTGACTGCGTCTCGTAGTGTTCGGGGGTCTGGTGGGGGGATGCTTCGGACTGCTGATAGATCAAGGGGGGCGATTGCTCGTGGTGCTTCGTTCGCTATTTGTGCCGCGGCGCCGAAGTCGGTCACGATGGTCATTGTGGCCTGGGCTTTGGTCTCGGGTGTTCCCCATCGTGCGATAGCGGTGGGAGCGGGGACGATCACGCTGAGTAGCAGGTCTGGTTGCCGTGCTACTTTGTCGATGATTCCTACCACGGTGTAGGGGCGGTTGTCGATGGAGATAGCGGGCAGGGTCACGACCGATTCGATGCCCAGCTGCGCGGCAACGGACGCGCCGAGCACAACGACGTCTGAAGTGTGGGCATCGTGGAAGCGGTCGTGGGTTCTGCCGCTGGCAATGTGTGGCTCGACCACGTCCCACAGTCCTGCGGTAGCACCGAGGATGCTTGCTGTTACCGATTTTTTGGCCAGCGGTGCGGTGATCGATACGGTCTCTAGGTTCACTGTCCAGCGAGAGCCAACATGCGTGACACCGTTGAGTCGGGCAGCTTTCTCTTCCGCTTCCCGGGTAAAAGGAAATGCTTGACCCGATGATAGGCGGGCATCAGACACGGTGACAGTCCGAGCAACGAACGCATCAAACCGGCTACCAATCTGATTCTGCAGCGTACCGGTGAGGCAGAGCACCACGACAAGGGTGCCGACCCCGAGGATTGTTCCGAGTGTCGTGAGCGCTGCTCTACCGGGTCGAGCCGTGAGAGCGGCCACCGCCTCCACCAACACGTCACGCACACGCATCGTTGACGGTGGAATACCACTCCTGGCACCTCGGCCCTTGGCAGGTCGGTTCCGGGCAGATCGGCGCGAGCTCATGTCGGTACCCTGGTTGTGGTGTCGTGATCACCTGTGGTGTTGTGGTCTGTCAGGATGCCGTCGAGGATGCTGAGTTGGCGATTTCCTCGTGATGCGACTGCTGGGTCGTGGGTGATCACGATAATTGTTAGTCCCAGACTGTGCAACTCGTCAATGAGCTCGAGCACGGCCCGTGCGGTGGTGGAATCGAGGTTACCGGTGGGCTCATCACACAGCAGAAGATCCGGTTGGTTCACCATCGCGCGCGCGATAGCCACACGCTGGCGCTCTCCCCCGGACAAACGTGTCGGGAGCGAGTTCAACCGATGGCCCAGCCCCACCCGCCGTAGCGTGTCACGCGCACGTGCGCGACGCTCAGACGGATCCGTGCCGTTATAAAGCATCGCCAGCTCAACATTCTCAACAGCGCTGCGGTGTGGCATGAGATGAAACGCTTGAAACACAAAACCGATACTCCGACCCCGAAGTGCTGTCCGCTCATCGTCACTAAGACCACTGGTATCTCTCCCCGCCAACAGATACCGACCCGCGCTCGCCCGATCAAGCAACCCCACAATATTCAGAAAGGTTGATTTCCCAGAACCAGACGGCCCCACCAGGGTGACGTACTCACCCCGCCTGATCGTGATCGTGACATCACGAAGAACCGGCGTCGGCGGTGTGCCCGCGTAAGAAAACGCCACCCCATCAAAATCAAGAACAGCATCACTCACCGCTGAACCATGACCGCTCACCACCGAATTGTTCACGGGGTGCCGATCAACACATCATCACCAGGACTCAACACCCCACCACCCAGCGGCGACACCTCGATATACCCACCTCCCATCACCCCGGTCTTCACTTCGACCGTTGTCTGGATCATGTCTTTACCAACCCCGGTAACCACCGTGACTACCGTCGCGCCATCACCCCGCTGAGAAACCGCGCTCACAGGCACCGCGAGCACCTCACCCTCACTACTACCATCCACGAACGTCACTCGCACATCCTGACCAACCCACTCCGCCGACAACAGCGCATCAGGAGTGATATCAACCACCTGCACACCACGACCCCCAGAACCACCCACCCCATCCCCAGATCCGCCCGACCGATTCCCGCCCGATGCACCCGACTGACTACCAGATCCACCCGACTGATTCCCGGATCCGCCCGACTGGTTTCCACCCGGTGCAGCCGTCTGGTTTCCGCTTGGTGTGGTTGTCTGGTTTCCCGCGACTTTGCCTGTTGTAGTTTGGTCGATTGATTCGGACACAATCTTCACCACCACACCCGGCTTAGCAACCGCTAGAATCTGCGGGTCAGCATTCACCCGAACCGACGGCGCGCCCGTGGCGACATTGAGCGTTGACCGGCTAGCCAGGGCACCAACCGTGATCGAGCCCGACTCGATACGAGCCGGAAACGAGGAAATAAAGAACACCTCCGACACCGGCACAGTGGCCTGATTCTTATACCCCTTGCTCTCATACAGCGCTATCACCGCAGCAGTTGTTCGAGGACCAAACGTTCTCGCGGGATCCTTCCCATCATAGAAACCAAGCGCATGAAGTGCTTCCTGCAACTGCGTCACATCATGACCGGTCATTCCCTCGGCTAGATCACGATACGCCGGGAAAGCACCCCGCAGAGCAATCACCGGTCGACCCGAAAGCTGAACGATAACATCACCATTCTTTATCTCATCGCCAACCGACAGCGGGTCACCGGTCACAACAGTGATACTCGCCCCAACCGCCTGACGAGCATCAAGAACATTCGTCAACTGAGTCGAACTCACCGTACCCCGCGTAACGACCTGGTTCGAAACCACCCGCTTCGTGACCTTCGCAGTAATCACGCTCGGAACCGGCGGCTTAGCCTCCGCCACAACATCAGCGGGAGTCTTCATAAACGTTGACGCAACCCACCCGCCCGCCGTCAAAACCAACGCCGAAGCCAGCACAACCACAACAACCCGCCGTCCCCTTACCGAAGCACGCCCGGTCTCCTCATCACTATCCCCATCGCTCGAACGTCGCGTCTTATTACCCATGAGCGATAACCCTGTTACCCCTGAGCGATAACATTGTTCGCGTTCTTGAGTGCGTTATCAAAAAACCTCTTCGACTCTTGTAAAGCCAACTGATTTTCCTCGATCGCGCGCTGTGCATACCTCACATGCACAGCATTAGCGATCTTGACCCACCCCGTCTTCTTCTTACACTCAATATTAGCCAAAGCCTGCTTCACCTCAGCCTCCGATGCAGGATGAATACTGCCATCCTCACCCTGACCGCTGAGCCTCTCAGGGCCATCAAACGGATCAACAACCGTGTAACCATCCTTAGCCATACACGCAGCCCACACCTTCTTAGCAGCAACAACCTCCGCATCCTCCATCGCAGACTGCCAGACTTGGATTGCAATATCCTGGCCGAGGCTAGCGGAATCTGCCGAAACACTCCTGACATCTCCGGTTATTTTCAGGCGAGCGTCGCCAAGACACCCGCCAGCCGGGATTTCAATCCCGCCCGACGAACCAGGAGACTTAGACAAAGACTCGAGCGACGGGGGCTCCCCCTCTTTCCATCCACTCAAGACAAGATCAAAATTCGCACTCGCAAGCGCAGCATTCGCGTCAGAAACCCCCACATCACTAGGAGCGGGTAAATAACCATAAACCTTAGCGACAACCGGGTCAGTAATACCATAGAGACGCGCATCGTCAATCACAAAACTCTCAGCATACTTCTCAAAGTTCATCACAGGTTTGTAGTCATAACCAAACCGCCTCATACATTTCTGTGTCAGAATAGTTTCCGCCCGAGCCAAGGCCACCATGACCGTTGAATTCTGTGAATATTCGAGCAACGGATCAGGCGTTGGCGGCGCGATACCAGAAAAAGCAAACGATGACGGCACAGGCTCAGACCGTCGAGCATCCGACGTGCAGGCGGTGGTTGTCAGCACCACAACGACGCCAACCACCACCACCACCACACGCCCCAAAAACGGGAAGTTCACCTGACTAGTTCCATCTGAACGACCCGTTATCGTTGCGGATGGTCGGCGAGAAATTCCGCCAATTACGACCCCACGCATCGTCGAACTTGCCACCGTAGTTGCGCCCGAAGTAGGTGCGAGCGGTTTGATTTTTCCTCACCCAGATCGACTCTGCCTGGTCCTTCACCTGCCTACCCTGACCCCGTCCCGGCGTGATGAAGGTGTGCGGAGCGGTGATCTGGTACCAATCAAACGTCCAGAAATTGGCCGTCGCACTGTTAGTGTCCCAGAACGAACCACCCAAATTTTGAAGGTAGAAGAACGCACACTCGTCACTATCAACTCTGCCGTCGTGGTTTGCCGCCATCGCCGGAAGCGCAACACCACCGACAGCCATCACGCCACCAAGCACAAGACCAACGAACATCTTTCGAAATTTCATTTCATCTCATTTCTTTGATTTTTTCCTATTAGAATGCCCAAAAATCGGAGCAAACACGCTCCACCACGCCTGAGCACCTCCTGAGACTATCGGATGTAATGCCTGGCTGCAAGTAGCCGACAAGACTCATCTCAAGTGCCTGCAAAAGCCTCGCGATGCCTCAGCCAAGAATGCCCGCGTGTGGGTGTCTCGGGAGATGGTTATCTCTGGCAGATCTGCGTCCACGACGCCACGGGAACTACGCTCGGAACAAGCGAGGGCCGTTGAATGAGAACGAGTCATACCGCCCGTTCCGGGATCGGTTGCGTGCCGGGCCGGTGACAACGGTTCAGTACCGGGCCGAACCCGCTGAGCCGTCAAAACCAACGCCGAAGCCAGCACAACCACAACAACCCGCCGTCCCCTTACCAAAGCACGCCCGGTCTCCTCATCACTATCCCCATCGCTCGAACGTCGCGTCTTATTACCCATGAGCGATAACCCTGTTACCCCTGAGCGATAACATTGTTCGCGTTCTTGAGTGCGTTATCAAAGAACCTCTTCGACTCTTGTAAAGCCAACTGATTTTCCTCGATCGCGCGCTGTGCATACCTCACATGCACAGCATTAGCGATCTTGACCCACCCCGTCTTCTTCTTACACTCAATATTAGCCAAAGCCTGCTTCACCTCAGCCTCCGACGCAGGATGAATACTGCCATCCTCACCCTGACCACTGAGTCTCTCAGGGCCATCAAACGGATCAACAACCCTGTAACCATCCTTAGCCATACACGCAGCCCACGCCTTCTTAGCAGCAACAACCTCCGCATCCTCCATCGCAGACTGCCAGGTCTGGACCCTAAGATCCTGGCCGAGGCTGGCGGAACTTGAGGGATTACCCATGACATCTCCGGTCAGTTTCAGGCGAGCGTCGCCAAGACACCCGCCAGCCGGGATTTCAATCCCGCCCGATGAACCAGGGGACTTAGACAAAGACTCGAGCGACGGGGGCTCCCCCTCTTTCCATCCACTCAAGACAAGATCAAAATTCGCACTTGTAAGCGCAGCATTCGCGTCAGGAAGTCCCACATCACTAGGAGCGGGTAAATAACCATAAACCTTAGCGACAACCGGGTCGGTAATACCATAGAGGCGTGCATTGTCAACCACAAAGCTCTCAGCATACTTCTCAAAGTTCATCACAGGTTTGTAGTCATAACCAAACCGCTTCATACATTTCTGTGTCAGAATAGTTTCCGCCCGAGCCAAGGCCACCATAACCGTTGAATTCTGTGAATATTCGAGCAACGGGTTGGGCGTTGGCGGCGCGATACCAGAAAAAGCGAACGACGACGGCACAGGCTCAGACCGTCGAGTATCCGACGCGCAGGCGGTGGTCGTCAGCACCACAACGACGCCAACAACCACCACAACACGCCCCAAAAACGGGAAATTCACCTGACTAGCGCCATCTAAACGACCCATTATCGTTGCGGATTCTCGGCGAGAAATTCCGCCAAGTACGACCCCTCGCATCGTCGAAATCACCCTCGTAGTTGCGCCCGAAGTAGGTGCGAGCGGTTTGATTTTTCCTCACCCAGATCGACTCTGCCTGGTCCTTCACCTGCCTACCCTGACCCCGTCCCGGCGTGATGAAGGTGTGCGGAGCGGTGACCTGGTACCAATCAAACGTCCAGAAATTGGCCGTCGCACTGTTAGTGTCCCAGAACGAACCACCCAAATTTTGAAGGTAGAAGAACGCACACTCGTCACTATCAACTCTGCCGTCGTGGTTTGCCGCCATCGCCGGAAGCGCAACACCACCGACAGCCATCACACCACCAAGCACAAGACCAACGAACATCTTTCGAAATTTCATTCCGTCTCATTTCTTTGAGTTTTGTCTAAGAGTGCCCAAAAATTGGGGCAAACACGCTCCACCACGCCTGAGCACCTCCCGAGACTATCGGATGCAATGTCTGGCTGCAAGTAGCCGACAAGACTCATCTCAAGTGCTCGCAAAAGCCTCGCGATGCCTCAGCCAAGAATGCCCGCGTGTGGGTGTCTCGGGAGATGGTTGTCTCTGGCAGATCTGCGTCCACGACGCCACGGGAACTACGCTCGGAACAAGCGAGGGCCGGTGAATGAGATACAGTCACACCGCCTGTTCCGGAATCGGCTGCGAGCAGAGTCAGCGCAAACCCAGTACCGCCCGCGACCAGACACAACCGCCACCCTCGAATACCCGGGAACTGTGTGTTTCGCTACAAAACACTCCTCTTGACGGGGTTCTCCGCGGGGTTCCGATGCACGCCTACGACGTTGCCTCGCTCACGACCCTGAGAACAGCCTCGCCGTAGGTATCGCGCTTGGTTATGCCGATGCCACTAATGTCCAACAGTTCTTCCAGTGTCGTCGGGTTTTGCGCCGCAATTGCGCGCAGTGTCGCGTCGGAGAACACGACGTAGGCCGGGACGCTTTGCTCACGTGCCTCGGTGGCGCGCCACACGCGGAGTCGCTCAAAGAGCGCGAGTTGCTCGGTCGTGAGATGGGAATTGGCTGCGACTGCCACCGGTTTTGCCGTGCGCTGTCGTGCCACCTTGTCCGGCTCCGCGCGTAAGCGCACCGTGCGTGCGCCTTTCAACACCTCGGACGCCGTGTCTGTCACCCGCAGTGTGCCGTACTCGCCGTGCGGGGCAAGCAGCCCCTGCGCGATGATCTGCCGTGCGACGCTTCGCCACTGTTGCTCGCTGAGATCGTCGCCAATTCCCCATGTTGCCAGCTGATTGTGCCGCTGCGCTGTCACGCGAGCGGTGTTTATTCCCCGCAGAATGTCGATGAGGTGTCCCGCGCCAAACTCTTGGTTCCGTTCCCGCTTCAGTCGGACGATGGTGGACATGAGTTTTTGGGCGGGCACCGTGCCATCCCATGACTGCGGTGGTTCTAGACACGTGTCGCAGTTGCCGCACGGCGCACTCGCCTCGCCAAAGTAGGCCAACAGATTCTGCCGACGGCACTCCACGGTTTCGCAGAGCGCGAGCATGGCGTCGAGGTGAGCGGAGAGTCGCCGCCGATGGGCGAGATCACCGGGGCTCTCGTCAATCATCCGGCGTTGCTGCACGACGTCTTGCAGACCGTAGGTCAGCCAGGCGATGGCCGGGTCACCGTCGCGTCCGGCTCGACCGGTCTCCTGGTAGTAGCCCTCGACCGATTTTGGTAGATCGACGTGCGCGACGAACCGCACGTCGGGCTTATCGATACCCATCCCGAACGCAATCGTTGCAACGATGACGATGCCGTCTTCGCGCAGGAACCTGTCCTGGGTGTCGCGCCGCGTCGCCGCGTCAAGACCCGCGTGATAGGGCAGGGCAGTCACCCCGTGGGCGCTCAGGTAGGTTGCGAACTTCTCGGTGCTCGCGCGCGAGAGGGCGTACACGATCCCGGATGCCGGGGAACCCGGGGTGTCCGCCTCGGCGCCTCGCACAAACGCGAGCAACTGTGCTCGCACATCAATTTTCGGCACGATCCGATACTGGATGTTGGGGCGATCAAAGCTCGACACGAAGTGTCGTGCCGTCTGCAACTGTAGGCGTTCGGTGATTTCACGATGGGTTGCCGCGGTTGCGGTGGCGGTCAGCGCGATGCGCGGGGTGTCTGGCCACCGTACCGCCAACTCGGACAGCGCGAGGTAATCAGGACGGAAATCATGCCCCCACTGCGCTACGCAGTGTGCCTCATCGATCGCAAAGAGAGCAACTTTTCCACGGGCGAGAAACTCCATCGCATGGTCGGAGTTGAGACGCTCTGGCGCGATATAGAGCAGGTCGAGGGCACCGGCAAGATATGCACGTTCGACAATCGACCGCTCGGGCGCGGATTGGCTTGAGTTGAGGTAGGCGGCACGCACACCATTGCGGCGCAGGGCATCAACCTGGTCGTGCATGAGCGCAATCAGCGGCGACACTACGACGCCGACTCCCTCACGCAGTAGCGCCGGAATCTGGTAGCACAGACTCTTACCCGCACCGGTCGGCATGAGCGCAATGGCGTCGCCACCGGCAATGACCGTGTCGATGATCGCCGCCTGATCACCCCGGAAACTGTCATAGCCAAAGACGGTTCGCAACGCCTCGAGGGGGCTGGCAAAGCGCATGTGGGATGCCCCGCCCTCGCCCGCCACGAGATGCTGGCCATCACTGGGAATCATCTTTTGAGTGTATCGACGGCCTCTGACAACCGCTGCCGACTGTCCACAACCACTCAATGCCGGACGCAGCCCCCTCCTGTGCACGACCGGTGATGTTTGTCTGTTGTCATGGCCACTGTCGTGTACTGATTCCTCTCCCGCACACAACCGGTGACATTGAATTGCTCCACGCCGACAGGCCGCGCCGATACGGCGGCGGAGCGAGGAAAATCGACGGTGCTCACCGCCGCACACCTGCTAGGTTGTCTACCCTCTGTAGTTCTGTATTGCTTGTGTCTTTCTCACTTGCTCACACCGAAAGGCCGACGATGGTCACCCTTAACCCATACCTCAGCTTTAAGAACACCGCCCGCCCGGCGATGGAGTTCTATCACTCTGTTTTCGGTGGTGAGCTAACAACGAGCACATTTGCCGCCTCTGGTGCTCCGGTGGGAAAAGGCGAAGAAGAACTTCTCATGCACAGTCAGATCACAGTCAACGGCACGCCGTTTCTCATGGCGGCTGACACCCCACAACATATGACATTCGTACCGGCTGCCGGAATTTCTATCTCGCTCTCAGGCGGTCAAGTCGATGATGCATCACTGCGCGACTACTGGGCCAAGCTGTCGGCCTCTGGTCGTGTTCTACAGCCGCTCGAAAAGGCCCCCTGGGGCGACGTGTTCGGAATGTGTGTCGACGGCTACGGCATCACATGGATGGTCAATATTCTCGCTGCCGGGTAACACCCGAGGGGCACCCCGAGCTAACGGCGAAGAGTGCCCCGTTGAAGCCCCCACCCGCCACTAGAACACGCACAAAGCACCCCCGGACACACACCCCTGCGAGGGTGAGATGGGGACGCCGTAGGGCAGGGGGCACGACAGCATCCCCATCTCGGGCAGACTGTGAAGGGACACCCAGCCTGCGGTCTGATTAAACTTCCGTGCGGGCCAGCTCTTGCGATGCGTGCAACCACCCTGGTGCCTGCACGGGACCCTGGGAGGCCGACTTCCACCGGAGAGACTAACTCCACTCAATTCGGTCACTCGATCCACTGAGGCTGAGCATTTCCCGAGAGGCATCTACCGGGCACCACAGATGGAATACCCCCACGATGGGGCACCCGCTCCGGGCAGCTCTGGGCGGTTCGATGACCCGAAAATAAATCCCCCCTGCAGTTGCGAGGAGGGATTTATTTGTGAGCCGAAACTCGTGCGTCTCGGAACTAGAGGCCGCGAATGTTCTCCGCCTGTAGACCCTTCGGGCCCTGAGCTACCTCGAACTCCACTTTCTGGCCCTCATCGAGCGAACGGTACCCGTTGCCCGAAATGGCGCTGAAGTGCGCGAAGACGTCGTCCGAGCCGTCGTCCGGCGCGATGAAGCCGAAACCCTTTTCGGCGTTGAACCACTTGACGGTTCCTGTTGCCATGCTGCTATTCCTTCGTTCAAACGGCCCGCGTGTGCGGGCCAAGCGATCGACCATCGATCACTAACCGTCACGGCACGGTTGCCGCTACGGGGTAACGAGGGGGTGCCCGTGGCATCCCACCGTCATTTACTCGGGTCATGCCACGCGGATCAGTCCGCCTCCGGGCAATCAGATGGAGGCGCGGACAGAATCGTCCGCTGGTGGAGGTGAGGCCAACTGTATCGGGTTCCCACGTCATTGCCCAGCGATTAACAGAAGAAGGTGACTAATCGTTACCAAGCGTTAACACTGCACCGCTCGCACCGGCTCAGAGCGGAGACCGGATCTGCTCGATTTTTATCCCCACCGCGGCAGCCCAGCGCCTCCCACCAGGGCACCCCAGCACTCGGAGTCACGCACGCATTCGTGCCTTTTTATCCTCCCCCTAAGTCACGTGGCTCACGCGTCACCTACAGTTGTTCGGTGACATCCCCGCCCGAACCCCCGCGTCGCGTCGAACCCGCGCGCGGGGCGCACTGGCTCGGATTAGCGTTGATCGGCGCGCTCGGAGGCTTACTCTCCGGCACCTTCGGCATCGGCGGGGGCACCGTCATGGTGCCGCTGCTGGTCACATTTGCCGGGATGGATCAGCGCCGCGCCGCTGCAACCTCGCTCGCGGCAATCATACCCAGTGCGATCGCGGGAACATTCGCGTATGCAGCGAGCGGTTCCATCAACCTCGCGGCGGGCGCGTGTGTTGCCGTGGGTGGAGTTCTCGGCAGTTACGCTGGCGCACGACTCCTCACGCACCTGCCGCTGGGATGGTTGCGGTGGATGTTTATTGGCCTACTCACCGGAGTCGCGGTGCGCATGCTTATCGCCATCCCACCGCGCGAAACATCGCCACTGGATCTCACCATCACCGCAGCGCTCATGTTGTTTCTGTTGGGATTAGTTACAGGCGTAGCATCCGGACTTTTTGGCATCGGTGGTGGACTGGTCATGGTACCGATGTTTGTCGCCTTCTTCGGCATGAGCGATGTCGTTGCGAAAGGAACATCCCTCGCGGTCATGATCCCTACGGCCATCAGCGGAACGGTGACAAACTGGCGAAATCATCTCGTCGTGTTGCGACAGGGTTTGCTGATGGGAGCGTGTGCGACATGCACCACTTTTGTCGGGGCGTGGGCGGCCCACCTCGTGTCTCCTGCGGTAGCTGCGTGGCTTTTTGCGGGAATTGTCGCTGTTGCTGCTGTACAGCTGGCGATCCGTGCAGTGCGAGCAGGCCGAAGGAAATAGGGCGGCGCGGGTTCACCAGAAACCATGACCCGTTCTGGATGCTTCGCGGTGCCCGTTTGATCGACCGAATCGGTGGATGTGATCAAACGGATTTCGCCCCTGGTGAACATTAGGCATTCAGCAAACTTTCAGGTTGCGCCCGTGGGTGCTTGCGTGTGATGCTGATCGCGGCACTGTGACCGTGCCCGTGGCACCGACGATGCGGCGTCATTGTCAGTGGTATGTGGCACTCTTGCGTACCAGACCTCAACCCTCGGAGACATCCATGCTACTCACAACCCTCACTCGGTATTTGCGCCCCTATCGGCCGCTTTTGCTGGGCGTGCTCGTGTTCCAGGTGCTTTCAGTAGTCGGCACGCTGTGGCTGCCAAATGTCACGAAGCAAATAATTAACGACGGCGTCGCAAAGGGCGACACTAAGCTCATTTGGTCGCTTGGTTTCCTCATGTTGCTCGTGTCGTTTGCCCAGATTACCGCCTCGATCATTGCAACGTATTTCGCAGCAAAGGCGGCTATGCGCGCGGGGCGCGACATGCGCGACGACATTTTCGAGCGAGTGTCGGGATTCTCTGAGCGGGAGATTTCGAAGTTTGGGGCCGGTTCACTCATTACCCGAAACACCAACGATGTGCAGCAGGTGCAAATGGTCGCGATGACGGGTGGCACGTTCCTCATCTCGGCACCCCTCCTGGCCCTCGGTGGCATCGTGATGGCCGTCGTCACCGACTTCACACTCAGCTGGCTTATCGCTATTGCTGTCCCGGCCATGCTCGTTATGGCAATCCTCATCATTGGTCGAATGGTGCCACTATTCCGTAGTTATCAGGGCAAACTTGACAACGTCAACCGTGTGATGCGCGAGCAGCTCACGGGTATTCGGGTCATCCGTGCCTTCGTCCGTGAGGACATTGAAGCCAGCCGATTCCGGGGGGCCAACGACGAGATCCTCGTTACCGGTCGCAAGATCGGCTCACTCTTTGTGCTTCTGTTCCCGCTCTTCATGCTCATCCTCAACGTCACACTCGTCGCCGTGCTGTGGTTTGGCGCGAGCGAAATCGACCGGGGCGCAGGTCAAGTCGGCACAATCTTCGCCTTCATGGCGTACGTCATGCAGATCCTGATGGGGGTCCTCATGGCGAGTTTCATGATGATGATGATCCCGCGCGCCGCGGTGTCTGCTGAGCGCATATCAGAGGTCCTCACCGCCCCGGTGTCACTAGAACGACCGAGCAACCCGATCAGCAGCTTCACGAGTCCGGGTTCTGTTGAGTTCGTCGATGCCTCGTTCACCTACCCCGGTGCGGAGCACCCGGTGCTTAACGGTGTGAGCTTTCGTGTTAACCAGGGCGAGACAGTCGCGATTATCGGGTCAACCGGTGCCGGTAAAACCACAATGATCTCGCTCATACCGCGCCTGTTTGATGTCACAAGCGGTGCTATCAAGATCGGCGGAGTGGATGTCCGCGAGGCCGACCTTGATGCAGTGTGGAAGACACTCGGCTTCGTACCGCAGCGACCCTTTCTGTTCCAGGGAACCGTTGCCTCAAACCTCCGATTTGGACGAGAAGAGGCCACCGATGATGACCTGTGGGCGGCACTCGAGATCGCACAGGCCAAAGACTTTGTCGCCGAGCTTGAGGGAGGACTCAATGCAAAAATCACTCAGGGGGGCACCAATGTATCGGGTGGTCAGAGACAGCGGCTCGCGATCGCACGCGCGATCGTGCATCAACCAGAGATTCTGCTGTTCGATGATTCATTTTCAGCGCTCGACCTCACAACAGATGCTCGGCTCCGACAGGCTCTCTGGCAAGAACTACCCGGGGTGACCAAAATTATCGTCGCCCAACGGGTCTCAACCGTCACTGATGCCGACCGAATCATCGTGTTGGAAGACAGCAGGATCGTCGGCAATGGGCAACACGATGAACTGCTTGCGACGTGTGACACGTACCGCGAAATCGTCGAATCGCAACTCGGGGTGGGAGCAGCATCGTGAGTATCCGCGACGGCCTGGATGCTGCACCCGACGGTGCCGACACCACCCCCAATTCCGCCAACAATTCACACCCCGAGGAGCATCGCGACATGACTGAAGCTCGCGGAAAGAAGAAAAGAGCTGCAAAGGTTAAACCCGTTGCTGCGCTCAGCGACGAAGAAAAACTCGAGATCGAACTTGGTGAACAGGCCCGCCTCAGTGCGGATGACTGGAGTGGCGCTGTTGCCCCGGGAAAGGCGAGCAACTTCGGCACGAGTTTTGGTCGCATGGTTGGCCTTCTCAAACCGCACGCGTGGGCATTCGGTTTGGTTTCTCTGCTCGGCACCGTTGGGGTTGTGCTCGCGGTGTTGGCCCCCAAAATACTCGGCAATGCCACCAACCTCATCTTTGAGGGCGCATTCTCAAAGACCTTTTCCGCACAGATACCGGCTGGAGTTATTCCCGAGGGCGCGACCAAGAATCAGGTCGAAGAAATTCTTCGCGGCCTGAATCAAACCGATGCCGCCAACGTCATTGCCGGGATGCAGGACTTTCATGCCGGACAGGGCATCGACTTCACCAGACTCACTCAGATATTGGCGCTCGTGCTTGTTCTCTACGTCATATCTTCAACTCTCACGTGGCTGCAGGGCTACGTCATCAACGTCATTATGGTGCGCACGATGTGGCGTCTGCGCGAGGAAGTCGAGGCCAAAATCAACCGACTCCCGCTCAGCGCATTCGACAAGATGCAACGCGGTGAGCTCATTTCTCGCGTCACCAATGACATTGACAACATCACACAAACCATGCAGCAGTCGTTGTCCTCGGTCGTGACATCCGTCTTGACCGTTGTCGGTGTGCTCATCATGATGTTCTCTATTTCATGGCAACTGGCGCTCGTGGCGCTCGCAGTTCTGCCGCTCATGGCCATCATATTTGGTGTCATTGGACCGAGATCACAAAAAGCATTCGCGACACAGTGGCGGAAAGTTGGCCGCCTCAATGCACGCGTCGAGGAATCTTTCTCCGGACACGCGCTCGTGAAGGTCTTTGGTCGCGAACAGGATTCCCGAGCCAAGTTCAAGGATGAAAACCAGGAACTGTACGAATCGGCGTTCAAGGCACAGTTCCTGTCGGGAATTATCATGCCCGCAATGTTTTTCGTGGGAAATCTGAGCTACGTCGCAATTGCTGTGATCGGTGGCGTCATGGTCGCAGCCGGCCAACTACGGATCGGAGATGTACAGGCGTTTATCCAGTACTCCCAACAGTTCACCCAACCACTCGAACAACTCGGTGGCATGGCGGCGATGGTCCAGTCCGGAACAGCCTCGGCGGAACGAGTATTCCAACTGCTCGACGAGCCGGAACAAGAGCTGGACTCTCCCACGGCCCCGGCTCCCGCCCAGGGCGACGGCACGATGGTCTTCGACCATGTGGCGTTCTCCTATGTTCCGGAGCGCCCGCTCATCAAAGACCTCTCATTTGAAGTCAAACCGGGTGAGACCGTCGCCATCGTTGGTCCGACCGGAGCTGGCAAGACAACTCTGGTCAACCTCATCATGCGCTTCTACGAACTCGACAGCGGGCGCATCCTGGTAAACGGACAGAACATAGCCGAACTTAGTCGGCACAACGTGCGCGAGCGAACCGGAATGGTATTGCAAGACCCGTGGTTGTTCGGCGGATCAATCCGCGAGAACATTCGCTACGGCCGGGCAACGGCCACTGACGAGGAAGTCTTGGCCGCAGCGAAGGCCAGTTACGTTGACCGCTTCGTACACTCCCTCCCCGAGGGCTACGACACCGTCCTTGATGAAGACGCATCGAATGTCTCCGCGGGTGAGAAGCAACTCATGACCATCGCTCGAGCGTTCCTCGCAGAACCGTCGATCCTCATCCTTGATGAGGCAACCTCCTCGGTCGACACCCGCACCGAGCTACTCGTGCAGCAGGCGATGGCCGCGTTACGAATGGGACGCACCTCCTTCGTCATTGCGCACCGCCTTTCCACCATCCGTGACGCTGACCTCATCCTCGTTATGGAACACGGTGACATTGTCGAACAGGGCAACCACGACATCCTTATCGCCAAACAGGGTGCCTACTTCCGCCTCTACAACTCACAGTTCGAGCAGGCTAGCACCGATTACGAGACCAACGCGGCCTTCTCCGCAACCGGCGCGAGTGCCAACAACGAGGAAACCAGAGACAGCGTGTCACACTCCGTACAAACATGATGTAGCCGCATCCGCCCCCGCGGACGAAGTTGCGCTGTGCTACGAACATGACGCAGCCCGACAGAAAAATGCGACGCGGATATTCACAATGGGTGCATCCGACACGAATTGGGCATAGCCTGGCTCCGGTCGCGCATCTCGGTGCTGCTGTGGTCAGATGGGAGAAGGATACGCTGTGAGTGTTACACCTGCGTCCCTGCGTCCCTGGCACCTGTGGTTGGTATGGGGCGTCGCGGTTGCAGCGTATCTACTCTCGGTCACCAATCGAAATTCGCTCGCCGCAGTCGGAACTGACGCGGCTAGCCGGTTTCACGCGGATGCGTCAACACTCTCGCTTATCGCCGTGGTGCAACTGTTCATCTTCTCTGCCATGCAGATCCCGGTCGGCCTGCTGCTCGACCGATTCGGTGCCCGCCCGATCATTGTCACCGGCATGATTGTCCTCTCCATGGGGCAGCTGACGATGGCGTTCTCTGAGAACACCCCCACCGCACTCATCGCCCGCCTTCTCCTTGGTGCCGGTGACGCTGCCATCTTCCCCAGCGCACTGCGGGTGATCTCCACGTGGTTTCCCGCACAGCGAACACCGGTCATGGTGCAACTCACAGGAATTGTGGGCAGTATCGGACAGCTCGTGGCGGTCCTCCCGTTCGCGAGCCTGCTCCACGCCACAGGCTGGACAATAGCGTTCGGTAGTCTCGCCGGGCTCGGCACACTGTTCTCAATCCTCATGTTCGGCGTGATCCGAAATCACCCACCCGACCGAGATCGTGACGTCGCTATCAACACCGCAACCGGTGCAATCAAGGTCGTGCGTTCGGCAGCCGATGTGCGACGGGGTTTCCGGGAATCGTGGATGCATCCTGCCACTCGCCTCGCATTCTGGTCGCACTTCACAGCCCCATTCTCTGGTTCAGCGTTCGCCATGCTCTGGGGCTTCCCGTTTCTCACCATCGGTGAAGGCCTCCCCCCGGGTGCTGCATCGCTCATTCTCGCCGCATTCACACTGTGCGGAGTAGCTTTCGGCCCCCTCGTTGGTGCTCTCTCGACCCGACACCCACTCAACCGTTCGCGGATGCTCGTGCTGCCTATTATTCTCATTCAGGTCATTGCGTGGATTCCAGTGTTGCTGTGGCCAACCCGCACACCGATTCCACTGCTCATTCTGCTCGCTATCGCCATGAGCACCGGCGGACCCGGCTCCATGATCGGATTTGATCACGCGCGCACATACAACCCAAGCTACCGGCTGAGCACCGCAACCGGAATCGTCAACGTCGGCGGATTCCTCGCAACACTGCTCGCGATCCTCTTTATCGGCCTCGCGATGGACCTTCAGGGGGCCAGCACCCCGGCTCAATACTCGATGGACACATTCCGAGTCGCCTTCCTTACCCAGTTCCCCCTGTGGACTCTCGGTGTCACGATGATCATTATTGAACGCCGACGCACACGAATCCACGTTGGGTTGCAAAAACCAAAACGGTCTACACCAAGAAATCCGACACCCTAGCGGTCGAGACACCCACGTGAAGAGGGCCGCACGAAGACTGTACGCTCACGCCTGCTGCAGCACGGGGCACCTCACGCAACAGGGTCACACCCGATTTGGATACGCTTCCGCAATCGCGATGGTCGGGGCACCCCACGCAACAGGGTCACACACACACACTCATTCAAGCACGGCGAGTATTCGACTGACAGACTGACCGAGACCCCACCTCTGCCCAAAGGTCTGAAGTCTTGCACGGTATTGCCCACTTGGACACCTCAGTCTTGTGTCCCCCACCTCGAGCGGAAGATCCCGCACAACGCACACGACCCGGGGCGCGACATCCAGATACTCAGCAGCCACAGTGAGTGTGCCTCGAACGGAGGCGGACATGGCGGTTGCTTCATCGAGCGCAGCAGCCCGGATGTGTGCGAGACCACCGTACTGCTGCAACAGCGATGCAGCAGTCTTCTCGCCAACCCCGGCGACCCCGCGCAGTCCATCCGAGACATCACCGCGCATGACAGCAAAGTCCGCGTACTGAGCGGCAGTCACCCCGTACTTTTCACTGATGTATGACTCCGTCACGAGCTGCAGACGATTCATACCCCGCGCGGTATAGACCACTCGCACCGATGCCGAGTCATCCACAAGTTGGAAAAGGTCTCGGTCTCCCGTCACAATATCGACGGGGAGGCCTGCTCCGGTTGCGAGAGTTCCGATCACATCGTCGGCCTCGTGTTCGGCTGCACCGGCGCGCACGATCCCCAGCAGAGCAAGTGCCTCCACGATGATCGGCACCTGCACCGCAAGCGGGTCGGGGATCTGTTCTACATCCGTTCCCTCCAACACGGCTTCGGCAACCCGATGCGTCTTGTAGCTCGGGATAAGCCGGACGCGCCATTCAGGTCGCCAGTCGTCATCCCAGCACGCCACCAGATGGGTCGCCTCGAACTCACTGACCAACCGCGCGATCATATCCAGAAAACCCCGGACAGCATTTACCGGTGTACCGTCGGGCGCATGGAACCTATCGGGCACACCGTAAAAGGCACGAAAGTACAGCGATGCCGAATCGAGCAGCATGAGACGGTCGGTCATCCCCGTATCATGTCACGGATAGCGGACAGCTCCACCGGTCTGCTCGGTACGAGCATTGCCCTGGGATCATGTCACGGATAGCGGACAGCTCCCTCCCGGGGAGGGCGACACGCGCCATCCCTTTCGGTTTCCAGCCGGGCATCCAGGACAGCCCTCCCGGAGAGGTGACACGGCGGCAACAGAGAAGACGGTAAAGGCCGAGGGGGATGCCCCGGGTCACAGACTCCGAGGTGGCGACTGTGCGGCAAAGAGTTCGTCAAGCTTTGTACCGAGTTGCGCATCGGTGGGCTCGGTCATGTGAGTACCGTCCGGGAAGACAACGACCGGAATCTGTGTGCGCCCACTGATCGCTTTTGCACGGTCGGCCCCGTCAACGACCTGTTCCAGGTCAACATAGTCGTAGTCAACTTTTCGCGTATCGAGCAACGCTTTCGAGCGACGGCAATCGATGCACCAGGCCGCGCCGTACATAGTGATTCGTTCAGGGTGAAGATCGGTTGATTCTGAAGACATACCACAACCCTACGTGAAGACGGTATCTCGAACGACCACCGAGCCACAACCGGTCGGCAACGCTAAGCACTATTCTCACATCACCGGCAGCCGAATATTATTCCACTAACCGGCACTAGACACTATTGAGGCTCGCGACCGATGGCTGAGCTTATTCCACAACTCATAGCAGATTGTGTGTCTCATCACTGCGCTGCGACTCAATCAGGCGAATGAATGCACTCACACGGGCGACTCCCTCCACCGTGTGGGGCAATCCATCGGCAAGTTCTGGCGAATACACGAGGTACGCTGCCCATTTTGCACGGGAAATTGCGACATTGAGTCTATTCTTCAGCAACAAAAACTCCAGCCCACGAGGTGCCACCTGCGAAGAGGATGCCGCGAGGGACACAATCGCAATAACAGCCTCCTGACCCTGAAACTTGTCAACAGTGCCCACCGCAACTCCGCCGAATCCAGCACTCACAAGCGCTTCCTCAATAACAACGAGCTGAGCGTTGTACGGAGTAACCACAATGAAATCCGCTGTATCGAGCGGGCGTGGGCCACCACCCTCACCCGAATCTAGCCAGGAAGACCCCTGCAGTGAGCGAATAATATCCACCACCTGTTCAGCCTCTTCAACGGAACCGGTGGTGTTACCCTCGTGCCGAATAGGCACGGGATGTAATCCAGGTTCTACACCGAGGAGTGTTCGCTCCGATGCGCTGGGATGGGACCGTAGTTCTCCCCCGTAGGAGAGCGCCGACACCGGTGCCGCAACAGCCGGATGCAGACGCCGACTCTCGGCGAGAAACACCCCGAACCCGGACGGCAGAACGTCGTGGTCCTGTGCAACCCACCCGAGCACAGACTCGTCTATCGGTTCGGGGTGAGAGTTCTGACTCACCTGCGGCAACTGCTGCGGATCTCCCAGCAGTAAAAGATTGCGCGCTGAAACTCCGGCAGCGATGGTGGAGGCAAGAGAGAATTGCCCTGCCTCATCAATAACGAGAAGGTCAAGCAAACCGCGGGCAACCCGACCAGCGTTTGCAAAATCCCAGGCAGTACCACCCAGCACAAATCCACTCTCGGCCTGTTCCGCGGTGAATCGCGCATGCTGATTCTTAGCGAGAGCTCGGAAGACAGGACTCGGAACCGGAGCCGCGGTCGCAGCGGTAGCCGACGCATCCTTGGGCACTTTTCCCACAAGTTCGGGTGGTACTCCCGCCGCAACGACTGCCCCGAGCAAATTCTCAATAACAGCGTGCGATTGGGCGACCACACCGATCTTCATGTGATGCTCACGCACAAGAGCAGCAATAACGTGCGAACCACAGTAGGTTTTTCCCGTGCCGGGCGGACCCTGCACCGCGAGGTAGGAGCTGTCAAGTCGCAGAATAGCCTCGGTTATTGCCACAATAGGGTCATCCTGCGTCGTGATAATCAAGCACCCATCACGGGTACGCGGTGGCATGCGACGGAGAATATCGATCACCGCATTCTTCGGCCAGATCGGTGCCAACGCCGTACCGTCATCGGCAACGGGTCCACCCTCGTTGACGCTGACGATTTCGGCTGCCCATTCCTCAATGGCTCCACGCTGCCGCCCTGCCGGTGGCGGCGGGCCAGGCACCACCGCACTGGGCAACTCGTTCCACGTCACCGCGTTTATGGCGGTTTCCTCCACGAGAAGACCATCCAGCAACACCTCGCGCACAATAATTCGGTGACTCATCCGCGATCCCGGCACAAGATCGGGCTGAGGGCACGGCGCGGGCGGTTCATAAAGCACCATAAGCTGCGCGCCAACACTAAATCGGGAGCCCAACGCCACGCGGCCACGCAACTCGACGAGTCGACGTTCTACCCGCCGGTGGTCAGTGGCCACCCACCCCTGCCGTACCCGGGATGCCGCAGGGTCGACAATAATGACATTGCGCTGTTCTTCCCACAACTCCATCGGCTGTTCAGCTCGGAAAAAATGCGCCCACCAGAAACTCTTTTCTTCCCGTTCGTGATAGCCAATCGCGGCGCCGGCCAGCGCCAGCGCCGTGTGGTCGGAATCTCGCCCGTCTGCCGAGCCGGCCCAGTCACGCAAAACAGCCGCGAGTGGGGATGTCTCGTGCTCCCGCTCCACTCCCACAACCCGCACCACGGGGCGCACACCCGCGTCCTGCGCCCGCGCGAGCAACCAATCGCGCAATCGCAGCGTCGAAATACAGTCGTACCGATTGTAGTCCGCAATATCGGCCAGAATACGATCCGCCACTATCCGGCCAGGCAGACCGGTTTCCTCCTCAATTGCATCGCTCTCAGCGAGTTCACGCGCCCGTACATACTGGCCAATCGACTCAGCACCGTTCTTTACCTCGGCTTCGCGCAGCTGCGAACCCATGTATAACGCCTCAAGTTTCTTCAGCGAGTAGGACCGTGACCCCACAAGCACGGCCCGCTTGATAATTGGAAACAGGTCAACAAGCACGCTGTCGCGAAGAAGCTGATCAACCTCTGCCTCGCGCACACCGTGCCGCGCGGCAATCGACCTCAGGTGCGCCCGCTCATAGTCCGCGTAGTGGTACACGTGCATATCAGGATGAGCCGCCCGACGAAGCGCAACCAGATCAAGGAACCCCTCAAGGGCTGCCTTCTCATCGCGGAAGCTGTGTGCCCACAGGCTGGTGAACGTCTCCGTGCTGTCGACCATTCCGAAGAGGTAGTCGATTCCCCACTGCTCTGCCTTCCCCTCGGTGTAGAGCGGGTCACCCTCGAAATCAAAAAACAGATCGCCCGGCGAAGGCGGTGGGATAGCCCCCAAGGCCGAAGCATCCCGCACGATAATGGGCGGCGGCAGGATGTCGCGCCCAGCGCTCAGCACCACCGGAACCCCATCCCCAGTCGGCACCACCGGAACCCCATCCCCACTCGCCACCACCGGAACCTCACCCCCACTCGCCACCACCGGAACCTCACCCCCCGACACTCCACCCCCACCAGAGGCCACCACTGGAACCTCGGCCACTGCTGCCCTCGCCTCCGCCTCTTCCGCTGCGATCTGCAGTCCGGCCTGCGCGCGAAGGTTCGCCAGTGTCGCATCAAGGATGCCCGGCACGGATCCCGTCGATACAGCCAACTCCTCGATCGTGTTCACGCCGACCTCTGCGAGGCTGGTGGCCTGCGTCGTACGCAGTCCGGCCACGAGCAAAACACTGCGCGTGCGCTCGATCTCGCGGACGCACGTGTCACACCGACCGTCACACTCGTAGCGCGGGTCGCCCCACACGACCGGGCCTGAATCAGCCAACCGTTCGGCGACAATCTGCTCCAACCGCGCCCGCCGTCGCCGATACACCGGTGCAATATCATCGAGTCGATGACTGCTGACCGCGCCATCGCCCAACAAGAGCTCCACGGTGTCGGTGCGCGGAATGCCCAGGCGATCAAGTTGCTCGGCGTAGGCCGCCAATTGCAGCAACGCACTCACCTTCGCCCGGCGGGCAAGCTTCGTATCTTGCACAAGATATCGACCGTCATGTTGACGGACTATGAAGTCAGCAAACCCGATAAAGCCCTTGTCACGAAAACACGCCTGGAAGATGACAGGAGCTCCGACCGTGAAGGCCGCGAGTGTCTGCGCAACCGCAGCAGCAACCGATGCCCCATCCCGCTTGTCAAACGGGTCGGACACCGCCACGACCCCGTCACCAAACTCCTCCCGATACCGCTCAAGCACCCGACGCTCATGCTCGATACCGAGCCCGGCTGCTCGGCGGCGGAGCGGATCATCGTTCTCGATGACTGCCTCGATTCGCCCAAGCTTTGCGTCAAGAGCACGGAGGAACGCAAACTCGCACGTTGACGCAGACGCTAGATCGCTCGCGCTCGTAACGACACAGTCACCCTGAAGGAACATGCCTCAACGGTATCGGCCACGACCGAGATCCCGCCGCCGATCTTGTGAGCACGCTACTGAGCCGACCCGGTGTCCTTGATGTCAACAACAAACACAAGGGTCTTGCCACCGAGGCCGTTGCTACTAGGGGAGTTGGGGTCAGTTCCGTAACCGTACTGCGGTGGAATGCTCACAATAAGTTTGGTGCCGACGGTTTGGCCAATGAGCGCAGCACCAAATCCCTTAACGACACTGCCGGTAGCAAAGGTTGCAGGCTGCTTACCGTAGCTCTCATCGAAGAGCTTGCCGTCTTCCCAGCTCGTGCCCTGGTAGTCCAGAGTGACAGAGTCACCGTCCTTGACGGTGGCACCCGTTCCTTTTTGCAACACGTTCAACACGAGGTCTTTTGGTGGTGTCGGGCCGGGAAGAGTGACACTCGGCTTGCCGGAGGCATCCCATGTCACAGTGGGAACATCGGAGGTCCACGCACCCGGAACCAGCGGTGGAGAAGCCGCCTGGAGGTCTGTGATCATGACGACCGTGTCCGTCGCGCTAACGCCAAGCTCACTGTTTCCGGCTGACCCAAAAAGAGACGCCGGAGGGGCCACAACAACGGTGCGTGACCCGGCAGGAACGCAGTCAACAGCCGCACGCAGTGCCTCAAACACCTGTTGGTCGCCCGTCTTGATCTCACCCTTTGATTCGTTGAGTTGCTTCCCCGTTGTGCCGTTGTAGAGCGTGATGGTGACGCTTACCGTCGTTCCAACCGGGATGTCCTCGGAGCCGCTACCCTTCTTCGCGAGCGACCGCTGCAGTGTTTTTGCCGCCGCCGGTGTCTTAAAGGTCGCCGTTACCGGGCTGCCAATATCGCCGGTCACCTTGACCGCCCGACTCACGTCTCCTGATGACACCTTCATACATCCCGCGCCGCTGCTCTGATAGTCCTGATTTCCGTTCGCTCCGGAGCAGCCAGACAGGGTTACCAGCGCACCCACCGCGATCGCACAGAGCGTCACACCAACAGCGCGAGGAGGGTTCTGATTCACGGGTCAACTCATTTCTCTGGAAAACAACCTGTCCAGTCTGCATCCTGCACGTGGAAACCGTCCGTAAGCTCCGTGGCTCGGCGCACTAATGCCGATGGTGCGACAGATCTCCGGTCACACATCACCCGTCAACAGACCCTCCGATAACGGGTGTTCCCGCAACAGATCTCCCCACGGGTGCCGTCTCAAACGGCGACGCATCCCCGAGCCGCAGTTCGGCAAAGTCCACATCGATTTCGGCACGGTTGAGCAGATCGGCCATCCGGCGACGCCGATTGTGTGGGATGAGCGTGACGACTCGACCCGTTTTACCGGCGCGGCCGGTGCGGCCGGAGCGGTGTAGGTAGGTCTTGTAGTCGTCCGGGGCATCCGCCTGAATGACCAGGTCGATGTCGTCAACGTGGATGCCCCGGGCCGCGACATCCGTCGCAACCAGCACGTTCACCCGGCCGCTCACCAGTTGGTGCAGGTTGCGGGTGCGGCGGGACTGATTGAGGTCACCGTGCAGCGATACCGCGTAGAGCCCGTGATCTTCGAGGTGATCGGTGAGCTCTTCGGCAAAGGCGCGGGTGCGCGAGAACACGAGCACTTTGCCCTCTCGATCGGCAAGCTGCGCAACAATGTCGCGCTTATCACGCTGGTCAATGACAAGCACGCGGTGATCAATGGTCGAGGATGCCTGGTCCTCACCTGCCACCTCGTGCACCGATGGTTCTACGAGAAACTCGTCGACGAGTTTGGCAACACCCTTGTCGAGAGTCGCCGAGAAGAGCAGCCTCTGCCCACCCGCCGCGGTGCGACGAAGGATTCGCTGCACCGGTTCCAGAAACCCGAGGTCACACATGTGATCGGCTTCATCGAGCACGGTGATGGAGACCTCACTGAGGTCAAGTCGCCGCTGCTCGATGAGATCTTCGATCCGACCGGGTGTGCCAATAATGATGTCAACTCCGCGCTGGAGAGCACCGACCTGGCGTGCCTGAGGCACACCGCCGTAGATCTGGGTGGTGAACAGTCCCACGCTCTGCGCGATTGGCTGCACGGTGCGGTCAATCTGCAGTGCAAGTTCGCGGGTTGGGGCAAGAATAAGAGCTCGCGGCTTGCGCCCAACTTGCCGCTTGGTGCCGGGGCGTTCGCCCTCTGACCACTGCCGCATAAGACGTTCCACGACGGGCGCCCCAAACGCGATGGTTTTCCCCGATCCGGTCCGACCACGACCGAGTACGTCGCGGCCTTCGAGGACCGCCGGAATCGTCGCGGTCTGAATGGCAAACGGTGCGCTCGCGCCGAGTTCGCGAAGCGCGGCAACGACGTTAGCGCCCAGGCCGAGGTCAGCGAAGCTGACCCCGTCTACGTCTTCGGCGGCTATGGCGTCGGCTTCCAACCGCTCGAGCACCACATCATCAACGGTGGCAAAACGGGATGCCCCGCGGTCGTCTCCGCCCCGACGGTCAAACCGCTGTGGACGGTCGCTGTGGGAGGGGCGATCACCACGACCCGGGCGGTCGGCGTAACCCGGACGGTCGCCACGGGTCGGGCGATCACCGCGGATCGGGCGGTCGGCGTGACCCGGGCGGTCGCCACGGGTTGGGCGATCACCGTAACCCGGACGATCACCGTAACCCGGTCGATCACCGTAACCCGGTCGATCACCGCGGGTTGGGCGATCACCACGACCCGGGCGGTCACTGTAACTCCCGCGGGCAGACCATGCCGGACGATCCCCGCCCATCGTGCGATCCCCACCCGCCGAGCGGTCACCGTACGCCGAGCGATCCCCGTACGACGGACGGTCAACGCGCGCGGGACGGTCACCACGATCACCACGGTTCGGACGGTTGATGCGGTCACGATCCCCGCCGCCGAAGCGCTCCGTGTGCACGGCATGATCATCATTATTCCGGCGATCGGCGCGAACCGCACGGTCACTGAATCCCGCACGATCTCCCCTCCCCGGGCGATCCTCGTAGCTCGGTCGGCCCGTTCGTGTCGGGCGCTCACCACGGTCGCTGAAACGCGGGCGCTCACCGAATGGCGGCCGGTCGGCACCAGCGGAGCGATCAGAACGATTACCAAATCGAGGTCGATCACCATTTGTCGAGTAAGAACTTCGGTCACCAAAATTCGGCCGACCGGCCTGAACGGAACGGCCCGACCCTGACAAGCCTCTACGTTCGGGACGGTCACCCCGCTCAAAACGGTCTCCACCGGGGCGAGGGTCACGAGAGTTTGTGCGGTACTCACCGCGTGAAGGGCGGGCGTCGATGTGGGCACCACGGATCTCCCGATCCTCACCACGAACACCACGAACGTCCCGACCCTCACCACGAACGTCGGAGCGCGTCTCGCCCAGTGCCGATCGGTCGGCAAAACCGGCCCTCGGCCCGCGGCCCGCGGCCCGGACATCCCGATAACCAGAGCGAGTCTCGCGTTCGTCGAATCGCGCAGACCGCGGTCCGGCTGCGTGCGACCCACCGGCCTCGCGCACTGCGGTGACACCGTCGCGGTCGGCGCGGTGCGCGGTGCGACCCATCGCGGCCCGCTCATCGCGAGACCAGCGTTCCTTGCGGGGTGTCTCGGCGGCGCCTTCCGGGCGATAACCACGATGTCCGGGACTACGCGATCCGGGCTTCCGGTCAGTTCCGGTGATCTTGTCGGCACCGCGTTTCGAGCGAGCGGGGTCGAAGTTTTTTGCGGGGCGTCCGCCCTGCGGTTTTTTGTTTTTCGGCACGAGAAACTTTCTGGGTTGGGATACGCGACGTATCCACCGAACGGCTACGCACGGCGAACCGAGCCCACAATCAGGGCGACTTCACATATGGGTGACTATTCGAGAGCGGGATGCCTCAAAACCGGCTCTCAGAACTCACAAACCCATCCGCGCAACACGCGGTGTCCAGAACCGACCCAGCCATTCTACCGGATGCATCCTCAGTTTTTGGACACCCCCGCCACACCCATCTCGTTCACGTTCCACCCACCCCCGCCATTCACACCCCACCCCACCGTCATTCGTGCCGCTACTTGCGCTCTGCCCAAACGCGATATATCGTGTCTATCGTAAGACACGATATATCGCGTTTTAACGTAACCGCGGGCAGGCCCGCGAGAAGGGCACACGCCATGTCAACCGAGAAGTGGATCATTCAGGTCGGTGAATCCCGAGTCATCGACCTTGGAGACGTACGCAAGCTCAAGGTCGGGATTCTGGGCGGCCGCGTCAATGTCATCGCACACGATGAGCCAGGCACCCGCGTAGAAATCACCGGCGTTACCGGCAAAGACCTAAAGGTGGAAATCGACGGCGACTCGCTCGAAATCGACCACGCACAACTGCGCTGGGACAACTTCCTCGATGTGTTCAAAGGGTGGGTCGGCAGCGCCAAAGCGCAGGTGTCAGTCCTCGCGCCGCGTGATGTCACACTGAAACTCGGGGTCGTCTCGGGCGATGCCCTCATCTCAGGCTTCACCACCGGGGTGAAGGCCAGCGCCGTGTCGGGCGAACTCGTCCTCGATGGCATCAGGGGCGATGCCGAACTGTCGAGCGTATCGGGTGAAATTTCTGCCAGCAATCACGTGGGACGAGTCAACGCCCACACCGTATCGGGCGACGTCGTTGCGACCGGTCATGTGTACTCGTTCAGTGTTGACACCGTCTCGGGTAACGCCTTCCTCGACGCGGTTGGCACACCCGGCAAGATCGACACCAACTCCGTCTCCGGTGATCTCACGGTGCGGTTCGACCGCGGCACCGGCGCACGCTACCGTGTCAACACGGTCGGTGGTTCCGTGCTCATCGACAACACCAGCGTGAAAGGCCTCTTCGGAAAGGGGTTTGAACGTGTCGACGGTGAGCTTGCGGGCACATGGCTCGACCTCGGTGCGAACAGTGTTTCCGGCTCAGTGTCGATCCTGCCACGGCACGATTCCGAAGCATCCAGCACAGCCTCAGGATGGCAGCCGTCAGAATTTTCGACGGGGCACAGCCCCGAGGCATCCGGCGCAGCCAGCTGGACAACCCGGATTAGCGAGTCCGGTACCAACAACTTGCCCACACCCCGCAGCGAAACCGGAGCACCAGAATGATATCTCCGGTGTTTGCCCACGGAAACCTTCGTCTCTACCTGCTCGCCCTACTCGCCGAGCAACCACGCCACGGGTACGAACTCATCCAGGCCCTCGGTGAACGCTTCGGCGGAACCTACAGCCCCAGCGCCGGGACGATCTACCCGCGGCTCGCGAAACTCGAGAACGAGGCACTCGTGACGAAAACCCACGATGGGCGCCGTTCGGTCTACAGCATAACCGACGCTGGTCGCGCCGAACTCACCACCCGAGAGAGTGAGCTCGACGATATCGAGACCAGTGTCACCGACTCTGTTCACCGTCTCGCACACAGCGTGCGCGCCGAGGTAAAGGAGGCAATGCGCTCACTCCGCGCAGAACTGGCCAGCGCAGCCCGCACCGCACAACACACTGCCGCGACAACACCGACAGCCGATCCCCGCGGCGCGGGCGGTGACTCACCGGGTCGTACCGAAAGTTTGCGCGCCGTGCGCGAGGCAGACCTGGTTCTCAACACCTTCCGCCGGGAACTCGGGGTTGCGTTGCGCGAGCACGTTCGAATCCACCCGGTCGAGCAATCAACCGTGACCCTGCTCGAAAAACGACTCGCCGATGTGCGAGCGGAGATTCTCGCAACCCTGTCCCGGTAGTCAACACTCCAGGACATGCACAGGCATCGGGATGGCGGGTGTCAATGTCTTACCACGAGCGGTCAACTGGCGCTGACGACGAGCCGTAAACTGAGAGGCATGACGCACACCCCCTCCGCTGGTCATGTGAAAAACCTTCGGGGGGCCCTGTCTCTTTATCGAGTGTCGGCCATCATCACCGGTGTCATGCTGCTCCTGCTGTGCGCCGAAATGATCGTGAAGTACGGATTTGGCACCGAGCTCGAAGCGGGCGGCACGAACGGATTCCTCGCTCTCTCCCCGACCGGAGAACTCACCGGTCTCAACGTCTCAACCCTCATCCTGATCGTGCACGGCTGGCTCTATGTTCTCTACCTGTTCTGCGGCTTCCGGCTCTGGAGCGCCATGAAGTGGCCGTTCCTGCGCTTCGTCATCATTGCGCTGGGTGGTGTCGTGCCGTTCCTCTCGTTCTTCCTGGAGAGTCAGCTGCGCCGGGACGTGGGCGGGTATCTCGCAGCCCACGAGGATGGAACGGTCCCAAAGGCGGCGCACGCCAATCAACTCAGTGGTGGCGAACCCGGAGCGGCGGCGTGAGCGGTTCCGCTAGCAGAACCGGAATGACTGGCGGGTCTGTCTCCATCAACCACCGTCCGGTGCTTGTTGTTGACTTTGGGGCACAGTACGCGCAACTCATCGCGCGGCGGGTGCGCGAAGCATCCGTCTATTCAGAGGTGGTGCCGCACACAATTACCGCAGCGGAGGTAGCCGCACGGAACCCGGTTGCCCTCGTGCTCTCGGGCGGCCCCTCCTCGGTGTATGAACCGGGTGCCCCCGCACTGGATCCTGCGATCCTCACACTCGGTATTCCGACGCTCGGTATTTGCTACGGCTTCCAGGTGATGGCGCAGCAACTTGGCGGCGAGGTTGCCCGCACGGGTCTGCGTGAGTACGGTGCGACCGAGGCGATCATCATGAACGGTGACTGTGCACTGCTGGCCGGGCAGCCCACAACCCAGACGGTGTGGATGAGTCACGGTGATCAGGTGTCCACGCCCCCGGGCGGGTTCGCGGTACTCGCGCGGACATCGTCAACCGCGGTCGCCGCATTCGCGAACGAGACGACAAAGTGTTACGGGGTGCAGTGGCATCCCGAGGTGAAACACTCGGAGTACGGTCAGCGGGTGCTCGAAAACTTCCTGCACAGCGCAGCCGGCATTCCCGCCGACTGGAACCCGGGCAGCGTCATCGCCAACCAGATCGCCCGCATTCGGGCGCAGGTCGGCGACGGGCGAGTCATCGCAGGGCTGTCGGGAGGAGTCGATTCCGCCGTTGCAGCAGCGCTCGTACACCGGGCAGTGGGCGAGCAACTCGTCTGTGTGTTTGTTGATCACGGGTTCCTCCGCCAGGATGAGCGTCGCCAGGTTGAGGAAGATTATGTCGCGGCAACCGGCGTTCGGCTTGTGACGGTGGATGCTGCGGACGCGTTCCTGTCTGCGCTAACCGGTGTTACCGACCCGGAGCGTAAACGAAAAATTATCGGGCGTGAGTTCATCCGTGCCTTCGAGCGTGCCGAGCGTGACCTTATTGCCGAGGCACGTGTTGACGGGACACCGATCGGATTCCTCGTGCAGGGCACGCTCTACCCGGACGTTGTCGAGTCCGGTGGTGGTGTCGGTGCCGCGAATATTAAGTCGCACCACAACGTCGGTGGCCTTCCCGAAGATCTGCGGTTCGAGCTCGTGGAGCCGCTGCGGTGCCTCTTCAAAGACGAGGTGCGCGCTATCGGACGCGAACTCGGTCTGCCGGAGCCGATTGTGGCCCGCCAACCTTTTCCCGGACCGGGCCTGGGTATCCGAATCGTCGGCGAGATAACACGAGAGCGGTTGGATCTGCTGCGCGAGGCAGACGCTATCGTGCGGCATGAACTCACGGCAGCCGGACTCGACTCCACAATCTGGCAGTGCCCGGTGGTGTTATTAGCGGATGTCCGGTCAGTGGGCGTACAGGGGGATGGCCGCAGCTACGGGCATCCCATCGTCTTGCGACCGGTCTCAAGCGAGGACGCCATGACCGCGGACTGGAGCCGCATTCCCTACGAGGTTCTCGCACGGATCTCGACCCGGATCACGAACGAGGTGGCCGAAGTCAACCGAGTGGTGCTCGATGTGACCTCGAAACCCCCGGGAACGATCGAGTGGGAGTAGGTTCCGGCTGCCCCGCCGTGGCTGGGCAGCCCCGCAATCTGGCCGGAACGCCGCGCTAGTCCCGCGCAATCGCGAGCATGCGAAGAATTTCCAGGTAAAGCCAGATAACGGTCATGACGATGCCAAAGGCACCGGTCCAACCGTACTTCTTGGGAAGGCGGTTCTGCACACCCTTTTGGATGAAGTCAAAGTCCAACACGAGCGAGTAGGCCGCCAGAAGAACAACAAGGACACCGAGAACAATGCCGAGCGGGATGCCCGCGATGGTCGCCCCTCGCAAGCCCCATGCGTTATCGGTTGCACCCGTCACCATCAACACGATGTTGACAAGCGAAAACACCATGTACCCCACCACGGCGATGAGGAAGATTTTGGTGGCACGGGCCGAGGCGCGAATTTTGCCACTCGCGAAGAGCGCAAACGTCACACCAAAGACAACGAGGGTTGCAATGACAGCCTGGGCCACGATGCCCGCCCACTGAGCCTCGAAGAACGAGGAGATGCCGCCCACAAAAAGACCCTCGGCGGCGGCGTACGCGAGAATGAGTGCGGGTGATGGTTCACGCTTGAAGACGTTGACAAGACCGAGCACGAGGCCCACGACGCCGCCGATGAGCACAATCGCGGGAAACTGTTCCGCAGTGGCCCACGCGAACGCAGCGCTGACGAGCAGAACAGCAAACGCACCGAGCGTCTTCGCGATGGTGTTCTCAAACGTCATGACCTCACGATCAGGCAGCGTCGCCGGGCGGTCATAGATGTCTTGAAGCTGCTGCGGTGACACGGTGTCTTGTGCAGGGGTGGCGTAACCAGCGGAGGTGAACGCCGAGTTCCGTGTGAAAGCCGGGTTATTCATGGCGATGTGTCCTTTACTCCCATTCGAGGTGCCCACCACTCGGGCGCGGTGGGGAATTCCCCACCCGGTCCAGCATAGTGAAAAATCACACATTTTCCTAGCTTCACGGGAACACTGTGGGCACTCGTGGGCAACGCGAAAGAGGCGACAGCGCGGGCAGTGCCGAGGATGCTTTCCAGGGGTAAGCAGCGGTCAGATTCGGGAACAGTGGTAATGCGGGCAGTGCCGGGGGTGCCTTCTAGACTGAGAACCGCCATGACACTCATCCATGAACCGACCGAGTTCAGCGGCCAGGACCCCAACGATCCCCTACTTCTGGGCCTCAACCCGCAACAGCGCGCCGCGGTGGAATATCGTGGACCGGCGCTGCTTATCGTCGCGGGCGCGGGCTCGGGCAAGACTCGGGTGCTCACCCACCGCATCGCGAGCCTCGTCGAAAAGCGTGAGGCGTGGCCGAGCCAGATCCTCGCCATCACCTTTACGAACAAGGCAGCCGGCGAGATGCGCGAGCGGGTTGAGCTGCTGCTCGGTTCCTCCGCGAAAGGGATGTGGATCTCCACGTTCCACTCCGCGTGCGTGCGCATCCTGCGACGAGAAGCGGCGGCGGTTGGGCTGTCATCATCGTTCACGATCTACGACTCCTCCGACCAGCGAAACATTCTGAAACGCATTATCAAGCAACTTGCCGCCGACACCGTGGGGTTCACTCCGGCGGCGGCACAGGGGCGTATCTCGAACCTCAAAAACGAACTCTCCGACATAGAGTCATTCGCGCGAAATGTCAACACAAGCGATCCGCAAGAGATGATGTTCCTCGAGATATTCCGTCAGTACACCCAGCGGCTGCGGGCGGCGGGTGCTCTCGATTTCGACGATCTCATCGGTGAAACAGTCTTCCTCTTTCGAGCATTTCCCCAGGTCGCGGCGCTCTATCAGCGGCGGTTCCGTCACCTCCTTGTTGACGAATACCAGGACACCAATCACGCTCAGTACTCGCTCATCCGTGAGCTCACGACACCGGTGGCACCGCACATCGTGGCCGAATTGGAGGCACAGGGGGTTCTCGTGTCGGGCGTGCAGGATGCCTCGGGCGGCATCCCCGGTGCATCCCTTACCGTTGTCGGCGACTCTGACCAATCGATCTACGCTTTTCGCGGCGCGGACATCCGCAACATCACGGAGTTTGAGCGAGACTTCTCGGGTGCGACCGTCGTTCTGCTCGAGCAGAACTACCGCTCGACACAGAACATTCTTTCGACGGCAAACTCCGTTATCCAAAACAACTTCGACCGCAAAGAAAAACGGCTCTGGACAGACAGCGGCGACGGCGACCCGATCGTAGGGTTCACCGGATACACCGCGCACGACGAAGCGCAGTTTGTTGCCGACGAAGTAGACGCACTGCATCGCGCTGGCACCGCGTATCGCGACATGGCGGTGTTCTACCGCACCAATGCGCAAACTCGCGCACTGGAAGAAATCTTCGTCCGGCAGGCGGTGCCGTATCGGGTGGTGGGCGGCACAAAGTTCTACGAGCGCGCCGAGATCAAAGACGCGATGGCGTACCTCATTGCGGTGGCCAACCCGCTCGATGAACTGGCGCTGCGGCGCATCCTGAACACACCGAAGCGCGGTATCGGCTCGGTCACCGAGGCGGCGCTCGCAAGCTTCGCCGAGCACAATGGACTCACTTTTCGGGAGGTGTTGCGCGACAGCGATGCGCTCAACTTCGGACCGAAGGTGAGCGGGGCCCTGCGCGGGCTTGCCGATCTGCTCGATGAGGCGGCGGCGATGGTGGATCCCGCTCCTCCGAGCGATGGTGCCGACCCCGAGCCGGTAGAACACAACTTGTCCGCACCGCACCGCACGAGCGTGTCAGACATACTCGCGTTCCTCCTCGAACGCTCCGGCCTCGTTACCACGCTGCGCGCGAGCGGTGATCCGCAAGATGAAACGCGAGCCGAAAACATTGAGGAGTTACTCGCACAGACACGAGATTTTATGCGGGAAAACCCCGGTGCCACCCTCGTCGACTTTCTCACCCACGTCTCACTCGTTGCCGCCGCCGACGAGTTGGATGACGCATCCGGCACTGTCTCACTCATGACGCTGCACACGGCAAAGGGACTGGAATACGACAGTGTTTTTATCACCGGACTGGAGGAGGGGATTCTGCCGCACCAAATGTCCGCCCACGAGCCGGGTGGTTTGGCCGAGGAGCGGCGCCTCTTCTATGTGGGCATCACCCGCGCCCGCCGCCGACTCTACCTTTCACTCGCGATGAGCAGGGCGCAGTTTGGGGAGGTCTCCGTCGCAATGCCGTCACGGTTCCTGCAAGAGATTCCGGACCCGCTCATTCAGTGGAAACAGTCACCGGGCACGGCGAACTCCCGGAACGGGACATCCCCTCGCGCACTCAACGCACGGCGCGGGAGTGGTGGTGCTAACGGTGGCGAATGGAATGAAAAGCGAGGTATTCGTGGCGGCGGGCTGGATGAAATACGGGGTATTCGTGATCGAGACCCGGAGCGTTTCAGTGTCATCAAGGGCACGACAACGACGGCCCAGTGGGCCAACCGGGTAACCGGACGAGTGCGGGACAACGGCGACCTCACTCTCGCGCCGGGAGAGCGAATTCGTCACGTCGACTTCGGTGACGGTCGAGTGACGCAGGTTACCGGCGAGGGAGCAAAGCGAATTGCCCACATTGTGTTCGACACGGCGGGGGCGAAGAAGCTCCTCGTCAAGATCGCACCGATCGAGAAAATTTGAGTCGGCCGAAAAACTGGACCGATCGAAAATTGAGCCGATCGAAAATTGAAAACTAGTCGAGAAAATTTTGAAACGGATAACCGTAACAAGTATTCAATGCTTCTCAGCACCTCACCTCGCCCAACAGCAGATGTATGGTAGCGTGCACCCGTAGGAGCGCAACCCTTGTGTCAGGTTGACCTGAACACCACTCAAGCGTTGCGCTTCTACCTTGAACAACGAACGAACGAGAATGACAGTCGGCTTGGAGTAGCATTGTCGTCGGTATGAGCGCCCGCGTGTGCGATGACACGGCGCGGCTGACATTGACCACAACCCCCTTCTGGCGCCCGTGAGCGCTGACCGATTGGAACACACGCGTGGATCTGTACGAGTACCAGGCAAGAGATCTGTTCGAACAGTATGGAGTACCGGTGCTTGCGGGCATCGTTGCTGACACTCCGGAGGAGGCCAGAGCGGCAGCCGAAAAACTGGGCGGCGTTGTCGTTGTCAAAGCACAGGTGAAAACCGGCGGCCGGGGTAAGGCCGGTGGCGTCAAGGTCGCCACAACACCGGATGACGCGGCGGCGGCGGCGCGAAGCATCCTGGGCCTGGACATCAAGGGGCACATCGTCAAGCGCGTGATGGTGGCCGCGGGGGCTCGCATTGCGCAGGAGTTCTACTTCTCGGTGCTTCTTGATCGCGCCAACCGTTCGTACCTCTCGCTCACAAGCGTGGAGGGCGGCATGGAGATTGAGGTGCTCGCCGTCGAGAGGCCGGAGGCACTCGCGCGCATTGAGGTTGACCCGATCATCGGCATCACGCACGACAAAGCGCGCGACATCGCGGTGGCGGCAAAGTTTCCCTCCGAGTTGGTCGACAGGGTCGCAGACGTATTTGTGAAGCTCTACGACGTCTACAAGAGCGAAGACGCGACGCTCGTCGAGGTCAACCCACTCATCCTCTCGGAAGACGGTGACATCATTGCCCTCGACGGTAAGGTGTCGCTCGACGAAAACGCCGCCTTCCGTCACCCCAACCACGTTCAGTTTGAGGATGCCGCGGCTGCCGACCCGCTCGAGGCAAAAGCGAAGGCGCTCGACCTCAACTACGTGAAACTTGACGGCGAGGTGGGAATCATCGGCAACGGTGCCGGTCTTGTCATGTCAACGCTTGATGTCGTCGCCTACGCGGGCGAGCGTCACGGCGGTGTGAAACCGGCGAACTTCCTCGACATCGGTGGCGGAGCATCCGCTACGGTCATGGCGAATGGACTCTCGATCGTTCTCGGCGACCCGCAGGTAAAGAGTGTGTTCGTCAACGTGTTTGGTGGCATCACGGCCTGTGACGCGGTCGCAAACGGGATCGTCGGCGCGCTTGCGGAACTCGGGGCCTCGGCGAACAAGCCGCTTGTTGTCCGCCTCGACGGCAACAGTGTGGCCGAAGGCCGCCGCATCCTACGCGAGGCGGCACACCCGCTTGTGTCGCTAGCCGACGATATGGACCAGGGTGCCGACACAGCTGCCCGACTGGCGAATGCCGCGTAACACGAACGCCACCACAACGGAAAGAACTAAGGACAGGGACCGAACACATGACGATCTTCCTCAACAAGGACTCCAAGGTCATCGTCCAGGGCATCACCGGTGGCGAAGGCTCCAAGCACACGGCGCGGATGCTCGCGGCGGGCACGCAGGTCGTGGGCGGCGTCAACGCACGCAAGGCAGGTACGACCGTCTCCCACACCGACAAGAACGGCCTCCCCGTCGAACTACCCGTGTTCGCGACGGTCGCGGAGGCGATTGCCGTGACCGGTGCTGACACCTCCATTGCATTTGTGCCACCGGCCTTCACAAAAGATGCCGTCATCGAAGCGATCGACGCGAAGATTCCGCTGCTGGTCATCATCACCGAAGGTGTGCCGGTGCAAGACTCCGCGGAGTTCTGGGCCTACGCGACGGCGCAGGGCGGCACCACTCGGATCATCGGACCAAACTGCCCGGGCATCATCAGCCCCGGCGAGTCGCTCGTCGGCATCACTCCCGCAAACATCACCGGCAAGGGCCCGATCGGGCTGGTGTCGAAGTCGGGAACCCTCACGTACCAGATGATGTACGAACTGCGCGATCTGGGGTTCTCGACCGCGATCGGTATCGGTGGGGATCCGGTTATCGGCACGACCCACATTGACGCGCTCGCGGCGTTCGAGACCGACCCGGAAACAAAAGCGATCGTTATGATCGGTGAAATCGGCGGCGATGCTGAAGAGCGGGCGGCTGACTTCATCAGGGCGCACGTCAGTAAGCCGGTTGTGGGGTACGTCGCCGGTTTTACGGCCCCGGAGGGAAAGACAATGGGCCACGCGGGCGCAATCGTGTCCGGTTCCGCGGGAACAGCGCAGGCAAAAAAGGAAGCACTGGAAGCCGCTGGCGTGAAGGTGGGCAAGACTCCGTCTGAGACAGCGCGGTTGCTCCGTGAGGTTTACGCCGCGCTGTAACGGACAGGCTGTGGGCGGGACATCCTCGGCTAAGCTCGCGACGCAATGAAACGGCTCACCTCAGGGTTCCTCGCAGCGGCAGAAACGGTGTTCGCCGCACTGACCGGTCTCGGAATTGCGTTCGTACCGCTTGTGTTGTTGTGGGCCGTGCAGTTCCACCTGCAGCCCGACCTTGCACTGTTTACTCGGGCCGCCGCTAACACATGGTTGCTCGGGCACGGTGTTGACCTTCGAGTCGTCATTGATCCCTCCCTCACCGCGGGGCTGACCGTGCCGGGAGCAAACGCCCCGTTCGTCATCTCGCTCGCCCCGCTCGGGTTTGCCCTCGTGACGGCGGCAGCGGGATGGCGCATCGGCTACCGGGCGCTCACGCGCCGAGAACTCGTGGTCACCGGTGCCATCGCGGTGAGTGGGTACGCCGTAATCGGCGGCGTGCTCGGTCTGCTGGTGGGAACAACAGCAGCGCAGCCGGATACCTGGCAGTCGTTGCTGCTCCCCCCGCTCGTGATGATGACGGGAGTTCTTGCCGGTGCCTGTCGTGGGCGGTGGTCAGATTGGGAACGTGAAAACAGATCACGGACCATTGGCCAACCGGGTGACTGGCGGCTGTATCCACTGCTCGCGCGAGCTGGATTTCGGGCCGGTCGGATTGCTGTGACAGCGGTGGTTGGCATTCTCGGTGTAGCGGCGTTACTGGTGACGTTTAGTGTCGTGGTGAACTACGCCACAATGGTGGGGCTGGCGGGTTCACTTGGCGCACAGGGTGACGGTCAATTTGCTCTCTTCGTTGGGCAACTTATGCTACTGCCGAACGTGATTGTGTGGGCGGTTGCGTGGTTACTCGGCCCCGGATTCTCGCTCGGTATCGGTAGTCATGTGTCGGCGTGGTCAACGCTTGTGGATCCGGTGCCGGGAATCCCACTGCTCGGTGCTCTTCCGCGGGGAAACAGCGGGTTTCCCCCGCTGTGGTTGCTGATTCCGTGTGTGCTCGGATTTGTCGCCGTGCTCGTCAGCGAGCGAGCACGGCTCGGCACCGCAGGACATCGGGTGAGCGAGGACCTTGAGCCGGAACCACGGTGGCTTCCGGTGGTCACGGCCAGTGGCTCGGTCGTCATTGCTGCCGCCGTGCTGGGGTCGCTCAGCTGGGCGGCATCCGGGGGAATTGGTCCGGGTCGCCTGGCAATGGCTGGGCCAGTAGGGTGGGATGTCGCGGTCGTGACCGGCCTTACCGTGGCGGTCGGGGTACTCGCGGGACATCTCCTCGCGTGGAGCCGCAACAACCAGCGACCACGCAGTGACGGCGAATCGAGCGAGGAAGTTCTGGGCGAACGCTGAGCGACACTAAACGATGCGTGCCGGGCGTGGTGTAATTTCTGAGGAGACGACTACACTCAAATCGTGCTCTCAGTCGTCGTCCTCATCTCGGGCGGTGGCTCCAACCTCCGGGCTCTACTGCAGGCCACAGCGGCGAACCAGATACCGGCCCGCGTCGTCGCGATCGGTGCCGACCGGGATGCTCCGGGCCTGAGTCTGGGCGCACACTACGATGTTCCAACCTTCACGGTTCCCTTTCACGACTACCCTGATCGCACGGCGTGGGGTGCCGCGTTGGTGAACGCGGTGCGAGCGTGGCATCCTGACCTCGTCGTGCTCTCGGGACTGATGAGGCTTGTGCCGCCCGCGGTTGTGGACGCTTTTGCCCCGAATCTCATCAACACTCACCCGGCCTATCTGCCAGAGTTCCCCGGCGCGCACGCCGTGCGTGATGCCCTCGCAGCGGGTGTCACCCAGACCGGCGCGAGCCTCATCGCGGTCGACAATTCCATGGACGGAGGACCGATCCTGTCGCAGGAACGGGTGACAATCGCACCGCACGACACCGAAAAATCGCTGCACGACCGTATCAAACCCGTCGAGCGACGCCTGCTCATCGCTGCGGTGCGCGACATTGCCACCAACCGTCTCGACCTCAAGGAGCTGTGCTGTTCATGAGCGGACCACACCACGACCCCGCCCGCTATCGGGACCGCGATCTGGTGCCCGTGCGCCGTGCCCTGTTGTCGGTGAGTGATAAAACCGGGATTATCGAGCTCGCGCGGGCGCTGGTGGCGGCGGGGGCTGAGATCGTCTCAACCGGATCCACCGCTGATACGATCCGGCGTGCCGGTCTGGCGGTGACCGACGCGGGTGAACTCACCGGTGCGGGTGAGATGTTGGATGGCCGTGTGAAGACGCTGCACCCCACTATTCACGCCGGTATCCTCGCGGATCTGCGACTCGAGCACCACGAATCAGAGCTGGAGCGGCTCGGGATCACGCCGTTTGAGCTCGTCGTCGTAAACCTGTACCCGTTTGCAGACACGGTGGCCTCTGGGGCATCCATAACCGATACGGTCGAACAGATTGACATTGGCGGACCAGCGATGGTGCGGGCAGCCGCGAAAAACTACGCTAACGTCGCGGTCGTCGTGACCCCCGAGCGCTACCCGGACATTGTGACACAGCTCGCCCTCGGCGGCACCACTCGGGCGCAGCGAGCCGCCCTTGCGTGGGAGGCTTTCCGACACACCACGAGGTACGACACAGCGGTCGCGACCTGGTTCGGCGACACCGTGGTCACAGCTTCGGGTGCTGATTCTGAGGCATTCCCGAACCCCGGCTCTGAGGTATCCCCACAGCACGCCTGCCCAAACCTGGACATTTGCCACCCAAACCCCGGCTCTGAGACATCCCCCTTTCCTGACCGGATGGCCCGGACCTGGCAGAAAACCGCAGACCTGCGCTACGGCGAAAACGCACACCAGCGTGCCGCTCTCTACTCGACGACTACGGGGGGCGCGGGGGGCGCGGGGAGCGCGGGGAGCGCGGGGAGCGCGAGGAACGCAGGCAACCCGGGGAGCGCAGGCAACCCGGGGAGCGCAGGCAACCCGGGGATCGCGCAGGCAGAGCAACTGGCGGGCAAGGAGATGTCTTACAACAACTATGTCGACGCAGATGCGGCCGTCCGAGCCGCGTATGACTTCGACGTGCCCGCCGTCGCAATCATCAAGCACGCCAATCCCTGTGGAATCGCGGTTGCCGCGGCGGCAGCACCCGACCCCATCGCCGATGCCCACCGGCGTGCCCTTGCCTGTGACTCGGTCTCCGCCTACGGCGGAGTGGTCGCCGCGAATCGCCCGGTGACCCGTGCCATGGCCGAAACACTCATCACCGGATTCACAGAGGTGCTGGTGGCACCCGGATTCGAACCCGCAGCACGGGAGATCCTGCGAGAGAAGAAGAACCTGCGCCTGCTTCTGCTCCCGACGGGATTCGCTCCGGGCACAAGCGAACTTCGACAGGTCTCAGGGGGGATACTGGTGCAAGAGACCGACCGCAGCTTCGCGGCGGCAGCGCTCTGGACACTCGTTGCGGGCGAACCGGTAGATAAGGCAACGCTGTCCGATCTCGAATTTGCCTGGCGAGCGTGCCGCGCCGTGAAGTCGAACGCCATTCTTCTCGCGTTCCAGGGTGCCTCCGTGGGTGTGGGAATGGGTCAGGTTAACCGGGTTGACTCGTGTCGGTTGGCGGTGGCGAGGGCGGGCGACCGGGCGGGCGGGTCGGTCGCGGCATCCGATGCGTTCTTCCCGTTTGCGGACGGGGTACAGATTCTGCTCGAGGCCGGGGTGCGTGCCTTCGTGCAGCCCGGAGGATCGGTGCGGGACACGGAGGTCACTGCGGCGGTGCAGGCCGCCGGGGCATCCATGTATGTCACCGGTGAGCGGCACTTTTTCCACTGACCCGGGCCATGCTCACAGACTGCCACCGGGGTGATGGGGTCTACGTCGCCGGATTGCGGGCACTGTCGCGCACTCGCTGATGCAGACACCACCACGGTTTTACCACCCCGGTAGAAGGGTGTGGATGCTGGGTGGTCTGAGCGGATCACTGCGGTGTGGGGTTGGTCTGGGTCCACGGTGTCGCGGGTGTTTGTGCGGGATCGGATGGTGACCTGGGTGATAGACAGGCTCCGGGCGGGGTGGACACCCCCGGATGATCGCAGGCAGGTCTCGGATCGAGTTTCCAGAGGTCACACACCGTCGCAACTCACCGTAACCACCCGACAGTTCGCAACCTCGCGATCAGGGTGGATACCCACCAACACCAACGCGCGCCGGTTCTCGCTCTCGCTCGAGAGCATCACGCACCAACCGAAACCACAGGAAGATCGCAAACCCCGCGAACACTGCCCATTCCAGGGCGTAGAACACACTGAGCCAGTTCAGTTCCGGCCCCCGTTCCGGTGGAGGCGACACGATCCCGATAAGGCTCGAGGGGGGAACCAGGGCGGTGACATATCCAAAATAAACCGGCCGGTTGTCGTACCCCACCCACCGGTTGACAAGATCCGCAACGGAGACAGCCCGCATCTCAAACGGATCAGCGCCATCTTTTGGAGCAACCGGAGCTTCGCTCGGAAGGAAACGGCCCACAATCGTCACGGATGGCCCGGCCATCACGTCGACCTGAGCTGCCGCCGCACGCGCCTGCGCTTCAGTAGCCGCCCACCCCAACGCCACAGGAAGTCCACCCGGTGCGGCGGCGGTCACCTCTAGGTGGGCAACAACCCACCACCCGAACTCCGTGTCGTTCCGACGATTACTCACCAGCACCGTATCACCGGCAATGATGTGACCTGTCACCCGCACCAGCTGAGCTGTTGCCGACTGCAGGGTCGGGCCATCCGGTGCCACCAAACCAGCGAAATCGCGCACCTGTTCAGTAGCACCGGGAATAGCCGCCGGCTGGATCACAGCACGTGCCAACTGCCACTGCCCAAGCAGTGCAAACCCAGCCGCGAGCGCGAGCGCGAGCGCGAGCGCGGCCAACCACCGGGGCCGCACCATCATGCGAACAAGCGGTGAGGTCACCGGCGTATCGTCATTCGTGCGGGCGAAGAGAACACCGGGCGATCAGTCAACTGTCACGATGTCACGCGCTTCCAGCCGCACCCGATCGGCGGAGGCGTCATCCGGTTGTTCTTGGGATGCCCGTTCAGCGGCGACACGCTCCAGATACCGTTCTACTTCGAGCGCCTCGCGTGCAGCATCCCACCCGAGCACTTCCGCCATGAGGCGTGCCGCAACCGGCGCAGCCTGGATGCCCCGATCCCACGCCTCAATCGAAATGCGGGTGCGACGCGCGAGTACATCGTCCAGGTGCAATGCACCCTCGTGACTGACGGCATACACGACCTCCGCCGCGAGGTAGTCGTCGGCACCAGGCAGCGGCTCGCCCAAGGAACTATCCGCACGAATGAGATCAAGCAGTTCGTCGGCCATTGTGCCGTACCGATTCAGGAGGTGCTCGATCCGCACTCGGTGCACGTTGAGCGCCCGCGCGATCTTACCCCGCCGGTTCCACGCTGCCTGATAGCCCTCGGCACCCAGCAGCGGGATCTCCTGCGTGACCGAGGACGGCACTTTTCCGTCGAGCGCACTCACCGCCGCATCGATCGCGTCCTTGGCCATCACCCGATACGTGGTCCATTTGCCACCCGCGACGACAACAAGTCCGGGCACTGCGTGCGCGACGATGTGCTCTCGGGAGAGCTTCGATGTCTGGTCGCTCTCGCCCGCCAACAGCGGCCGCAGACCGGCAAAGACGCCCTCCACGTCTTCCCGGGTGAGTGGCACGGCCAGAACCGCATTGACCCGTTCCAGCAGATAGTCGATATCAGCCGCGGTCGCAGCGGGGTGTGCCTTGTCGAGGTCCCAGTCGGTGTCGGTTGTGCCGATGAGCCAGTGTCGCCCCCAGGGGATAACAAACAGAACGCTTTTCTCTGTGCGCAGCAGCAGACCCATGGCCGATTGGAATCGGTCGCGCGGCACAACCAGGTGAATGCCCTTGGAGGCGCGCACCTTGAAGGTGCCTCGCTCACCGACCATCCGTTGTGTGTCGTCGGTCCACACTCCCGTGGCATTGACGACCTGCTTTGCCCGAATGTCAAACCGTTCGTCGGTCTCCAAGTCGTGGGCGCGCACACCGACGATCCGTTCTCCGACCTTCAGAAACCCTTCGACCTTCACCCGGCTCGCGACGTGTGCGCCGTAAAACGACGCGGTGCGCGCAAGAGTCGCGACGTATCGAGCATCGTCAACCTGCGCGTCATAGTAGCTGATTCCGCCCACGAACGCGTCCGGCGCAAGCGAGGGAATGGCCCGGCGCACCTGCCGCGCCGAGAGGTGCCGGTGATGCGGCACTCCGGGTGGGCGACCGCCTGCGTGGCTGAGTAGGTCGTAGAGGAACATCCCGGCTCCGACGTACGCACGCTCGACAACCCGTTTCTGCAGCGGGTAGAGGAACCGCACCGGTTTCACGAGATGCGGTGCGAGGCGCTGTAACAGCAGACCCCGCTCAATAAGCGCTTCCCGCACGAGCCGAAAATTGAGCTGTTCCAGGTACCGAATGCCCCCGTGCACAAGCTTAGACGAGCGGCTGGATGTCCCGGATGCCCAGTCCCGTGCCTCGAGCAAGCCCGTTGACAGTCCTCGCGTGACGGCATCCAGTGCCGCGCCCGTTCCCACAATGCCGCCACCGACGACGAGCACCTCAACCTCGTGGTTGCGGAGGCGGGCCAGCGCGAGATTCCGCTGACTCGGCCCAAGTTTGGTAGACCGCGTAATCGTCTGCTGTGCTTGCCTGGGGGCGTTCTTTGCCATGGACATGCTCCGACCTGAATGATGTTGGCGGTTAATCACCGTCGTGTTAACGCTAGTGGAGTGGACGCAGACCCGCGGCAACGGGCCCGGATCGTTAGCTGGTCTGGAACGGGCCGACAACAACCTCAACCCGTTGAAATTCTTTGAGCTCGGAATAGCCGGTCGTTGCCATGGCACGGCGCAGTGCACCGGTCAGGTTCGCGGTGCCGTCGGCGGCGGGTGCCGGCCCGGAGACAATGTTCGCGAGCGGAGCGACCTGTCCCACCTGCACACGTTGCCCGCGCGGAAACTTCGGGTGGTGTGCCTCCGCGCCCCAATGGTAGCCGCCACCCGGGGCATCCGTTGCTCGTGCGAGCACCGCACCGAGCATGACTGCGTCGGCACCACACGCAATCGCCTTCACAACGTCACCGGATGTCCCGAGCCCCCCGTCTGCGATGACGTGCACATACCGGCCACCGGACTCTTCCAGATAGTCTCGTCGGGCACCTGCCACATCGGCCACCGCCGTCGCCATGGGCGCGTGAATCCCGAGCGAGGTGCGGGTTGTGGATGCCGCGCCGCCACCGAAACCCACGAGCACCCCTGCTGCGCCGGTACGCATGAGGTGTAGTGCCGCCGTGTATGTCGCGACGCCGCCAACGATGACGGGAACGTCGAGCTCGTAGATGAACTGTTTGAGGTTCAGTGGCTCGGTGTGCTTCGAGACGTGTTCTGCCGACACGGTAGAGCCGCGGATGACGAAGAGATCGACGCCTGCGGCAATGACCGTTTCGTAGAGTTCTTGTGTGCGCTGTGGTGACAGTGACCCGGCGACGGTGACACCCGCCGCACGGATGTCGGAAAGACGCGCAGAAATGAGGCTTGGTTTGATCGGTGCCGCGTATAGTTCTTGCATTCGGGCGGTTGCGTGTGTGTCGCTGAGGCCACGGATCTCGGCGAGGATCGGCTCCGGATCTTCGTACCTGGTCCATAGCCCCTCCAGGTCAAGAACCCCGAGTCCGCCCAGTTCTCCCATCCGAATCGCACTCACCGGCGACATGACCGAATCCATCGGCGCTGCAATGAACGGTGTCGCGAACTGGAACGCATCGATTGACCAGGCCACCGAGACGTCCTCGGGGTCACGAGTGCGCCGACTCGGCACAATCGCGATGTCGTCAAACGAATAGACCCGGCGGCCCCGCTTCGAACGACCCAGCTCAACTTCCTGCGTCATGATCCAGCCTTCCCGTAGAGCACACGCGCGTGACCCCGCAACGGGCATCCGATAGTGGAGAGATTACCCCGGCCCAGACCGGTTACATCGAGCCGACTGCGGGACTCGAACCCGCAACCCCCGCTTTACAAGAGCGGTGCGCTACCAATTGCGCCAAGCCGGCAAACTCACTGGGCAATCCTATCCTGCCGCCCCGACACTCGACTCGCCCGCGCACAACGGCACATCGGATGTCGGGATCAGTCACGCGCGGCTCCCCGCGTTCGTGACCCTACCAAAAACGGGTGCCGCTAACCGTGGTACGCAACCCGCGGCTCCCCGCGTTCGCGACCCTACCGCTCAATATCCTCAAGCAGGGGCAGTCTTCGGTCCGTGGCTCCCCGCGTTCGCGACCCTGCCAGGAACCAGAGCAGCGTGTGGCTCTACCCGGTCGGTGTTGGCGTTGGCGTCACGTTTGCCTTGTTGAGGGATGCCCCGGTTGCGTCAAGCACGAAGGTGCGGAACTCATCGGCGTTGACGATCGAGCGCTGCTTGTCTTTGGGCAGGCTGGCGTCGTTGTAGTACGTACCGTTCACGAGCACGGTTGGGGTGGTGGCAATTGACTTCACATCGGTATTTGGAAGCGGTCCGGTAAAAGCACGGTTTGTCGCATCCTGAACCCAAGATTTGAACTGGTTGGTATCGATACAACTGTCAACCCCGGTGGCACCGGCCTGTGCCGCGTAACTCTTGAGTTGCGCATTCGTTAACCCCGCCTTTCCTTCTGGGGTCTGGTTTGCAAACAGCAGGGTATTGAAGTCGAGAAATTTGTCTGGTGAGTAATTGGCCACACACGCTGCAGCGTTTGTCGCACGCGAGGAATAATGAGTTCCTGCTGAAGCGTTGTCAAGTGCTGAAATGGGATGGATTTCAAGAGTTGCCGCACCCGACTTCACAAAGTTGAGGATGGTCTCCGAATTTACCATTTCGAAGCCTTTACAGGCCGGACACTGGTAGTCGGCATACACCACAATATTGGCGACTTTTCCACTGTTATCGGGGGTGCTCGGAGTGGGTTTGCCCCCACTGGGGATCCCTGGATTGCGAACAGCCTTCACCACGCCACCCTCGCCGACGAGCACAATGCCGTCGCTCGCCATGTTGGCGGGGCCGGGGCCGGGCGGGCGGGTACTCGTCAGCACGATGGCAAGAACCAGGGCACACACCGCGACGGCGGCAACAATGATGCCACCCCGAGTGAGTAGCTTGTTGCGCCTGTTGCGTCGTTTCTGCATCTCTCGAAATTCACGAGCCTTCTCGCGAGCCGCCTCGCGGCGCTCGTTTCGGGTAGGACGCGCGGAAGATCCAGCAGAACTCATCAATAACTCCAGTCGTGGGGGCGAGAACCACCCTAATCTACCCCCGGCCCACCCTAAACGTCTCAAAGGCTCGTCGGTCAGCCTCTCTGTCAGATAGGATGATCCGGTGCGCGCTGTGGCTCGCGCAAATGGAGACGTCGCATAGTCCGGCCGAGTGCACCACCCTGCTAAGGTGGAGACCCCGTAAGGGGTCCAAGGGTTCAAATCCCTTCGTCTCCGCTCCTGACCGGACCTTTTCCGCCTAGTCCTCCCTCAGCGGGCTACAGTTCGAGGCTCGGACCGCTCCGGGTGTCCCCCAGGTGTCCCCGCTCGCGCTGGGTGCCTTCGGAGGAGGCGGCCAGGCGTTGCACGGAGGCGCGTCGCTGACCCTCTCCGAGGACGTACGCGTAGACCTTCAGGACCGTTCGTGGGTCGTCCCCGAGATACTCGGCGACTTCATGGACGGGTGTGCCGAGCCGCAGCCAGGTCGACGCGTGCAGCACGAAGTTCGCCCCAGCGCAATCCGGTCAGAGATTTGAACTCGTTGAGCTCGGCGATGTCGGGGCGCCGCTCGCGGAGCGCGCTGAGTTTGGCGGCGAGTTGCTCGGCGGTTGGGATGTCGGCCGGGCTGACGGAGAGCTGAGTGACGGAGAGCTGCGGGATCTTCTTCATGGTGCGTACCGGGTGGGGCTGGTGCAGCAGCCCCAGTTCATCGGCATAGGTAAACAGCGCGCTTAGCGTCGTCTTCGACCGCGCGACGGTCGAAGGTTTCTTACCGCCGCGCAGCTCAGCAAGCAGGTGGTTGCGGATGTCGTCGGCCTGGATCGACGCGAGTGGTCGCTTGAGCAGCGCAGCCCGGAGCTTGGCGAGGTTGTTCCGGTCGGTGTCGACGGTGTGCGGGTTCCCACCCTCGCGCGCCGCGATGAACCTTGTTACGAGCTCGTCGAGCGTGAACGAGCGTTTCGGGGGAAGCGGCCGACCGGTCTCGAGTAGATGCTTCTGTTGCCGCTCCCACGTTTCGGCTTCCTTCTTGAGGTCGAACGCCTTGGTCGCCACGAGCTCACGGCCGGACTTCACACGGACGAAGTAGTAGATCTTGCCAGCCTTCGTCTTCCGGGTCTCAATGCTCACTCGGCGACCCCCGCCAGGCGATGCCAGTAGGGCGGGATCACGGTGGCGGATAAGTCGTACTCGAGGCGCAGCCAGTCGATCCATGCGTTCAGCTCGAGCCACTCCGCCTCGGCGTCTGCGGCCGAGAGGGTGCGCCAGTTCACGGAGTGCGGGACTTCGCCGAGCAGCTGTCGGACGGCATCCTCGAACGGGCCGGAGCCGTCCGGGGTCGGGTCTTGCCACAGGTGTTCCTGCTCGCTCATGCGGCGTCCTTCCCGCACCGGATGGTGACGCTGAGGTGGTTGGTGTCGGGGCCGAGGCGTTCGACGATGAACTGGGCCTCACGGCCCTGCCCTCCGCCAGGGGCGGGGACGGCGGGGATGAGTCGACCGAGGGCGAGGACGTCATCACCGCGCCGGTATAGCTCATGGGCGACCTCGGCAGGCCTGTCGAACAGCACGAGATCAAGGTACCCCGGCTCTGGTCGCGTGGCCGCTTCGGGAGCGCGGTCACAGCGGCGGACGCCCAGGCGCGCGTAGAAGCGGACACGTCCGCCGGTGCGGGTCAGACGGGGTCGGTAGCGAGGTAGCCGCAGATACCGGTCTCTGGAGCGATCGACATCAGGTGTCTCCTTACTGTGTTGGTGTGTGGTTTCGGGAGTGTCGTGGGCTTCTGACTGCCCCGGGGGCACTGGGTATGGCTTTCATGTGGTTGTCGTTTCGATGGCTTGAAAGGATTGGCCGCTCTGTGTTCTGCAACGGCTCGACCGCTGATTGAGAGACGCGATTTGATCGCTGTGTAAGGACGAGACGGCGTGGTCGTTCGCTGGG
>NAEP01000034.1 GCA_002529645.1 Candidatus Lumbricidiphila eiseniae | reverse complement strand
GCGTGAACACCCGAACGCATCAACCGCTACCTCTAACCCCCGAGACGCCACCCGCTTACACACACAACTTGACAAGCTCCCGAGACCTGCCCCCGAATCATCCGGGGTGTCCACCCCACCCAGAGCCTGTCTATCACCCACCCCCACCATCCGATCCTGCACAAACACACATGACCGGTGCAAGTTGGATGCTCGCTTACGACATCGGTGCTCTGCCCGTCCCGCCCGGCACCGCGCTGTCGTCACCGGACCAGATACGCAACCAAACATCCCAGAACAGGCGAGCATGACTCATTCTGGTTCAGCAGCACCCACCTACCCCAGACCTATCTCCCGCGACACCGTGGACACAGACCAACCCAACACCGCAACGACCCGCCAAACAGGTCACCCGACATCCACCCCCTTCTCGATCTGAACCCGCCCAACCCAACGACACACGACCACCATGCACACCCACAGAAACCCAACCCCTGCACATCCCCTCCGCACGCCCGCGTACCGCTGTCGGCTACGCCCGCAGCGCAGACCCCGCTACCCCCTCCGACGACCACCAACCCCAAGAAGACGTGACCACATACGCGTCCGAGCACACGGCTTTGACCCCATCCGCTTTTTCCAGGACCGAGGCGTGTCCGGTCTGCAGCTCCCCCGCGCCAGGCCGTCCGCGCTGATGAGGTTCGCCCAGGAACACGACGTACACACCTGCCTGGTCACCGACATCAGCCGGCTGGCACGTTCCGCCCTCACCCACGACACCATCCTCGAACGGTTCCATGTCCACGGAATCACCGATATGGTCTTCGTGCACACGGAACACCGCGTCGCCACGACGCGGCCCGAGGCACCCAGCACGACGCTACTCCACGACATCCTCCGCACCATCGCCGAATTCAACAGCACCCAACGATCCCACCCCGCGGGAACCAACACGAGGACGGTACCGCAATGACGTACGCACCCTCAACGGAGGTCGCGGGACGCCCCGACACCGCCGCCCCAGCGGTCACCTACCTGCGCGTGTCCACCAGGGAACAGGCCGAGAAGGGCAGGCAAGACGAAGGGTTCTCGATCCCCACGCAGCGCGAAGCGAATCATCGCAAAGCCGAAGCGCTCGGCGCGACGATCCCCCCAAAGAGTTCGTCGATACCGGGGAATCCGCACGGAAGACCGACCACCCCGCGCTGATGGAGATGATCGACCACATCAAGACCCACAAAGTCGCCTACTGCATCGTCCACAAGATCAACCAGCTCACCCGCAATCGCGCCGAGGACATCGCGATCCACGACCAGAACCAAACAGCCCTCGCCCAACCGTTCAGCGTACTACTCGGCAAAACACCGACCGACCCCTGGGCACAGCCCCAGAAAGGGAAGAAAAGCAAGGCCACCACTCGCGATCACGCCGGAAGTGACAGCCTTGCACAAAGTGTGGAGCCTAGGAGACTCGAACTCCTGACATCCTGCTTGCAAAGCAGGCGCTCTACCAACTGAGCTAAGGCCCCCAAGACATTCTACGGTGTGGAATGTCGGGGTGGGGCTACCAGGACTCGAACCTGGGACCTCTTCGTTATCAGCGAAGCGCTCTAACCGTCTGAGCTATAGCCCCCCATGTCGACCGAAGGAAAGACTACCCGACCGGTCGAGTTTCACCGAATCTACGTGCTGTTCGTGAAGCCGATGAGCAGACCGCCGGTGATCTTGACGCTGAGATTGTAAAGCAGCGCCACCACCGCACCCATCGCCGTGGTCACAACAAGATTGAGCAGCGCCACCACGATTGCGAACCCCATCACATTGGTGAGGGAAACAACCGAGCTGAAGGCGCTGGCTGACCCCGCAACCTCCGACACAAGATTGCCGATCTGTGTGAAAGCGCCGGTGGAATTGAGCACAGTCCAGACAAGAAACATCGCGACGACACCCGCGACCGCGAGGCACGTCGCGACAAGAAATGAAAGCTTCACAGTTGACCAAAAGTCAACGTACACAAGTCGAAGACGCACCTGCTTGGCCGGAGCCTTCCGGGCGGTTGTGCTCGCCAATCGATCCGCAACATTCGTCATATGCGGCTAGTCCTCTCCGGTTGTTTCCGCGACATCCCCCGCTTCGGCATCAATGAGATTCCGTTCGGAATTTTTAGCAATTGCGATGATCCGGTCATCGTCTGCGAACTTCGCGAACACAACACCCATCGTGTCCCTCCCCTTGGCGGGAACCTCGGCGACATTGGAGCGTATCACTTTACCACTGGCCAGCACGACAAGAACCTCATCGGTCTGAGTCACAACGAGCGCCCCCGCGAGGTTTCCCCGATCTTCGTTGAGCTTGGCAACCTTGATCCCGAGACCACCTCGCTGTTGTTTCCGGTATTCGGTCACCCGCGTGCTCTTGGCGTAGCCGCCCTCAGTCACCACAAACACAAAGTTGCCGTCCGTCGAAGTGTCCCTGTCGTCCGTCGAGTGGTCGCGGGATGCATCAACCGAGGGCTGTTCGACAGAGCCGGGCAGCCCGGTACCGTCATCTTCCACCACGCCCGCGACATCCCCTGAACCTGCGACCGTCAGCACTGAAGCTGAAAGCAGACTGTCACCCTCCCGGAAACTCATTCCCTTCACACCCGAAGTTGACCGACCCATCGGTCGAAGCGTGTCATCGTTGGCCTCAAACCGAAGTGACATTCCCTTGCGTGACACAAGGAGAAGTTCATCGGCGGCATCGGTAAGCATGGCCGACACAAGCTCATCACCCTCCCGCAGCTTGATCGCAATAACACCGCGAGAACGGTTAGTGTCGTATTCGGCGAGCGCGGTCTTCTTCATAAGACCATCCCTCGTCGCGAGAACGAGATAGCGTGCGACTCCGTAGTCCCGGATATCAAGGATTTCGGCGATATCTTCGTCGGGCTGCATTTCGAGCAAGTTTGCGACGTGTTGCCCCTTCGCATCACGACCGGCTTCTTGGATTTCGTATGCCTTAGCCCGGTATACCCGCCCCATCGTGGTGAAAAATAGCAGCCAGTGGTGCGTTGTTGTCACAAAGAAGTGCTCGACAATATCATCTGCCCGCAGTTGAGCACCCTTGACGCCTTTGCCGCCACGGTGTTGCGACCGATAGTTGTCACTGCGGGTGCGCTTCACATAACCACCACGCGTAACGGTGACAACCATCTCTTCTTCCGGGATGAGATCTTCGACCGACATGTCACCGTCGAAACCGGGCATAATCGCCGTGCGCCGCTCGTCGCCGAACCGATCAACAATCTCCGCAAGTTCTTCAGACACAATGCGACGCTGACGGGTGGGATTCGAAAGAATATCCTGGTAGTCCGCAATGAGCGCTTCCAGCTCTGCTGCCTCGTCGATAATCTTCTGTCGTTCCAGGGCAGCTAGGCGCCGCAACTGGAGGGCAAGAATTGCGTCCGACTGTAGTTCGTCAATATCGAGCAACGTGATGAGGCCGGTACGCGCTATGTCCACCGTCGCTGAAGCCCGAATGAGGGCAATCACCGCGTCGAGCGCGTCGAGCGCCTTGAGATACCCGCGCAGGATATGCATGCGCTCTTCAGCTTTTCGCAAACGATACTGAGTTCGTCGAACAATGACATCGATCTGGTGGTCCACCCAGTTTCGGATGAATCCATCGACCGAGAGAGTTCGCGGCACGCCGTCGACAATTGCGAGCATGTTCGCGCCGAAATTTTCTTGCAGCTGAGTGTGCTTGTACAGATTGTTAAGCACAACTTTGGCGATAGCATCCCGCTTTAAAACGATGATCAATCGTTGGCCAGTGCGGCCGGATGTCTCATCACGAATGTCTGCGATACCGGCGATCTTTCCCTCTTTCACGAGGTCAGCAATTTTGATCGCGAGATTGTCGGGATTGACCTGGTAGGGAAGCTCGGTGACAACCAGACACGTTCGACCCTGGAGTTCTTCCACGGATACCACCGCGCGCATGGTGATTGAGCCGCGACCGGTTCGGTATGCGTCTTGGATGCCTTTTATTCCGAGTATCTGGGCCCCGGTTGGGAAATCTGGGCCTTTTATCCGCTGCAGAAGAGCGTCGAGTAGTTCCTCGCGAGTGGCGTCCGGGTTGGCCAGACACCACTGTGCGCCATCCGCAACTTCTCGTAGGTTGTGCGGCGGAATGTTTGTCGCCATTCCGACGGCAATACCCACCGAGCCATTGACGAGCAGATTGGGGAATCGAGCCGGCAGGATTGTCGGTTCTTGAGTACGGCCATCGTAGTTGTCTTGGAAATCAACGGTCTCTTCGTCGATATCACGCACCATCTCCATCGCCAGTGGTGCCATTTTGGTTTCTGTGTATCGCGGGGCGGCGGCACCGTCATTGCCGGGAGATCCGAAGTTTCCCTGGCCCAGCGCAAGCGGGTATCGCAGGCTCCACGGCTGTACGAGACGAACGAGAGCGTCGTAGATGGCGGAGTCGCCGTGCGGGTGAAACTGCCCCATGACATCGCCGACAACCCGGGTGCATTTGGAATACGCCTTGTCTGGGCGGTACCCACCGTCATACATTGCGTAGAGCACGCGCCGATGCACCGGCTTTAGGCCGTCACGAACCTCGGGGAGCGCTCGCCCAACAATGACGCTCATCGCGTAGTCAAGGTAAGAGCGTTGCATCTCCACCTGCAGATCGACCTGATCGATCTTGCCGTGAACGCCCGGGTCGTTAACCGAAGTGGTGTCGTCAAATGTCAAGGAAACGCACGTCCTTTGCCTTCTTCTGAATAAAGTTACGGCGGCTTTCTACATCTTCACCCATGAGGGTCGAGAAGGTTTCGTCCGCGGCCGCTGCATCCTCGAGAGTCACCTGAAGCAGGGTTCGAGTTTCGGGATTCATGGTTGTTTCCCACAATTCCTGATAACTCATCTCACCGAGACCCTTATAGCGCTGGATAGCGTTGTCTTTCGGGATGCGCCAGCCTGCCGCGTGACCCTGGGCTAGAAGTTCATCGCGCTCACGATCGGAGAATACAAACTGATGCTCAGCGTTCGACCACTTCAATCGGTAAAGTGGTGGTTGCGCGAGGTACACGTATCCGAAGTCAATGAGAGGACGCATATAACGAAAAAGAAGTGTCAGCAACAGGGTCGTGATGTGCTGACCGTCAACATCTGCATCAGCCATGAGAACTATCTTGTGGTACCGAACTTTTTCGGTCGAGAAATCTTCACCGATGCCCGCGCCGAACGCGGTGATCATTGACTGCACTTCATTATTGGCCAGAGCGCGATCGAGTCGAGCTTTTTCAACATTGAGAATCTTCCCGCGCAAAGGCAAAATGGCTTGGGTTTCCGGGTTTCGACCCTGCACCGCTGATCCACCGGCTGAGTCACCTTCCACGAGGAATATTTCTGACAGTGAAGGATCCTTGGAGGAGCAGTCGCGCAGTTTGCCGGGCATCCCACCAGATTCCAGTAGGCCTTTTCGTCGAGTGGCTTCGCGCGCTTTCCGCGCAGCAATTCGCGCTGTTGCCGCTTGAATTGCTTTTCGAATAATATCGCGGGCTTGGGTGGGGTTCCGTTCAAACCAATCACCCAACTGATCGGACGTTGCCTTTTGCACGAAAGACTTTGCCTCGGTGTTCCCGAGCTTGGTCTTAGTCTGGCCCTCAAACTGCGGCTCGGAAAGTTTAACCGAGACAACAGCGGTCAAACCTTCGCGGACATCATCACCGGACAGGTTATCGTCTTTTTCCTTAATGATGTTCTTGTCGCGCGCATACTTATTAACAAGCGTGGTCAGCGCAGCCCGGAACCCTTCCTCGTGTGTTCCGCCTTCGTGTGTGTTAATAGTATTCGCGTACGTGTGAACAGACTCGGTATAAGCCGTCGTCCACTGCATCGCGACTTCGAGAGAAATCTTGCGTTCCGTGTCCTCGAGTTCAAAGGAAATGATCTCCTCGTTGACAAGATCCGTCTTTTTCGCCCGGTTGAGATATTCCACGTAGTCAACGAGACCATTCTCATACAGGTAGGTGTCAGTGCGTGGGCCGGATTCCGTCTCCCCTGACACGATATTCTCAGACTCTTCGGTCTCTGTGCGCAAGTCAGTGAGGACGATCCGCAGCCCCTTGTTAAGGAAGGCCATCTGTTGAAATCGAGCACGAAGGGTTTCATAGTCGAAATCCACGGTCTCAAAGATGTCCGCGTTGGGCCAAAATGTAATGGTTGTTCCAGTCTCGTCGCTCGGTTCGCCCTGTGCGAGCGGGGCGTCTGGCACACCAACCGTGTAGCTTTGTGACCACGAAAATCCCTGTCGCCGAACCACGACCTGGAGTCGATGGGACAGCGCGTTGACAACGGACGACCCAACTCCGTGCAGGCCACCTGAAACCGCATACCCACCGCCACCGAACTTACCACCCGCGTGAAGAACGGTCAGAACGACCTCCACGGTAGATCGACCCTCCGTGCGATGAATATCAACGGGGATACCTCGACCGTTGTCCGTAACCCGCACACCACCATCGGCGAGGATCGTCACGTCGATGTCCGTCGCGTAGCCGGCCAGTGCTTCATCGACCGAGTTGTCAACGATCTCGTACACCAGGTGGTGGAGCCCGCGTGGACCCGTGGATCCGATGTACATGCCCGGGCGTTTACGAACTGCTTCGAGGCCCTCAAGAACCTGAATATCGTCGGCCCCGTACTCTGGTAACTGTCCGCTACTCGTTGGTTCTGATGTCATTGTGTGTGAGGGCTCCAAACCGTCGCGTTTGGCGACTCTCGATCCTATCAGCGACACACCTGTTCCGAGGTGTCTGCTGCCTTCCACGCGGTCGATGTCTCCACGTGACCTTTTTCCATGGGTTAGCCGTAGGTATCGCGCGGACCCCGGCCTGGAACTGATCTGAGGCCCCTTTTCCAGGTGGGGGCGTCTGGTCCCCGAAAGTGGATAGAGGTGATCTCGGCGTCTGGGAAACGAGTGATGATGATGGTGAGAAGATCGGTTCGCATCAGCGTGAGCTGCGTCGCCCAGCTTGTGGATGCACACCGAACCTGCAGGATTCCTCCTTCAATCCCCACCGGTGTGCAGTGCTGCGCAATGTCGTCACCGACCAGGCTTCCCCACTGGGCAAGGAGATCCTGTTGCGCGAGTGGCCCGGTCCAGCCCAGCGTTGTCGCAAGCGCACTGAGTGATTCAGAGAGAACGCGCGGATCACGTCCCGGTGCGAACGGCATGTTATCGGTTGGCGTATCGTTGACTTTCCGGCGCCCTCTGCGCTGGACGGGCTTACCCGCGATCTGCCTGAGATGCTCATACACGCGCCGTGGTTCCATAGAGCGACCGACCGAACGGGAAACGCCTTCTCCCTCAGACATCCTGACCACCAACCAGACTTCCGGCTTCAATATGCACAAGATGACGTGGCACGGTGGGAGGCACATCCTCCAACACTGCGGCGGTTACGAGCACTTGTTCGAAACCGCTGATAAGTTCTGCAAGCCGCTCTCGGCGACTGCGATCAAGTTCAGCAAAAACGTCGTCGAGGATCAGCACCGGATCGCCGCTCTGAGAGTGGGTTCGAAGAAGCTCTGCGGAGGCAAGTCGAATGCTCAGCGCGAACGACCACGATTCACCATGGCTAGCGTATCCCCTGGTCGGCAATCCGTTGAGTTCGAAATACACCTCGTCGCGATGCGGTCCTACCAGAGTGAGTGCTCGGTCGCGTTCCTGACTTTGAGTACGGACCAGAGCGTTTCTGAATCTGTCCGCGGTGGAAAGCACCGAATCGGTTTCCGGAGTGATGGCAGCAACCCGTTGGGCCACATCTGTATTTCCGTTCCCGTCTATTGAGAGCACCGCTCGCAGAGTTGCGCCGTGATTGGTTCCAACAAGCTCACGGTAGGCGGAGGAAATAGGGTCACGCAGATCCTCAATGAGAGCCAACCGACTGTCGATAATGTCTGACCCGAAGGCGACCAGGTGTTCGTCCCAAAAATCTAGGTCGGCAGAAAGATGAGCGGATGTCCCGTGCGCCCGCGACGATTTCAGAAGGGAATTTCGTTGTCGAACAACCTTCTCGTAGTCGGCAAGAACTCCGAGCAACCGGGGAGATCTCTGGACGAGGAGTTCGTCGAGAACCCGCCGCCGCACAGAGGGTTCACCGCGAACTATTGCAAGGTCTTCGGGAGAGAAGAGGACGCTTTTCGCGTAGCGCGGAAGTTCGTGTATCTTTGTTTTGTTTCCATTGAGTTGAGCTCGGTTTGCACCGTTCTTGTTGATTTGTAGCTCGACTAAAACGTCACGATCAGCATGAGATAGGCGCGCACGGACGATCGCAAACTCAGCGCCCACCAAAACAAGCGGTTGATCCGTTGAAACGCGGTGGGATGAAACAGTCGCGAGGTATCCAATTGCCTCGATCAGATTGGTCTTTCCTTGGCCGTTGGCACCCACAAAGATGGTGATCCCGGTATTCAGGTCAAGCTGGGCACGCTCGTAGTTACGGAAGTTCAACAACTCAAGGCGCGAGATGTGCACCGACTATTCCATCTCAAAAGGTCAGCGGAGGAGAAGGTTTGGTTGTAGCAGGTATCGGTAACTGTCAGTGCCAGCCTGGTCACGGGAAGTTTGGCTGGTAATGAGCACTGGTCCAGGCTTGTTGGGGTTGTCCGTGGTTGTAAACGAAATTCGTACGAATTCAGAATTCACGCCGGTCAAGCCGTCGAGTAAATATTGTGGTTTCAGCGAGACTACGGTTTCTTGGCCGGTGAGAATGGAATCAACCGACTCGGATGCCTGCGCCTGGTCGCCTCCGGCCGCCTCCAGGGTGAGCCCGTCTTGCGTGAAGCTATAGCGAAGAGCAGCTTCCCGGTCAAGCACCAGGGACACCCGTCGAGTTGCTTCAACGAGCTCCGCCGTGTTGAGTACCGCATAGTTTGTGACAGAATCAGGAAAGAGTCGTCGCACCGGTGGAAAGTTACCCTTGATCAACAACGAGGTGACCGTCTTTTTTTCAGCACTAAACGCGATGCTCTCTCGGTCGTCACGGTTGGTAACCGAAATTTGAATTGTTCCGGAATGACCGAAGGTCTTACCGATTTCTTGCAGGGTGCGAGCCGGCACCAACGCCGTGATGTTCGTGGCCGGGTCGGTGCTTTCCCATGTCATCTCCCGGATTGCGACACGGTAACGATCGGTCGCAACGAGACTTGCCGTGTGTCCGGTGACTTCGAGTTGCACTCCGGTAATAACGGGGGTGACGTCATCGCGCGATGCTGCGGTGGCCACCTGTGACACTGCGGTTGCAAACTCCTCCGCCGGAACCACCCCGGTTGGCTCACCAACTGCGGGAATAGCGGGGTATTCCTCAACCGGCATGGACAGGAGAGTGAAGGTTGCAGAACCGCAGTTGACCATGATCCGGTTTGCATCGGTTGACACGTGAACGGGTGCATTCGGGAGGCGACCAGCGATCTCTGCCAAGAGGCGACCAGACACGAGAATGCTGCCCTCCTCCTCAACCTCGGCGGAGATCTTCGTCTGTGAGGAGACTTCGTAGTCAAAGGACGACAGCGTCAGGTGTCCTGTCTGAGCCTCAATGAGGACACCGGACAGAATCGGTAGCGTGGTTCGCGATGGAAGCAACTTGACGGCAAACGAAACAGCCTCGCTGAACACATCGCGATGTGCGTGGAACTTCACAACTCTCCCGTCGTGGGTTTCGGGTGGTGGTTCCATGCTAGTCGGGATGCGACGGCGGGGACGTCAGCCGTAAGGTTATTGAGCTGTGGATAGATCTGGATAGGTTAATGATCTTAACCGCTGTGGAAACTGTGGACTCCGACCGAACACTTCTGGTACAGCGCCGGTTCGAGGCCGGTTGGCCTGTGGAGAGAGTGTGTAGAAGTGGCTCGGTTCGGTGGTTGGGACGGTCCCTGTGAGCTCGTCCTTACACAGGATGGGCGGGTGTACTGACAGGATTCCGCAGGTTACAGACGCGTCATCCACAAGTTATCCACATGTGTGAATCATCTTCACGTTAGTGCGCGAATGATTCATTTTAGGTACTAAATACCCAAAAATAGCTATTTGAAGCGGTTTGTCTGCTTGATCCTGGCGGTGAGCTCGGTGACCTGGTTGTAGATAGAGCGACGCTCCTTCATGAGGTCGGAGATCTTCTTGTTTGCGTACATAACGGTTGTGTGGTCCCGGTTTCCGAACAGTTGTCCGATCTTCGGCAGCGAGAGATTCGTCAGTTCTCGACAGAGGTACATCGCGATTTGCCGAGACGTCGCTACGGCCTGCGAGCGGCTTGAACCGTAGAGATCGTCAACCGTGAGCTTGAAGTAGTCGGCTGTGGCCGTGATGATCGCTGTTGGACTGACGATGTTGTCTGCGTCATCAGAGATGAGGTCTTTCAAGACCGTCTGAACGAGGGGCATATCAACCGATGTGCGGTTGAGACTTGCGAACGCGGTGACCCGGATGAGTGTTCCCTCAAGCTCGCGGATGTTGGACGAAACCTTCGAGGCCATGTACTCCAGGATCTCGTCGGGTACCTGCAATCGTTCCGATTGAGCCTTCTTCCGAAGAATCGCGATGCGTGTCTCCAAGTCGGGAGCTTGGACATCGGTGATAAGGCCCCACTCGAAGCGACTACGCATTCGGTCTTCGAATCCAGTCAGATGTTTCGGTGGTAAATCCGATGTAATAACGACCTGTTTGTTGTGGTCGTGCAGAGTGTTGAACGTGTGAAAGAAGGCTTCCTGAGTCTCTGCTTTACCCTGCAGGAATTGGATGTCGTCAATGAGTAGGATGTCGATGTTCCGATACTGCTGCTGAAACATTGATCCGCGATTGTTAGCGATGGAGTTGATAAAATCGTTGGTGAATTCCTCGGACGATACGTACCGAACTCGGATTCCCGCATACAGGTTCATTGCGTAGTGACCTATTGCGTGCAGGAGGTGGGTCTTGCCCAGGCCGGAGTCTCCGTAGATGAAAAGCGGGTTGTACGCCTTTGCGGGAGCTTCGGCCACGGCCACGGCTGCTGCATGCGCAAACCGATTGGACTGACCGATAACAAAACTTTCAAATGCATACTTCGGATTGAGGCGGGTTTGGTGTGGATCTTTTGGAACAGCAGCGTCGAAGATTGGTGGTGCCGTAATGTGCGTTTCACTGGGTTCGGAGAAAACTTCGGTGAAGGGAGGAAGAACGTCGCCGTCGTTGGGTTCTAGTTCAGGGTTTACGACGACATAGAAAGACGTTGCCGTGGCAGAACCAGTGAGTGAATCCATTGCCCGGAGCAACGGAATTCGCATTCGCTGGTTGAGGATCGAGGCGGTGAAGTCATTGGGAACCTCTAGGTACAGTGTCGCCGCCGCAATACCTTTGGGTTCGACCAGGCTGAGGAACCCCTGCAGCATCGGGGTCACTTCCGGATCGTCACGAAGAAGGTCAAGGATGACACCCCAGGTTTCGGATATGGGTTGCTCGGTCATTGTGGTTTGTGTACTTTCGTTGATACCGCGGCGGCCGAGCGGGGTAGGTCGTGCGGTGTGCCTGACGTGTGCGAGGGGGAGGCCACGGCCAGTCACAAGGCTGGGGATAACTGTGACTCACGCTAGCCGAGGAACGTATGAGGTGACAACTGGATCCGTCACCGCCGCGGTGATTGCCCGAGTGTCCCTGGACTGGGTCTGCAGCTGGTTGCTGGTATGGTCGTTTGACCAGCGGTGGGTGAGGCCCTACTGTTAATCAGTTGACTGAGCCTTACGGCACACCGAATCTTTCTCATACCTGAGCGTGTCACCGCAATCATTCGGGTGTGAATGTCTCCGGAGAGAGTAATGACGAAGCGTACGTTCCAACCACACAACCGCCGCCGCGCCAAAAAACACGGATTCCGACTCCGGATGCGTACCCGTGCGGGTCGGGCGATCTTGTCGGCTCGTCGCGCCAAGGGCCGCAGCGAACTTTCTGCGTAGTAGCGCGGTGCTACCGCGAAGACACCGCCTTCTCAACGACACAGATTTTCGTGATGTTGTGCGGCGGGGTGCTAGAAACCCCGGACGGTTTCTTGTTGTGCATGCGCGAAGGCGTGAACCCGACGCGCTGACACGATTTGGATTTGTTGTGAATCGGAAGGTGGGCAACGCTGTGGTTCGCAACAAGGTTCGCCGCCGTTTGAGATCCATGGTTGCCGACCTGCTGGAGAGTGGCGTTGGCGGCCTGGATGTTGTGGTGCGAGTGCTACCACCCGCGTCCTCGGCGAGCTACTCGGAGCTCCGGGAAGATCTGGCTCGATCACTTTCCGGTCACCGAATCCGGTTCCATGACGGTGCTCTGATCTGATGAGATCTGTGTGGGCTGTCGTGCTCTTGCCGCGCAATATTGTTGTGGGACTCCTTCGTTCTTATCGTGCCGTGATCTCTCCGCTGTACGGAGATGTGTGCCGGTATTATCCGACCTGTTCGGCATACGGTCTCGCTGCGGTTCAGCGTCACGGGGTTGTTCGTGGCGCGTTATTAACGGCGTGGCGGATCTGTCGCTGCAATCCCTGGAGTTCCGGCGGAGTGGATGATGTTCCCGGAGTCAGCGGTGGTCGTTACGCTGTCACTGAGCACGGATGGGTTGTTCGCACGGCGGAGCGTCCGAGCACCACTGATATCTCCACTTCGACACCCAGCTTTACCGAAAGGATCAACTGCGCATGGATCCCGTAAGCCTTATTCTCTGGCCCATCAAGTGGGTCATTGAACTCATTCTCGTCGCGTTTCACTGGCTGTGGACTCTGATCGGAATGAATCCGGATAATGGGGCAACCTGGGTGCTTTCAATCGTGGGGCTGGTCCTCGTGGTTCGTGCCACCCTGATCCCGCTTTTCGTGCGACAGATAAAGAATCAACGTCGAATGTTGGAAGTCGCACCACAGATCAAAAAAATTCAAGAAAGGTACAAGGGGAAGAAGGACCAGTTCTCTCGCGAGGCTATGTCGCGGGAAACGATGGCGCTGTATAAGAAGACTGGAACCAATCCGCTCACTTCGTGCTTACCGATGCTGTTACAGACGCCGATCTTTTTCGGCCTGTACACGGTGCTCCACGATGCGCAGAACGACAAGGCCGGGGTGGGTTTTCTTAACTTTGACTTGGCAACGAGCTTCGCCAAATCAGTATTCCTCGGTGCGCCCCTGAAGGAAACCTTTATTGGTGCCTGGAACCACGGCGGGCCGGTGCCGGTTCTCATCCTTGCACCGGTAATGATCGTGGTGATGACGGCGTCTCAGTTCATCACCCAGCTTCAGATCGTGTCAAAAAACATGTCGCCCGAGACAAAGGCGAGCCGCATGTTCCAGCAGCAGCGTATGCTTCTATACCTATTGCCGCTAGTTTTCGCGGTTACCGGGGTTGCCTTCCCACTCGGGGTTATGTTCTACTGGCTGGTATCGAACTTCTGGACGATGGTTCAACAGTTTATTGTTATTCGCCAAATGCCAACGCCGGGTACTGAGGCGGCACGCGCGCGCGAAGCACGCCTGCTGAAACGTGGAAAGCTCGTCGTTGAGGATCCGAGAACTGAGGCGGATCCGGTCGTTGAGGTGAAGAAGAGTCAACGCGAACAGCCGAAAGGGAAGAGTCGCTCCAAGAAGAAGGGTCATCGATGATGAGTGAAGAAGAGGGCGTCGCTGTTGAGCCACGGAACCCCCTAGACAACGAGGGTGATGTTGCCGCTGATTACATTGAGGAGCTTCTTGATATCACGGATCTCGACGGTGACATCGACATTGAGGTTCGGGATGGTCGTGTTTACGTATCTGTTCACGCGACAGATCCGGCGAGCCTGCAGTTGCTCGCAGATGCCGATACAGTTTCTGCTCTGCAGGAGTTGACGCGACTGGTCGTGCAGACTAAGACCGGCGGATTTTCACGACTCATTCTGGATATTGGAGGCTCGCGTGACAAGCGAAAGAGTGAATTGGGTGAGCTTGTGGCGCGCGCTATCGAGCTCATAGAGGAAGGAGCTTCTGAGGCTGCGCTGCCACCAATGTCCTCGTATGAACGGAAACTGGTTCATGACGTTGTGGCTGAACGAGGATTTCACTCGTCCTCACGGGGTGAAGGAAGCGATCGCCACACCGTGATTACGCGTGGCTAGTGTGACCAAGGTGCTACCGGGCGCGCCGTCTGCTCTCGAACCAGAACCGGATGTCGCGGCCACGCTTTGTGGCGAGCACCTCGGTGTCGTGCGGGCTTTTGTTGACGCTTTGCACCGAGACGGAGACGAGCGGGGATTGATTGGCCCCCTGGAACACTCCCGGTTATGGACGCGCCACATTCTTAACTGTGCGTTGGTGGCACCGCTGTTAACCGAGGGGTTTTCTGTTGCAGATGTTGGTTCCGGGGCCGGTTTGCCTGGACTCGTGCTGGCGATACTTCGGCCGTCGGTCTCCTTCACTCTCATTGAGCCGATGGAACGGAGAACCACTTGGCTCACCGAGCAAGTTTTCCACCTCGAGCTGTCGAATGTTACCGTTCTTCGCGCTCGAGCTGAAGACCGGAACGTCGGAGAATTTGATGCTGTCACCGCTCGTGCTGTGAGCGCATTGCGGACACTGATTCCACTGACCGCACAGCTGGTTCGCCTGGAAGGGGAGCTCTTATTGATGAAGGGGGCCTCTGTTTCCCAGGAGATCACAGTGGCGGAAAAAGAAATCCGCTCACACCGGCTTGTCGACGTCGAGGTTCTGGAGTTGGGTGCTGGTGTTGTTTCCGACCCAACGCGAGTGTTTCGAGCCCGCCGAGCGTAGATTACCGGCGGGGCGACCCGCACGGATGTCCTTCGCTTGGGATCGATGGTTTCACGTGAAACACTGCGCAGTAGACGGCTGTGTTTGTGAGCTCGGGAGAGAGTGAAGCGCACCCGCCGACCCTCTCGCGAACTTGGATGTTTCACGTGAAACACTGGTTCGTGGTTCGTGGTTCGTGGTTCGTGACCCGCGACCCGCGACCCGGAGATGGGAGGGTGGAGACCATTGTGTTATGGGTGTAGCTGTTGGGGTTCCAGCGACGGGCCTGGTGTCCGGGAGACGTTCGTTGTGTCACGGGTGTGACGCCGCGGTTCTCGTCGGCGTTGGGAAACAATGCGAGATGTCCGTTGTGTCACGGGTGTGACACCCCAGGCCCTTGCTTTCTTGGTGACATCTGGCTGATTATTTGTGATGAGCTTGGGTCTGCTCCAGACCTCCCCTGCTCCCTTGGTAGCCTCGGTGTCCAACGGCTGTGGTTGCCAAGCCGTGGCCAGATCTGAGCTCGTCGTTTAACAGCCCGCCTTCGGGGTTGTGGGAAGGTCAGTGGCGACCGTTAGTCTTGGATGGCTGCCAATTTCGATGGTGGTGAAATGGTCGCGTCACGAGAATGGGAGTAGGTGGAGAGATGACTCAGGGTTGGGAAGAACCGCCCGCGAATGCTGGTACTCCTCGTCTGGATACGGCGGCCGATGCGAGTTTGGCCGCGGCTGAATATACCTCCGGGCGCCGGGCACCCCTGCCTGGTCAGAACACCGTGATAGCCGCACCCCGGGGCGGCAATTCCTCAAAGATCAGCGACCCTCCCCCCGGCTCCCTGGTTGGCGGTGAGAGATCGACTGTTGTCAGCGAGGCGCCTGGTGTGGCGCCAGAACGCCCTCCGGGTGCGAATACTCCCCCGGTCAATGATTCACACAATCCAGTCCCGGCCAGCAACACGCCCACCGTGACCGTTGATGTTTCACGTGAAACATCAACAAACACAGAGTCCCCGCTTGCCGATCAGGTCCTCAGTGAATCACAGAGGCGCAGTAAGCTCGAAAGCACCCCCCCGCCACTACCAATGAAACCTCGTGTTTTTACAGTCTCAAACCAGAAGGGGGGAGTTGGAAAAACCACCACGACCGTCAATCTGGCATCGGCTCTCGCTCGGGCGGGTGCGCGGGTGCTGGTCATTGATCTTGATCCTCAGGGAAACGCGTCAACCGCGCTCGGTGTCGATCATCGCTCTGAGCGACCGAGCATCTACGAGGTTCTTGTTGCAGATCTGCCCATCGCTGATGTTGTGCAACAATCACGTGAGAGCCCACTGCTGGACTGTATCCCGGCGACCATCCATCTGGCCGGGGCGGAAATTGAATTGGTGTCTCTTGTTGCTCGTGAGCAACGATTGCGCCGGGCGCTCGATGTGTATCTCGATTCTGTGTCAGATCCGTACCACTACGTGTTCATTGATTGCCCACCCTCTCTGGGACTCCTCACAATTAACGCCTTTGTTGCGGCTCGCGAGGTCCTCATTCCGATTCAGTGTGAGTACTACGCCCTGGAAGGCCTGTCACAATTGCTCAGCAACATTCAACTCATTGAGAAGCACCTCAACCCAGCGCTCCGCGTTTCTGCCATTCTGCTCACCATGTTTGACAACCGAACGAACCTGGCTCAGCAGGTTGCGAACGAGGTTCGTGAACACTTTCCCAACCAAACCCTTAACACGGTTATCCCGCGTTCTGTGCGGGTTTCGGAGGCTCCAAGTTACGGGCAAACTGTTATCAGCTACGACTTTTCGTCGACGGGAGCATTGTCTTACCGTGAGGCGGCCACTGAACTTGCGCAGCGCAGCGCACCGAAGACGGCAGGAGCTCGCTAATGGCAACCCCTCGTAGAACCGGCCTTGGCCGTGGGATCGGCGCTCTCATCCCCGGAAGTGACGACCCGGCGCGGGAGGTGACCCGACCGGTTGATGTGTTTTTCCCCACCTCGAACGATTCATCGCAGAGCACAGCCGCCACGACAGCAGCCTCGGGTGTCTCGTCCCGCGGCGCGACGGCTGAATCGAATCAGCCAGGACTTGTGGATGTGCCTGGTGCGCGCCTTGTGCATCTGAATCCGGACGATATTCTGCCCAACGCTCAGCAACCTCGCTCCATCTTTGACCCCGATGCCCTCGCAGAGCTTGTTCACAGTGTGCGTGAGTTTGGCGTCATGCAGCCAATTGTTGTGCGTCCACACCCACAGCAACCCGGAAAATATGAGCTCGTCATGGGTGAGCGGCGGCTTCGGGCGAGTAAGCTCGCGGAACTCAAGACAATTCCCGCTGTCGTAAAGGACACTGCCAACGAGAACATGCTGCGTGACGCTCTGCTGGAGAACCTCCACCGGTCGCAGCTGAACGTGCTTGAAGAGGCATCCGCATATCAACAGCTGCTTGCGGATTTTGGAATTACCCAAGACGAACTGGCGTCGCGGATTGGACGGTCGCGACCGCAAATTTCGAACACCATGCGGTTGCTTAAGCTGCCGGAGGATGTCCAGATGAAGGTTGCAGCAGGAGTGCTGAGCGCAGGTCACGCCCGGGCAATCCTCGCCGTTGGTGATCATGCAAAGATGGCGGCGTTTGCCAACACGATCATCAACCAGGAGCTCTCGGTGCGGGCGGCGGAAGCGCTCGTCGCAAAGGCCCCCAAGGTGCAGAAAGCCGCCGCGGTAGCTGGAAAGCGTCAGGACTTTCTTGACGACCTGGCAGCGCGATTGGGCGATCGGCTCAACACCCGGGTGAAAGTCTCGCTCGGCGCCAAGAAGGGTCAGATCGTGATTGATTTCTCCACCGTGAACGATCTACGTCGCATCCTTGAGGAACTCGGCGAAAATCTCAACGGACTCTAATCACACGACGCACTCGTGCGAAACGCACCGCACCGCACTCGTGGATCGACTCGAAAGGCTGGTTCTTCGCCGTCACGCCGTCGCTCTTGGGTCGGGTTGAGGCGGCTACGTGTTCTGTCGAGATCGTTGCCAGGCGGCGGTTACGAGGGAGGCATACACGTCAGGAACCGAACAACCGGATGCTTCGATGGCGAGCGGCACGAGCGAGGTTTCGGTGAAGCCGGGGAGCACATTCGCCTCAAGAAACCAGGGCGTGCCCGAGGCATCCACAACAAAGTCAATTCTTGAGATATCGCGAAGGCCGAGCGCCTGGTGAGCCGTCAGTGCGGCGTGTGCAACCGCGGCAGCAGCCGTGTCATCGAGGCGAGCGGGTGTGTAGAAGGTGGTGAGTCCGGCGTTGTAGCGCGCTGCGTATCCATAGGTGCCGTCTATCGGTTCAATCTCGACGGCCGGGAACGCCGAGGTATTGCCGGGAATGTCGAGGATGGTCAGTGCAAGTTCAGTGCCGATAATGCGTTCTTCAATAAGGGCATGATCGTTGTAGTTAAACGCCTCAACAACAGCTCGCGCGAGATGGGTCGGATCTTTCACGATCGAGACGCCCTGGGCCGACCCTCCGGATGAGGGCTTCACGACAACATCACCCACGAGATAATCCTTCACAACGTGTAGCACACCGCTGGCGCCGAGTTCCCGAAACGATTCCTGTGAGAGGCTGACCGATCGCGGCACCCGCACACCCGCATTGGCAACGATCGAACTTGCGTTAGGTTTCGACCACGTTCGACGTGCGGCTTCGGCGGTTGACCCGACGGTAGGGAGCGCAAGTGCCGCAAGTAGGCTCAGGAGCGAGCCATCTTCACCACTTGAGCCGTGCAGCGCGGGGAAAATGACGTCGGGGCGATGGGCACTGAGATTCGGTAGCAGATCTGCATTTGGGTCGAGGATTGTGACGCGGTGGCCTGCGGTGGTGAGGGCATCAGCAACTCGTCGGCCGGAGCGGAGTGAAACATCCCGTTCGTGTGAAATGCCACCGGCGAGGACGACCACATCAAGAGCATTGAAATCAATCATGATCAGGTATTTCTCCAGTAAAAACGGAATAGAATCGGGTGCTTCAGCAAGGAAAGGGAGGTGTTCCCGGTGAGCTAAAGGGTGCTGTTCTTGGTGGGTTGGTGCTGTTCCTGGTGGGGTAGGGGGCGCTGCCCGGTGGGCTCGGTGACAGTGGTGCTTGGCGAGCTGTGTGATGTTGGTGTCTGGTGGGTTACTTGATATTGGTGGGAGGGGCTGAATCCAGTGCCGAGGATGCCTCGCGGTGGATCACGTGCAGCGGCCCGGTGCCTTTGAATGTGTCGAGCAGTTCAAGCTCGCCGTTAATGACGGTCGCGAGTCGTCGCACGCCGAGCCGAATCGCGTCCGGTGTTGGATAGCAGAAGGACAACCGTATCGCCTGATGTCCCCGTCCGTCGGCGTAGAACGCGGTACCGGGGGTGTAGGCAACAAGCTCCCGAACCGCTCTCGGCAGCATCTGTTTGGAGTCGAGCGTGTCGGGTAGTGAGAGCCAGACAAAAAAACCGCCGCGGGGGTTGGTCCAGGTCAGGTGCGGTAAAAACTCGCTGAGAGCGTCGATCATGGCTTCTTTACGCTCCCGATATACGCCACGGAAGCTATCAATCTGGGCTTGCCAGTCGGTTGACGCAAGATACTCTGAGACAACCAGCTGGCTGAACGAGCTTGGTGAGAGGATGGCAGATTCGGTCGCGAGGATGAGTTTTTCTCGAATCGCGTGCGGGGCGAGCGTCCATCCGACCCGAAATCCGGGCGCGAGAGTCTTTGAAAAGGTTCCGAGGTAGACAACACCGTCGGGATCCAGCGACTGCAGCGCGTTCGGTGGCGGCTCGTCGAAATGGAGCAGCCCGTACGGATTGTCCTCGAGAATGAGAATGCCGTTGCTCTGACAGACGGCAACAATCTCCGGTCGTCGCGTGGCAGATAGCGTCACACCTGCCGGGTTGTGAAAATTTGGGATTGTGTACAGGAATTTGATTCGGCGACCTTCGTTGTGCACCCTGGTAATCGTCTGTTTCAGCGCTTCCGGAATGAGACCGTCAGCATCGGTGTCCACATGCACGACCCGTGCCTGGTAGGCACTGAACACACCCAGGGCACCGACGTAGCTCGGCGACTCTGCCAGCACCACATCACCCGGGTCGAGGAAGAGCTTTGAGATCAGATCAAGTGCCTGCTGTGATCCCGTCGCGGTCACAACATTATCCACCGAACCCTGAATGCCCTCCAAGGCCATGACATCAAGAATCTGCCCACGAAGCGCGGGAATCCCCTGCCCAGAGCCGTATTGCAGGGCAATTGGTCCCTGCTCACGCATGACCCGCGCAACCGAATCAAGAACGACCTCCTGTGGCAGTGCAGAGACACAGGGCATGCCGCCGGCCAACGACACCACCTCTGGCCGGGATGCCACGGCAAAAAGTGCACGTACCTCCGAGGCCGCCAGGCCGCTCGTGCGTTCGGCGTAGTTCCCGTACCAGGGGTCGAGGTTGTTTCCCGCGCTCGCAGGAGTAACGTCAGAAATCACCGTCAGATCCGTTCCACTGAAGACTCCATGCTAATTGCCGTGCGCACCGCATCAGAGGTGACGAGGGGTGGGGTGCTCGCGAAGACTCCATGCTAATTGCCGGGCGCGCAGGAGCGCTCACGACGAGCCGGTCAGAGAGCACCGTCGAATGAACGGGTATCTAGCTGAGGATGCCCGCCAGCTCAGTTTCCAGCGCGGCCTTCGACCGCAGTCCGCTCAGTGAGTTGACAACCTCGCCGTTCACAAAGACCTTGAGTGTTGGCAGCGCCATAATGCCGTACTTTGCCGCGAGCTGTGGTTCGGCCTCGGTATCGACCTTAACCAGGTTGATCTTGTCCGAGTGGTCAGACGCGAGTTGATCAAGGATCGGCGCGAACGCGAGGCACGGGCGGCACCAGTCCGCCCAGAAGTCCACGACGACCGGTTTAGAACTCTGCAGCACCTCAGTGTCGAACGTCTCTGCGGTCACATCTCGTGCGTTGCTCATGGTGTTACTCCTTAACTCATGGTGAGACCGGTGAGGTCCCGGCTCGTGTTGTGAGATGGTTCAGTGTGTGATTAGCGGTGGCCTCTCTCTTCAACCACCTTAGGTTTGGCATCGGGATGGTTCAGTGTATGGGTGGCGGTGGTCGGGTCGATCTGACTCACCGTGACAAATCTCCCCGCCCTGGCTGCTCGGCATGTGCGGTTTCGGTGCCGCGCGCTGCAAGGTAGTGCTCGGCATCGATTGCTGCTGCAGCACCAGAGCCGGCGGCGGTGATCGCCTGTCGATAGGTGGGGTCCGCGACATCCCCCGCCGCAAAAACCCCGGCAACGGATGTCTTGGTGGAACGGCCCTGCAGTGCGATGGTTCCGTCTGGATTGAGATCGAGTAACCCGTGGACGAGGTGGGTGCGCGGATCGTTGCCGATGGCGACAAACAGGCCATCGAGCGCGAGGTCGCGCTCGGAGCCATCCCCTGTGCTTCGCAATCGCACCCCCGATACCTCAGTGTCGCCCAGAATCGCGACCACGTCGGAGTTCCACACGAATTCTATTTTCTCGTTGTCAAAGGCGCGCTGCTGCATGATTTTAGACGCCCTCAGCGAATCACGACGATGGATGACGTACACCTTTGACGCGAATCGAGTGAGGAAGGTCGCCTCCTCCATCGCTGAGTCGCCGCCCCCGACTACCGCGATCGTCTTATCGCGGAAGAAGAATCCATCACACGTGGCACACCAGGACAATCCGTGGCCAGAGAGGGCCTCCTCTTCGGCAAGGCCGAGAGTTCGATATGCGCTCCCGGTAGCAAAAATCAGAGCGGATGCCTCGACCGTGCCCCCGTTCTCGAGCGTCACCTTTTTCACCGGACCCGCGATATCAATCGAGATGGCGTCATCGTAGATGACCTCCGTACCAAACCGTTCCGCCTGTTCTTGCAGTTTGCCCATCAGATCGGGGCCCATAATGCCCTCGGGGAATCCGGGGAAGTTCTCCACCTCGGTCGTCTTCATAAGCTCACCGCCGGTTTCGAGCGAGCTCGCGACGAGCAACGGTGTGAGCTGAGCCCGCGCCGCATAGATGGCGGCTGTGAACCCGGCCGGGCCGGAACCGATAATGATGACCTCACGCAATGACGTTCCCTCGACTCTCGTGTGTCACGGCCTGCGAGCCGCTCACGGTGGGGCCCTGAACCCAGTGCCTAGACCCGACAACCCAGTCTAGGTTGGAGTTATTCCCGGGCGCGCCGCCGCCGCAGCAGAGTCTGCAGTTCGAGCGACCGCACGAGGGCGAGACATCCCGCGTAGAGAACTAACATGAGGGCTCCTACCAGCACCATTGCGATCATCGCGCCGCCGCGGGAGCTCACGGCGAACCCGCCGAGCGTGTTCAACAAAGCAAAGCCGCCGACGAGCGGAAGGATGACCGCCGCCAGGCTTCGGAGCATGCTCGTTACGATTCGCCCGCCGTCGAGTCCACCAAGCCTGCGCCGAAGAGCCACGAGCGCGAGGATCAGCTGAGTGGTACCGGCGAGGGTTGTGGCACCGGCGACTCCGACCGCCACCCACTGCAGGGGCAGCAGGAGACACAGGAGTGCCGCCGCGGTGAAAATAACAACCTGACACAGTGTGAAGAAAAACGGTGTGCGAGTGTCGCCGAGAGCGAAGAACGTGCGTTGTGCGACAAAAAGAACGCTGAAGCCGAGAAGACCCACCGCGAATGCGATGATCACATTGCCCAGGGCCGAGGCGGCGCTGTAGTTGTTGGGTTGGAACACCGTTGCAATCGGGTAGGCAAGCACCACGAGCACGGCTGTTGCGAGCGTGAGAATAACAGAGATGGTCCGCACTGCACTGGAAAAGTCTTGGCGAACCTTGTCCAGCGAGTCCTGCAGAACATGCTCGCTCATGCGTGTGAAATACGCGGTTGCGATCGACACCGTGATGACCGAGTGCGGCAGCATGAAAATGAGCCACGCACTCTCGACAGCAGCGAGCGAGGCACCGTGACCGGAGGCAAAAAGCGTGACCTGAGTCTGGATAACCCCGGCAAAAGTTGTGAGCAGAAGCATCCCGAATGTCCACCCAGCCAACCGTCCAGCCGCGCCCAAACCCACGCCACGCCACCGGAAGTCCGGTCGATAGCGCAGTCCGACTCGCCGCCAAAACCAGAACAGGATGACTGCTTGTGCAACAATCCCGAGCGTGGCTGAGCCGCCGAGCAGGGCAATCATGCTGGGAGACCAGCCATCAAGCATCCGATTGCCGTCATGATCGAAGCCGAATGCCCACCCAAACAGCACGAGCCCTGCGAGCGCGACAACGTTGTTGAGGACCGGAACCCACGTGGATGGCCCAAACGACCGCCGTGCATTGAGGACCTCACTGAGCACGGTGTAGAGACCGTAGAAGAAGATCTGGGGCAAACACCACCACGCAAACGCGATGGCAAGCGGCAGGATCGACGGCTGCGATCCGGCGTAGAACCACGTGAGGACGGGTGCGAGTGCCGTCGCGATGACAGTGGCTGCCCCGATGACCACCAGCGCGAGAGTGAGCAGTCGATTGATGTACGCGCTGCCGTCGTCGGTGCTGCGGGAAGCCTGCACAATTTGCGGCACAAGAACGGCACTGAGGACACCCCCGGCAACGATGACGTAGACGGTATTGGGGAGGCCGTTTGCGACGGCGAAGGCATCGGCACCGGGAGATCCGATGACCCCGATTGTTGAGGCAAGAACAACTGCCTTCAGGAAACCGAGGACCCGGGAGACGACGGTGCCCGTCGCGAGGTAGACACTCGCTCGTCCGATGTGATCGGTGCTCATGTGCGCACCGCCCGGGCGCGACGACGTTTGATGCTTCGCCACATGCCCAGCGCAAAGAAGGCGAGTGCCGCAACCGCAACGATTCCCACCCCAACGCCCTCCCAGTCGGCCTGAACGTTTGCCTTGAGTTGCACCGCGTTACCAATCTGCGTTCCAGTGGCCGACTTCAGCAACACCGTGAGCATGACATCGCCATTGCCCACGCCGGCCGCAACGGGCACCCGCACGGTACTTCGTGAGAATGCCTCAACAACACTCTTGACCGTGTCTTCCACCCGGAGGCGGCCGTTGGAGGGAACAACGTTGACCTCCACCGTCACTGGGTACGGAAGTTGATTGAGGATGGTCGTAGGCACCCCGGTCTTGCTGGAGACAACATTGATTTGGCTACTGGAGACGATCGATACCTGCTGCAGTACCGCGTGCTGCGCCGCGAGCCAGGCCGTTGTTGCCTGATTCCACTCATCGGTAGAACCGGGGGGTGTAGCCCCGGTGTTGACGGTGGCTGAACGAGGGCCGCTGACCGTGGCGGACACACCGAGCAGGGCGAGCAGGTCGCGCCGTGCCGGAGCGGAGATGAGTTCCGGCTGCGGAACGATGCTGGCAAACTGCTGGATGGCGCTGTCGGCACCCACGAGCGCGGTCACCGTGTTCCGGCGTTCGTTCGACTCCGGCATGGTGACGAGAGTTCGCGGGACCGGTGGTGTGGTGAGGGCGTGGGTTAGCGTGGTGGGGCGGACGCTGGAATTCGTGGCGAGCACCTCAAGGGTTTCCCGAAGGCGACCCGGGCCGCGGTCGCTGCTTCGGGCGGCCGTGGCAAGCAGGGTGGGTGCGGGCTGCGCTCCGCGTGCGAGCAGCGTTACCTCTGCCATCAACCGCCCGATGGCTGCGCGCCATTCTACGTCGGTCGAGGCATCCAGCGCTGCACGGAATGCCGCTGTGACGCGGTCGTCCGCAACGAGTGCCGTTCCCTCGTCGATCACGGCAACGGCGCCGCGGGAGTCTGACGGCGCCACATTGTGGGGGGCCAGGATTGTCGTGCGAAGTTCCGCGCTAGCGAGGTACTGAATATTGCCGGAGGCAACGGTGTTGTCACCGGGCCACGCGAGGTCAGTGCGGTTGTACCGCCACGCGAGCACATCCTGCGTGGTTGTGCCCGTGTTCGGTGGCTCGGATGGTGTCGGAGTCGCGGGCGTTATTGTCCCGGGTGTGCTCGTGCTCGCGCCCGCAAATGAGGTGGGAGCCAAGAGTGCGGGCAGACCTAGCTGCGCCTGAATTGCAAGGTCTGCATCGCCGTAACCGAGCGGGAAGACCTCGTTGTTCATGGCTCCTAATCGGGCCAGCCATGCCGTGGCGCTCGCCGGAGCCTCGGTGCCCAGCTGGCGGATGGAGGCAATGATTCGCGGGTCGATTCCGACCGTGATGGGTTGGTTATCAACCGCGTCCAACTGCTGGGTGAGGGTTCCGCGCGGCGCCGTGAGAGCAGATAACTCCGGCACGGAGAGTAGACCTCCGGTCACGCCGGGAACGGTTATCGGGGATGCAAGCGCGAGGGGAACCGGGTTGCTGATCGGTGCCGACGACGACGCGGGAAACACGGCTCGGTCGGTGGTGACGATTGTGCCCGCAACCGTGACTTCTGCACCGAGTCCGATGATCTGTGCTCCCCTAAACGGGGCCAGGGCGTTTCCCGCAAGCGTGACCGTGTAGTGGGCGACCTGTCCAATCGGCAGCGGGCGGGAATCAATTTCTGTCAAGAGCGTGTTGCGGGATGCCCCGACCGCCGGGTCGCTCGTAAGCCAGGTGTTGAGGGTCGAGATATTCGTCAGCCACGAGTCGGATTGGAAGACTCCGAGCCTGCCCGCCGGGAGGTCTGCGGTGCTGGTGTTGCGAACCTCTAGGTCCACGGTGACCGGCGTGCCCGGCGTGATCGTGGGCGTGATCGGCGCGATCGAGACCGTGACGGCGGCTGGTTTGGTGGACGCTGAACCTTTCTCACTGATCAATGCGGTTACCGGTGGTGCGGTGGTACCGAGCTCGGTGGCGCTCGCGGGGCCACCGTGGGCAAAGAAGCTGCTCAGCTCAAGGCCGAGACACACGGCGGCGAGGGCTGTTCCCAGACGCTGACTCCCCCACCTCCCCCCGCGTCGGCGCGAGGAGTTCGGGGCGGCCACCATACACGCGATTCTATTGCCCCCTATCGAGGAACGTGCTTGCCACCCGCGGCCTTGATCGCGATAACAGCGTCGGGTTGCTTTCTCACAGGAATTAAGGCCAGTGTGCCCAGCATGAGGCTGCACCCAACCCGGGAAGCGTGCGTCACGCGCGAGGTCCCAGCACCCCCCGTAGCTCAGTGGACAGAGCAGGTGGTAAGCGTGCGTCGCGCGCGAGGTCTCAGCGTTACCTCCCCTCTGTGAATTTCATTATTTTTGCCCAGGTTTCGTTTCTAGTCTTCGTCGCGGCTAGAGAATCCATGGAACCGTGGCTACTGGTGTTAGTTGCATTCGTGCTCGTCACATCGGGCATAGGTGTGTACCGTGAAATAGCAGATCTGCACAAAATTGCAACGGGCACAACGTCAGCCTGATGAAAACACTGCCCCGCCTGGCGGCGGAGGGTTACAGTGCCCGTCGGGGTTGAGATTGCCGCTCGCTGCGCTGTCCCGCCCGGCGGCGGAGGGTTACACCCGATCACGGAGTAGAACCATGTCTTTCTCGTGCCCGAGTGTCTCTGGCTCGGCTTAGCATGGTGGGTATGCAGAGCGTTGCGGTGGCCCTTGCCCAGTTGACAGAGCTGGCCGCAACACCGACAGTGGCTCGGCTTTCCGACTCGTTTGACAGAGCCGGCCACGAGATCGCTCTTGTCGGCGGTCCGGTACGCGACGCATTCCTGGGTCGTGCGGTGAGTGACCTTGATTTCACCACGACCGCTCACCCAGACGAGATCCTTGAGATTCTCGCACCACTCGCCCAGACACACTGGGATGTCGGTCGTGCCTTCGGCACCATTGGTGCCCGCATAGACGGCAACACCGTCGAGGTCACAACGTATCGAACCGACGCGTATAACGGAGAGTCTCGCAAGCCGAAGGTGGCGTTCGGCTCCTCCCTTGTCGAAGATCTCACCCGCCGCGACTTCACTGTGAACGCGATGGCCCTGCGGTTGCCGAAACTTGAACTGGTCGACCCCTCGGGCGGACTGGAGGATCTTCTCGCGGGCGTACTACGCACCCCGGCTCGCCCCGAGCGTTCCTTCGGCGACGACCCGCTTCGGATGCTCCGTGCCGTCCGGTTCTCAGCGCAACTCGGGTTTGACATTGCACCCGACACGCTCGCCGCGCTCGCCGCCCTTGCTCCGGATATCGAGCGAATTTCGGCGGAGCGAGTGCGGGACGAACTGACAAAGCTGGTGCTCTCGCCCGCGCCGGTGCGCGGCCTGCGGGTGCTGGTCGACTCGGGTCTTGCCGCCCGGGTGTTGCCCGAACTGCCCGCCCTACAGCTTGAGCGCGACGAGCACCACCGCCACAAGGATGTTTATGAGCACACACTGACGGTGGTTGAGCAGGCGATTGAGTACGAGACATCCCGTGGTCAGCTTGCCTCCCCCGATCTTGTTGTACGGTTGGCGGCGCTGTTGCACGACATTGGGAAACCGGCCACTAGGCGGCTAGAGCCGGGTGGGGCGGTGAGTTTTTACCACCACGACGTTGTCGGTGCCAAGCTTGCTCGCAGGCGGCTTCGGGCACTGAAGTTTGACAACGTGACGGTTGATCAGGTTGCTCGACTGGTCGGGCTGCACCTTCGATTTTTCGGCTACTCCGACGCAAAATGGAGCGACTCGGCGGTTCGTCGCTACGTGCGAGACGCCGACGACCAGTTAGAGCGGTTACACATTCTTGCTCGCGCCGATGTCACAACCCGCAACCGACGCAAGGCTGACCAGCTCGGGTTTGCGTACGACAACCTGGAGGAGCGGATTGCCGCGCTTGCGGCCGAGGAGCAACTCGCGGCCGTTCGTCCGGAGCTTGACGGTGCAGCGATCATGGCGCTGCTGGGTGTGAAACCCGGCCCGGTGGTCGGCGAGGCCTATCGATTTCTGCTCGATCTGCGACTCGATGAGGGGCCCGTCGGTTCGGATGTCGCCGCGCAGCGCCTCCGTGCGTGGTGGGCTCAGAGGCAGAACGATGCGCCGGACTCGCCGTAGCCATCAATCGCACAGTCGTCGATCGCAGGGGCGCTGCGGTGGAATTTTTGAGCAGCGCGAGTCCTGCCCGGCACAGTCGTCGATCGCGGGGCCGCTGCTTCGCAGAGAAGCCGGATCCATGACCCTGTGCAGCACAGTGTTGACCGCGGAGGCCGCTGCACTCGGTTCGGGACGCTACACCCCGGTCGCCAGCTCGTAAGCTCGCGCCAGCGCGGCATCTGTTGCTCTTTCAAACACCTGAGCCAGGTTTGCCGCCGTGAGCACCGCGATTGCGCGTTCGGTCGTACCGTTCGGGCTCGTAACCCGGCGGCGTAACTCGGCCGGATCTTCGCTGCTCGCTGCGAGCAGCTCGCTCGCTCCCCGGAAGGTCTCTTCCACGAGTGTCTTTGCCTCAGCATCGGTAAACCCCTGTGTGCGGGCCGCTGTGGTCACCTGTTCGATGAGATAGAAAACGTAGGCCGGGCCCGATCCGGAGATCGCGGACAGGGCGTCGATTTGCCCTTCCGGGACCACGAGCACCTCACCCACTGCCTCGAACAGCGTGACGGCCAGGGCCAGGTCCGTGGCACTGGCTCGACTGCCAACCGAGATCCCGGTGACTGCCCGTCTCACGAGTGCGGGAGTGTTGGGCATCGCTCGGATCACCGCCACCGACACGGGAAGGAGCTCTTCGCAGCGAGCCGTCGTGACCCCGGCCGCCACCGATACCACGACGGCGTGCGGATCAAGGGCATCGGCGATCTCGAGCAGAAGATCGGGCACCATGGCCGGTTTCACAGCGATAATAACCAGTCCCGCTCCGCGCACGGCGCGGCGGTTGGCCTCGGCATCTGTCTCGGTGGCGTACGCGGTAACCCTGCTGGATGCCAGTTCTGCCGCTCGCTCCGCGCTGCGGTTGGTGGTGCGAATACCGCCGACCACCGCGACATCCGACGCTTGTAACCCCGCGATAATTGCTCGCGCCATCGATCCGGCTCCGAGGAACGCGGTGGGTGGCAGGGTGACCCTGTTCATGCGACCAGCCTAGGATATTTCGCATGGGTGCATCCGGCGGAAACAGGGCAATCGTTGCGGCGCTGCTGGCCAATCTCGGGATCGCGGTCACGAAGCTTATTGCGTGGATGTTTTCTGGATCCGCCGCGATGCTCGCAGAGGCGGTGCATTCGATCGCGGACTCTGGTAACCAACTGTTGCTCATGATCGGCGGCAGGCGTGCCCGTCGCGCCGCTGACCGTGCTCATCCGTTCGGATACGGGCGGGAGCGGTTCGTTTACGCCTTCGTCGTTTCGATCATTCTGTTTTCTATCGGGGGCGTGTTCTCGATTGCGGAGGGCATCGCCAAGCTGCGGGATCCGCACCACCTCGACCTGTGGTGGCTCCCGATGGTTGTTTTGACGGTTGCGATTGTGCTGGAATCCTTTTCGTTGCGCACCGCGATCCGAGAATCCAACCGCGTCCGCGGATCACAGGGGTGGCTTGAGTTCATTCGGCGGGCAAAGGCACCCGAGTTGCCCGTTGTTCTGCTGGAAGATGTGGCCGCCCTACTGGGTCTGGTGTTCGCGTTCGGCGGTGTCGGGCTCACGGCTCTTACCGGCAGTGGCTTCTGGGATGCCTCGGCCACACTCGCGATCGGAATACTGCTCGTTGTCGTGGCGGTGGTGTTGGGTGTTGAGACCAAGAGCCTCCTCGTTGGCGAGGGAGCGCACGACACGGATGTGGCAACAATCGAGGCGGCTATCATGCAGGGTGGTGAGGTCGACCGAATCATCCACATGAAAACGCTGTACCTCGGTCCGGAGGAACTTCTCGTCGCGGCAAAGCTGGGATTCAGCCCCGAGAGCTCGCTGCCCGAACTACAGCGTGGCATCAACGCGATCGAGTCCCGTGTTCGAGCGGCGGTGCCTGTTGCTCGGCTGATTTATCTGGAACCGGATGTCTACGTCGAGCCGAGCCCCGCGCCGTCAACGGATGCCGTTGTCATTAGGAGCGCAGACTAACGCGCACCCACCGGTCGCGATCGCTCACCGGGTAGCACGGTGACCGGTTGTGCCGGTTAGCTTGTCCGTCGCGCCTGATCTTCGAAGAACGCGGTCAGCAGGGCACCGGCCGCATCCGCGTTGACTCCCGCAAACACTTCCACCCGGTGGTTTAGTCGCCGGTCGCGCAGGAGGTCATAGACCGAACCGGCAGCGCCTGCCTTGTCGTCCCAGGCGCCGAACACCACGGTGGGGATACGCGCGGCGACAATTGCGCCGGCGCACATGATGCACGGCTCCAGGGTGACGATAAGGGTACAGTCGGTCAACCGCCAGTCTGCGCGCGCGGCAGCCGCGTCTCGAAGCGCCAGAATTTCTGCGTGACCGGTGGGGTCGTTGTGCAACTCCCGCTCGTTGTGCCGCGCGGCAAGGACGGTAGCGTGTTCGTCTACGATGAGCGCGCCCACGGGGACATCCCCGGTGAGTGGTGCCTGCGCGGCGAGGGTGAGGGCGTGAGCCATCCAGTCAGTGTGGCGTGCCACCAGGTTTGCCGCGTGATGAGAGGGGACACGTGCCGACTGCATGACGAGCCCCTTACTCTCAACCTAGACTCGAGCCTATGCGAGTCCATGTCGCCGATCACCCGCTCATCACCCACAAGCTCACCGTGCTCCGTGACGTGACAACGCCCTCACCACTGTTTCGTGAGCTCGTTGACGAGCTGCTCACACTGCTCGCCTACGAGGGCACGCGCGGGGTGCGCGTGAGGCCGATCGGGATCCGCACGCCGGTGGCGACCACGACGGGTGTGCGGATCGCCGATCCCAAGCCGCTCATCGTGCCGATTCTGCGTGCCGGTCTCGGCATGCTCGGCGGAATGATTAAAGTGCTTCCGACCGCTGAGGTGGGGTTTCTTGGGATGGTCCGCAATGAAGCGACGCTTGAGCCTACGACGTATGCCGAGCGGCTACCCGCCGACCTCGGTGATCGTCAGTGCTTTGTGTTGGATCCGATGCTCGCCACCGGCGGCTCTCTCATCGCGGCGATTGAATTTCTTTTTGCACGCGGGGCGACGGATGTCACAGCTATCTGCATCCTTGCCGCACCGGAGGGTCTTGCCGCAGTGGAGAAAGCGCTCAGTGGTCGTGAGGTTACCGTTGTGCTCGGGGCGGTTGATGAGCGGCTCAACGAGCACGGCTACATCGTTCCGGGGCTCGGGGACGCTGGAGATCGGCTCTACGGAACGGCGCAGTAGTCACTGTCGGCAAGAATCTGCGCCCGGAACCCGCTCTCAGGCGGAGTCATCACAGAATATTTTTTTCAACACTATTTTTTCGAAGAATCACCACAACCCCGGTGTTTACGGGATGCCTCGTTCAGATCCGCTCCTCGCGGATGCACGCTGTACATTGGAATCGACGGCGAAGCCACCATCACGAATTGACACACTCCATGATTTTCGTTTGACTTTCCCTCATGAACACGCGACAGAACCGGGGAGCCATCGTGTCTCACCTCGGACTCGGCACCGTGATGCCGATGAGCGCGCCGTGTCGAATGTGCTAGGCGAAGACATCGCCCACACTCCGGCCCCCGTTTCCCGGGTGGCAACGGTTCACGATAACGCCGGTTGAACTTTCGTGAGTTTCCGGCCCGCACAACCCCCCACTTCTATAGCTCCGGCATCGGAGCACAGCGTGTGCACGCCCCGTGCGCGAGACATTAAGGATTCATCATGACACTGGCACTCACCGCGACCGCTCCCGCCGTCGCCCCACACTCCCCCACTCGTAATCAGCCGGACACCGAGGCATCCCGACCCGTGGAACCGCGCGGTTTTGTCATCTACGTTGGCCTCGACGAGACGAAAGCAGCCACCGATGGCACGTCCCTGGCGCAGCTGGTTGACGCCATTCGGGAACTTACCGCGGAGGTTGCCCCCTCGGCCGAAACGTACGCGGCCGTCGCGCTCGCCCCGGCCGGAGTCGGTGGCCGTGACGTTGACGTCGTGCGCCTAGCGTTGCAGGACCCGGCTGCCCTCGCGAAGCAACGCGGGGACGGTGGTGGCTCGCAGCAGGACGCCGACCGTCACCCGGATGGCGTCATCGTGGATATCTCCCGCAAGCGGGTTTTGCTTGACGGTGAACCTGCCGGTCTGACGTACAAAGAGTTCGAGCTGCTGCAGTATCTCGTGCTGCGCGAAGGGCGCACCGTCGAGCGCAACGAGATCATCGAGCATCTCTGGGGCGCAGAGGATGACGCTCCGAGCGAGCGCACCATTGACGTCCACGTGCGTCGCCTCCGGGCTAAGCTCGCGCACTATCAAGACATCGTGCGCACCGTTCGGGGGGTGGGGTACCGGTTTGATCGCCACGCGGATGTCTCAATCCGGCAGATTTCTGCACCGAGTCCCGATCTTTTCTGAGGCGCCCGCGGAGGCGATCCTGCGTCCGGGCCAAAAAATTTTCGCAGAACACTGGCGCTTCGTTACCAATTTGTTATATAGTTGGGATGCGTCGAACGTTTGCTGTGGCGGACGGCGTGATGTGATTGCAAGACACTCTTGGTGCAGAAAGAGGGCCGGACGTTGCCTCTACGTCCGGCCCTCTTTCGATTGTTCCGGGGCTGTCTGAATAACGGTGTGTGGGGTCTGGCTTGATCCGGGAGGGGTTGGCCGTGATTGGCGTGATCGGGATGTTCGGTTACGTATCTGGTCCGGTGACCACAGCGCAGTACCGGGCAGAACGAGTAGAACACCGATGTCGGAAGCGAGTCTGCCCCGTGCGCGCATGATATCGTCTTGTCCCCACGCTTTAAGAAATGGCTTCGGCAAGTCTGCCCCGTGCGCGCATGATATCGTCGCAAGTTCCGGGGTAGACGGGTGGGTTCAGACCGTATCTTGTTCCGGGTGTCTACCGGGAACGCCTGACACACATCAGCAACCGGTCCGTGTGACCGTATGGTTGGACCGGAATTGTCGCGGCCACACTGTTCTCGGCTATGGTCACGTATCTCAGCACAAACTCGGAGTGTTATCCGCGTTCATCGTGCATCTACTGGCCGATGTTGTTATTAGCGGGAGCCTGCTGATGTTTGCAATCTACGTCTCAGAAGGGTGACGGCCTGATCCTTGGGCATAATCACCGTCTCGCCACCGTGCGCGAGACAACACCCAACCGGTGTCGGGTACGGTGGCAGGGTGATGGTACGCCCACCCGACACCGATCCGGAACTGCTCTGGCCTCCGGGCGGCAGGCTTGACATTCAAGGGCACCGCGGTGCCCGGGGATACCTCGCCGAGAACACCATCCCGAGTTTCCAACACGCCGTCGCCGCCGGAGTGGGTGGGCTCGAACTCGATGTGCGGTTGACCGCCGATCACGAGGTCATCGTCTGGCACGATCCGACGGTTCAGGCCGACAAGTGTCTGCCGACGGGCACCGACTTTCGGGGTGCTCGGCTTGACGAGCTCACCCTGGAACAGCTTCGCACCATTGACGTGGGCAGCCTCGTGTTGCCCGGTTTTCCCGAACAGCGTCCCGTTCCTGGTCTCGGGATATCAACGCTTCCCGAGGTTCTTGCCGCCTGCGATCATCCCGGACTGTGGTGGACGATCGAACTGAAGGTGAACCCGACCGACCCGCGGGAGGTGGCGACTCGGGAGATCCTGGTCAACAAGGTTTTACAGATCATCAGCGATGCGGACATCACCCATCGCTGCTTTGTTCACTCGTTTGACTGGGCCGTGCTGGAGTTATCCCGCACACTTGCCCCGACGGTGCTCCGTTCAGCACTGGCGGTTGTTGGTGAAACCTACCGACCCGAAAGCGCGTGGTTGGGAAGCATTCGATGGGAGGACCACGGTGATGACCTGCCCGGTGCTGTCGCAGAACTGGGTGCCGCTGTGGTCTCGCCGCACTTCCTGGGGGTCACTGCAGACTTTGTGTCGCGGAGCCACCAGTGCGGCATCGCGGTGCTGGTGTGGACAGTCAACACCGAGGAGGACGCGGTGGTCCAGATGAAGGCCGGAGTGGACGGCATCGTCACGGATTATCCTGGCCGACTGCTCGCGCTCACTCAGCACTGAGAGTGGTGGCCGTGCTCAGGGTAGAAGCGCAGGCCGCCAAAGTTGCGGCACATCACACGTGAACACGGTGGATGGTTTTTTGGTGCCATCGCGTCACGTAGAATGTCGTAGTTGCTTGGGTGTCGAGGTGTGACTGTCCGGGCGCGTATGCACAACCCTCCTGTTACAGAGAGTCTGTAACCGTTTAGTCCGAAGGAGGTGGGTTAGTCATGCATCAATACGAGCTCATGGTCATTCTCGATCCCGGTATCGACGAGCGCACGGTAGCTCCCAGTCTCGATAAGTTCCTCAGTGTCATCCGTCAGGATGGCGGGACGGTCGACAGGGTAGATATCTGGGGACGTCGTCGGTTGGCCTACGAGATCAACAAGAAGTCCGATGGCATTTACGCCATCGTTGACTTCACGGCGACACCGGCAACCACCAAGGAGCTGAGCCGTCAACTCAATCTGTCCGAAACTGTCATGCGCACGAAGGTGCTCCGCGCAGAGGAAGCGATCGCACAGCTTGCTGCACACACAAAGGAGCGCGAAGAGCGTGCCGCCCGTAAGGCAGCAGCCAGGTCGGCATCCGACCGGGTGAACGCGGTGTCGGCGGCAGCCGAGAAGACCGCGGCAGCCGAGAAGACCGCAACGGTCGCGACGCCCGTGGAGCCCGCAGAGGCCGCGATCACCCCCGCTGACCCACTCGATTCGGACGCGTAACGATCATGGCTGGCGAAACGACCATTACCGTCGTGGGTAACCTCACGGCTGATCCAGAACTGCGCTACACCCAGAACGGGTTGGCGGTCGCAAACTTCACGATTGCCTCTACCCCCCGCAACTTCGACCGTCAGACCAGTGAGTGGAAGGACGGCGAGCCCCTGTTCCTTCGGGCGAGTTGCTGGCGTGAGTTTGCCGATCACGTTGCGAGCTCGTTGACCCGCGGGTCACGCGTCATTGCGACCGGACGGCTGCGTCAGCGTCAATACGAGACGAAAGAGGGCGAGAAGCGCACCTCGATCGAACTCGAGATCGACGAAATCGGCCCCAGCCTGCGGTACGCCACGGCAACGGTCACGCGCAGCCAGTCATCCGGTCGTGCTCTTGGTGGCGGTGGTGGTGGCGGGCAAGAAGACGGGTGGGCCTCGAGCGCTCCGGCTCCGGCGTCGAGTGACGGGTGGGGAACCCCCGGAGTGTCACAGGGTTACCAGGACGAAACCCCGTTCTAAGCAGACAGCGTGGCGGTGTGCTCGGGAGGGCGCCCCACCACTGAACAAGAATTCACAGACAGGACAAGCACATGGCAGGAAAAAGCAGCGGTGATCGCCGCAAACCCCGCGGTAAGGCGGCGAAGGTTATCGCACCCGCAAAATCCATTCGAGTTGGCGTTATTGATTACAAGGATGTCGCGACTCTCCGTAAGTTCATCTCAGAGCGTGGCAAGATTCGCGCGCGGCGCATCACGGGCGTGTCCGTTCAGGAGCAACGCCTCATCGCCCGCGCCGTGAAAAATGCCCGCGAAATGGCCCTTTTGCCCTACGCGGGCTCTGGTCGATAAAGGAGCACGATATGGCAAAGGTCATTCTCACCCACGAGGTCACAGGCCTCGGCGTTGCCGGGGACGTTGTTGACGTCAAAAACGGTTTCGCTCGCAACTACCTGGTCCCCCAGGGGTTCGCCATCGGTTGGAGTCGTGGTGGTCAGAAGCAGGTTGATCAGATCAAGGCTGCGCGTGCGGCTCGCGAGCTCCATTCTCTCGAGGACGTGCAGGCGTTAAAGGCAGCACTGGAGGGCGGTAAGATTCTCTTGGCTGCGAAGTCTGGTGTTGGCGGCCGCCTCTTTGGTTCCGTCAAGCCCGCGGATGTCGCGGCGGCCGTTTTCACGGCCGGTTTTGGTGACATCGACAAGCGCAAGATTGAAATCTCCTCGCCGATTAAAACCCTTGGTGACCACGAGGCTACGGTTCGGCTTTCTCGCGACGTCGTCGTGACGATTGGCCTGCAGGTGGTTGCGGCGAAGTAGCCATCGTGCACGAACGAAGGGCGGCCCGGATTTCCTGGGCCGCCCTTTTATGTGCTTGTTTGGACTTGCGTGTTTCCGGAAAATGTGCGATGCAATCCCCAGTGTTGTGCACAGGATGACACTTCCTCAGCAACAAGCTAAAGATATTTCTTGTGCACAGGTGTGGAAAACTAAATTTCCTGATCAAACCACATTTTTTTCTGAGTCTGGTGGGGATAATGCACAGCTGTCCACAGGGACATTGCACATGGTGGTCGGCGTTTCGCGCAGTTTGTCCACAGGAGTTTCCACAGGCCGTGTTGCGCGGCGCGGGAGGTCTCAATATGGTGAAGCAACGCCCTCGTCGCTGGGCAGTGATCGCACGCTCGATCACGGCAACGTCAGTGGGTTAGGTCATGCTGGACGCGGATGAGAACGGCTCACCCGTATGTGGAAATAGTCGGAGGTTTGACGAGTTTGTCGGTTGCGCATCTCGATCTGGTTACGCCGTTCAGCGACGTTGAACCGCAGCGCAGTGAACGGGTTCCGCCGCACGACCTGCTCGCGGAGCAGAGTGCCCTGGGTGGCATGATGCTGTCTAAGGACGCCGTCGCTGATGTCAGCGAAACACTCCGAACACACGATTTTTACGTTCCCAAGCACGGCATAATTTTTGACGCCGTGCTTGACCTGTACTCGCACGGCGAGCCGACCGACGTTATCGCCGTCACCGACACCCTGACGAAGGGAGGAGTGCTTCAGCGTGCCGGCGGTGTTGAGTACCTCCACACTCTGACAAGCCTCGTCCCCACCGCGGCGAACGCCGGTTACTATGCCTCAATCGTGGCTGAACGGGCCGTGCTTCGCCGCCTCGTAGAGGCGGGCACCCGAATAGTGCAGCTTGGTTACGCCGGAGAAGGCGAAGTTACCGAGCTGGTGAATTCGGCCCAGGCCGAGATCTATTCGGTGACCGGCTCGGTGGACACGGAGGACTACATCCCGCTCTCCGAGGCGGTGACTGTTGCCATTGATGACATTCAGGCGGCCCGGGGTACCGATGGGAAGTTCACCGGTGTACCGACGGGGTTTGCCAAGCTGGATGACCTGACCAACGGATTCCATCCGGGTCAGATGATCATCATTGCGGCCCGTCCGGCCATGGGAAAATCCACGCTTGCCCTGGACTTTGCTCGTGCCGCTTCTATCGGCCATGACCTGCCGGCCATCCTGTTTTCTCTCGAAATGGGAAAGAGTGAAATCGCTATGCGATTGCTCTCAGCTGAGTCATCCGTGCCGTTGCAATCGATGCGCAAGGGGCTTCAAGACAATCGTGACTGGACCAAGATTGCGGCAACGCAGGGTCGAATCAACAGCGCTCCGCTCTATATCGACGACTCCCCCAACATGACCCTCGTCGAGATTCGAGCGAAATGTCGACGACTGAAGCAGCGGATCGGGTTGAGACTGGTTGTCATTGACTACCTTCAGCTCATGACGAGCGGGCGCAGGGTTGAGAATCGACAACAGGAAGTGTCCGACATCTCGCGTGCCCTCAAGCTTCTGGCCAAGGAACTCAATGTTCCCGTCATTGCGCTTTCTCAGCTCAACCGTGGCCCGGAAACCCGCGCCGACAAGATTCCTGTGCTCAGCGACCTGCGTGAGTCTGGTTCAATCGAACAAGACGCCGACGTTGTCATACTGTTGCATCGCGAGGCAATATACGAGCGCGAGAGTCCGCGTGCGGGCGAGGCCGACCTTATCGTTGCCAAACACCGCAATGGTCCGACCAGCACGCTGACAGTGGCCTTCCTCGGCCATTATTCGCGATTCGCCGACATGAAGGATTCCTGAGACAAGATCGTTGCCCCAGGTCGGAGAAGATGCGGGGTCGGGCGGTGGGTCTTACTGAGGGGTGAGATTCGGCAGTGGGCGCCCGGCGCACTCGCCCATCGACCCACGCCATGCTGCATACGACCTCCGTGGGAACAACAAGCGTAGGACATGAGAATCTCCTGACATCGAATGAGTTTTTCTATCCCATATCGATACTAAGAGGTCCCTACCCATCACCCCACACAACGTCCCTGGGAACAACAACTAAGTCTGACAAAGTCGGAAGTTTCAATGTCAGTTGCCCCGTTTGCCGCCCATGACCGAGAGTCGATCGGGAGTTCGTCATCGACCAGCTGGAGGCGATCGGTGCTGACACCGGCCTGATCGCGCCAACCACGACCCTCGAATCGCTGTAGGCTCAGTCGAAGAATGCTGAGGGCATATGAAATTGGAAATTTTAGTTGTCGCGGATGCGATTCTTCGGGCCGAGGCGCTCAGCAGCCTCCTTGCCACATGCCCAGATTTCACCGTGACAGCACGTAGCTTTGAAGCACAACGACCGAGCGGTACGCGGGAGCCTGAGCCGAGTGTTATTGTGTGTGATACTACTGACGCTTTGATGTCGGCACCGGAAAAAATCAAGCGGTTAGTCCGCGAAAAGCCCGATCGCCAGATCATTGCCGTGACAGCCGTCGGGGACGATCTCACCATAGAGTGCTTCGCTTCAGGAGCAGCAGGTGTCGTGCGATGGGATTCCACAGATGGCGAGCTCTTCGCAAGCGTCCGCGAGGTCGCCGCAGGTCACCTGTATGTGTCTCGGGCGGTCCTTCGTGGTCTTATCGGTTCAACTTCTCAACCCTCGGTGAGAGAGATCAACTCGTCTTACTGTTTCGAGGGCCTCACTGCGCGAGAGATATCTATAGTCAGTCTGCTGCTGCTGGGAATGACCAATCAAGAGATTGCCGGCAAGTTGTTTCTCGCTGAGCAGACAGTGAAATCGCACTTCGGACGGATCATGGCAAAATGGGGTGTGCGCGATCGCGTGCAAGTTGTCCTCAAAGCTATGCACGCAAACCCGCACAATCTGACTCAGCCGGAGGATCTGCAGTGAACAGAAGTATGTATACCAAAGTACTAGAAAAGAGTACATATGTAGCACCGAACGAATACTTTGGAGGCTGCCTGGCGATGCCGGTGGTGAGTAACGTAGATAACCGTGACACGGCGGAATGCCTTCTCGCGGTTATCGAAATCACCTCTGAAAGGAATACATAATGGCTGGAGCAGTTCTCCGCTTCCTCGCATGGCTCGCCGCTCAAATGTGGCGTTTGGGAGTCGGCATCATTGGTGCCATCTCCCAGTGGGTCAGGCAAAACTGGAAACGAGTCCTTTCCTGGCTCGAAAAGGGTGTATCAGGAGCAACCATCATCCATTGGATTATGCAGATACTGGGCTTAGCCTGAGCGAAGAAGCAGTGGTTGGCGTGGTGGTGGGGTTCATCTTGGGCCCCACCACCACGCCTCAGGGTGATTGACCGCTAGGCCTCAGGGTGATTGAATGGTGGGTAATGTCGGCTCATAACGAACAGGCGCCCACGACTTTACAGCGAGGCTTACCAGCGCGCTCCATCGCGTATGCGCGCACGCGCACGTGCATTGACGTCGGCGTAGCCGTGGCAATTTTCGTTGCAATCGTTTTCACAATTGCGCCCGATATGTGGAGACCGGTGTTGTTCACTGTGGCTGGGGTTCTGGTGCTTGTAGCACTCACCATCGAGATACCTTTCATCGACAGGATGCGAATCTCCAACACCTCATACGATATCGATGAGGGGTTTGTGCAGATCCGGCGTGGAATCCTTTTTGCCGAGGATATTATCGTGCCTACCGACCGCATTTTGAACGTTGCAATAGTTCAGGGTCCAATCCTTCGACTATTTGGATTGGCGAGGATCCGTTTCGTGGCAATATCCCATTTTGAAGCGTTAGGCCCTCTGTTTCTTGACGATGCCATACGCTTGCGAGCTGAAGTACAGGGGCATCAGGACAGCGGTACCGAGATTATGCCGAACGGGAGGCCAGCCAATGCTGAAGGGTAGACGATTGCCGCGCCGTTCGATTCTCGCGGAATGGCTTCGCGGTTTGCCCGCTGTTGTCGGAATGATCATCGTCATCCACGTGGCATCCTTGCAACCTCCGACTCAGATTACCGGATGGATACGCACAGTCGCGGTTATGTTGATCGGCGTGCGACTAGTTGCTCCGATATACTTCTGGGCGACCACGCGTTTCGTCATCGAACAACGGGGAGTTGTGGCGACCACAGGAATGCTGAGCGTCCGGCGGGATGCCGTCGCCTGGCGTGATATCCGCGTTATCGAGGCTGACGAACCTTGGGCACACCGACTCCTCGGACTCACGGTTGTGAGGTTGCTTCCCGCAGGTGATGCTGAGACACAAATCCGCCTAGACGGCGTGGGTCGCCATACGGTCGAGAGACTTCGCGACGAAGTGGAGCGAGCTCGCAGGCTTGCAGGCGCTGTGCTTGCGGATGCACGCGAAGAACTCCAGCAGGTGAGCGAGCCATCGACGGAAGCTCCTCGGGGCGTTGTTTTGCTCGGCGGCGTGAAACAGTATCGACCAAACACGGGTGAGCTCCTACTTTCGTGCATCGTTCAGGGGAAAGTCGTTTTCATTGCCCTCAGCACTGCGTTCGCTGGATACGACTTGCTGTCGCGTTTCGGCGTGGATGATGCGGCGTTCACCTGGGCTCACGACAACATGATTGCCGCCGGTTTGATCGTTGGCACCTTCATAGCCGCAGGTGCGATCGCTGTGACATTCGTTCGATATGGCAGGTTGGTCATCCGGCAACGAGACGATTCCTTAGAGCTCCAGTACGGTCTTCTTGATCGGACGACTCGAGTCGTGACAGGCGATGCGCTCGTCGGCGTGATTGTTCGTCGGAATTTGCTCGAGATGATTTGCGATCGCGTGCGTGTCTCGCTGATTACATCAGATGGCATTGGCGGACTTGGGCAGAACCTCGTGCTTCCCACGATCCCTCGGCAGGCAGTGCGCGAGGCATTAACGATACTCGATCCAGATCTTGTTCAGTCCAGCATCCTTAGCTCTAATGGAACCCCGGGCGCACTGCGAGCGACGGGGGTGCTCGCGCTGTGTGCCACTTCGACGGTCGCCGTTTGGTGGGGCGTGATGGCGTTGTCATCGACACCGTGGCTCTCTGTGCTTGCGGCGCTCGTGCTTTTCCTCGCTGGATGTGTCTTCGCTCGACTGCTGGGTACCCGCTTTGAGGCGACCGCATCAGTAGTCGTCGCGCACTGGCACCTCACGGAGGATCACGAGGAGCGAGTGCGCAGTGACGCGATACACCTCCTTCGTAAGCGTCGGTTGAGGCGTCTGCCCCTTCGCCTTGTGAAGTTGACCTACTTCGCAGGCGCTCCGCGACATCGCAGCGGCCTGATGATGAGTGACTCAGCGGTTGATGACATCGTGATGGCTATGAAGATCGTGACGGGGCGGCCGACACCGTCAGCGCGAACATGCGTGCCGCTTCTAAGAGGAGAAGCATGATCGAGGTGGTCAATCTCAGCAAGTCCTATGGACGAGTGCTCGCGGTGGATCAGGCGAGCTTCACAGTGCCTGACGGTGCCGTTACCGGCTTCGTTGGACCAAATGGCGCAGGAAAATCAACTGTTCTCCGCGCGATCGCGCAGCTGGTAATGCCGAATTCGGGTAACGTGCGGATCGACGGGCGTGAGACGCGAGGGCTCGATACTTCAGGCCTATTGGGGGTTTACCTTTCGTCCGAGGAGTTGCCTGGTCGGGCGACGGCCCGGGGTGTTCTGCGCTACGTGTGTGACACTCGCGGGATGCCGCATCGGGATGCCGACGAGCTGCTGGAGGTCGTCGGTCTCGATCAGACCGCGACCAAACGCATCCGGACCTTTTCGGTGGGGATGAAACAGCGCCTCGGCCTAGCCGTCGCGCTACTGCCTAGGACTCGGGCATTGATGCTGGATGAACCACTCAACGGGTTGGATCCCGACGGCATCCATTGGATCCGACACCATTTGAGGCAGGTCGCCGAGCACGGCACAGCCGTGCTACTTTCGTCGCACGTGATGTCGGAGCTCTCACAGATGGCAGACCGAATCGTTATGCTAGATCGAGGCAGGGTCGTGGCTGAGGGCACGCTCGCAGAGTTTGTGGCGGAACGTGAAGCAGAGCGAGTTCTCGTCGAGGTTTCGAGCGTGGAAAGTGCCAGACACGCATTGAGTGCCCACGGACTGGCGTTCACTGAGAGCGGGCGAGCCTTGATTGTCTCGGGGACAACTACGCCTGAGGTCGGACGGATCGTATTCGAGGCCGGGCTAGACGTTCTGCACCTCCAAACGGTTTCGAGATCACTCGAAGAAACCTACTTCGGGCGGTTGGCGAAGAGCGGAACCCAAGCATGAGGTCGGACGATACGACCGCGACGCAGAATCTGGGGTCCGTCGTCAAGGCCGAGTGGCGCGCGCTATGGCTCCCGGGCGGGACTTGCGTGGGTACGATTATCGCCGCCGCCGCCGCCATCGCGACCGGAACGATTGCCCTTCTCGTGCTCAATGCCATCGCCCGGGAGCCAAGTCATGTGGTCTTGAGTGCACCCATTGAGGCTTCGTCGACCACTTTCGCCTTGGTTTTCGGACTCATCATCACCATCGCGGTGGGTCGCGATGCGGAGGGACGACTAGCGTTCACCATGCTGCGCACGACTGTACGTCCGCGGCTGTTCGCCGCTCGTGCGCTGACTACAGTGGTGCTGGGAATGCTCGGCACCCTCGTCTGCTCGACCGCCGTTGCCGGAGTCGGTCTAATCATCTCGACGAATAGCACGGTGAGCGCTTTCGAACTTGCGGGCTTGGCGATTGGCGTGCACGTGCTAGGCACCGGGTTAATTGCGCTGATCTCGTTTGAGCTGAGCACCATCCTCCGCCGATCGACCCCGGCTGTGCTCGTCTACCTTGCGCTTCTGGTGCTCCTTCCGCTTGCACTGGCCGTTGGCGCAGCGGCGGTACCCGGCGGAGCGGGGTCTGTGATCGCAGGTGCAAGTGCATGGACTCCGGCACCGTTGCTGATGCAGGCGTTCGCCGTGTCAACGCTCCCAACTGAAGGTTCGGGGAACCTCGTGACCGGGCTCCTCGGGCTCCTCTGCTGGACACTCGCAACTACATTTGTTGCGTGCACGATTTTTCTCCGCCGTGATGCCAACTGACCGAACCCTAACCAAAACGAAGGAATCCTCAATGACAGCATCATGGAAGCAAAAGGGTGACAGCGCCGCCACAGCAGCATTGTTTGTTACGATCCTCCTGGTGAGCATCGCTCTGGCGCTGTGGACTGACTGGCACATAGTCGTTCGTGGGCTCGTCGCCGTAGTTGTCGGTGTGATAGCTGCTGTGGTGACCTTCATCACGCGCAGCCGCACGCGTTCGTAGCAAGCAAAGAACGCAAGAGGTGTCGTCCACTCCGCGGTTCAGCGCAAAGACGCCACACCGCGCTCGGAAACAAACCACCCACCAGCCGACTGACACCAACGTAGTGGCCGGGTACACCTAGGATGGTTCGGTGATCGACGAAAAAACTGCGACGGCGAGAGCGGGTGATACTCACACGGTGGAGGTTCCGAGCTGGGTGACGCTCGTTGTGCGGGGTGGAATCGCCGTTGTTCCGCCGCTTATCCTGACCTTCTCCCGGGTATCTGATGATACTGACGGTCAGCGCTGGCTTAGCCTCGGACTCTTCGCGTTCGGAATATGGGCGGTCGTATCGGGACTGGTCGGGGGTGCTCTTGCCCTCGGATCAGCGGCGGCTCGCGGCATCCGGTCACTCATCATGACGAGCGCTGTGGTGTCGGTTACCGTTGGCACTGTGGCACTTACTCTGCCCGGTGGCGAGCACTTTTTTGTCGTGTTCGTGGGATTATGGGCGGGCGTTGTCGGTGGCCTGGAGTGTGTCATCGGCTACCTGCGCCGAGGTGTTTCTCGAGACGCGTTTGTCGTCGGGGGGTGTACGCTCCTGCTTGCGGTCATATTCTGTGCGGTTCCGTGTGGGCCCCTTACCGCCGTCGGGTTGGTGACAGCGTATTTTGCCATTGTGGGCGTCATTCAGCTGATTGGTGGCCTCAGCGTACGGTGGGCGACAGAAAGAATCGGTGTGACGTGAGTGCCGGGGACGACTCGCCGGGTGTGGCCACCGACGGTGTGACACCACCGACTCGTCGCGAATTGCTTCGTCCCGTTGAGTACGTTGGTGGAGCGGCGATCGCAGCCGTGTTCGTCGGAGTGATCGTTTTTGGTGCCACCCGGCAGTGGAACCTCACTCTCATTGCAGCGGGAGTTGTGTTCATCGTTGTGCTCATGGTGACCGCGCTCGTGGCCATGGTTTTCAAGCCGGATGGCTCGGAACTTGCGGCGTTGGCGAAGGAAGCCGCCGAAGATCGTGCAGAACGCGAAGAAAAGCAACCCCCCACACCGGAGTAAGCGCTCGGCTACGCCGGAGTGGGCGGTCAGCGCTCCAGCGTCGCGGCGAGCTCGGCCGCCAGCCCGGTGTATGCGGCAGGAGTAAGCGCGAGCAAGCGCTGCTTCGCGGCATCCCCAATTTCTAGGCCGGACACAAAGGTGGCCAACTCGGGAGCACCGAGACGCTGGCCACGAGTGAGATTTTTTAAGAGCGTGTACGGATCGGAAATTGTAGAGCGTCCGGCAACAACCTCCGCTCGAATGACAGTTTGGATTGCTTCGCTGAGCACTTCCCAATTGGTGTCAAGATCAGCACTGAGCGCGCTGCGATCCAGGTCGATTTCATTCAGGCCGCGGCACAGATTATCAAGCGCCAACAGGGAATGTCCGAAGCCCAGACCAATATTGCGCTGAGCACTGGAGTCGCTCAGATCGCGCTGTAGTCGACTCGTGACGAGTGTTGCGGCGAGCGAATCTAGAACGGCACAGGAGAGCTCAAGGTTGGCTTCGGCGTTTTCGAACCGGATCGGGTTGATCTTGTGCGGCATCGTGGAAGAACCGGTGGCACCCACGATCGGGATCTGTCGAAAATACCCGATGGAAATGTAGGTCCAGATATCTGTGGCCAGATTGTGCAAGATTCGATTGGCGTGAGCGATCCGAGAGTAGAGCTCGGCCTGCCAGTCGTGCGACTCAATCTGGGTGGTCAATCCATTCCACTGCAGGCCGAGCGACTCGACAAACCCGCGAGAAATATCGAGCCATGCGACCTCCGGGGCTGCGACAACGTGTGCCGAGTACGTGCCGGTTGCGCCGGAAAACTTGCCGAGAAACTCAGATCCCGCGATCTGCGCGCGGACCCGTGTCAGTCGGTACGCGTGCACTGCGAGCTCCTTACCCATCGTCGAGGGTGTGGCGGGTTGGCCGTGGGTGTGCGAGAGCATCGCGGCATCCGCATACTTGTGGGCAAGGTCGGTCAATCGCGTGATGACGGCATCGAAGCGCGGAAGCCACACGGTGTGAAGGGCATCCCGAACTGTCAGTGCGTACGCGAGATTGTTGATGTCTTCGCTCGTGCAGGCGAAATGAATGAGTTCTGCGATGTGTCCGAGGCCGTGCAACTCGATTCGGCGTCGAAGGTAATACTCAACGGCCTTGACATCGTGCCGGGTGGTCGCCTCCAGGGATGCTAGTTCTGCGATATCGGTGGGGCCGAAATCAGTGACGAGTGAGCGTAACTGCTGCTGTGCCGTGTCTGAGAGTGGTGTTGTGCCGAACAGCCGCTGCTGGGTTTGGCAGATGAGCCACTCGACCTCGACATAAACTCGGGCACGATTGAGGCCCGCCTCGGAGAGGAATTCCCCGAGCGCTCCGACCGTCTCACGGTAGCGACCATCGAGAGGACTCAGCGGTTGCGGTGGGAAGGTCATGGGTAAATTCCTTATCTGAGCGCGGGGGCAAGCTGGTGGAAGAGTGCGGTAACTGACCGATCTATCATCCCAAGAACCCGGTCAAACGTATTGTCATCGGAGTAGTACGGGTCGGGAACCTCGCGGAGCGGCGCGAGATCAGGATCAAACTCGAGCAGCATCCGCACCTTTGCCCAGTCCACATCCGTCGGTGCCCAGGCTCGCAGAGTGCGTTCCTGACTGCGGTCAAAGGCGACAACGAGGTCGAGCAGTGAAAAATCAGTCGGGTCGAATTGGCGGGCTCGATGTCGTGAGCCGTCGTATCCAGCGCGATTCAGCGCGGCGAGGGTGCGCGGATCGGCCGGCTCGCCGACATGCCAATCACCGGTCCCGGAGGACTCAATGTGTACCCGACTCGCCAGCCCGGCTTGCTCAATACGTGTGCGCAACAGCACCTCGGCCATGGGGGAGCGGCAAATGTTTCCCGTGCACACAAAAGACACCCGGAAGCGGGCACCGCGTCCCGGCGGCGATCCGTCAGCGGGTGGGGAGTGGGGCACCATACGTCAATTCTCGCGGCATGGTGCTGGAAAGAGTGTGAATAGTCAGTAACGTCACGATTAGGTCGAGTATCCGACTTCGGGGGCGATGGCGTCTGTTCCGTGCGGCAGAGGGCCGTATTGCGCACCGCGATATCGTGGCGACGGCCAGTCGGCAGCTCGATCACCAGAAACGGGCGCGCCCCCCGCCAACCGTCCTCAACAGAGGATATCTTCGCGGGAACCGCCGACATGCAGGCGCGCGGATCCGGCGAAGCAGCACGGAAGTTCGGTCTTGTTCCGTTGATCTCCCGCGACACCGTAGACCCAGACTGACTCAGCACCGCAGCGATCTGCCGGACAGACCACCCGGCATCTACTCCCCTACTCCCTCTCCGATCTGAACCCGCTCAACCTAATGACACATGACCGTCATGTATACCCACAGAAGCGCAACCCTTGACTCAGTGAATATGAACATCACCGGGTGTTGTGCTTCTACCCTGAACACGGGAACTAGCAGTTTTAGCTACTCCACAGCAGGTCGAGCGGGGCAGCCGTGATTCGATCGCCAAACGGCACAGACTCTGCGCCGGTGTACAGGACATAGCCCCGGATGAATCGGGCACCGAGTCGATCTCGCAGCAGCCCCAGCCCACGAACATCCTTTGCGCCCACGGTGGCGGCAGCCTTGACCTCAATTCCCACCACTCGGCCGTCGATCGATTCCAAGACAAGATCGACTTCGCCGGCTGAGCGGTCGCGGAAGTGGCACAGTTGCACCACCTCTTCTGCCCACGCTTGCTGGCGCCGCAATTCACCGGCAACAAACCCCTCGAGTAGGTGACCAGCAAGGGTCGGTGAGACATCCGGGGATGCGGAAGCGGGTGAAACATTTTGTAGACGTGCTGCCATACCCGTGTCAAGTAGTGCCACTTTGGGGCGAGCGACAACCCGTTTTGTGAGATTGGTCGACCAAGCGGGAATACGTTGAACGAGGTAGAGAGTTTCCAGTAGAGCCAACAAACGGGTAAGCGACGTGGTGGGGATTCCGCTGCGCTGTGAGAGTTTGGCGGTATTGAGTTCCCCGCTATTTTGCGCAGCAATTAGTCGTAAAACGAGCGAAAGCTCTGGAATGCTCCGCAGTGACGAGATATCGGGCGCATCCCGTTCTGTTATTCGTGTGAGGTAATTGTCAAGCCAATCCTGTCGACGACGTCCGGGAGATCGGTTGATCGCTTCGGGGAAGGAACCTGCCATTGCTCGCTCAAGGTAGTCTGTGCGACCGAGTTGGCTTGTGTGATGAGTAACGATGTTATTGGCAAAGGTGTGGTCGATGAATTGCTCTAGGTGTTGGTTCAGTTCTCCCTGACTGAATCCGTGTAACTCGATGCTCTCTGCTCGCCCGGCCAGGCTGTCTTCAACGGTGGGTAGGCGGAGTAGATCGGCTGAACCGGTGATCAAGAATCGTCCCGGACGCGGGTCACGATCAACTTCTAGCTTGAGCGCCAACATCAGTTCTGGCACCCGTTGCACCTCGTCAATCGCGAGCAATCCAGTGCGATTTTGCATGACAAATCCGACGGGGTCGAGTTGAGCAGCAGCACGGATAGACGGGTCGTCTAACGTGACGTATTGGCCACCGACGTGGGTCAATATCTCTTGAACGAGTGTGGTTTTTCCCACTTGACGGGCACCCTGGATGACCACAATCCGGGTGTCATGCAGGGCCTCTAATGCTCGGGCCTTCACGTGCCGTTGGAGGTGTGTCACATGTTAAATCTACCGTATTTTGGTGGATTCGCACCCAAATTTTGGTGGATTCGCACGCAAACCTTGGTGGATTCGCATCCAAATTTTGGTGGATTGTGCACCATATCTACTGGTGAATCTGCCCCCAGCAGCCACACACCCGATACGGTGGAACAATGACCGTGTCGGAGCCGACTCCCTCCGTGATTTTTCGCTCGGAGATCGCGGCGTTGCCCCCCTATCGACAGGGCCGCCTCGCCCCCACCGACGGGTTCAAGCTCTCGAGCAACGAAAACCCCTTCCCGCCACTGCCGTCTGTGCTGCAGGCGGTTGCCGACAGCGCCGCCCAGCTCAATCGATACCCGGACGCCACCGCGCTCACACTCCGGGAACACCTCGCGACCCGGTTTTCGGTGAGTGCTGAGCAGGTCATGGTCGGCGCGGGGTCGGTGTCCTTGCTCGCAGCTCTCATCCAGGCTGCCGCCGGGCCAGGCGATGAGGTTGTCTATGCCTGGCGGTCGTTTGAAGCGTATCCGGGGCTTGTGACGGTCGCGGGGGCCCGGAGCATCCAGGTGCCGAATCGACCCGATCACGGTCATGATCTCGGGGCGATGGCGGCGGCGGTCACCGCCCGCACCCGGGTCGTTCTTGTGTGCTCACCCAACAATCCAACCGGGGTGACCGTCTCACTGAGTGAGTGTGTGGAGTTCATGGCCGCGGTGCCGCCCACTGTGCTCGTCATTCTTGACGAAGCCTATGTGGAATTTGTATGCACCGACAGCGCAGTCGATGGTCGTACGCTGCTGGGCCGGTACCCCAATCTGGTCATCATGCGCACCTTTTCAAAGGCCTACGGCTTGGCCGGTCTGCGGGTCGGCTACGCGGTCGGACCACGAGACCTGTTGGATGCCGCGCGCTCCGCGGCCATCCCACTGCAGGTGACCGGGCTCGCCACCGCGGCCGCGATTGCCTCTCTTGCTCCTGACGCCGAGCCGGAGCTTAGGCGTCGAGTGTCCGCGATTGCCGAGCGTCGTGACCGGCTTCGTGCCGGTCTGTGTGCCCACGGGTGGTCGATTCCGCAGGCAGAGGGTAACTTCCTCTGGTTACCCACCGGCCCGGCCACCACAACCATCGCCGAGCAGCTGTGGCAGCGGGGCCTCATTGTGCGACCGTTTGTGGATGAGGGCATCCGTCTCACGGTGGGGGAGGAGGAGTCGGTGCCGCTGGTGTTGACGGCGCTTGCCGACTCGGCACCATCCCCGCCGCCGGTTCCCGATGCGGCATCCGGCGAACGGTAACCTAAAACGGTGACTGCCCCAGAGCGAGAGTGCGATGAACCAACGGTTCAACTCCTGACCCCCGACGGGCTGTTGCAACCGACAGCGGCAGCAGAGGAATACGCGCCGCTTGTTGCGGGCATCAAGGAGGAGGTCCTGCGGCAGTTTTACCGCGACATGACCTTCTCTCGCCGAGTCGATATCACGGGCGCGAATTTGCAGCGACAGGGGCAGCTTGCTCTCTGGCCGCCGAGTTTTGGGCAGGAAGCGGCCCAGGTCGGCTCGGCGCGCGCGGCCCGAGCGCAGGATCACCTCTTCCCCTCCTACCGCGAACACATCGTCGGGATGATTCGGGGTCTTGATCCCGTTCGACTCTTTGCTCTCATGCGCGGGGTGACACTCGGTGGATGGGATCCGCGTGAGACGGGGAACTTTCACCTCTACACGCTCGTGCTCGCATCGCAGAACCTGCACGCAACCGGATACGCAATGGGCCTGCAATTCGACGGCGAAACCGCGACCGGTGATCCCGATCGGGATGCCGCGGTGATCGTGTATTACGGTGACGGTGCCACTTCTCAGGGCGACGCGAACGAGGCGCTCGTATTTGCATCGAGCTACCAGTGTCCACAGGTCTTCTTCGTCCAGAACAATCAGTGGGCCATTTCGGTTCCGGTGTCGCGGCAATCGCGGCACCCGCTCGCGCACCGCGGCGGCGGATTCGGGATGCCCGGTGTTCGTATTGACGGCAACGATGTGCTCGCGAGCTACCTTGTCACCCGCCGATACCTTGACGCGGCTCGGGCGGGCGAGGGGCCGAGTCTCATTGAGGCGATGACGTACCGGATGGGCGCTCACACGACCGCGGATGATCCCACCAAGTATCGCACCGACTCCGAGGTTGAACTGTGGTCTGCTCGCGATCCGATTGTGCGGTACAAAACGTGGCTGTCAGGCCGAGGGGCATCCGCTGCTTTTTTTGCTGAGGTAGAGGAGGAAGCCGAAGACATGGCCGCGGATCTTCGTCGGCGAACGCAGGAACTGGTCGCACCGCCGCGATCCGTGATTTTTGCCCATGTGTACCAAGACCCCCACCCGCTCATGGTCGAACAGGCGGCGTGGCTGGACGCATTCGAGCACTCGTTTGAGGAAGGGTCAGCATGAGCGCTCACGAGGACGCTGTCCCGACAGACGCGATGAGGGAGCATAACCAACACAACCACAGCACACGGCACCACGCTGTTCCGACGGACGCGACGAGGGACACGAGACCATCGGTGGCCGAAACGGTGCACGGTGTGCACACCCTCTCGCTGGCCAAAGCGATCACGGCCGGCCTACGTGCGGCACTGCGAGCGGATGATCGGGTCATCCTCATGGGCGAGGACATTGGCCCACTGGGGGGCGTTTTTCGGGTTACGGAAGGGTTGCAGGCCGAGTTCGGCGACCAGCGGGTGCGCGATACGCCGCTCGCGGAGTCGGGGATCGTGGGCACTGCGATTGGGCTCGCTATGCGGGGCATCCGGTCGGTCATTGAGATTCAGTTCGACGGCTTCATTTTTCCGGCGTTTGATCAGATCACGACGCAACTGAGTCGGCAGACGCTCCGACACGGTGGGTCGGTCGGGATGCCGGTTGTTATTCGGCTTCCCTACGGTGGGCACATTGGCTCCATTGAGCACCACCAGGAGAGCCCGGAGGCGTACTTCGCGCACACACCGGGTTTGCGAATCGTGAGCCCTTCGCAGCCGCACGACGCCTACTGGATGATTCAAGAGGCCATCGCCTGCAATGACCCGGTGCTGTTCCTCGAGCCGAAAAGCCGGTACTGGTCTAAGGGGCCGGTCGATTTCGATCACCCGGGCCTGCCCATGCACAACAGCCGTGTTGTTCGTGCCGGAACGGATGTGACGGTTGTCGGCCACGGTGCAATGGTGTCAACGTTGCTTGCCGCGGCGGAAATTGCGGCGACGGAGGGTACGAGCATTGAGGTTGTTGACCTGCGTTCGCTCTCACCGGTGGACTATGACCCGCTGCTTGAGTCGGTGCGCCACACCTGTCGACTTGTTGTGGCACAGGAGGCGTACGGACACGCATCGCTCGGGTCTGAAATTGCTGCGACCGTCGCAGAGCGTGCGTTTTATTCGCTGGAAGCTCCGGTTTTGCGCGTGTCCGGGTTCGATACGCCCTACCCGCCAGCGGCACTGGAAACGCAGTATTTGCCAAGCCCCGACCGGGTGCTGGAAGCCGTTGACCGAGTACTGGCGTTCTGATGACCGTACCGATCGAACTGGTTTATCGGCTAGGTTTTGTGCACCCGTTCGATCAGGGACGAGTGCACCCGTTCAACCGGATGGAATCACTCGGCCCGATACAGTTGCTCAACCACGCGCACACGCTTGCTCAGGTGAAGGAGAACGTACCTCATGGCTGACATTCGCTTTCCTCTCCCCGATGTTGGCGAGGGCCTTACCGAGGCAGAGATCGTTCAGTGGCGGGTCGCTGTCGGTGATCGCATTGTGCTCGACCAGGTTTTTGTCGAGATTGAAACCGCCAAATCACTCGTGGAACTGCCGAGCGCATATGTGGGTACCGTAACCGAGATACTGGTGGCCGAGGGCACAACGGTGTCTGTCGGCACACCGATTCTGGTCATTCAGACGGATGTCGCGGTCGAGGCACCGCCACCTGCGACGGTGGGCGAACCGCCCGCCACGAGCGACGACGGTGGCGCGGTGCTCGTCGGCCACGGTGCATCCGGGCCCGTGACCACTCGCCGCCGCCGACACGCGGTGCCGGAGGGCGCGCACGGACACCTCGCGGCACCCGCGTCAGAGCCGCCGCCTGTGCCCGATGCTCGCCCTCACCCGGAGCCTTCGCTTCCGGTTGTGGCGAAGCCGCCCATCCGGCGGCTCGCAAAGGACCTCGGTGTTGACCTTACCCGGGTGGTGGCGACCGGCCCGATTGGTGATATTACTCGGGACGATGTGATCCGGGAAGCCGACCAGGCCAGTGTCTTCCGCAACATTCAGACCCCGGACTTGCCAACCGACCGAGAAGATCGGATTCCGGTGAAGGGTGTTCGGAAAGCGATTGCGACCGCGATGGTGCAGAGCGCGTTTCAGGCACCGCACGTGAGTGTTTTCGTCGATGTGGATGCCACGCGAACAATGGAGTACCTCAAGCGACTGAAGGCCTCGCCGGATTTTGCCGGGGTGAAGGTGTCACCGCTGCTCATCATGGCAAAGGCAATGATCTGGGCGGTGCGGCGGAATCCGAGCGCCAATGCGCAGTGGACAGACTCAGAAATCATCGTCAAGCACTACGTCAATCTTGGAGTTGCGGCAGCGACTCCGCGTGGGCTTATTGTGCCGAATGTGAAAGATGCCCACGCGATGACAATGGTGGAGCTTGCAACCGCGCTGGAGCAGCTTACGCTGACCGCCCGAGAGGGCACAACGCAGCCGGTGGAAATGCGCGGCGGCACGATTACCGTGACGAACATCGGTGTGTTTGGCATGGACACCGGTACCCCGATCCTCAATCCGGGCGAGGTGGCGATTGTTGCGCTGGGCACGATCAAACCGAAGCCGTGGGTGGTGGACGGCGAGGTACGACCGCGATTTGTGACGACGATCGGGGCATCCTTCGATCATCGAGTCGTTGATGGGGATGTCGCGTCGCGCTTTCTGGCGGATGTGGCCTCCATCATTGAGGAGCCGGCCCTGCTGCTTGAGTGAGGCACGCGGGACCCTCGCTCTATTTGACAATCATTATCAATAACCTTAGTGTCGAGGCATGCGAACCGACCTCAACCAACCCAACCACTCTCACGACGGTGCTCGTGCGCTCGCGGTTCTTGCCACCGTCGGATCGATGGTGGTGGCGATGACCGGGTGTGGGACCGGTGCGATGGGGTCAACATCCGCCGGAGCGAAACCAACCATCGTCGTCTCAACCACCCAGGTCGCGGATTTCACCCGGGAACTGGTTGGTAACACGGCGACGGTGACACCGTTGTTGACTGCCGGACAGAGCGCCCATGGATTCGACCCTTCCGCCGCGCAGTTGACGGCGCTGAGCCGTGCCGATGCGCTTGTGGTCAACGGTGCCGGACTGGAGGTGTGGCTTGATGATGCGATCACCGCGTCCGGCTTCAAGGGAAAGCTCATTGACGCGAGCGCGGGAATCGCCCTCATCACAACTGATGACCACGATCACGATGCTGACCACGATCACGATGCTGACCACGATCACGATGCTGACCACGATCACGATGCTGACCACGATCACGATGCTGGCCACGCTGGCCACGATGCCGACCACGCTGATGCGAGTGCTGCGCCCACAGCGAGTGCTGCGCCTGCGAGGAGCCCCGCCACCGCGACACCCGCCACCGCGGCCAAAACCACGGGAAATCCGCACGTCTGGACCGATCCGGCCCTCGCAAAAAAGATGGTCACCACGATTACGGATGGACTCTCCGGGGTGGCGAAGGTGGACCGGGCGACGCTTACCGCCAATGCTCAGCGTTACGGAGCATCACTCGATGCCCTCACCGGCTGGATCACAGCAAACATCGCAACGGTGCCGGAAGCCAAGCGATTGCTCGTCACGAACCATGACGCATTTGCCTACTTTATTGCCGCGTATCACATCACCTTTATCGGCAGTGTTATTCCGAGCTTTGACGATAATGCCGAGCCGAGCGCTGCAGCTATTGACGCACTCGTGACAAAGATTCGGGCCACCGGGACGACAGCAATCTTCTCCGAGTCATCCATTTCACCCAAAACCGCCGAGGTGATCGGAGCAGAGGCGGGTGTGAAAGTGTATTCCGGGCCGGATGCGCTGTACGGTGACTCGCTCGGTGTCGCGGGCAGCAACGGTGACACATACCTCAAAAGCGAGATACACAACGCACGGGTCATCCTCGAATCGTGGGGCGTCACACCAACACAATTGCCGACAGCACTTGCGCGATAGCGGGTCGACTGGGGAGAATCACGGGATGTCGTACACCCCGGTTGCTCCGATCATTACGCTCATCGGTGCCTGTTTCCGCCACCCCGGCGGTCACGGCGTCACGGACGTGACTTTCTCGGTGTTGCCCGGCGATGCGGTTGCCCTCATCGGGCCAAACGGTGCGGGCAAGTCTACGCTTCTGGCCGGATTGCTGGGCCTTGTTCCTTGCACCGCGGGTGAGATGCACGTGCCTGGCGGGCTCGGATACCTGCCGCAGGTCTCGGGACTCGATCCCGACTTTCCCCTCACCGTCGGGCAACTGGTCATGCTCGGTCGGTACCGGAAGTTAGGGCTGTGGCGCTGGCCGGGCGCTGCCGACCGTGCCGCCGTTGCGGTGGCACTGGATCTTGTTGGCCTGCGTGCGCTGAGAAAACGGCAGGTAAACCAGCTGTCGGGCGGTCAGCGCCAGCGCGCGGTGCTTGCCCGAGCTCTCGTCGCAGATCCCGCTGCGATTTTGCTTGACGAACCGTTTAACGGCCTCGATCAGGGCAGTCGCGACGCGCTCGTCGAGACGATTCGTGTGCTCAAGCGGCGCGGAGTGGCTTTTCTTGTGTCGACGCACGACACCGATCTTGCGGTGGCGGTGTGTGACACGGCGGTACTGCTGAACGGGCGGCAGATTGCTGCGGGACCGGTGTCGGAGGTGCTGGGGCCGGACGGGGTATCCGACGATCTGTTGTGTGTGGATGACTCGTTCGGTGGCCATGACCATCATTGACGTGCTCTTCGGGGTCTTTGCGGCACCGTTTCTGGGCCGCGCGCTCCTCGTGCTCTGCGCGCTCTCGGTTGCCGCCGGAGTTATCGGCGTGCTCACTTCCCTGCGGGGGCTTGAATTTATGAGCGACGGTCTCAGCCACGCCGTGTTTCCGGGGCTCGCGCTCGGCCTCGCTGTCGGAGGAATGGCGGGCGTGCTGCCCGGGGCCGTGATCGCAGCACTCGTTGCGGCGGTGGTGCTGACCATCCTGAATCTGTCACGCACACCCTCTGATTCGAGCATCGCGATTGTTCTCACGGCGACTTTTAGCGTCGGTGTCATTATCGTGTCGCGCGGGGGCGGTGCGTTGCAACTCGGGCACCTGGAGGGCCTGCTCTTTGGTCGGATCCTCACGATTGCTCCGAGCGATGTGGCACCGCTCATTGTCGTCACAACGACGGCAACCGCTGCTATTTTGATCACCCTCAAACAACAGATTTTTCGTGCCGCAGACCCACTCGGCAGTCGCGCGATCGGGTTTTCTGCCCTGGGCACTGACCTCACGCTCACGGTGGCGATTGCGTTGGTTGTTGTCGCGGCGGCGGCAACGATTGGGTCGTTACTGGTGCTTGCGTTTCTGCTGGTCCCCGGCGCGGCGGCCCGACTCATAACGTCTCGGCTCTGGTTGCTCTTTCCCACCGCCGTGGGTTTCGCACTGCTGGCCTCGTGGCTGGGGCTCGCGGCGGGTGCGGAGGCATCCATGAACGGGTGGGATATTCCGGCCGGTGCCACCGTCGCGCTCGTGTTTGTCAGTGGCTATCTGCTCACTGTGTTGGGTTCGGTGCTTGTTCGTTGTCGTCGAACGGGGCGGGCATGAGTTACTTTGAGCGGGCCATCCTCGCCGCTGCTCTCACCGGGGTAACCTGCGGCTTTGTCGGAGCGCTCGTTCTGTTGCGGCGGCGGACATTCTTTGCGCAGGCGCTGACACACGCAACGTATCCGGGTGCCGTCGTGGCGGCGGCGTGCGGCTGGGCGGTGCCGGTTGGGGCGGCGATGAGCGCCATCGTCCTCGTTGGGTTGCTCACCGTGTTGGGCCGACTCCGTCGGCAGGGCACCAGCGCGGCAACCGGCATTGTTTTGACCGGCGGGTTTGCGCTCGGGACTCTCCTTCAGGCGAGCTTGCCGGGGCTGCCCGTGCAGGTAGAGTCGTTTCTCTTCGGATCCATTCTCACGGTGACCGGGGGGGATCTCACGATCACTGCGACGGTACTCGTTGTCGCACTGGTTCTCGTGGTGGGGTGTGCCCGATACCTCGTATTCGCGACCGCCGACCCGACTGGGTATCGTGCCGCTGGGTATCGCGCGTGGCCGATCGAGGCACTCGTGCTGGCGGTGATCGCGATGACCGTGGTGGCGGCACTGCCCGCGGTCGGGGCTATTCTTGCAATCGCGCTTATTGCGGCACCTGCCGCGGCGGTTCGACGGTGGGCACCGACGTTTGGCACCCTGCTGCTGGGATCGGCGATTGTCGGCGGATGTGCCGCGGTGTGCGGTGTGCTCGTGTCACGGTCATGGGATGTCCCGGCCGGGCCGGCTATCACGCTCATTGCCACGGGCGTGTTCGTGCTGTCGTTGGCGCTGCCGCGCCGTGCGGGTGCCGCGGCGCGAGGAATTCGGGCGGAAACCGTGCGGGAAATTCCCTCTCAGACGGGAACCTCTCGCACGGAATTTCTCGGGCGGGAATCTCCCACCCGCAGGCCGTCCGATCGTCGATGACGGCGGAACACCCCAAGCTGTGTGTGAGAAGATTCCTCCCATGAAGCGCAACACATGGCAGCGCGAATCGGTGCGCGACTCACTCGCGGGTATCGGCGGGTTCATCAGCGCGCAGGCCCTGCACGCGGCCTTGCGCGCTGGCGGGTCGCCGATTGGCTTGGCGACGGTCTACCGTACGCTCGCGGATCTGGCGGCGATCGGGGAAGCGGACTCGCTACAGTCGCCCGATGGTGAGGCACTGTACCGTGCGTGTTCCAGTGGTGAGCACCACCACCACCTTATTTGTCGGCACTGCGGTCGTACCGTCGAGATCGGTGCCGCAGAAGTGGAGTCGTGGGCGCAGCGGGTCGCTGCGGAGAACGGGTTTGTGGATGCCGCGCACGTCGTGGACATCTTTGGCTGGTGCGCGCAGTGTGCCGACGAGGCATCCGGTGTTGAGGATGCTTCCAGTGCTCGCCGGGCCCCCGGTGCCGCGGATGCCACGGGAGCTGTCTGATTCTGTGTTCAAGGTTAGGTGCGACACGCGGTGGTGTTTGGGGTCGCTGAGTCAGGGGTTGCGTTTCTGTCGGCCCACGTTACTGTCGTGTGTCGCCAGCTGGTGGCCAAGGCGCGGCTCCGATTCGTCGGATAACCGGGTGGTCTGCTAGGCTCGCGTGCTGGTTGAGCGTATCCGCAGCTCAATGCGTGGATGCCCCCATTCGCACGATCTACTCCCGTGGGATGTTTGATCGCTCGGTGTGGGCGTGTCCGCAGACAAGAGATCTTGGGAGAGGCATCCGCCCCTCGGTATTGGAGGAAAACTATGGCCGCAGTGTGCCAGGTGACAGGGGCCGTTCCCGGCTTTGGTCATAACATTTCGCACTCGCACCGTCGGACGAAACGCCGCTTCGACCCGAACGTGCAGAAGAAGACGTACTACGTTCCGTCTCTTCGTCGCAACGTCACGCTCAACGTGTCCGCCAAGGGCATCAAGGTGATTGACGCTCGGGGAATCGAGGCGGTTGTCCGTGACATTCAGGCTCGAGGGGTGAAGCTCTAGTGGCAAAGGGACAGGACATTCGTCCGATCATTAAACTGCGCTCCACCGCGGGCACCGGGTACACGTACGTCACCCGTAAGAACCGTCGTAACAACCCTGACCGTCTCGTGCTCAAGAAGTACGACCCCGTAGTGCGCAAGCACGTTGAGTTCCGAGAAGAGCGCTAAACCATGGCAAAGAAGAGCAAGATCGTGCGTAACCAGCAGCGGGAGGTCATCGTTGCCCGCCATGCTACCAAGCGTGTGGAACTGAAGAAAGCGCTCATTGACCCGAAAGGAACTGACGAGAGTCGGGAGGCCGCTCGGGTTGGATTGCAGAAGTTGCCCCGCGATGCGTCACCGGTGCGGTTGCGTTCGCGTGACACCCTGGACGGACGTCCGCGTGGTGTCCTCTCCAAGTTCGGCGTGTCTCGTGTTCGCTTCCGGGACATGGCACACCGGGGCGAGCTTCCCGGTATTACTAAATCCAGCTGGTAGATCGCCCCTGATTTGAGGTCGACCCACGGCGACTGTTTCCACCGCGACCGCTGTGAGCTCGTCGGGAGACGAGGCGAAACTGAGGCTTACCGGAACCATCAGGGTCGAAGTGGAACTCGTAGCAGTCGCCGAGGTCACCGGTTAGAGGTCGCGAGCCCAGCCGATCCCCATGCACCTGGCCGTCATGGATAAGCACCAGCGTCCCGACCGTGCAGAAAGACTGTCGCGGGAAGATGGCTTGGTGTCCGAACACTCTCCGGTTGACGCAGTTCGTCCCGCTTTTCGCACGACCCATTGAATGCTCAGGTCGCTATTTATGACCCCAGAGCACATCCGCCGTGGTACCGACTGGACGTGGCGGGATCGTCTTCCATGCGGGGATCCGGTGGACAAACCGTGAGGTGGCCTTCCCCGATTCCGTGCCCATGTTGCGCCCGGAGAACGCCGCACCTGCCACTCCATCGCTGCGTTCTCCGCCGAGATAGTTGTTGGTGAAGTCGTAGTACTCCGAGGCCTTGCCCTCGATGATCGCCTCGATGCAGTCGAAGATCATCCATTCCGACCCGGAATCACCGGCCGCGATCGTCAGCCTGAAGGAGAAGCCGGCGATCACGAGGCACATGTCCTCCTCGAGGCGAAGTTGGATCGGTGTGCCCTGGTGATGGGGAAAAATCCACGTGACCAGACCGTCTTTGCTGAACGCGAGTGTCGCGTGGTCCGCGAGATACGACTCGAGGAGAGAGCGCAGTCTCCGGGCGTTGAAACGAGGTTCAGTCATAGGTGAATCCAAACGTGATGAGCAGCAGCAGAACGAAGTCTGCGATGAAGTGTGCGATCAACGCCGCAAGCATACCGCGGCGAAGGGTGAGCACGAGGGTGTGAACGACGGCGGCAAAGACACCTGTCATGATCACACCAGCCAGCCCGCTGGGAAGCGAGTGGGTGTGTGCGAGACCGAACAGGATTGACAAGACCGCCACAGAGGTGACCCGTGACCATTTGCGCGCGCCGGGCATGTTCTCGACCAAGAGTTTCCGCCAGAGAAGTTCTTCCCACGTCGAATTGAAAGCGGCAGCGATCCCGCACAGTGCGATAGGCACGAACACCGGTACCGAGGAGACGGCCCAGTTGGGAAGGAAGAAGTAGAAGACGATCGATGTCTGACTGGTCCACCACACGAACACGACAAACACACAGGGAATCGCGACAAGGCCACCGACAAGAAGTGCCTTACCCGCTGAAGCATCGAATCGCTCTTTTTTCGGCCACAACGCGATAATAAGAACCGGCGCGAAAAGAGGAGAGGCAAGAGCCAACGGAGTCGCCCCCAGAAGGAAGGCAACGACAAGCGTCAGAAACACGATGCGCTGGCGTCGATTCTCCTGCCCACCGACGAGAAGGAGAATGAGCGCTCCTACCGCGCTCACGGCGAAGCCGATAACCATCGACCAACCGGCGGCAGCCTGCCCAGCTGCCACCAAGAGAGCGCCGGTTGCCGCGAGGAACACCCGGCCGCGGCGGCGACCGGCGCTGGTTGCTACCCGGGCTACCTGCACCTGATGGATGCCGAGTTTCCGTATTGCCAGTCAGTGGATGCCGACGGGTTGCCAACGAGTGGGTTTAGCGTTGTGCATCAATACACTCATCATGATCTTGTATCCATTTTTCATTGGGTGGGGCGAATACACTTCCGAGGAAAGGACAGCTTGCGGTGCTGACCGTTTGGTGTGAAGGCTATCATATATTGTCTGCAGTCGTTAGATGCAATGCAGGTAAACCATGAGGTGCAGGTCGAAGCTGACCCCGACTTCACGTTTTAAGTGCAACATCTGACGATTAGTGTGACTGTAGGATTCGTGGAATATTAGGGCATCACATCGTGGAATCGAATTCCATGGTGATGCCCCGGTTATGGGACTTAGACCCGATGGCCGGGCAACTCATCCGGGACTGAAAGGAAAACCACGATTCGCTACGAACGCCCCCACCCCGGCGAACTGGTGCACATGGATGTGAAAAACTCGGTCGTATACCGGACGGGGTGGGTGGTGAGTCCACGGCCGAGCAGCAACACAGGCGGCTAAGAGTAAGCATCCCAGGATCGGATACGACTACGTTCACTTCCTGGTCGATGACCACACCTGACTCGCGTACTCAGAGGTGCTCCCGGATCAGAAGGGAGCACCTGTGCGGGATTCTTATCCCGCGCTGCAGCATCCTTCATCGCCTCCGGGATTCCCCGAATCGAGCAGGTCATGGGTGTTCCCCTTCGGGAAGCACCGGGTGGCCGAAAAACTCGGACTCAGAACCATCCGTGTAACCCCTCACTCCCAGGAATTCTTAGGGCAAGGACACAATCTTTCACCCCCACTAACAGGTAGATTGTCTACTTTGACAGATACAGACAATCCAATTTAGGACCGTCAATACCTGTCCTGTTTGTTTAGCGTGAGGGATGTGGGAAGGTCTCGTCTGGGTGGCGTTCGTCTGGAGTGTGTGTTTGTGAGAGTATTAGCGAGGAATCGTCGTGTGGGGATGGTTAGGGCGGTTATTGTCACGACTGCGGCAGCAGTGTTGACAACGATCGGGATGGCGTCGGTGAACGCAAATACAACTGCTGCTACACCCAACCAGAACAGTATGAGTGTGTCGGGGACTCTATCCTCGAGTGTCGGCGGTAACGACACCGTCGCCAGCACTATTACCGTTGGTTGGGGTCCGATCGGGGTGGTAGTTAGTCCGGATGGGAGCACCGCATACGTCGCCAACGGCTTGTCAGGTTCGGTATCGGTGATTGCAGTTGGGGCACCAACTCCGGCATCAAACGCGGCGGCGAATGCAAATAACACATCGTCTACGAACGCAGGCGGGTCTGCTGTCGCGAACGCAAACGCGGATGCAGCGGCGCAGTCCGCCGCGACCACGATGACACCATCAGATGCATCCACAAGCCCATCGGGCAACATGAACTCATCGGGTACTGCAAACACAGCCGCGTTTTCCGCCACATCAAATGCTGACCTCGCACCTGCACTAGATCTCTCACGCGTCCCGGTCAACCCGATCATTGCGATGGGGGCTGTGGCAGCGTTCCTGCTCGTAGGACTGGTACTGATAGTGCTGATAGTGCAGAGCACGCAGAGGTACGTACACCACGGTCGATAGTTATACGGTGAAGCATCTCCCCTACTCACGTGCCTGCAGCATCTCAGCTGGTCTTGAGTAGTTCGGCAACGGATGGCGCGACTGGGTGCAGTCACGCACGAATCCGCTGAGACCACCAGCACATTCCCAGTTGCCACCACTCCGTACCCCGTGTAAGACTTAGGTAATGCTTACCTCACTAGCCACCACGTCAGCCCGGCCGCGCCCTGCGTACCGCGTGTTTGCGGCGACGGCGGCACGGGTGGTTCACCTCGGTTCCACGTTCACCCGTGTGAGCTTCACGGGAGACGATCTCGCGGACTTCGGCACCGCCGGATTCGACCAGCGAATCAAACTCGTGTTTCCGCACCCCGCCACCGGATTCGAGGACTTCCCCCGCTCCGAGGACTGGTACCAGCTCTGGCGAGAACTGCCCGCCGCCCGGCAAAACGCATTCCGCACATACACCGTCCGCCACGTTCGGCCCGACGTTCGGGAAGTCGATGTCGAATTCGCCCTGCACGGCGACCACGGCCCGGCAACGCGATGGGCCAGCCGGGTTCGAGTGGGCGACCCCATCCTCATCATCGGCCCGGACGAGCGCAGCCCTGATCGAACAGTCGGCATTGATTTCCGTCCCGGTTCCGTCGAACGTCTCCTCATCGCGGGCGACGAAACAGCCGCCCCCGCGATCTGCGCGATCCTTGAGCAGGTGCCGAGGAATACCCGCGGAATCGCGCTCATCGACGTGCCACACGCTACCGACGCGCTCGTCGTCAACGCCCCGGTGAACATGACCGTTCGGTGGCTCGCACGACGCCCCGGCGAAGTGTCCGGCGACCAACTCATCCCGGCCGTTCGCGACTGGGTCGCTCGGGCCTGCTGCCCGCAGGGCTGCCACAGTGGTACGACGTGCCGCATCGACCGGGCGCTTGCGGTCGCGCGCAACGAGACGGCAGGCGCGGATGCTCCGCTCGGAGATGTCCCGTTCGAGGACGTCCCGCTCGGGGATGCTCCGCTCTGGGATGTCCCAGCGGGCCGCAGTCTCGACGGCGAACTCTATGCGTGGCTCGCGGGCGAGTCATCCGTTATCACGACGCTCCGTCGGTTTCTCGTGCGCGAGGCCGGACTCGACCGCAGACAGGTCGCGTTTATGGGGTACTGGCGGCGCGGTCGCGCCGAAAGTGAATAGTCGGCTACGCACGGCACCACGAACTCGCCGAATAGTGGTGTGTGCGGTGTGCGTACTCGCGCTCGGTGCCGCCATCACCGCAAGCCTGCTGTTTGGCACCCGCGCCGTGAGCGCGGTAACCGTCTGGCAGGCACTCACCCACCCCGACGCTGCGGACCCCGGGCAGCAGGTTGTGACCGGCCTGCGGGTGCCGAGGACCATTATTGGCATCATCGCCGGGGCTATTCTCGGTCTGGCGGGCACCCTCAGCCAGGGAGTGAGCCGCAATCCGCTCGCGGATCCGGGACTGCTCGGCATGAGCGCGGGAGCCTCGCTCGCGGTCGTCGTGGCAATTGCGTTCTGCGGCATCACCTCTCCGGCCGGGTACATCTGGTTTGCGTTCGTGGGAACGGCGGTTGCGGCATCCCTCGTATTTTCGATTGGGCGCGGGCAACCTGCCCGCGTAGCGCTGGCGGGCGCGGCGCTCACGGCGCTGTTCACCCCCCTTATCGGACTCATCCTGCTGCGCAACACCGACGCCTTCAACCAGTACCGATTCTGGGCAATGGGGTCGCTCACCGGTCGTGACCTGAGCGCCGTGAGTGCAGTGTGGCCGTTCGCTGTTCTCGGCGTTCTGCTTGCACTCGGGATGGTGAACCGGTTGAACCTGCTCGCTCTCGGTGACGATGTTGCCCGCTCGTTGGGTCAGCGGGTTGGGTTCACCCACGCTGTCTCCGGGATATCCCTCATTCTGCTCTGCGGCGTGGCAACCGCGCTCGCCGGGCCGCTTGCCCTCATCGGACTGGTCGTGCCCCACGCGGCCCGGCGGCTTGTCGGGCACGACTATCGATGGATTGGTCCCCTCTCGCTCGTGCTTGGCTCGACACTTCTGCTCGGTGCCGACACCATCGGACGGCTGGTCGTGCCGAATACGGAACTGGAAGCAGGCGTGGTCACCGCGTTTCTCGGCGCGCCCATCCTCATCGCGATTGCGCGCAGTCGGCGGGTGGCGGGGCTATGACCGGCTGGCGGAGAGTGGCGGGAGGCACGGGGTGCAGCGCCGACGGACACGTGCCTGCCCTGCGCCTGTCTGCCCTGCGCGCTGGGGCACGGCACCGGGCCATCCTTGTTGCTGGTCTCTGTGTTGCGGGTGTTGTTGGCCTCGCGTTCACGGCGTTGCTGCTTGGTGCGACAAGCCTGCCGGCTACTCGGGTGGTGGCCACCCTGTTCGGCGGTGGGGATCCGGGCGAACAACTCATTGTGCTTGGCCTGCGCGCACCACGCATCGCAGCCGCACTGCTGGCCGGTGTCGGGTTTGCGATGGCGGGGGCAACCTTCCAGTCGCTCCTGCATAACCCGCTCGCAAGTCCCGACATTCTGGGCATTTCTGGCGGGGCAAGTCTCGGCGCGCTCGTGTGCCTACTCGTGCTGGGTGCGACCGGGCCGCTCGTGGCGCTGGGCGCGTTTGCCGGGGCGATGGGTGTTGCGTTCGTGATCTGGGCTGTCGCGTGGAACCGAGGGCTGCACGGCATTCGGTTCGTGCTGGTCGGGGTGGGGGTGGCCTACCTGTGCGGCGCTCTTGTCGGGTGGCTCATTGCGAGCGCGAATGTGCGGGTGGCGCTCTCCGCATTTCAGTGGACAGTGGGCAGCGTTGCCGATGTTCGTGGCGACAGCCTCGGGCTTCTTACTGTGGGAACTGCCGTGTGTGCGGGTTGGGTGCTCGTGCGGTCACGGATGCTCCGACCGCTCGTGCTCGGTGATGACCGTGCTCGGAGCCTCGGTGTCCGCGTCAATGCGGCACGTGGTGAGCTTCTCGGTGCCGCCGTTCTGCTCGTCGCGCTCGCGACGAGCGTGACCGGGCCTATCTCGTTTATCGCGCTGTGCGCCCCCGCAATTGCCCGGCGGCTTGTCGGTCACGGCTCTGCCGCCGTGGGAACGGCGGGGGTTATCGGCGCAGCCCTGACACTGGCGGCGGATGTCGCGGGACAGTTCGCGATTCCCGGACTCGTCGCTCCGGTCGGGATTGTCACGGGCATCCTCGGTGCACCGTATGTTCTGTGGCTTCTTGCTCGCACCGATCGCAGAGGACCCCAATGACCGACAACAGGCTTGTCGCCGAGGAGATCTCGGTGAGTTACAACAGCACGCGGATTCTCCACGACGTCAGTGTTGCCTTCCCGCCGGGTCGGATTACCGCCATCCTCGGTCCCAACGGCTGTGGAAAGTCAACACTGTTGCGCGCGGTAGCGCGGCTGCATCCACTCGATGCTGGACGAGTCATGTGTGGCGACACAGACATGTCTACGCTGTCTCGTAGAGCGTGCGCCCGGCTGATCGGTGTGCTTCCGCAGTCCGCGATTGTGCCCGATGGAGTGCGGGTCGCTGACCTCGTCGCGCGCGGCCGATACCCACACCAGGGCTGGTTCGGGCGAGATTCCAGCGACGATGACGCTGTCGTGCTGAGTGCGCTCACCGCGACGGGAATGGTCGAACTCGCGCATCGTCCGGTCGATGAATTGTCGGGTGGGCAGCGACAGCGGGCGTGGGTGGCGATGGTGCTTGCGCAGGACACGGACATCCTGCTGCTTGATGAGCCGACCACATCACTCGATATTGCGCACCAGATCGACCTGTTGGATGTTCTGGCCGCTCGCAACCGCGAGCGGGGTGCGAGCGTGATTATGGTGCTGCACGAACTCGCGCTTGCCGCGCGCTATGCCGATCACCTGCTCGTCATGCACGGCGGGCGGATCATCGCGGCCGGCGCACCACACGAGGTGCTCACCGTGGACACCGTGCGGAGGGCGTTTGGCTTGGAGTCCTGCATTATTGCGGATCCGGTCACGGAGACGCCGATGGTGGTTCCCGTGTCGACCCTGCACTGAGGCGGGCACTCTTTCTCACACGCCCACTTCCAATTTTTAGGGTAGGCTAACCTAATCCCCTAAATTCGTCTGGAGTTCTACATGCCTGTACGCCATTCCTTCCGCATCACCGCGCTTGCGGCTGCCACCACTGTTGCCGTTGCCGTGCTCGCGGGTTGCGCCGCGAGCACGCCGACAGCGACAGCGCCGACAGCACCGACCGCTGCGGCTGTCTCGGATTCTTTCCCCGTGACGCTCAACGATGCCTTTGGGAAGACGACCATTCCACGGGAACCAACTCGGGTTGCCACGTGGGGGTGGGGCTCCACCGAGGCTGCCATCGCCATGGGGGTGTATCCCGTCGCGGTGGCCGAGCAGGTGTGGACCGTGGGAGCAGACAAGCTGCTGCCCTGGGTCGAAGAAGCGTACACCGCAGCGAACAAGCCGCTACCCGTGCTGCTGAAAGACTCCGAGGGTGGTGCGACCGTGCCCTATGAGCAGATCATCGCGGCGAAGCCGGATGTCATCCTCGCGCCCTACTCGGGTCTCACGCAGGAGCAGCACACGACACTGAGCAAGATTGCGCCCACTGTTGCGTTCCCGACGACGGCGTGGACCACAAGCTGGGATGACACGATCAAGATCACTGCCGCCGCACTCGGCCGCAGCAAGGCCGGTGCCGATGTGCTCGGCACCATCTCGACCTACCTGGCGGGGCAGGCAAAGGCCAACCCCGGTTTCGCCGGAAAAACGTTCGCCGGGGTGTGGGACGGTGACGGATTCGTCTATGTCTACACGGCACAGGATGCCCGGATCAGTGTGCTCACGCACCTCGGTCTCGTCGCCGCACCGAGTGTCGCCGCACTCGACACCTCACAGGGCTCGGCCTTCTTCTACAAGCTCAGCTACGAGAAGCTCGACCAGCTCACGGCTGATTTCATTGTCAGCTACCACAACAACGCGGGCGAGGCAGCAGCCTTCCTTACGAAGCCCGCTCTGCAGGCGATCCCTGCCGTCAAGGCCGGTAAGGTGGCCCAAGTATCGGATCCGTTGACGGTTTCCTCGGTGTCCCCACCGACGGCTCTCAGTATGACCTGGTCGGATGGGATGCCCGCGCTGATTGCGACCATCGCGAAGGTTCTTAAGTAGCCGTTTCGTGCCCGCCTGTCCCGTCGAAAGGCCACGATGTGTCGCGAAGCTATCGGTTGGAGCGACAGTTTGTGACCTTTCGACGGGTGTGGTGGGTTCGTGCGCAGGCGTGAGCCGCAGGGATGTTACCGGAACTGGTGGTTGATCGCTTCGGCGGAGAAGAGGCTGTCCGTGACGATCCTGGCCATACCGATCATGCCGGCGTTGGCATCAAGGGCACCGAGGCACACAACGAGGTTGCGGGTGGCTCGGGGCAGGGAGCGCGGATAGAGGCCTTCCCGCAGGCCAGCAAGAAGTGCGCTCGATGCGAGGTCGCCGCTCACGATCAGCACGCCGGGGTTGATCATGGAAACGACCGTGGCCATAACCTCACCGATGCGAACCCCTGCCTCGTGGGTGAGCCGAAGCGCATCGGTATCGCCCTGCTGGAGAAGCCGTCTGACGTCACGTCCAGACCGGGCAGGCGTTCCACCGTCACTGAGCCGTATGGCTATGGCGCGTCCGCTCGCGATGGCCGCGAGGCAGCCGCGCGACCCGCACTGGCACAGCGCGTCTTCCCCCGCGATGCGGATGTGGCCGATATCACCGGCACCACCGTCAATGCCGTGGTACACGGATCCGTTGATGACGAGCCCGGATCCGATACCGGTTGACACCTTGACGAGGCAGACGGAAGTGCTGGTGGAGAAGTTCGTGGATTGCTCCCCGAAGGCCATCGCGTCGGCGTCGTTTTCGACGAAAATTGGGACAGGGATGGTATCGCCCACATGGTCTGTGATCGGATACCCGTCCCACCCTGGCATGATCGGTGGCTGCGACGGTCGTCTGGTCTTCGGGTCAACGGGGCCGGGTACGGAGATACCAGCCCCGGCTACCGTGCGCCCGTCTGCGGCGACCTCAATGAGTCGCCGCATTGACGCGGTGAGCGCGGCAAGCACCACTTTCGGGCCTTCCCTAATGGAGACGTCGAGCGTCTCGGTCTCGAGGATCCGTCCGCTGAGGTCGGTGAGAGCCGTTCGTGAGTGCGCCGTGTCAACGGCCGCAACAACCAGGACAGAGCGCTCAACGTCGAATTCAAGGTGGCCGGGCCGGCGACCACCCGTCGCACCACCACCACCGGCAACCTCGGCGATGAGCCTCGCATCCATGAGGGTTTCGACGCGCTGGGCGACCGTGACGCGGGAGAGCCCGGTGACCTGCTGGATCTCGCGGCGCGTGTTGGCGGTGGAACGGCGGATCAGTTGGAGCACGTCTCCCGGTCCTGAGCTCATCTGCCGCCTTTCTTCGGGAGGCATCCATTGTTGCTGCTCTATCGTACGAGGTTGCCCTTCTGAGGGGCTCACCCTTTGTCCGCTCCGTTGGTGAGACCCTCGGTGAGTGAGCGTTCGGCCAGCCCGTAGAGGACGATGATCGGAATGGTAAGAAGCACTGATCCGGCCATGAGGACGGTCTTGGACACCTCGATCCCGTTCGCGAGTTGCGAGAGCCCGAGCGACACGGTCCACTGGTCTCGATCAGCTGCGAGGAAGAGCAGCGCGAAGAGGAACTCGTTCCAGGCGATCATGAAGACGTAGAGACCGGTCGACACGATCGAGGGCATGGCCAGCGGAATCGTGATCTTCCAGAGGATGCGGGCACGGTCGGCTCCGTCAACCATCGCGGCTTCTTCGACGCTCTCTGGGATCGACTGCAGATAGGAGCGAAGCATGTGGATCGACACGGGGATGGTCTGCGCGATGTAGACGATAACCAGACCGGCGAGCGATTCCCGGATCCCCAGTGCTGAGAATCCAACGAATAGCGGGATTGCAATGATGATGACGGGAAACAGGTATACCGCCAGGAAGAGTGCGCTGATTTGCCGCCGACCGAAAAACTTCAGCCGCGACACCGCGTACGACCCGGGGATCGCAACCACGAGGGTGACCGCGGCCGTGGCGGTGGCGACGATTGCTGAGTTCAGCATGAACTGGGCAAAACCCTGACCGCCGTCATCCTGTGGCGTGAGCACATCAGCGTAGGTCTGCAGCGTGATGTTCTGGATGGGGATCCAGAGGCGCTCGGGGTGCAGGAGCACCTGTTCGATCGGCACCAGGCTGAGCTGGATCATGTGATAGAACGGGAACACTGTCGCGATGATCAGAACGGCAATAATCACCCATCGCAGGGTACCGAATATGCGTTTTTGGATCACGGTGCGGCTCACTCCTCATCTCCTCTGCCGACAAAAAACTTCACGTAGATGAACAAGAACACGCTGAGGATGGCGGACAGGACGAACGCATTGGCTGCGGCCCCGCCGATGTCAAAGCTGCCGACGAGTGTGTCGTAGACACGGACGGCCGAGATCTCGGTTCCCGCGCCGCCGCCGGTCAGCAGGTAGACGTCATCGAACTTGTTAAAGGTCATGATGAGCCGGAGCACGGACAACAGCGAGATCACCGGCAGCAGCTGCGGGAACACGATGTGCCGGAAGTTCTGCCACGGGGTCACTCCGTCAACGAGTGCGGCCTCCTCGACATCCCGGGGAAGGGCAGTCAGGCGTGCGGTGATGAAGAGAAATGCGAACGGGAAGTAGCGCCAAATCTCGAACACGATCACGGTGATGAGCGCGTAGGGCGCTTTGCCGAGGAAGTCGACCGGATGTTCCCACCCGAGCCACTGTTTGCCGAGTGTGTTCACGATGCCAAACTGTGCGTTCAGCATGATCTGCCAGACGAACGTGACCGCGACGACGGGTGCGACGTACGGCAGCAGCATGAGAGAACGCGCGAGGCCGCGACCTCGGAACGGCACCCGGAAGGCGAGCGCCGCCACAAGGCCGACAACGATAGAGCCTGCCGTCGAGAACACCGAATAGACGATCGTCGTCCACAGCGACATCCAGAACCCGGGGTCGGTTAAGACGGTGGCGAAGTTATCCAGAGTGAGCGGGTTAACGAGCCCGTTCTCAGCGATGCTGGTGAAGTCCGTCTCCTGGAAGGCGAGAACCAGGTTCCAGATCACCGGGATGATGACGATCGCGAGGACGATGATCGTCGTTGGCAGAACCATCACTAATCCGGCGCGGTTATCCCGCCTTGCGATGACCGAGCGCCGCGGACGGCCCCTGTGCAGGGCCGCCCGCGGCGGCGTGGGCGGTGGTGCCGACCGTGTCATCGATTCACTTCTTCAGCTTCGCCTGCAGCTGATCGACGGCACTGGTTGCCGCCGCCGCCGCATCGCTCGGGCTTGTCCCCGAGCTGAGACTCGCGGCGGCTTTCGACACCGGCAACTGTGCGTTTACCGGTCCGAGCAACGCTCCCTGCCCCTGCGGGATGGCCCAGCGGTTGATCTCGGACGGCACCCGGAGGAGAGCATCGATCGTCGCTGCGTCGTACAGGTCAGACAGCTTCTTCTTGGTGTCCACACCCGCCTCCAGGCTCTTCCACCCGTCGGTGAACTTCGTGGATGCCTCCGCGGTTCCGGTGCGCAGTGGAAACTTGCCCTCCGGGGCCACGCCGAGCCATTCCAGGTACCCGTCGGAGAGCATGTACTCGAGGAACTTCTCGGACGCGGGTGCATTGGCGTTCTTGGTCACCAGCCACGACGTCGCCTCCCCGTACGTGGCACCCTGTGTGCCATCGGGGCCCTGGATGGCAGTGACGATTCCGCTGTTCTTGGCCAGCCAGGTCGGGTCGGATGTGCACTGTGGACACGTCGGCAGAGCATCGTTTCTGAGGCCGCCGAGCTCGTCAAGAATGTAGGTTGACCAGTCAACCATCGCCGCCTGGCCTGCGAAATACGTCGCTCTGGTTGTGTCGACGGTTTGCGTGCCCTGCGGTGAATAGTGCTGGGCGAGTGCTCCGTACAGGTTCCACGTGGTTGCGCACGCGCTCGAATTCAGACCGATGGTGCCGCTCTTATCGACGAGCTGGCAGTTATTGCCGAGTGCCAGTGATTCAAACGTCTGAGACGTGAAAACGTCGGCCGGGTCGGTTGCGAGCGTGATGCCGTAGGTGCTGCCGTTTGTCAGGGTCTTCGCCGCCTTCTCAAGGTCGGCGTATGTGGTCGGTGGCTTCAAGCCGGCCTTCTCGAACAGGTCTTTACGGTAGACCAGAATCTGTGCGTACGCGGAGTCTGGAACCGCCAGCTGTCGGTCCCCGTCCCTGTCGAGGTCGAGGGCGGAGCCGACAAACGTCTTCTCGCCCAGCGCTGTAACCACGTTGGCGGCGGCATCCGTGTTGAGCAGTTTCTGTGTGTCGAGCTGGCGGACGATTGAGAGCGAGATCGCCCCCATGACATCCGGTAGGCTTCCGGAGATCGCAGCGGAGGCGACAAGCTGGGGTATCTGGTTCTCGTCCACGGGCACGAGCTTGACCTTGATGCCGGTCTTTTTCGTGAAACCCTCAATGATCGTTTTGGTTGCGTTGACCCGGTCTGGCTGATTCTCCTGTGACCACACTGTGATGGTCTTGCTGTCATTATCGCTGCGTGCGCTGTTCGAACAACCGGTGAGCGCGGCGGCGGTGAACAGGAGCGTTGCGCTCGCGACGACTTTAGTGATACGCGACATCCTCATCGCATCTCCTCTCTGGGTGGGGGTGTTTGGAGAGTAACGCACCTTCTGCATAATGTCTATACACAAGTGGTCTAGACCGAGTGCTAATGTTTGTGCCACCACGCAATCTGATCGGACGAACGCAATGAACAGCCTCCTTCGCTTCTCGGCTCCTCGCACGGTCGATATCATCGACGCCCCGCATCAGGAGCTCCAGCCCGGACAGGTGCGTGTCCGCACCCTGTATTCGGGTATCTCGGCAGGAACCGAATTGACCGCATACCGCGGCACCAATCCGTACCTCACATCCGAGTGGGACCCGGAACTCCGGCTCTTCCGCGGAGCGACGGAGCACGGACAGCTTGCGTACCCTCTTGACGGATGGGGATACTCGGAGGTCGGCGAGGTGATCGAGATCGCCGCCGATCCCGCGGCTGGCCCCCCGGACGCGCCCCGCCTCGGGGACAGAGTCTGGGGCATCTGGGGCCACCGCGCCGAGGGCATCTTGACCATCGAAACCCTCCGCGGCCACGTCCTCCCCGCTCACCTTGATCCGCTCGCGGCCGCGTTCGTGCGCGTGGGGGCCATCGCGCTGAACGGAGTTCTCGCTGCTGACCTCGGAGTCGGCTCGACGGTTGCAATTTTCGGTCAGGGTGTCATCGGCCTCCTCGCCACCCGGTTCGCTGTTCTCAACGGTGCGACCGTGATCGCCGTTGACGGCATCCCCGCGCGGCGTGAGGCCGCCGAACGCCAGGGCGCAGCGCACGCCTTCGTTCCAGACGAGCAGCTTGCCCACTCGATCCGCGACGTCACGGCGGGCGCGGGCGCCGACGTCGCGATCGAACTGAGCGGCAGTTACCACGCCCTTCAGGCGGCAGTGCGCGCCGTCGGTGCCGACGGCACCGTCATCGCATCCGGGTTTTACCAGGCAGAGGCGACGCCACTGCGACTCGGGGAGGAATTTCATCACAACCGGGTGCAGGTGCTCGCCTCACAGATCGGGTCTGTGCCCAACCGGCTCCGAGCCCGATGGGACGTGCCCCGACTCCAGCGCACGGTGGTCGACGCACTGGCCGACCGCCGACTCGACGCAACGCCGCTGGTGACGCACCGATTTCGCATTGAGGATGCAGCGGAAGCGTACCAGCTGCTCGATACCGATCCGGCGGCTGCGCTGCAGGTCGTGCTGGAGTTCTCATGACGAACGCGATCACCCTGCAGGAACACCACCTTCCCGGCTCATCGCTGGAGGAGAAATTCGACGTTGCCCTCGCTTGGGGGTTCGACGGCATCGAGCTCCGGAGCCGGGGCGATTTCCACTTTGCATCCAGGCTCCCCGAACTCCGCCGGGCGCGCGATGCCGGTGTCATCATGCCAACGGCCTGCGTCGAGATGTCTCACTTCATCGGAGCCTTCGACGCGGAGCTTCGCGAGGATGCGATCACACAGCTCGCCTCGCAGCTGAGCGTCATGGCCGAACTCGGCGGCGTCGGAGTCATGACCCCCGGCTCGTACGGCATGTTCTCCCGACGTCTGCCCCCGTTCGAGCCGCCTCGCTCGCCCGAGAGCGACCACCGTATCCTGGTGGATGCGCTCGGGCGGTTGGGCGAGCACGCCGAGCGCGAGGGTGTCGAACTTTTTCTCGAACCCCTCAACCGCTACGAGGACTACCTCGTCAACACACTCTCCGGAGCCGCCGCTCTCATTGTCGAAATTGGATCGCCCGCGGTGCTGATCGTCGCGGACACCTACCACATGAACATCGAGGAAGCCGATCCCGCCGGTGCCCTGCTCGAGGTGGCTCCACACATCGGCCATCTTCAGGCGAGCGACTCCAACCGCCTAGAACCCGGTGCCGGACACCTAGACTGGGCGCTCTTCGGGGCGACGGTCGCCGCGATCGGCTACAAGCGCTCGATCGCCATTGAGAGCCGACTCTCCGGCGAAGCCGCGACCGTGCTCCCGACCGTGCCGCCACTGCTTCGGCGATACCTGTGAGCGCGATCAAACCGTCTGCAGCCCGCGTCCTGCTCAGAAACTGGCGTGGCAGCTACACCGTTCCGGCCGGCGGGCTCTACCCGCACCAGTGGAGCTGGGACTCGGCGTTTATCGCCGTCGGTTTGCGTCATCTATCACCTCGACGGGCACAACTGGAGCTTGACACCATCCTCAGTGCACAGTGGGAGGATGGGCGTCTCCCGCAGATTGTGTTCCATTCCGGGCGCGATGACGGGTACTCCCCCGGAGCGAGTTTCTGGCACAGCGAGCAGATCCCGGGTGCTGCGCCCGTGGCGACCGCCGGGCTTATCCAGCCACCCACCCACGCCCTTGCCGCACTTCTCGTGCACGAGGCAGACCCGGCGGAGTCACAGCGACGTCGATTCCTTGAGCGAGCGTATCCGCGGCTAGTGCGCTGGCACGACTACCTGAGGAACCGGCGCGGTGGTCGCGGTGGCCTCGCTCGCATTGTGCACCCCTGGGAGAGCGGCATGGACAATTCTCCGTTCTGGGATGCCTGTTTGCAGGCGATGACCGAGACATACACCGCACTGATCCCACGCCCCGACCTCCTGCACGCGGACGCAGACCACCGGCCATCCGACGGTGAATACGGCAAGTACCTCTATTTCGCCGCCCGTTACCGCGACCACGGGTGCGACGACGCGGACGAGAGCTTCCCGTTCCAATTCGAAGACCCCGCATTCAATGGACTCTGGGCTCGTTCCGAGCTCGCGCTTGCAACCATCGCGACCCTCGTGGCCGCCGATCCGCTGCCACACCGGCTCGAGGCTTGCAGGATCACCGAGGCGCTCGAAACGCTGTGGTCCACTGAACGGGGATGCTACGTTGCGCGCGATATCCTGAGCGGAACCCTTCAGCAGTACCGAACGGTGGCCGGGCTCGTGCCCCTGCTCCTGCCGGGGATACGCCACACGCGGGAACTGCTCGACCTGGTGCGCGGGCCACATTTCCGGCTCGGTGAGGTTGCGATGGTACCCAGCCACGACCTGACCGCGGTCACGTTCGACCCGTCGCGCTACTGGCGAGGGCCATCCTGGTTCAACACCGCCTGGCTGATCGCGGAAGCGCTCTACGAGCGCGGATTCACCACCGAGGCGGAACAGTTATCACGCGGCATGGAGAACGCGGCGCTTGAACACGACTTCCCCGAGTACCTCGACCCGCACTCCTTCGCACCCCGGGGCACCACGCGATTCAGTTGGACCGCCGCCCTCGCACTCGATGCGTCCACAAGAATCGGAGCGCCACGATGACGATTGCCGTGACGATGTGGAACGAGAATATTCACGAGACCACGGAACCGCACATCATGCCGTTCTATCCGGACGGCATCCACGGTGCCGTTGCCGCGGCGCTCGACGGAGTGCTCGGCGACGAAGTCCGGGTGCACACCGCCACGCTGCAACAGACTGACCACGGGCTAACCGAGGAACGCCTCGAGGCGACAGACGTGCTGTTCTGGTGGGGCCATCTCGCGCACGATCAGGTCGCCGATGAGATCGTCGAACGGGTGCAGCGGCATGTGCTCGGAGGGATGGGGCTCGTGGTCCTGCACTCCGGCCATTTCTCGCAGATTTTCACCCGGATGATGGGAACCAGCTGTTCTCTCTCCTGGCGGGATGACGGTGACCGCGAGGTTCTGTGGGTGACGGCACCGGGACATCCGCTCACCGAAGGTGTTCCCTCGCCGCTCGTGGTTGACGCCCACGAGACCTACGGAGAATTCTTTGACGTACCAGAACCCGACGAAACGATCTTTATCAGTTCCTTCAGCGGATCAGAGGTGTTCCGTTCCGGCCTGACCTATCGACGCGGGCGCGGACGCATCTTTTACTTCAGCCCTGGCGACCAAAAATACCCGATCTACAATCACCCCGATATCCAACGCGTCCTCGCGAACGCCGCCCGGTGGGCAGCCAGCACCGAACGACATGCCCCTCCGATTGTTGCCCACCCCTCCAGCATCAGAAATACCTCACCTGTGAGTGTTATATTGCCGCGACACCCCACAGATTTGGGGATTTCGTCGCCGTGATCTGTTACATTCGTGGCGGTCGTACCGGCCACGGAGCAGGTTATCTACGCTCTCGAAAACCAACTATCGCTGTTCTTCTGAACGGCTAAAGTCCGAGGAGGACAATCAATGGCTGACAAGACTCTGAACAAGACTGAGCTCGTCGCAAAAATCGCCGCGTCAACAGGACACAGTCAGGCCACGGTTGACTCCGTGCTTGGTGGGCTGTTCGACACGGTGGCTGAGGCGATCAGTGACGGCGTCAAGGTGACCATCCCGGGATGGCTCGCGGTTGAGCGCACCTTCCGCGCCGCGCGGGTCGGTCGCAACATCCAGACCGGCGCAGAGATTCAGATCGCTGCTGGCCACTCCGTGAAGGTCACGGCGGGCACGAAACTCAAGGCTGCTGTCAAGAAGTAGTTCGCGCAGTTCGCGAGGGGTATCCGGTCTCGGTGCCCCTCGTTGCGTTTTGCACGGCAGTGCCCACGTAGTCTTGAGGGATGCCCGTACCATCGCCGAGCAGTCTGCGAGCGGTAACGATTGTGTGCACGGTGGCTGCTCTGCTTGTTGTGGCCGTGGCGGCGGTGTTCCTCGGTCTTGCTGTGGGTGGGGGAGCCACCCCCGAGAAACTGCAGGATCCCGGCCCGCTTGTCAGATACGGGCTGCCGATCGCACGGCTTGTGGTCAACCTCAGTGCCGCGGGAATGCTCGGTGCTCTTGTCCTTGTCCTGTGGGCACTGAGTCCCACCGAGAAGGCGTCAGCGCGAGCGCTGGATATGGCCGCGACATCCGCCGCGGTGATGACCGTGGCGAGCGCGGTCACCGGATTTCTGGTCTTTGAACAGATCACTGCGGTTCCGCCCAGCTTCGATGCCGACTTTGGTCAAAAAATTGGGCAATTTCTCACCTCAGTTGAGCTTGGTCAAGCGTGGCTTGCCACGACCCTTCTTGCGGCGGCATCAACCGTGCTCTGCGTGGCGGTGCGAAACCGAACCGCGCTCGTGTTCGTCACAATTCTTGCCGCCGTGAGTTTTGTGCCGCTCGCGCAACAGGGACACGCGGCCGGCGCCGCCAACCACGACGCGGCGGTGACGGCGCTCGGACTTCATGTGATCTTCATCGCGACCTGGGTGGGTGGCCTTGCGACGGTTGTTGTCATCCGGCGGGATCTTGCGCGAGATCGCCTCGTCGAGGTTGTTCGGCGATACTCGACGCTTGCGCTCGTGTGTTTTATCATCGTGGCGATCTCCGGGTACGTGAGTGCTGCCATCCGGATGGGCACGGTTGCGGAATTGGGGACACCCTACGGTGTCCTGGTGCTGCTCAAGATCGGCGCACTGCTTGCACTCGGGGGCTTCGGGGCCATCCAGCGCACGGTTAGTATTCGTCGGATGTCCCGTTCCGCCGCCGCTCGGTCCAGCCCGTTTTGGGTGCTAGTGACCGGCGAAGGCCTCCTCATGGGCGTGGCCTCTGGCCTCGCAACCGCGCTTGCACGCACTGCCACCCCGGGGGGGACTGCTGAGCTTCCCGGCGGTGCGCAGACCCCGGCCAGCGTGCTCACCAATTCTCCGTTGCCACCGTGGCCTGACTGGCAGCGGTATATCACCGAGTGGAACTTTGACCTGCTGTGGCTGATTATCTGTGGGTTCGCGCTCTTCTTTTACCTTGCCGGTGTGTGGCGAGTGCGACGGCGCGGCGATCGTTGGCCGATGTACCGCACTGTGCTCTGGGTGGCGGGAATTGCAGTGCTCGGCTACACCACGAACGGCGGGGTGAATGTGTATGAGGAGTATCTCTTCTCGAGCCACATGGCGGCGCACATGATTCTCACCATGGCGGTGCCGGTGCTACTGGTGCCCGGTGCGCCCATTACGCTTGCAATGCGGGCGATCCGACCGCGAAAAGACGGCAGCCGGGGTGCCCGGGAGTGGTTGTTGTTCGCCATACACTCGCGGGTCGCAGACATCCTCACACACCCGCTTGTTGCGGCCGGATTGTTTGCCGGATCGCTCTGGTTGTTCTACTACTCACCGTTATTTCGCTGGGCAACCGTTGACCACGTGGGTCACCAGTGGATGATTGTGCACTTCCTGGTGACCGGCTATCTCTTTGTGCAGTCCATGATCGGGATTGACCCGGTGAAACAACGGCTGTCCTATCCGTTCCGGCTTCTGCTTCTGCTCGGCACGATGGCGTTCCACGCTTTTTTTGGCCTCGCGCTCATGCTGGGAAGTAACCTTTTGCTCTCCGATTGGTATGGTGCGATGGGCTGGGGCACAGATGCGCTAACCGATCAACAACTCGGCGGTGGAATCGCGTGGGGCATTGGCGAGATACCGACGCTCGCACTGGCCATGACGGTTGCTATTCGGTGGTCACGGACCGACGAACGTGAGTCGAGGAGACGGGATCGTCACGCTGACCGTACCGGCGACGCAGAGCTGCGTGCCTACAACGAGCGGCTGGTCGAGCTGGCGCAACGCGATGGTCGTGCGGGTCGTGGCGGTCACGAGTAGGGGGCTGGGTGTTTTTTTTGGGGGGGGGGTCTTGGATGGCGCGGACTGCAGGATGGTGGGTGGCAGTGGGTTTCTGGGTGGGCTGGGTGGTGGCTATTGGAGTTGGATGGTGATGGTGTTGTTGGGTTGGATTTGGGCGTTGAGCCCGATGGTGAAGGGGTGGTTTTTGATGAGGTGCTTTTTTGTTCCGTCGTAGAGTGATTGGACATCGACGCTGATGCGGGCGATGCCGGTGGTGGGGGGCATGATGAATGAGTCGGTGCCGGGTGTGAGGGTGACTTGGGGGGTGGAGGTTATTGTCCAGCGGGGGGTGCCGATGATGCGGTCATTGATTTGGGTGCCGAAGGGGCATTGTGTGGGCATGAGTACCTGTTGTTGTGTGCAGGTGGTGAGGAATTGGTCTAGTTTTGTTTGGACGCGTTGGATGAAGTCGTGTGTTGGTTGTGCGACAAGTTCTACCGGGGTCACGTGGTTCGGTGTGGTGGTTGTGGTGACAGCAGGGATGGTTAGGAGAGGGGAGGTGTAGCTGAGTAGGTAGGCTGCGGGTGCGAGGGTGAGATAGGGGGTTTGTTGGCTGAATGCCGCTCGGAGGGTGTCTGGTTTGTTTGCTCGGGCATCAAGGGTGAGGTGTCCTGCAGTGAAGAAGGGGGTGTTGTTGGTGGTGACATCGAGCACAGTGAGGGGGCTTGTGGCGAATTTCCATCGGTTGATCAGACCGTAGAGCGGGTCGAGGGGCACGACGTCGAAGGTTGTTGTGTGGGAGGTTCCGGCGAGGGTGTATGTCGCGGTGATGGAGTGTCTCCCGTCGGGGTGGGTTGTATCGGTGGTGATGGTGACTTTTTTGGGTCCGGTGTTCAGCACTCCTGTGCGGAGCATCGCTCGTGAGACCGGCCCGTTGATACCGCGTGAGGTGAGTGTGGTTGCGTCGATATCGACCCCGGGGGTGCTCATCGCTTCGGTGATGTTGTCACTGGCGATGGCCGAGAGGTACCGCTGAACAAAAACCGGTGCCCCGTAGAGTGTGTGGTTGAGCACGTTCAGGACGATAACAAAAGCACCGAGCACAACCAGCCCCAGCCCGAACCACCCGAGCACAAACACAAGCAACGGTCTCAGCGCACTCACCCGTCGTTCCCACACCCACCCAGCATAGAAGCCAGCGAACACAGACCGAATGACCGACACCGGGCCATCCTCACACCCACCCAGCACAGGCTCGCATCGGTGTCGACACGCTCGCTCAGCTGGGGCCATCCCCACACCCACCCAGCACAGAGTCAGCCTGCAAACAGACAGACACAAAACCGGCACGCCAGCAGTGAGGGTGCTCGGCAGGTTCTCGAATTCGAACGGCGGGGTCGTAATCTATACGCTTCATGGGGTGACGAGGTTGGAGGTGATTGCCAAAGAAGCCGAACATCTTCTACGCAGAATTCGGTCGGGGAGCAGAACGTGACCGCAACCCGTTTTGTCGGCTCATCGAAAACTTCTGCTCAGGGCTCAGGAGTGGGACATCCACTGCGGGTGGTCCACGGCTACAGTTATCATCATGCACGGCACCCACACCCGGTGGCGCGCGCGGGCGCGATGAAGGTATGACAGGTTGGTGGGGAGGATGAGGTAGCCGCAATGGAACTGAGTGGCGAACAGGCCGCCGTTTTCGAGGCGATTGAGTCGACGCGTGATCACATATTTGTCACGGGGCGGGCGGGCACCGGGAAATCGACCCTGCTCACCCACCTCAACTGGCACACCGACAAGAACATTGTTATCGCCGCGCCGACCGGAGTGGCCGCGCTGAACGTCGGCGGCCAGACGATTCACTCGCTGTTTCGGTTGCCGATCGGTGTCATCGCCGATCACGATATCGAGCAGAACGACAGCGTGCGGAAGATTCTCAACGCCATGGACACACTTGTTATTGACGAGGTTTCTATGGTGAACGCCGACCTGATGGACGCCATAGATCGCTCGTTACGCCAGGCGCGCCAGCGCCGCCGCGAGCCATTCGGTGGTGCGCAGGTGGTGCTGTTTGGTGATCCGTACCAGTTGGCACCGGTTCCAGGGGATGGCCCGGAGCGGGCCTACTTTGCTGACACGTACGCGTCGATGTGGTTCTTCGACGCGAGGGTGTGGCGCGAAGCATCCCTGCGGATTTTTGAGCTGAGTGACGTTCACCGGCAGCACGATGCGAATTTCAGGCACATGTTGAACGCGGTACGGCACGGCCAGGTGACCTCGGACATCGCGGGCACCCTGAACGAGGTTGGTGCCCGGCGGCCGCTGCCGGAACAGGGTGTTCTCACGCTCGCCACCCGCAATGACACGGTCAACCAGATCAACGCCACTGCGCTGCACCGGCTGCCGGGGCATTCCCGAACCCGAGAGGCGGAGATCAACGGCGATTTCGGCGGGCGAGCCTTTCCTGCCGAGGAGCGGTTGGAACTAAAAGTTGGCGCTCAGGTGATGTTTCTTCGCAACGATACCGTGAGTGGAACAGATAAGCAGCGCTGGGTCAATGGCACGCTCGGCGAAGTGACGGTTCTTGGTGACGACGTGAAGGTCACGGTCGACGGTGTTCAACACACCGTCGAACCGGTGACCTGGGAGCGGTTTCGATACAGCTGGGATGCTCGGACCAAGAAGTTGGAACGGGATGTTGTCGCTGAGTTCACCCAGTATCCACTGCGGTTGGCGTGGGCGGTGACCATCCACAAGTCGCAGGGGGCCAGTTACGAGGCCGCGATTGTGGATCTGGGGGCGCGAGCGTTCACTCCCGGTCAGACCTATGTTGCGCTCAGCCGACTTACGTCGCTTGAGGGGCTGTACCTTGCTCGGCCACTTCGCCCGAGCGACATTATGGTCGATCCGGATGTTGAGCGTTTTATGTCGGGTCGAGTGGGTTTCGGTTGTGGTGCCGTCGGGTTGCTGTGAGCGTTGGGGTCTGTTGCACGGGTGGGTGATATCTGATCTGTTTGGTTGTGGGACTGTGTTGGAGGGGTGTCATCGTGTCCGATGCTATTTCTGGAGGGGTTTCGTGGGGATGTTCTGCGTGTGGTCTGGGACCGTGAGTCGGGGGTCATGATCGTGCAGATCGTGCAGGACTTCGGATTCCATCCCGGCACCCTGGGGAACTAGATGTGTGTCGAGCGCGTCGAGGCGGGTAGGCAGTCCGGCGTGATGACGAGCGAGGTGGTGCAGCTGTGGGAGTTGCGCCGCGGTAACCGGCTCCTCGAGCAGGAGAATGGGGTGTTCCGGAAGGCGGGGGTGTATCTGTCGTAGGCGAATCTGCGGGGAAAATTGATGTACCCACTCGTGGCAGATCACCTCGGACAACAGCTGATGGAGCATGTTCGGGAAGAATTATGGTGCCGCAACGAGAAGAAGCCCGACCCTTGCGGTTCCTGACGAGATCTGCACTGTCACCGACAAGGACGGTCGGATCCGGCACGAGTTCACCGCCAACGGCCCGAACCAGCTCTGGCTCACTCAGACCGCGGGTCACAATTTCGCAGCCGGAAGCTCCTGCCTGCCCTGGCCCACCATTGTCTGATCAGATCGATGAGCCCAATCGCGTCCTACGACACCACCACCATGGAAAATCTTCTCAACCTGTTAAAGAAGAACATCCCCCACCACCACGAACCAAACCCCGACCCCCACGGCCCAAACCAAACCCGTCGCCAATCCGTGCAGCAGACCTATCTGTTGCTGTTGCTGTTGCTGTTGCTGGTGTGGTTATTGGGTAAGTTCTGTGTGTTGGTTGCGAGTTTGGGGGTTTATTGGTCATGGGGTCATAGCTTTCCTGCTTGTTCTCGGGGTTCTGAAAATACCCTCGGAGAGGGGTCAGG
>NAEP01000023.1 GCA_002529645.1 Candidatus Lumbricidiphila eiseniae | reverse complement strand
TGCCCAGCAGCCGGACACGTCACAGCCAACGCAGAACCAGCCATATCATCCACAACCCGGATATCAGACAGATTCACACTCCCCGTGTTCAACACGGCGAACGAATACGACACCCGCTCCCCCGCACGAGACACCGTCGCCGGAGTCGCGCTCTTCACAACCGACAACCTCGGACCCACCCTGAACTCTATACCAGTACCACCGTTTGTCCACCTCGATACCGTCCGCGCCGGAGCCGTCCCTCCCGTCGGAGTCGGAGCCTGACCAGACGCCCTCGCACTACTAACGATACGACCCCCGTCACCAACGGCGTCGATATCAGCCTGCGTCATCACATACGACCCAGTACACGTCAACGTGCCACCCGGAGCCAACGGCTGTCCAGCAGTCGGACACGTCACAGTCAGTCCACCCCCAGGCAAACTCAAGTCATCCCCAACCTGAATATCAGACATCGTCACATTCCCCGTGTTCGTCACAACAAACGAATACGACACCCGATCACCCACACGCCCGACCGTTGTCCGATTCAAACTCTTCGTAACCGACAACCCCGGAGCAGACGCAATTGTCACCACCCCGGCCGAAGAGCCCTCAGACACCGTCCGCGCCGGAGCCGTCCCTCCCGCCGGAGTTGGAGCCTGACCAGAGGCCACCGCGGTACTTGTCACACGACCACGATCAACATCAGCCTGCGTCACCACATACGACCCGGTACACGTCAACGTGCCACCCGGAGCAACCGGCTGCCCAACAGTCGGACACGTCACAGTCAACGCAGAACCAGCCATATCATCCACAACCCGAACATCAGACAACGCCACGTCTCCCGTATTCGTCACAACAAACGAATACGACACCCGCTCCCCCGCACGAGACACCGTCGCCGGAGTCGCGCTCTTCACAACCGACAACCCCGGACCAACAGCAACCGCCCGATCCACCACCGGAACAACCACCATCGCCGCCGCAACCACCACAACAACAAACGCACCAACCACCCCCCTGCCCCACAACGACCGGAACCCCATACTCTGAAAAAGCCCCGAAAAAACACTGGAAATTACACGAGAAGAGTTCACGGACACACAGTATGCGGTAAACATTGGAAGTTTCTCCATAGAAGCTGGGAGAATGCTGATAAAGCTAGGAAATAGCTGATACAGACTCACCGCGTCACTGAAGTAAATCGCCCCGGGCCTCTCTGGAGAACAAGCCGGAGGCCCCTGAGAAACCAAGATTTTGACCCGCCACACGCTCCAGAAACAGATAGCGGTCGAAGCTAACCGAACAGAATTCGCGCCTCGTCATACCGAGTTTGCGGCACCGAATTGAGTGTTCCAATAGCCTCCGCGATGGAGACGATCTCGATGTCGGTGCCGCGCAGCGTGACCATCGACCCCCACATTTTGTCGTAGGCTGCCTCGACAGCCGCCATTCCCAGCCGGGTGGCAAACACCCGATCGAATGCTGACGGGGCTCCCCCGCGCTGAGTGTGGCCGAGCACGGTGTCCCGAGACTCGATGCCGGTGCGCTCTTCGATGAGTGGAGCCAGCAGCTCGGCGATACCGCCGAGACGCGGACGACGGAAGGCATCCAGACCCTTGTGCGAGTGAGCTTCGGCCATGTCGGGAAGCCGAAATCCCTCAGCAACCACAACAAGCGGTGCGCGACCACGATTGCGCACCGCTTCCACCCACTCGCAGATCTGCTCCACACTCTGCGGCTGTTCGGGTATCAGGATGGCGTGCGCTCCACCGGCCATCCCGGAATGCAAGGCAATCCACCCAACATGCCGACCCATGACCTCGACAACCATGCACCGACCGTGTGATTCTGCGGTGGTTCGGAGTCGATCAATCGCTTCGGTCGCGATTTCGACGGCCGTATCGAAGCCGAACGAATAGTCGGTTGCTGCGAGGTCATTGTCGATGGTCTTGGGTACACCCACGATGTTGAGCCCGGCGTCGGTGAGTCGGCGCGCGGCGGCAAGAGTGCCCTCACCGCCGATAGCGATAATCGCATCAATTCGCTGCTGATCGAGCATACGCTGGATGGCTTCAGGACCACCACCACCCTCGAACGGGTTTGTGCGAGAGGATCCGAGAATGGTGCCACCCTGCTTCGAGAGACCGCGCACGTCGTAGCGAGTGATGGGAATAGTGTCACCCTCAACAACCCCACGCCATCCCCACCGGAACCCGACAAACTCTGCACCGTGCGAAATAACACCTTTCAAGACCGCTCCGCGAATAACCGCATTGAGGCCTGGACAGTCGCCGCCGCTGGTCAAGATACCGATCTTCATGTGCTGCCTCCACACTCAACTATCCGTGACTATCCGTGCCGGGCTGCTGTCAGTGCGGTCAAACACACCCGCCGGATGCCGCGAACTCAAGGCTCTCGGCCGGGTGCAAGTCTACTGCGGTCTCCTGCTTGCGGTTCTTGGCACAAGCAGGTGGACGGGAGTGTAGGCCCGGCAGGCTTGGCGTGACGCTGTGGTTCTCGACACAAATCAGCGGATGCGCCGCGTGCAACCCACGATCTCGTGTTCCTTGAGACCGCGACGGCAAGACCGGGATGCGCCGCGCGCAACCCACGATGTGCAGGTGAGCCGGTCAAAGTCGGCGGGTTTGAGGATGCGCCGCGCGCGCAACCCACGATCGATGCTCCGCCGTCACCTTACTGTGTACCGTCTGCAAGCCAGGAGTTGTAGTCGGCTTGGATGTCTGATCGCCATTCAGGTACGTCAATGTCGGCGCTGGTGTACGTCCGTTCTGCCAGCCGTTGCTTCCCAAACTTGTCACGTAGACGTGTCTCTCGACTGAGTGATGCAGCTCTCTCGGCCAAGTGTGGCGGAATGAAGATCACTCCGGATGGGGTTCCAAACACGACATCTCCGGGCAGAACCGTTGCGGCACCTAAGCGAACAGGAATATTCAGGCCGGCAAGAGTGACATGGCGAATCGGAGTCGGATCGACTCCGCGATAGAACACATTGATCGCCTTGAGCTCGCGAATACCCATCATGTCGCGGATACCACCGTGAATGACTGCGCCGACTCCCGTTCTCGTTGCGACGGCCGTGGCGAGGTTGTCACCTATGAATGTTCCCTCGTAAATCTTTCCGAAGAGATCAACGACCATGACATCGTGTGACACAAGAGATTCAACGACGAGCCAATTCTGGGTGTCGGGACCAAAAACAAGTCCTTCCCGAGCAGCAGCGGTCAGCACCACCTCATCAAGATCCGGGCGCTTGGGAACAAACTGCGAGGTCACCGCCCGCCCGACGATAGGTTTTCCCGGGTTAGTCTCCAGCCAGTTTCCCTCGTATTGATGCAGGAAACCAGCGTCCCACAAAACCGCCCACACTTGTTCGGTTGTTGCCTCTTGTAAATCCTCAAGCACAGAGTCAGGGACTTTTGGGCGGCCATCCTCAAAGCGATCACCCTGCCACTGCGAGGTTAGTTCGACAAGCTCGTCCCTAAACGGCTGAATTCTCATGATGATTATATACCTGTCCGACCAAAAAGGTCATTAGTGGTGGTTGCCTGGCGAGGTCAGTTTTTACTATCTGTGGTTCATAAGTCCACCGTCAACCACAATGGTCGCGCCGGTGATATAACGAGATTTATCACTGAGAAGAAACTCTACGGTTCCGCACATATCTTCGGGTTCAGCTGCACGCCGTAGCGCAATATGCGGAGCGTACGTGTTGCGCTGGTCAGGAATGGGGTTCATCGGAGTGTTCACTCCGCCCGGAGCGAGCGAATTTACTCGAACACGGGACGGACCGAGGTCTTCGGAAGCACTACGGACGAGCGATTCAATACCCGCCTTTGCAGCGCTATAGCTCGCTTGCTCTGGCAGCGGACGCATCGCATTAATTGAAGAGACTGCGATGAGTGATCCTCCCTTACCCTGAGATGCGAGAACAAGTCCCGCTTCTCGAAGACCGAGGAAAGTTGACAGTAAGTTCACTCGAAATGTGAACATGAAATTGTCGAGTGACGTTTCCATGAATGGCTTATGGATTGTTGCACCCGCGCAAAGGACAGCACCGTGCAGCATTCCGTTGTCAGCTGCAGCGGTGAACACATCATGATTCACCTGTTCTTCCGAAGTGTCCCCAACAACGGTGCAAATATTTAATCCCTCAGACTTAGCATCAGCCGTCAATTTATCCAAACCAAGCGGGGCAATATCAACAGCGATCACAGCGTATCCTGCCCGGGCAACAAACTTACTTACTGCTGCACCAATACCGCCTCCACCACCCGTGACCACGACCGTTCCGAGCGAGCATCTCGCTTCACCTGAGGACGGCATGCTTCAGACCTCGCAGGTAACCGACCGCAAAAAGTCGACCGAGTGTCGCATATCCCGCAGTTTCGGACTCTTCCCCATACAGGTTTGGAACGTGATCTGGGCGCATCACACCGCCAAAACCGATGTCTTTATATGCTTGGAAACAGGCGTACATATCGGTGGGACCGTCATCGTGCCATGTCTCTTCGAATTTAAACTTGGTGCCACGAACGTCTCGCAGGTGAACAAACGCGATCTTTCCCACACTGCCGTATGTGCGAATGACCGCCGGTAGATTATCAGTCATAAGAGCAAAATTGCCCTGGCAGAGCGTGATGGCGTTCATCGGGCTAGCCGATATTCTCAGAAGTCGATCGTATCCTTCAAGTGAACTCATAATTCGCGCAACTCCTCGAAGTGGGGATAGCGGAGGATCATCCGGATGCATCGCCAGCGTTACTCCCCACTTCTCAGCCACAGGAATGATCTGGTCCAGAAAATATTCGAGGCTCTCCCACAGGGTTTCCGCTTCAAGAGGTCCATACTCTGTCGGTGGAGCATTTTTTACTAGCTCGAAATCAAACCCACTCACCGTTGACCCACCCCGAGAAGGGATTGCGACTGAAGTGCGCATCCAGTTGAAATCCGCCATCCACTCGTAACACCAGACCGGAATATTCAGCCGACCCATATTCTCGATGAGGATTTTTACCTCGTTGATTTCCTCATCACGCCCAGGCAAACCTCGCTTGGCCCGATTCAATGGCGGACGGTCTTCGATGACCGAAACGGTGAATCCGTAATCTTCGTACCGTTTCTTGAGTCTCACCAGGGGCAGATAATCCCACGGTTTCTCACCGATTCCAAGCGCATCAGCAGGGGTAAAAGTACCGACAACCTGCGTGATTCCTGCCTGTTTCATAAGGGGCCAGAGGGACGAACCCACCTTACCCGGTGGTAGTATTTCTGCGATATCAAACATGTCTAACCTTTCTCGCAAAGAGTATCCACCGTACCTGTCGGCCCGGGGTCATTATCATCAGCACACAGCTGCGTGTTATTGGTTGAATGCATCGTGATGTCCCATTCATTTCACAGATCCGGCCACAAAACCCTTATAGATCCAGCGCTGTAAAAACAGGAAAGCAGCAATCGTAGGGAGTAGGACGAGTATCGTCCCCGCGGCGATGACTTCCCATGCAGCACCAAACGGACCTTTGAATCGAAAGAGTGAAGTAGATATCAGGTTTTCTGAAGGAAGATAGAGGAAGGGCAGATAAAACTCGTTGTAGATCGCAATCCCCTTGATAATCACCACTGTTGCAATAGCAGGTTTGAGCAACGGAAGGATAATCCGCCAGTAGATTGTCCAACGATTAGCACCGTCAATCGTTGCCGCTTCATCGAGTGAAATTGGAATAGAACGCATGAACTGAATGAAAATATAAATTGCAATGATATCTGTACCAAGAAAAAGCAGAATCAATGCAGCTTTCGTATTGAATAGACCAGCTCCCGTGATAATTCGGAAAGTTGCAACTTGACTTGTCACGCTCGGAATGAGTGTCGCGACCAAAAACAGTCCGAGAATAAATTTCCGCCCACGGAACCTAAACCGATCGATCGTGTAGGCAGCCATCGTTCCAACAAAAATAGTTCCGGCGAGGGAAACGAGGAGAACGACAGTCGTATTGAGAAAGCCTGTAACCATTCCTCCCTGAAGAAACGCGGTCTCAAAATTTGCAAGATTAAACCAGTTACTCGGCGGTGTTAGTGGGCTAGTTTTTGAATATTCAGTCTTGGTCTTAAAGCTTGCGAATAGCACGACTGATAGGGGCAGAATCACAACGATAACCGCACCTACGAGTAGGATATATTTAGCCGCACTAAAAATTGTACTTTTCACGTTAAATCCACTTCGTCATCAGCGAAAAACTTCCGCTGAACCCACGATACGATCAGCACAATTATGAGCAACACAACAGCCATCGCTGAGGCTAGTCCAACTTGCCGGTAGTTGAATGCGACCTGGAGAGTTTGAATTACAAAAGTGGACGTGCCGTTGGCTCCTCCCGTCATGATGAAAGGAACTTCAAAGACAGATAAGCTGCCCGCGACTGAGAGGATAAAAGTCAGGCCAATGATCCTGCGGATTCCTGGAAAAATAATGCTTCGAAAAATCTGCCATCGGTTAGCACCATCGATCTCAGCTGCCTCGTAGAGGGTAGGGGGGATCGATTGAATAGCTCCCAGAAAAAGAACAAAATTGAGACCGGTATATCTCCACACTGAGGTACCGGCGAGGGAAAAATTCACCACCGATGCGTCACCAAGCCACTGAGGAGGACTGGTCATTCCGAACCACGATAGAATCGTATCCATGGTACCGTGCGGCTGGAAAAGATAGAGAAAAACAAACCCGATTGCCACACCATTAATGAGGTAGGGAAAGAAAATAATACCCCGGAAAAAATTAGAAAACCAGACCTTGAAACTCAGCACAACTGCAAAGTACATCGCAATCGCTATCTGCACGAATGCCCCAACAAAATAGTACAAACTCACACCGAATACCGAAAAAATGTGAGGATTTGTGAACACCTGAAAGTAGTTGTCTAACCCAACGACTTTTTTAATAGGACCAAGCCCACTCCAGTCTGTGAAGCTGTACCAGAGCATATTTGCTGCGGGGAGGTACGTGAGCAGTAGCAACAGGAGCACAGCGGCTGCAACAAAGAGATACGGGGTCAGCTTAGGCCAAAGCCCACCACCGATCAGGAGGCTTCGACCGCTCCATCCGGCCTGTCTCTCCCGTCGGTACAGTCTCCTAGACCACCCTTTTTTTCGAATCTCGGAGTTTCCCAAACCGGAAATCCCAGCCGAAGCCGATCCCGATGTCACAACAGACATGTGGAACTCCTCAACGAAATTTTGGTCCTACACAGTGCAGAACGGAGCAAGACCCGGGCAACGGTCGGGGTCAAGACCGGTTCGGCTCCGCACGACACAGAACGGAGCAACAGCCCGCGAAGCCGCTGCCGCATTCGTTCAGTTCCGCAGGACACAGAACGGAGTTACTTCGCTAGCTCGGAAACAGTCGCACCCCAGCTGCTATTGAGTTGCTTGAAGTACGAGGTCATGTCGCCACTGGACTGACCTCGCGCAATGTCAACAAGCTTCTGTCGGTAGATAGGGCCGAGCAGGTCAACTTGGGACTTAGCCGCAATGTTGTTGAACAAGGCCTCATCGCCTACAGGTGCTGCGCCGAGTTCGAGTAGCTCAATTCCGTTTCCCTGCAGGGCAGACAGGTTTGCGGGAAGTGGTGCATCCAAGATCGCCGAAACCATCCCCTGTGCTTCCACAATCCCAGACTTGTGCAGCAGCCAGTCCATCCACGCGCGGGCAGTCGCTTTGTTCGATGAGTTCTTGTTAATTGAGAGGTTATAGTCGCCGCCGATGGGAACATACTGCTTGCCGTTAACCGTTGCCGGATACGGCATGAACCCGACAACGGTCGGCGAGACACCGGCAGCTTTCGCAGCTCCCTGGAACTGGGTGATGGCCCAGGAACCGAGCATCATGGTCGCGATTTTCCCTGTTACAAGATCTCCTTTCGACTGCTCCCAGTTCGTGGTGAGCGGGTCAGGTTCGGTCAACCCGCTACGGACAGTGTCGTACAGCAGTGAGTCAATCACGTAGATGGCGCTTCCTTCCTTCCACGGAGACTTGTCGTGCGCCATCTTGTTCTGGATGTCTGGATCGCCACTCACGGCAACGAGATACCCTCCCCAGGAACCCAACGGCCATCCGTCTTTATAGTTCGTGTAGAGCGGTATTGCGCTCGTCTTCTCTTTGACAAGCTTGAGAGCGGCGACGAACTCTTGCGGTGTCTTGGGCAGGGTGGCAACACCCGCTTTCTGGAACACCTCGGTATTGTAGAGAACCCCCTGCGCAGCCCCGCCGAGCGCGATGCCGTACTGCACTCCCTCAAAGCTCCGAATATCCAGGAAACGGTATGAAGAAGCAAGCTCCTTCGTTTTTCCGAGCGGCTCGAGGAAATCCGCATACTGATCAGGCGTGAGGCTCGCGGGAAACATCAAAACATCACCGTAGCCGTTCGGGGTGCTGAGCCGGGTCTTGAGGTCACCCTCGTAGTCGGTAATGGCTTCCACCTTGATATTTACACCGGGGTGTATTTTCTGGAATTCTGCGATGTACTTGTCCCAGGTACCGTCAGTTTTGAGGTCAGTTCGGTTTGTAAGGAACGTGATGTCTCCCTTGACCTCTCCAGAGCCTGCCTTGTCGCCACCACCGCTTGCGCCACACGACACCAACAACACCGCAGTGCTCAGCACTGCAAGCCCTATGATTACCCTGCGTAACGCCATGCGGTTCTCCCTTGCATCTGGTTCCCGGCACACCAGCAAGGTGCCTACGCCGGTGTAGGTGATGGTGTCAGACTACGGCCAATTGGTTATTGACGCAATAGGCGGTTTCACCCCTGGCCATGCATATTCGTTATGAATCGGTGATCACCTTCAGCATGATCGAGCAGGCATCACCCGACTGCACCCAGGTTCCCTCACGCAACAGATGCTGGGGTCATCGGGTCACATCCATCGTCAAAGCGGTCCAGGTTCCCTCATGCAACAGATGCTGGGCAAGGGGCCTGGGGTGTCACACCCGTGACACACCAGGTTCCCTCATGCAACAGATGCTGGGGAGAGAGGGATATCCCGGAGGAGGATGTGAGACAGGTTCCCTCACGCAACAGATGCTGGTGTCCTGCATCTAAAGTTCGTTGTAATAGTCGTTCGAGGGATTCGAGGATCTGGGTGGCGGTCTGAGTGAGGCAGAGCGCCGAAGATCGCGTGCTGGGCAGTGATCTGGCACTCAGCGGTCAGAGCGCCTGTTGGCAGATCGTGTCGTAACTCATCCACATTCGCGACTGGTCTGAGAACTCGATCCGAGACCTGCCTGCGATCACCCGGGATGTCCACCCCGCCCGGAGCCTGTCTATCACCCACCCCCACCATCCGATCCTGCACAAACACACGTGGCCGGTGGGAGTTCGACGCTCGCTTACGACATCGGCGTTCTGCCCGGTACTGCCCGTTCTGCCCGTTCTGCCCGTTCTGCCCGTTCTGCCCGTTCTGCCCGGTACTGTGCTGTGGTCACCGGACCAGATATGTAACCGAACATCCCGAAGCAGGCGGGTGCGACGTGGTTGGCGGGCCACTGCTCGAGGTTGCCGGGCCACTGCTCGAGGTTGCCGAGCGAACATTCCAAAGCAGGCGGGTGCGACTCGTTCTGGTTCAGCAGCACCCACCTGTTCCGGCGAATCTCCCGCGACACCGTGGACACGAACAACACCCCGGGTTGTGCTTCCACCTTGAACACGAGTGGCTCTTTGGTGGGCGGTGGTTTGCAGGTCGTTTGCTCGGGTTTATGAAAGCGCCACAGCACGCATGTGACTATCCAGGTTTCCCGCGCAGCAGATGCTCGCAACTCCGGTGTTTACGGGATGCCTCGTTCAGACCAGGTTCCCCGCGCAGCAAATGCTCGGGGGCGGCAGGTCATCTCTCGCGGGAGGCTCTTCCAGGTTCCCCGCGCAGCAGATGCTCGGCACGAAAACCAATCCTGGCGGCGGCACGCGAGACATCGTAGGCACCCCGAATTGTTCCAGGGATATCTCCCACACTGGGGTGCCATTGCTTCATGAGCACGGCCAGTTCCTCATTGATAAGCACGTCATCGGCCATAATGTTCAGCACTGTGCATTCCCTCGTGCTTTCATCGCTGGCCACGTCGAGGCAGAGACGAATAGCCTGTGCGGCGTCGCGGACATCCAGATAGCCCCAGAGTTCCCTGGCGAGCGAAAATTCCTGCTCTGCGCTGGGATCAGTCGCTCGGGCAAGGAGAACATCACGCGTGTGTGTAAACGGAAAGCGGAGAGCAAAGATCGACATTCCCCACCGCCGCGATGCCATGCGAGCAGCCGCCTCATCTGCTTCTTTGCTCAGTGCATACCCCTCCGTTGGTCGCAACGGATGGTGTTCATCAACCGGGAGATAGCACGGAGCCATCAGATCTTTACACCACGCCATGCCCAACACAGAGGCGCTAGAGGCAATAACCGCAGCGGTGATGCCACCCTCTCCCGCCGCCTCCAAGACGTTTACGGTCGTGACCGTATTTGCTTCGATCAGTTCCCGTGCTGTGGACCCAACCGGTGATGGAATTGCTGCCAGATGAACGAGTCCGTCCGCACCATCACACACGCGTTTGAGCACTCGCGGGTCACCGGCATCGGCGATGACCTCCTCTTGCGCAAGAAGCAGCCCCTCCGCAACCTCACTCTTCTCACGGATAACCGACACAACCTCATGCCCCGCCCGCACGAGTTCATCTGCAGCCCAACTGCCAATGAGGCCACGAGCTCCTGTCATCACAACTCTCACGACACAACCTTCCCTACGGTCTGGCGACCGAGCCATCCTCCCGGCGTAAAAGCGCCCAGGAGTCAAATGTGAGGGGGCTTGGGTGGGTGTATCGCGCACCGGCACGCTCATCATATTCCACACCCAGCCCAGGAGCCTGGCTGACCAGGTGACGCCCATTCATCACCAACGGCGCGCCAGGAAAGACCTCACACATGACCTCCGGAAACTCAACCGACTCCTGAATCCCAAACGCTCGCGAGGAGGCATCAACATGAATGCCAGCGGCGTGACCGATGGGCGAGACATCCCCAGGACCATGGATAGCCAGCCGAACTCCAAACGCCTCGCACAGGTGCGCAAGCTTGACCGTTGGAGTAAGCCCGCCGATGGAACACATGCGAATCCTGGCGAAGTCGATAAGTCGAGCCGAGATCAGTGGTAGAAATTCTCGGGCGCCCGAATAAACCTCACCAACCGCCTGTGGTGTCGTCGAGTGTTGGCGCATGTGGTGATACCACTCGGAGTCTTCGGGAGCCAGTGCATCCTCGAGAAAAAACAGCCGAAACTCATCCAACTCGCGAGATAACCGAACCGCTGATACCGCATCAAGTCGCTCGTGGACATCGTGCAGAATTTCAATATCGAACCCGATTGCTTCGCGCACCGCCGCGAACATCTGCACAACCGCAGCTGGATAAGGGCGCGGTGTCCAGGGGATAGCACGGGCCTGCTTCTGAGCCAGGAGTTTATCGTCGCTACTGCCACTGACACCGTAGGTATCCGCACCGGAAACCTCGATCTGACAGCGAATGTACTCGTATCCCCTGTCTTTGTAGCGGTGCACTGCATCGATAAGCTCGGCATGATCACGTCCACCGGCGTGTCCGTACACCGGAACGTACGTTCGAACCTGTCCCCCGAGAAGCTGATGCACCGGCATTGCCGCCGCCTTGCCCTTAATGTCCCACAGCGCCACATCAATGCCCGCGAGCGCATTGTTCTCAATTGCCCCGCCGCGCCAGTAGGGACTCAATGACGCCAAGTGGTGGAAATCATCAATATCACCGGATGGGCGACCAATGAGAAGAGGTCCGAGATATGTGTCAATGACGGTGCGAATGGCCAGCGGTCGCTGCGGATCACTCGCACACCCCCATCCAATCAAGCCCGCCTCGGATGTCTCTATTTTCACAACGACCAGGGGGATGCCCACAGGGGCGGTCAGAAACGTACTGACCTTCGTCACCCGCGGCGACGATGCACCCGCTGCCCACGGAGCAGACGCTTTCGGTACTTTGACTTCTTGTTTCACTGTTGACCCCTTACACACGTGAGTTACTCGACGGATACTGATAACAGGCGGCTCGATGACCCGGGTTAGACAACGATGTCCACCCCTGATCATCAGAGGTTGTGCGCTACTCGAGCAGGTGCATTGACTCTCGACCCAGGCGTCGCGATCTATTCCACAGGAAGAGACAGATAGCAACCGCGACCACCAGCGGCACCACCCCGGTGATAACGAACGTGACATCCGCCCCCAACTCTGACACCATCCATCCCATAAGCACCGACCCAAGTACCTGACCACCGGTTACCACCGTCAGGTAAAGAGCGACAATGCGGCCACGAATCGCTGCGTTGGACGAAAGCTGAGTGAGCGTATCGTTGCCCACGAGGAAGAGCATTCTCAGTACGCCCGAAATGAGAAGGCCTCCTAAAAATGGTGCTAGCCAGGGAGTCAGACCACACGATAACCAGATGAGTCCCGACACTCCGAGCATGACGGCATTGTCAAACACGCTGATGCGCCTGCGCCTAGCGGAAAGGACTCCGCCAATCAACGCGCCGATGGTTCCGAGAGTAGCGAACAGACTGTAACCGGCTGCCCCCGTGTGAAACTTGGAGTCAGCCATCCACGCATTCAGAACGGAGGCCTGAAGGCCGGAAACCGAGAGAACGCTTATCATGAGCAGCGACAGCACGATGCTCGGCTTTCGGATGACGTAGCGAAGAGCGTCACGGATGTGGCCCATCCCCGGTTTGGTATTGGGCCTAACCTCCAACCGCGCCGTGTGGATGCGAGCAACCGACACAGCACTGACCAACAGACACAGGGCGGCGACGAACACAGCTGCTTTGATACCAAACACTGACATGACAACCCCCACGAAGACCGTCCCCAAAATACCGCCCAGTTGGGGCAGCACGGCGTTGAGACTGATTGCGTTAGGAAGCATCCTCACCCCCACTGCCTGATACGTGAGTACTGCCCGGCTCGGACCTTCGATGCAGCTCACGAAACCGATAAGCACGGATATGACGAGAATCCAAAATTTCTCGGCACTGCCCGTGCCCACGAGCAACCCCAACCAGACATACAGCACCGCAAACGCCAGCTGGGTCAAGACCAGCATCGTCTTGGGTGCAATCCAGTCGCTAATGACCCCACCCCAGGCGCCAAACACTGTCGGAGGTAACAGTTGTACCGCGATCACCAGGCCCACCATGGCAACGTCGTGGGTGAGTTCAAGCACCAACCAATCAGTAGCTATCCTGGCAAACCATCCCCCTATGCTGGCAAACACCAGACCGGCGGCGTACCATTGGTACTCCCTGGACCGGAGCGACAGCAGTGTGTCCCTCCAACGGATGCGCGAGCTGACAACCGGGAACGGTGCGGTTTCGGGTAGGAACACCTCCCCAAGATTGGTAGTCACGGCTGCGAATCTAGACGCTCTTCTGTCATTAGGATAGCCTCTGTAAATGATATCGGTCATTTGAAATACCAATAAGGAAGCGGGCATGCTAGAACCTGAACTGCTCCGAAGCTACGTATTCGTCGCCGAGGCACTGAGCTTTTCCTCCGCAGGACGTCAGCTCGGCGTGAGCCAACCGACCATCAGTCAGCGCATTCGACGGCTCGAGAAGCAAACCGGACGACAGCTTCTCGACCGAGACACCCACGGTGTTACGCTCACAGAAAGCGGCGAGGCTATGCTGAGCTACGCAAGACGAATACTCTCCGCCATTGATGAGGCCCATGCATACTTTGCAGAGCCACACGTGCGTGGGCGAATCAGGTTTGGGTCGGCTGACGACCTTGCCCTCACGCATCTTCCGGGCATCCTGCGAGAATTCCGCCGCAACTACCCGAGCGTGAACCTCGAAGTGACGATTGGTCAAAGCGGTGCACTCCTGCGTCAACTCAACACTGGACGACTGGATCTCATCTATGTGCGACAGGATCCCGACGTCTCACAGGGGAAGGTTGTTCGACGAGAACAGTTCGTGTGGGGAGCTCACAGAACGCTGCACATTAAGGCAACAGAACCACTCCCCCTGGTCACCTATCAACCATCAAGTCACTCCCGCGGTGTCGCTCTGCGAGCGCTCGAAGCAGCACACCGCAGATGGACTATCACGTGCACGGCCAGAGACATCACGGGAATCCTGGCGGGTGTTCGCGCCGGGCTCGGAGCCAGCGTTTTTCCGCTATCGATGATGCCGCCAGATCTTGTCGTCGTCGGCGAGGCGGCCGCTCTTCCCGAGTTGGGCAACGTCGACTTCGTCCTGTTAGAGAATCAGGCAAGTGCCCGCGAACCCCTCACAGCGCTAAGCACTGCCATCACACAGAGTGCAGTCACAATGCAGGGCGCTGGCACCACGTAGAACTCAGTCAGATAACGACCGGACAGACGAGGGTGTACGGTTTAGGACGGCAGCAGCCACAACAGAAGATCAATAGCTTTGTTTTCCGTTGACCGCGGTGACCGTCTGAGCTGGTAACGGTGGAGCCCATCCTGTCGCTGTCCCATCAGGAAGCACCCAGACAACTGAATGATTCAGACGAGACTTGTGATCATCGGAATGGATAAACACGAAGCACTCAGACAACGGGATGACCCGTCCCCGGCCAGCGCTACAGCGACTCCCGCAGCACATGCATGAGTGCACCGAGTTGCACAGAGTCAGCCGACCCAGGTTCCACATCCACACCGTCGAGGGCACGCGCCGCCAACCCCTGCTTCTGGTCAATGAGTTCCGCGATGCGAGCATCAACGGTGTGCGCGGCAATAATCCGCCACGCCGTGACCGGTTCTTCCTGACCAATGCGGTGTACCCGGTCGATCGCCTGCGTCTGTTCGGCACTGGTCCAGCTCAGCTCCGCGAGCACCACATTGGATGCGGCCTGCAGGTTGACACCGACACCGGCTGTCAACAGGGAACAGACCGCGACCGAAACATCCGGATCGCTGTTGAAGGCGTCCACCGCCGCCTGACGCTGCGCTGCAGTCTGGTCGCCGCGCAGGGAAACGGTGACCAATTCCCGCGCCCTCAACGCGGCCTCGACCTGATCCATGACATCAATGTGCTTCGCAAAGAACACAACCTTGCCGACCGAACGCGCCAGTTGCGCAGCGTAGTCAGCGGCCAGCCCGGCCTTCGCCTGACCGATCCGACGCACCATCGTGAAGACATTCTCACCGGAGTGCGCCGACTTCGACTCCTCCAGCTCGCTCAGCGCGACCGCACGGATGTACTGCTCCCGCTGGTCATCGTCCAGGTCACCAACCCGCAGTTTGCGAGCCTCAACGAGGGCTCGGAACCGGGTCGCGAGCCGCTTTCCGAGTTCACGCTCGGCCTCCCGAATGGAACGGCCAAGCTCATCGTCCAGTTCAACGGGAAGATCAGCAATCCGCTTCGCGGGCAGATCGGTCGCGACATCCACCTTTCGGCGACGCACGATGCCGAGGTCAATGACACTTCGGCGCGCAGCCGGATAGAAGCCGGGGTCAGCCGGGGTCAGCCCCTCCTCCTCGAGCTTTGCGAGCAACCGCGGAGCCGGGCGAGCACCGTCAATCCAACCAAGAAACTGCCAGATCGCACGGAAGTCGTCGACATCGTTAATGAGCGGCGTTCCCGTCAGTGCGAGCAGCAGCGGGTTACCCCCCGGAGCCGAGGTGCGGATGCGCTCCGCGAGCGTGAGCACATTGCGCGAGCGCAGTGACTGCAGGTTTTTGATGAAGTGTGCTTCGTCAACGACCATCCCTCTGAACCCCAGCGTGGACAGCCACACCATGTGCCGATCCAGCACGTCATAGTTGACAATGACAACATCGGCAAAAGCGTCGAGTGTGTCACCGTCACCGTGAATGACGGTTGCTCGCCGGTGCGGTGTCCATCGTTCGACCTCGCGAGCCCAGTTCATCTTCACAACGTTGGGCACAATTGCAAGCAGCGGGTAGGCATCGGCAACGGATGCCGCGAGCACCGACTGCGCGGTCTTGCCCAGGCCCGGCTCATCGGCGAGCAAAAACGTGCGATGACCCTCGCGGGCAGCCTCAATAAATCGGATCTGGTGCTTCATGAGCTCGGTTCCACGCGGTGATAACCGGTCAATCGCGGGCGCGGGTGGTAGCTCCATGGACGCGGCCTGCCCACCGGAACCTGTCTCAAATGATTTGAACAACGGCCCGAGCAATTCCCAATTGGCAAGTCGTCGCGCGGGTACAACCGTCGGCTGCGCCCCAAAGCTCGGCGGGAGGAAGGGGTTGGCCAGCTGCCGCGATCTCACAGACGGCGGGATTACCTGATTGTGCGCGAGTGCCGGCTGCGGTTCGGGTTCCTTCGTAATAATAAGCTCATCGGGCGAAAGCGCAGCGCCAGACTCCAACAGCCAGTCGCGGCGGAAACGCTGCGCGACCGTCGAGATCGAGGCATCCGGTTCCAGCAAAACAATGAGGCTCGTATCGCGTGCGGCGGTCTTGGCGAGAATCTGCGCGATCCCGTCGAGACGTTTCAAAAGTTCAGCGCGCGAACCATCCAGCGTTCCACAGTTTTTTACCCGCGCGCGCTCCTCGCGCATGAGCAGGGCAATAACCTGAAACTTGGTTCGATTGGTGGGACCAAGCTTGCCCTTCTGCGACTTCTGTTCCACCTCCCGCACCTTACGGGCGAGGATCGGAATGATCGGTGCGTCATTGTCGCGGGCGCGCGGGCGCAGCCGCTGCTGTGTTTGGACCATTGCCCTCCAGTATTCGTCGAGGCCGGAGCTCAGCGGCACCGACCGCACCAACCATCCCCCTGCTCGCAAAACACGCGAGTAACCGCAACGACTGCGAAGCGGCTGGCCCCCGAGCCGGCATCACACGAGCGAAACTCACATGGACGGTCAACGGCGGAACCTGGTAGTGCGGGTATATTCTAGCTCAGAAATTCTTGAACACGGTCAGCTACCCCCGCCGATGCTCCACGAGTCGAATTAAGGCGGTGAACTGAGTTCCCACCCGCTACGACAGGCTGACAGCGCTGGCGCTGATGAGGGCCAGGACAACGCTGGCTCCCCACACGCTACGACAGGCTCTTCGAGTGCCACACGGTTTTCGTCTCGGTGAGCGCGGTGATGCGCCCGAGCGCCGGCACCGCGCTACCGGTGCCGCTGTCCGGACGCAATACCCGCTTCAGGGTTTGTGCCGCGGTTATCTCCAGATCAACCCAGTCGATCACGCCCGCTCCGGTGAGATCCAGCGCGTTCACATCAGCATGACCGGCCAGCCACGGTGCAATCTCGGACAGTGATCCGGTCAAGATATTCACGACGCCCTTCGGGACATCGCTGGTTGCTAAAATTTCAGCAAAACTGATGGCCGACAGCGGATGCATCTCACTCGCCACGACGACGACGGTATTACCGGAGACAAGCGCCGGGGCAATGACCGATACGAGACCGAGTAACGCGGAACGCTGCGGCGCAGCGATGGCAACAACTCCCATCGGTTCCGGCACCGAAATATTAAAGTACGGCCCCGCAACAGGGTTGGCGTTACCGGCCACCTGAGCATATTTATCGGTCCATCCCGCGTACCAAATCCAGCGGTTAATGGCCTCGTCAACTTCGGCGGATGCCTCAACCGTCGTTACCCCCGTCGCATCCTGAATCTCCGCCACGAACTGGGCCCGACGCCCTTCGAGCAACTCGGCAATTCGATAAAGAATCTGCCCCCGGTTGTACCCGGTTGCTCCCGCCCAACCGGCGAACGCCGCTCGCGCGGACACAACGGCATCCCGAGCATCCTTGCGTGATGCGAGGGCCGCATTGGCCAAAAAAATGCCCCGAGCACTGTGTACCCGATAGACACGGCCCGACTCGCTGCGCGGAAAAGCCCCACCGATAAACAGTTTGTACGTTTTCGGAACCGATAGATGGTTCATTGCACACCTCCCTGGGTTTCTGCGGCGGTTCTTAGGGGCGCGTTATCCCCGCTCGCGGTGAGGTACGCCGCGAGTCCGTGTCGCCCACCTTCTCGCCCGTATCCCGATTCCTTGTACCCGCCAAACGGACTGGTTGGATCGAATCGGTTGAACGTATTGGCCCACACCACTCCCGCCCGCAGTGCATCAGCAACGGCAAGCACCCGACTTCCCTTTTCGCTCCAAATGCCCGCCGAGAGTCCGTAGGGTGTGTTGTTCGCCTTTGCGATTGCCTCCGCCGTGGTACGGAAGGTGAGCACCGAGAGCACCGGCCCGAAAATTTCCTCGCGCGCGATCCGACTGGAGGTGTGCACGCCGGTGAAGATCGTGGGTGCGAACCAAAAACCGGTGGTCGGGATGTCGCAGACAGAACTCCACCGCTGTGCCCCCTCCGCTTCACCGACCGCCGCAAGTTCGGTGATCCGTTCCAATTGTTCACGTGAGTTGAGGGCACCGATGTCCGTGTTCTTGTCAAGCGGGTCCCCCAGTCGCAGTGTCGCGAGCCGCGACTGCAGCCGCTCGATGACCTCGTCATGAATGTTCTCCTGCACAAGCAACCGTGACCCGGCACAGCAGACCTGCCCCTGGTTGAAGAAAATGCCGTTCACGATTCCCTCAATGGCCTCATCAAGGGGCGCGTCGTCAAAGACAATGTTCGCGGCCTTTCCGCCGAGTTCCAGAGTCAGCCGCTTGGATGTTCCGGCCACCTGCCGTGCGATTGACCGCCCCACCTCGGTTGATCCGGTGAACGCAACCTTGTCAACATCCTCATGCGCAACAAGCGCCGCCCCCGTTGCCCCCGCACCCGTAATAATGTTCACGACACCGGGTGGCAGCTCAGCCTGTTGCAGTATCTCGGCAAAGAGCAGCGCCGTGAGCGAGGTCGTCTCGGCGGGTTTGAGCACAACGGTGTTGCCCGTAGCAAGCGCTGGAGCAATCTTCCACGCGAGCATGAGCAGCGGGAAATTCCACGGAATAATCTGCGCCGCAACCCCCAGCGAGCGCGGGTTCGCACCGAGACCGGCGTAGTCAAGCTTGTCAGCCCAACCAGCGTAGGAGAAGAACCAGGCGGCAACGAGCGGGATATCGACATCCCGAGATTCTTTGATCGGCTTGCCGTTGTCGAGGGATTCTGCGACCGCAAGTTCCCGAGAACGCTCCTGCACGAGCCGGGCAATCCGATAGAGGTACTTACCGCGGTCACGCGCAGGCATCCGAGACCAAACGGTGTCGTAGGCGCGACGCGCGGCTGCAACAGCGGTGGCGATATCCTCCTCGGTGGCGGTCGCGATGCTCGTGAGGTGCTCTTCGGTCGCCGGTGATATCGTCGCGAAGGGCGCCCCCCCACCCGCAACAAATTCTCCGTTGATGAAGAGACCATACTCGGAGCGAAGCGTCAAGAGTGCCCGCGATTCGGGCGCAGCGGCGTAGTCAAGGAAGGTCATGAGGCATCCACCTAATCGGTTGTCACGTAGTCGGGGCCGGAGTAGTGTCCGGTGGCAAGCTTGTGGCGCTGCAGGAGAACATCGTTGAGCAGGCTCGATGCACCGAATCGAAAGAGGTGCGGCTGCAGCCACTGCTCGCCGACGGTTTCGGCCACAGCGACAAGATATTTCAGTGCGTCTTTGCTGGTGCGGATGCCCCCGGCGGGCTTGACACCCGCGCGCTGGGCGGTTACCCGATACCAATCACGCACGACCTCAAGCATGAGCACGGTGACCGGCAGCGTCGCCGCCGGACTCACCTTGCCGGTTGATGTTTTGATAAAGTCTCCGCCCGCAAGCAGTGCCAACCAGGATGCTCGACGCACACTGTCATAACTGGCAAGCTCACCGGTTTCGAGAATGACTTTGAGGCCCGCAGCACTGCCGTCGGGTCGTTGACAGGCCTCCTTAACCGCAACGATCTGATCGAAGACCTCGCCGTAACGTCCAGCAAGAAAAGCTCCCCGGTCAATAACCATGTCTATCTCGTCGGCACCGGCCGCGACAGCAGCTCGAGTATCAGCGAGTTTGACGCTCAGGGATGCCCGCCCGCTGGGGAAGGCTGTCGCGACCGCAGCAACCGCGATGCATCCTTCATCCGGGTCCCCGTGCAGCGCGCCGAGTGCGGTGACCGCAACAGGAACCAGGTCACCGTACACGCACACGGCGGCAACGCGGGGGGTGGTTGGGTTGCGCGGGTCGGGTTGTCGAGCCTTCGCGACAAGCGAGCGAACCCTGCCCGGGGTGTCAGCGCCCTCAAGGGTCGTGAGGTCTATGAGGGTGATGGTGCGATCGAGTGCCCACGCCTTGCTGCTTGTTTTCAACGAGCGGGAACCGAGCGCCGCAGCCCGCGCATCGAGTCCAACCGCGTCAACACCGGGCAGCCCGTGCAAGAAACCGCGCAGTGTCTGATCCGTGGGGTCGCCACCGATCACCTCGCGGGCGCGCTCGTGTGCGGTGCGGGGCGCGGTGTTAACGCCCGTTACGGGCGCGGATGCGTCGCTGCTGGGTGCAACCAGTGCGGTTGTGCTCGTCATTGGCTCTCCTGCGTTGTGGGTTTTTTCGCGTTCGTGACCCGGTTGGGACCATTCAGTAGGTCGAGGGCTGTACCTTCATCGGTGATGAGCACCGTGCACAGCCCACTTTTCACGACGGCTCGAGCGACCGGATGCTTCGATTTTCCAGCTATGACGGCAATAGTGCGGTGCGCCGCACGAATCTCATCAAGGGTGAGGCCGACCGTTCGATTGTCAATCTCAGAGTCCACAATGTGCCCCGCGGCATTGAGGTAACGACCGACGACATCACCGACCGCCCCGTTGGCGACCAGCCGGTCAAGATCGGTCTCGGTGAGATACCCACTGTCGATGTGCACCGAACCGTGGTCGGCAGCTCCGGCGCTGAACAGAAACACATCGGACGAACGGGCAAGGGCGATGACTCCGGCCACCACCCGATCTCGCTCGATCGCGATCTTCGTCGAGAGGTGTTCCAGGATGGCCGGACTGGGCATGAGGGTGACAGAGCCGCCGCCCTTCTGGGCAATCGCGGCGGCGGTCGCTGCGGCCGTACCGGAACGGCGATTGCGACTGACCCCGCCGTTGATCTGGACGACCTGGACTCCCGTTGCCCACCCGGCGTAGAGATAGGAGGAGACCTCGTGTAGGGTGCGGCCCCAGCTCACTCCGAGCACCTCGGGGGCCGGTCGCAGCGTGGTGAGGTAGTCCGCAGCAGCCTGGGCCGCGCGTGACTGTAGTTCGTCGGAGGAGCGCACCCCCACACTTGACACGACGACCGCGTCCCGCAGCGCGGTTGCCTCACGAAGTCGCCGTTCCAGTACGAGCCTGCGGGCTCGCGGATGCAGGATCTCGATCCGCACAACCCCACGCTGTCGGGCCTGTTCGAGCAGGCGTCCCACCTTCCAGCGTGTGATGTGCAGTTCGGCACCGATCTCACCCTGGGTTTTGTTGTCTTCGTAGTACAGCTCAGCGGCGCGCACGGAGAGGAGCTCGTCAGACCAATCCATGTCCGCTCCTCTCCGGTAGCTACCATACGCGCGCACGTCCGGCAACACAACATTTGCGGTCTTCATGCTCACATGAGCAGAGGAACGGTGGCTCACCGTGTTCAGCAGCCCCTGCCGTGCGACACCTTCCGCGTGTGCTTTCCCCCAGCTGATCCCTCGTGCACCACTCAGCCAGCACTTTCGTTCTACGATGAACGAGCCTGATCGCCACGCCGAGCCCCTCCCCTCGGGAGGATATCCCGGTGCCGTTCCGCATGCTCACTCCTGATTGGACCTACTATGTCGCGCCCCCTCGCTCTCGCCGTTGACTTTGGTGGAACCAAGGTGGAAGCCGCCCTCGTTGACGACCACGGCACGGTGGTGCCCGGAACTCGGCATCGGCAACCCACCGGCCCCCACCGAACAAGCGAACAACTCGCCACATCGGTACGCACCGCCGTCGGCACGACTCACGCGGCCCTGCCAACCGGGGCCTCACTTGCCGGTGTCGGGGTCGGCGCTGCGGGCGAACTGGACGATACCATCGGCACCGTATCACCGCTCAATCTCCCCGCCTGGCGTGGCTACCCGCTCGGAGAACTTATTGCCCAGATCGTTCCCGCGGTACCGATCACGCTGCGCATTGATGGGCTCTGCATCGCGCTGGCGGAACACTGGGTGGGGGCCGGGCGCGGAGCGCGCAACATGATCGGCATGATCGTGTCAACCGGCGTCGGCGGCGGACTCATCATTGAGGGGCGCGGAGTGCGCGGTCCGACCGGCAACGCGGGTCATATCGGCCACGTTGAGGTCGGGGGCATGGATGACCCGTGCGCCTGTGGCGGCCACGGCTGCCTGGAAGCCGTGGCATCCGGACCCAAGACCGTCGCCTGGGCACGCGCGCGGGGATTCACCGGCGACACCGGCGAAGATCTCGGTCGCGCCCATGCCGCGGGCGACCCCGTTGCTCTTGCCGCGGTCGAACGGGCGGGTCGAGCCCTTGGTCGCGCCCTCGCCTCGACAACAAACCTGCTTGATCTTGACGTCGCGGCGATCGGCGGCGGGTTCTCGCGCGTCTCCCCCGCGCTGTTCGAGCACGCCCGCAACGCTCATGCGGAACGCACAACGTTTGCGTTTCCACAGCGGCTACAAATTGTGCCCTCCGCTCTCTCCGACGAAGGGCCCCTCATCGGTGCTGCCTCACTCGTACACCGGCCAGATGCGATCGGTTAGCGCGCGACCACATCACTCTCGTCTTCGATGAAGCGCCGCTTCGCCAAAATCGGTGCCGCCACAATTGCGGGCACCGCTGATGCGGTCAAGAGGAGGAGCGGCCACACCCAGCCACCGCTGATATCGTGCAGAACACCCACGCCCAGTGGTCCCACTGCGATAACCAGATACCCGATCGACTGCATAAACCCGGAGAGAGCGGCCGAGCCCTGATGGGTGCGCGCACGCAGGTTAATGAGCACAAGCGACAGCGGGAAGGTCAGGAGGCTCAGCCCGATCAACAGAACCCACAGCCATGTGACGTAGGTGGGAAACACCAAAATCCCCAGGTACCCGACGATGTGGCACAGCATAGCGAAGCCTATGAGCACAGCGATTCGACCGAACCGCGCTGCAATGATGGGCACGAGCAACCCCGCCGGAAGACCCATCGCCGCGTACAGTGCGAGAAGGGCACCCGCCTCCGCCGCACTCGAGCCTGCGGCCTCAATGAGAACCGTCGGTAACCACGCAAACATTGCGTACGCGTTAAACCCGCTGACCGTGAACACACCAATCAGCGACCACGCAATCGGCGAACGCAGCAGCGCACGGAACTGCCGCGGGTTCGCATCAGCAACCGCCGCGATGTTCGCCCGTCGAGGATGCACGATCAGAGCGATCCACGGCACGAGAGCAATGGCTGTGATCGCAGCCCACATGCCGAGCGAGACACGCCAGCCCGCGGCATCCGCCACCGGAACGGCCACCAGCGGCGGGATGAGTGCGCTCAACGATATTGCCACCGAGTACACCGTCGTCACGAGGCCAATCCGGTCGGAGAAATACCGTTTCACCAGCGGCGGGAGCAGCACATTGCCAACACCCATCGCGGCGAACGTCAGGGTGTCCATCGCGATCAGTGCCGCCGCCGACGTGATGAACCCGCGACCGGCAAGACCCACGGTCAGTGCCGAAAGTGTCACAATGACACTCGCCTCCAACCCCCAGCGTTTCACGACAAGCGGCGTCAGCACACCAAAAATCGCGAAACACAGCGGCGGTAGCATCCCGAGAAAACCAACGACAAGCGGTGAGAGGGGGACCTCCGCCGACAGTTTCGTCAGAATCGGGGACAGCGCCGCCACCGCAGAGCGGAGACCAAAAGCGAGGAGGATGATGCCTGTGAGGGCAAGAGTACGACCCGCCCAGAGCGGTAGTTTTTCGGGCACTGGTTGAGTCTACGGGCTTTACTGCTTCCGGCGGTGAACCAGCTGTGAAATATCTCGCTGGCAGGTGTGTGCCACACGTACACCAGACGGTCAAGCCGATCATGCAACCCGCCGAACTGGCGAGCTTGTGCACCGCGCACACAGCGGACGATCGTCGCGATACCCTCAGCTGGTCGCGACCGCGACAAGTCCCAGCTCAGCGGGCACGCGCAGCAGCGGATGCCGCGGCAGCACCCGCACCGTGTACCCAAACGATCCCGCCCGATCCAACACAACCGACCCGACATACACGGTCGGTCCCGCTGTCTGTGCCGGGCCGTCGTCGGGGTTTCCGGACTCCGTCTCAACCACGAGCGAGGCCACCCGCGCCGCGTGAATCGACTCGTCTGAGTGACTGCGACCGTAGACAACCTCCACCGAGACATCCGCTGCCGACAGTCCGCCCAACTCGACCCAGACCCGCAACCACAGCTTGTCGCCAACACGCGGGGTGTCGACACCACCCGACTCGATTCCGGCAACGTGCACGGCCGGCCACGCAGTCTGCACTCGCTCGATCCACGCGGCGAGTTCGCGACCAGCACGCGCACCATCTGCACTGAGTACGGCGGCGTGATCGGCGGCTGGCCGATAGAGCCGCTCGACGTAGTCACACACCATCCGGTCGGCACCCAGCTCTGGAACAAGTCGTGTGAGAGTATTTCGCACGCGGCGCAACCACTCGGTGGGTATACCATCATCGGTGCGTTCGTAGAAGCAGCTTGCCACGCGATGCTGCAGCAGATCGTAGAGCGCCACCGCTTCAAGAGTGTCTCGCTCCGCGGCATCCCCGGCTGAATCGGCCGAGGGGATAACCCAGCCAAAATCGTCCTCCGCGAATTCAGCCCACCAGCCGTCGAGGATAGAGAGGTTGAGTGCGCCGTTGAGTGCGGCTTTCATTCCCGAGGTGCCGCACGCTTCCAGCGGGCGCAGCGGGTTGTTGAGCCAGACGTCGCAGCCGGGGTACAACACCTCGGCCATGTCCATATCGTAGTCGGGAAGAAACACAATCCGACCCTGCAGTTCGGGCCGTGCCGAGAACTGCACGAGCTGCTGGATGAGTCGTTTGCCCTCGTCATCGGCCGGATGCGACTTGCCCGCAATGACAAACTGCAGGGGGCGGTCGGGATCGGTGAGGATCGCGCTGAGCCGGTCGGGGTCTTTCAACATGAGCGTGAGCCGCTTGTACGTCGGCACCCGACGGGCAAACCCGACGGTGAGGGTGTCGGGGTCGAGCACCTGCCTCACCCAGGCGGGGGCGGATGCTCCGTCGTGCTGCTGTTCCCAGTTCGCCGTGAGGCGACGGCGCGCGTAGTCCACCAGCTGCACCCGCATGTCGCGTTTCACGTTCCAGATCTCGGCGTCAGAGAGACTGTCGCTGTTCCAGTTTGCGTGCTCGGTATCCCTGGTCTGCAGCCTCTGTTCGGCGAGGGAGAGTAGTGCCGGGTCGGTCCAGGTTGGGGCGTGCACACCATTGGTGATTGAGGTGATCGGCACCTCGTCCGCGTCGAATCCGGGCCACAGGTCGCCGAACATCCGACGGCTCACGTCACCGTGCAGCCGGGATACCCCGTTTGCCTGTCCGGCAAGCCGCAACCCCATCACCGCCATATTAAATGCACCCGTTGCCGGATCGGCACCCGGTTCCAGTCCGAGCGCGAGCGCGTCAGAGGGGTCAACACCGGGCAACAACGAGGGAGTGAGATACCGTGCGACAAGCCCCCGATCAAACCGGTCGATCCCGGCGGGCACGGGCGTGTGGGTTGTGAACACCGTGCCCGCGCGCACCACCTGGCGTGCCTGCGCAAAGGTCAGCCCCTCGGCAATATAGGTTGCGATTCGCTCGAGCCCGAGGAATCCGGCGTGCCCCTCGTTCATGTGATAAACATCGGGCGCGGAGGTGCCGCCGAGTTCACTGTAGGCACGCACCGCGCGCGCGCCGCCGACCCCGAGCAGAAGTTCCTGCAACAGTCGATGTTCGCCGCCGCCACCGTACAACCGATCGGTGACACTGCGCATCGCGTCGGTGTTCGCCGGAATGTCAGTGTCTAGCAGCAGCAGTGTTACGCGACCCACCGCCGCCTGCCAGACCCGGGCGTGCAGGCTGCCCTCATCCGGCAGCGCGAGAGTGATGCGAACGGGAGTGCCGTCGATTCCTCGCAGCATCGTGAGGGGCAGACCATCGGGGTCAATCACCGGGTAACGCTCCAGCTGCCAGCCATCCGGGGAAATGGACTGGGCGAAGTACCCGGACTTGTAGAACAGTCCCACCGCCACAAGTGGCACACCGAGGTCGGATGCCGCTTTCAGGTGGTCACCCGCGAGAATCCCGAGCCCCCCGGAATACTGTGGCAGCGCGGCCGTGATTCCGAACTCGGGCGAGAAGTAGGCGATCGCCCGGGGCACGGCGGCACCGAGCGACTGGTACCAGCGTGGCTCGCTGAGGTAGGCATTGAGGTCGGCACGTTCGCGTTCCGCCCACGCCACATAGTCACCGTTTTCGGCGAGCTCGCTCAACCGCGCCGGATCGATCTCGCCGAGGAAGGCAACCGGGTCACGCCGGGATAGGCGCCATCCCTCGGGATCAATGTGCTCAAACAACCGCCGAGTGGGCTCGTGCCACGACCAGCGGAGGTTTCCCGCTAGCTGTTCCAGCGCGGACAGGGAGGGTGGAACCACGGCTCGCACCGTAAATTTGCGGATTGACTTCACGAGTCAACCCTATTGAGTTTCGCTGGGGGCTCAGCAACCCCAGCCCTACAGCACGATACAAGCGCGTCAGGTCGGCAGCCCACCAACCCGCACACACGCACTCTCAACGAGGTGTGTGCGGCGGCCTACCCAGCGGTGTCGCGCTCACTAAGCCTCGTGCGAGATCGCCGCGAGCACACCGTTGACAAACCCAGCGGAGTCCGCGGTTGAGAGAGTTGTCGCAAGTTCCACGGCCTCGGCGATGGCCACGGCGTCGGGCACCCGTTCGTTGTACACAATCTCCCACGTTCCGATCCGCAGCAGCGCCCGGTCAACGGCCGGCATCCGCTCCAGCGCCCAGTCGTGCGCGTGATAGCTGATGAGTTCGTCAATGGTGTCCCTGTGGTCGAGATAGCCGTCCACGATCTCACGAGCGTAGAGCCAGGATGCCTGCCGTTCCGGTTCCCCCGCCGCTCGCTCCGCCTCCGCCTCGAGCATCTGCTGTACGGGGACATCCCGCAGCTCTGCCGAGTAGAGCAGATCGAGCGCTCGTTTGCGCGCCTTACTGCGTGCACTCACTAGTCGTTCACGCGACCGAGGTAATCGCCCGTGCGCGTGTCGACCTTGACCTTCGTGCCGGTTTCCAAGAACAGCGGTACCTGGATTTCGTAGCCGGTCTCCACCGTCGCGGACTTGGTACCGCCGGTGGAACGATCGCCCTGCAAACCGGGTTCGGTGTACGTGATCTCGAGCACGACCGACGCGGGCAGATCGACATACAGCGGCACACCGTTGTTGAGTGCGATGGTGACTGCCTGGTTTTCGAGCATGAAGTTCTTCGCCTCGCCGACAACCGCGGCGGGAACCGTGACCTGGTCGTAGTCGACCTGATCCATGAACACGTAGCCGTCGCCATCGTTGTAGAGGTAGGTGAAGTCGCGCCGATCCACGTTTTCGATGTCAATCTTGGCACCCGCGTTATAGGTGCGATCAACGACCTTGCCGCTCACAACATTCTTCAGTTTTGTGCGCACAAAGGCACCACCCTTACCGGGCTTGACGTGCTGGAACTCAATGACGCTCCACAGTTGCCCATCGATTGAGAGGACAACCCCATTCTTGATATCTGCGGTGCTTGCCATGCGAGTGTGTTCCATTCATTAGAGGTCGGTCGAGTTTATTCGCTCGCCCGCGACAGCGCCAATGGGGAGCATCAGTCCTGTGCCCCGGCGCAGGAGAGCTGAGGCAGCAGGGCGCACCGGGTTTGGTACCGCGGGGCTGCCTACGCCCCGGCGCAGGAGAGCCGAGTCTGCGCTAGTGCCGCCCCGACGACGGGAGAACAAGACCGGCCGCGAGATTCCACAGGCCGGCCACCAGGATGTATCCGGCCACGCCGTTCAGCACGCCCGCAATAACATCAAGCGGATAGTGCACGCCCAGATAGAGGCGCGACCACGCCACCGTTAGAATCAGGATGCTCCCGAGCACGAACAAAATCGTGCGGGTCATGCTGCGGTGGGTAGCCCAGACAAGACCTGCAACCAACGCCGCAACGAAGACGACGTGCCCACTGGGAAAACTTTTTGTTGCCACTTCCAGGTCTAGCGGGTGCCGAAGGTCAAACTCTGGCCGCGCCTGGTTGATGGTGGTTTTCACCGCGAGCGTCGTGACCCACCCCAGCCCGATCGCCACGCACGTGCCGACACCGCGCAGCAGGCCGAGACGGGTGCCAAACCCCAGCACCGCCACCACGATCAACAGAATGACCGCCACGACAGCGACCTGATTCACACTGTCCAAAACTCGAGCAAGCCAGTCCGCGAACGGCGAGTTCGCGGTGTTCAGTGCGATATTGAACGTTCCCCACTGCAGCGCAGGCAGCAATTTTTGCAGAAAACCCACGGCGAACGTCACGGCGAACAGCAGTACCGACCAGAAAATCCACCGGCGTGGGACGTTGAGTCGATAGGGCAATGAGGTCACTGCTCCAACCTACATGCGGACACCACATTCACAAAGCTATGCGCAAGCCGAGACAGCATACTGCTCCAACCTACATGCGGACACCACGCTGATATCGTTGCCACTCGGGAATGCACCCGTCGTGAGTTCCGCGCAGTTCAGCCGCACCTGCGCCGTCCGTCAAGCCGCTGCACACGCGGCGGTGAGGCCCGCGCAGCCCGGCCACGCCACATCCCCGACGAAGCCCTTGGTGTTTGCGTGAGGCCCGCGCGCCCGGCCACGCCACGCCCGGAAACCCCGCCGCATCGCCGAGTCGCGGGTTTAGTCGCGCCGTGCGATCCACTCCACCGCGAGCCGGTACGACTCCACCCCAAACCCCGCGATCACTCCCGCTGCTATTCCCGAAATAACACTCGTGTGCCGGAATGTTTCGCGAGCATAGGGGTTAGACAGGTGCACCTCAACAAGCGGGATGCCCGCGTGTGTGACCTGCGCCGCGGCATCCCGCAGCCCGTAACTGTAGTGCGTGAACGCGGCCGGATTGAGGATAACCGGCGTACCCGAATCGATCGCCTCGTGCAGCCAGCCGATGAGCTCGGCCTCATCGTCGGTCTGACGCAGATCGATAGTAATGCCGGGGGCGGATGCCTCGAGCTCGCGCCCAATATCGGCAAGCGTTGCACTGCCGTACACCTCGGGCTCACGCGAACCCAAACGGCCAAGGTTGGGACCGTTAAGCACGAGGATTGTCGTCATGCTGCCAGCCTAGTTGTACCCGGCAATGATGCCCCGTGTCCCGTGTTCAAGGTGGAAGCACAACACGTGGTGTTGTTCGTGTTCACTGAGTCAAGGGTTGCGTTTCTAATGGGTATACGTGACGGTCATGTAACGCCACCACCAGTTGTGGTAGCGCCTACCCCGCGCACACCGACAACACCTGAGCGCGTCCTGGCCCTCTTCCCGCCGTGACCACCTGCCCCGCGCGCGCCGACAACACCGGTCTGCGCATGAGTAAGCCCATTGTGCAGAAACTTACCCCGTGCATACCGACAACGCCGTAAAATTTTCAGGGCCTGCGGGTGCATTCAGACCGTATATCCGGTTCCGGGTGTCTATCCATGAGCGCCCGGTACACATCAACGACCGGTCCGTGTTCGGGCACTGGGAGTCAGACTATGTGCGAGGAGCAAGAAGTACACATACAAACCAGCGAGTTGAGAAACCGTAATACCAAGCTCATTAGATGAGGCTCGAACGTTATTCCCCTTCCGCTCTGCGGTCACGTGGTGGTGGCGAACATAAGGAGGATTAGCGACCATGAGATTCACCTGGGCTTTAGAATTTGCTGACCACTCCAAGAAATCGCCTTCCACGATCTCGGCAACCGATCCCCACAAACTCCTGGCCGCTTTTGCGAATCGCGGGTTGAGTTCAACACCAGTAATCGTACTAATGCGTTCCGTAGAAGCAGTCCGAAGAAGTTTCGAGATGAACGATCCCGACCCACATGAAGGTTCGATAAATTCGATCTGAGCGTTACTAGAAACCCCAACCACGAACGTCATGATGTCCTACGCAAGCTCAGGCGGCGTTGCGAACCGACCTACTTGATTTCGTTCAAGTGATGTGCTTTCTGCGTCTAACGCAAGCTGAATCTCAACTCGCTTCCGCTCGATCGAGGCGCACTCAGCCAAGGAGGAACCTCAAATCATCAATGCGATGCTCCCAAACCCAGTTGATTCCCTCAGCCGCTTCGTAGCCAAGATTCCCCGCGTCGAAGTGACCACGCTTCCTCTCTGTCTCTCTCACGCGCGGTGGGGCAAGATTCCCCGTGTCGAAGTGACCACAGAGAAACAAGTTGAAACCGATTGACTCGCCATACTTGGCCTTTAGCAGTGCAATCTTCTGCGCTTCCTCCTTGCGTCGCTTTTTCGTATTGGTAAAATCCCCCGTGCTCTTGGCCTCGACAAGCACCGGAAATGCTCCGGGCTTCGGCAACGACGGTTGCTGCAAGCTCGCGCTGGCGTTCATCTACAGCACTTCCACCAGCTAGCTGTTCTTCCCACGGAGGGTGTGAGTGTGTTGGGTGGATGTTTCGCCTCTGATGCCGGTGTGGGGCCTGTAGTTGTTGTAGGTGTGGTTCCAGGTGAGGATCCCCACGGGATTGGTTCGCTCGTATTGCACGGGCTTTGTTTTAGGTATCCGCACCCCAACACCCCGGTGACACGCAACACAATAATCCACCGCTGCATCCTCATTACGAGTCTGGTTCAGGCAACGATGCGGCCGTGACGAACGATCCCGCACACCCAGGGCTCCGTCGACCCGGTAGCGGGTCACCCACTCGTGCAGCAGTCCCGAACGACAGTGTCCGTGTCTGCTTCCTCAGCGGCTACTGAACCGAGGGCTAGCTAATTTCAACACTCATCGTTCGCTGCGCCTGCGTGAAATGGGCGGGGTGGGCGCATGTTGCTATTCGTGGAAACTGCGCCGATATTGGCTGGGAGAAGTGCCAAGGGAAGCACGAAAGTGGTCGCGGAGAGTGGAAGCGCTGCCGAATCCGGCCTGCTCTGCGACTCGATCAATCGAGAGCGTCGTGGTCTCAAGGAGTGTTCTTGCAAGATCGATTCGTTGTCGGGTGAGCCATTCACCGACACTATGACCAACTTCCGCGCGGAATCGTCGAGTGAATGTCCGACGGCTCATCCTGGCGTATTCGGCCAGCTCAGCGATGGGTAGGGGCCGTTCGAGATGCCGAAGGGCGAACGTCCGTGTCGCCGAGGTACTCGAATCGTCTGCAGGGGGAACGGGTCTCTCCACATACTGAGCCTGTCCGCCGTCGCGCCAGGGTGGGATGACGCATCGGCGTGCGACGTTGTTTGCGATTCGGCTGCCGTGGTCCATCCGGATGAGCTGCAGACACAGGTCCACGCCGGCGGATGCTCCGGCGGATGTGAAGATCCGTCCGCTCTGCACGTAGAGCACATCAACCTCCACCTCAATGGCCGGGTAGGACGCTATGAAATGCTCAGTCCGATACCAGTGCGTTGTGGCACGACGCCCGTCAAGCAGACCGGCCGCAGCAAGCACATACGAAGCCAGACAAATGGACACAAGGCGCACAGTGGGAGGGATGAGCGCAACAGCGGCAGCGAGACCCTCGGGCAACTGCTCCGACCCTGTGATGTTCGCGTGGTGTTCCGCCGCGGGGATGACGATCGTGTCCGCGGTCGCAAGAACAGACGCGTCGTGCGCCACTGTGATCGTGAAGTCTGAGGCAGTTCGGATCGGACCCCCGTCTGGTGAGCAGGTAATCACCTCGTACAGGGGCTCACCGTTCTCGTCGAGCGCGGAGCCGAACAGTTGCGTCGCGATGCCCAGTTCGAAGGGAAGCACCCCTTCCGATGCGAGAACCACAATACGATGCATGGCCCAATCCTCCCACATAATGGCCAACAGGCCACTCGTCAGAAAGGCGCGAAGAGACCAAAGTTGGAACTATGACAGATCACACCATGCAAGCACTCACCCAGAACATCCTCGGCGGGCCGGAAGTGCTCCATTTGGTCGAACAGCCGCGCCCGACCCCCGGACCGTCCGAAGTTCTTGTCCGAGTCCGTGCGACAGGACTGAGCCCGACAGACTGGGTCCACCGACGCATCCCCGGATTTCTTGGAGACGGGCCGAAGGTGCTCGGCTGGGATGTGTCGGGTATCGTCGAGGAAGTTGGGTTCGGCGTCTCCATCCACAAGCCGGGTGATGAGGTATTCGGAATGCTCCCCTACCCGCACGGACACGGAGCCGCCGCGGAGTTCGTCGTCTCTCCGGCGAGGAATCTGGTTCAGAAACCGACGAACATCAACCACGAAGCAGCCTCTGCCGTGCCGCTCGCAGCGCTGACCGCGTGGCAGGCGCTCGTCAATGTCGCCGACGTGCAGCCCGGACAACGAGTCCTTGTCCATGCGGCTGCGGGTGGGGTCGGCCACTTCGCGGTGCAGATCGCTAAAGCCAACGGTGCATATGTGATCGGTACGGCCAGTTCCGTGAACCACGAACTGGTCAAGTCGCTGGGAGCAGACGACGTCATCGACTACACCCGCGATGATTTCTCGACAATCGCACAGGACATCGACGCAGTGCTGGACACGATCGGCGGCGACTACGTTCCACGCTCTCTGCGAACCCTCCGAGCAGGTGGCGTCATCGTCTCCATTGCATTGAACGTCACCGTCGATCACTCGATCGAAGCCAAAGCCATCGGTGCACGCCACGAGATGATGCTCGTTGAAGGAGACCAGGCGGGGATGCAGGCGATCGCCAAACTTCTTCGCGACGGGTCCATCCGCCCCGTGATTGCAGCTACATTCCCGCTGCGAGACGCGCACCGAGCTCACGAACTCGGCGAGAGCGGGCACGTCGCGGGGAAGATCGTTCTGACTGTCTGAGCCCAGACACACGGGGCTCCGCTGAATGACGGGACAGAAAGTAATTGGCGTCAGAATCTGAGCCTAAAGACGCGGGGCTCCGTTAACCGACTAGTTGTACCCGGCCATGAGGTTGGTGGCATTTCCGGCTTGACAGAAAATAAGGACCTCCGGGGCGAGTGCGGCTTCCCCAAAACCGACTACCGTCCGGAGGTTCTTATGTCTGGCCGTCATGCCCGTCTGAGTGCACGGTAGGCGGTTGGTCATCGAACCCACCCGGCAAGGGTGATCGCACGCGCATATCGCCTCGTGGCCGGGTACACCGAACGACACATGACCGTCATGCATACCCACAGAAGCGCAACCCTTGACTCAGTAAACATGAACATCACCGAGTGCCGCGCTTCCAGCCTAAACGCGGGGTGGGACTATCGAATGTGGTTGCCGAAGAGGCGCTCGGGCGCTTCTACCCTAAACACGGGGTGGGGGCGAACTAGTCCATAAAGTAGAAGAATCTGTGCGACGGCACGGCGCGGCACGGGGCATCCTGCAGTTATTGTGAGGCATCTCGTCCGATGAGGTCTGCGGCGCGGCGGAGTGGAGGCAGCAGGATGTCTCGCATCTGGTCGGTGCTGAAGGTGCCGGTTGCGACCGAGATGTTGATGGCGGCGACCGTGGTGCCGGCCGAGATGATCGGAACGGCGATTGAGCGGAGTCCGAGTTCAAGTTCCTGGTCGATCAGGGAGTAGCCGTCTACGCGCACACGATCAAGATTGGCGACAAGCGAGGCACGGTCGCGCAGGGTGTGCAGAGTTCGCGCCTCGAACCGCACCTGATCGAGGTGGTAGGCAAGGGCGTCCGCAACCAACGCGGCAAGCAGAACCCGGCCCATTGAGGTGGTGTAGGTCGGCAAGCGGGTGCCGACGCTGATCGAGACACTCATGATGCGGCGCGCGGCGACTCGGGCGATGTAGACAATGTCAAGGCCGTTGAGCACCGAGAGTGAACACGATTCGCCGGTGTTGCGCGATAGCTCGTCGAGGTGAGGTTGGGCGATCTCGGGGAGACTGAGCGCCGAAAGGTAGCTGTACCCCAGCTCGAGGAGGCGGGGGTGAGCGAGAATTGACGTCCGTCAGATGGGCATCTATAACCCGCACATTACGGAGTTCATCGACGCGGTGCACGGGGTTGGTGCGCTGGCCTTCTACGACAACGCCAACTTCAACGGCGTCATGACTCGGCTGCGCGCGCGTGAGCTGGGACTGCTGGGTCTGCTGTTCCCTGCCGGGACTGCTGACTCGGCTGCGCGCGCGTGAGCTGGGAACAGACGCTTTTTCTAATCGGCCCGCATATCAAGACTCGGCTGTGCGCGCGTGAGCTGGGATTCGACGCGTGCATGTACATGCTGCACAAAACCTTCGGGGTGCCCAAGGGTGGCAACGGTCCCTCGGTTGGTGCGTACGGCTGCTCGGAGGAACTCGCAAGGTTCCTCCCCGGCCCGCGCATCGTGACTACCGGCGAGCGGTACGTGCTCATCGAACCCGAGGCAAGCGTCGGTCGGGTGCGCGAGTTCATGGGAGATGTGCAGCAGCTCGTGAAGGCGTACTCCTGGCTGCGTGCGATGGGCACAGAGGGGCTGCGCGAGGCCGCTGACCTGTCGGTGCGTGCCAACAATTACATGGAAAAACGGCTCCTGAGCATTCCCGGCGTGACCATTTCTTTCCCCGGCAAGCGGATGCCCCGCCTGGAGATGACCCGTTATTCGCTGGCGGAGTGGGCCACCGACACGGGACTGTCGACCCTGGACGCAAGCAACCGCATCACCGACTTTGGCGTCGATGCCTGGTGGAGCTCACACGAACCGTGGATCGTACCCGAGCCCTTCAGGCCCGAGGCGGGCGAGATGTGGTCGAAGGAGGACACTGACGAGTGGATCGACGTGGTCGCGCACGTGCTCGACGAGGGCCGCCGCGATCCCGAAACCGTGCGAACGGCCCCGCACAATCAGGCCGCCGCGCAGATCAACGGCTCGGGATTCAACGACCCCGACACCTGGGCCGTGACCTGGGCTGCAGCCTACATCTTTGTGGTGCAGGAGATGGGGCCGGGCGAGGCTGTTCAGCAAGTTTCGTTTATTGACACCCCAAATAACGAATCTCAGGTGAACCTTGACTTCGACACAGAGGGGCATCTTTTTGGTATCGAAATCCTCGTGGCATCGCGAGCGATCAGAGACAATGCAACAGCACCGGTGTTAGCCCTGCCAGCAGGAAGAACGCTACAACTGAGACCGGGATGAACTGCAATCACCGGCGACCGTGCGCGCATCTAACCACCACCCCGTACGGATCGGGGAGTGGCTCACCGAATTGTGTTCCCGGCCGAGCCGAGCTGCTGTGCCGCTTCCACGACTCTCGCCGCCATTGCGGCCTCTGCCGACGCGCCCCATGAACGAGGATCGTAGGCCTTCTTATCACCGTAGCCGCCATCAACCTTGAGAACCCTGTTCCAGTTTGACAGCACGTGGCCGGCGAGGGATCTGGTGAAGGCATACTGCGTATCAGTGTCGATGTTCATCTTCACGACGCCGTGCGACACTGCGGCCTTGATTTCTTCGGGTGCCGAACCCGAGCCGCCGTGGAAAACCAGATCAAACGGGCGTTGCCGACCCACCTCAGCACCGATTGTCGCTTGAATATCGCCGAGGATCTCTGGGCGCAGATGCACAGAGGCCGGGTTGTAGACGCCGTGCACGTTGCCAAAGGTCAACGCGGTGAGATACCTCCCCCGCTCGCCGACCCCCAGAGCCTGCACGGTGGCACGCGCATCATCGACGGTCGAGTACATATCGTCGGTGTTGTCGGGGGCGATGCCGTCTTCCTCGCCCCCGACAACACCCACCTCAATTTCAAGAATTGTGCGGGCACGGCCGCTCAGTTCCAACAGTTCCTCGGCGATACGGAGGTTCTGGGCGAGGGGAACGGCGGAGCCATCCCACATGTGTGATTGATACAGTGGTTCTTGTCCGCGCCCCTGGCGCTCAATCGAGTCCGCTAGAAGCGGACGTACCCAATCGTCGAGGTTCTCGAGCGGACAATGGTCGGTGTGGAGCGCCACGTTGATGTGGTAGCGACGAGCAACCTCGTGGGCGTACAGCGCCAGTGCCTTCGAGCCGATCGTGCGATCACTCACCCGCGCTCCCGACAGGTACAGGGCGGTACCGAGCGAAACCTGGATGATGCCGTCACTTTCTGCGTCCGCGAGGCCCGCGAGAGCCGCATTGAGGGTTTGCGAACTGGTCACGTTGATCGCCGGCAGAGCGAACCCGCGCGCCTTCGCGGTATCGATCATGGCAGCGTATTTCTCGGGTGTTGCAATGGGCACTCTCAGGCGCTCCTCTCGGGATCAGGCGGGGCAACCACAGGAGTTGCGCCGGTGGAACGTGGTGTCGATAACCCTCCGCTCAAACGGCCTGGTATCGCCACCGATTCGAGCCATGAGCATGGCCACCGCCTCACGCCCCATCGTCGCGATATCCTGTGCGATGGCGGTAAGGCCCGGCTGGAACAGGTCGCTCCATTCAAAATCATCGTAGGCGACGAGTTTGATATCAGCTGGGATGTTGAGTCCAACGCGTCGGACGGCACGGAGCACACCGATTGTCATGGCGTTGTTGAGCGAAAGAATCGCCGTTGGAGGGTCGGGGCGAGAAAGAAGTTCTGAAACTGCACGCTCGGCGATATCTGGAGTGGATTCACCGGCAACGATGAGGCTCGGATCAACCGCAAGTGCGTGTTTGCCCAGCGCTGCGAGATACCCTGCTTCACGATCAGCCGTCGAGTCGAGGCCACGTAATCCCACCACGGCGGCGATCCTGGTGTGTCCGTGGTCAATAAGATGCTCGGTCAGTTGTTGCGCAGACTTTGTGTTCTCGGGCACCAGCTGATCGCACTCCAGCGCTATGTTTCGGTCTATCAGTACTACGGGAGTGCCCGACGTGACGATGCGCGGAGCCGCCTGTTCAAGAAAACCAATCGATGGCGCAACAATCAGGCCATCAACCCGCTGATCGAGTAACGAATCGACAACACGCTGCTCGACCGCCGAATCCTCGTGCGTATCTCCGAGGACGAGGACATATCCGGCCTCTGAAACACGGCGCTCGATTGCGTTGAGGAGGGGGCCGAAGTACACGTTCGAGATACCTGAGATCACCAGTCCGATCGTCTGGGAACTTCCTCCAGCGAGTGTTCTCGCGGCACTGTTGCGCCGGTATCCCAGGTCGGCGATGGCCCGCGTGACTTGCTCACGAGTGTCGGGATTCACTCGGCGGGTGTTGTTCAACACGTGCGAAACTGTGCTCGCTGAAACACCCGCACGCCGCGCCACGTCATCAATGGTCACCACCAACTCGACCCCCTAATCTTCACCTCGCCTGTGTTCACAGTAACATCCTCGCCATAGGCGGCAAGCGCTTGCGCAAGCGCTTGCCTCGGTCTACCATAGCTCTCACACACGTGTCTTCCTGGAACGTGAAATGAATGAGAGACGAAGGAGTACTCACATGAACGGAAAGCGCTCGAAGCGGTCGCTCATCGCGGGTGCAGCATTCGCTGTCGCCGCAATACTGACCGGTGTCACCGCGTGCGGCAGCGGCGGTGGCGACGGATCTACCGCCAAAAAATCGGTCAAGGTTGGGCTCATCACGAAGACAGACTCCAACCCCTTCTTCGTCAAAATGCGCGAATCAGCCAAGGCAGCGGCAGAGAAGAATGGCGCTGAGCTCATAGCGCTGGCAGGTTCGTTTGACGGCGACAACGAAGGGCAAGTATCAGCAATCGAAAACCTCGTGAGCCAGGGAGTGAAAGGAATCATGATCACCCCGAACTCCTCCTCCGGCATCCTTGCTTCGATCAAAAAAGCACGAGATCAGGGCGTTCTGGTCGTCGCACTGGACACCGCAACCGACCCTGAAAACGCCGTGGATGCCACCTTCGCCACCGATAATTTCGCAGCCGGGGTCGCTCAGGGTGCGTGGGTGAAGGCACGTCTTGGAACGACCACACCCCAGGTGTTGATGCTCGACGGCACCCCGGGCGGCACGGTGGACACATTCCGTCACGATGGATTCCTCAAGGGTTTCGGCCTCACTGCCAATTCGCCTGCGATCGTCGGCATGGAGAATACGAACGGCGATCAGACGAAGGCGCAGACCGCGATGGAAAACCTGCTCCAGCGTGCGCCGCAGGTGAACGCTCTCTACACAATCAACGAGCCAGCTGCTGCCGGTGCCTATGCGGCAATCAAGGCCGCTGGCAAGCAGAACGACATCCTGATTGGATCGATTGATGGTTCGTGCACCGGCGTCAAAAATGTCAAGGAGGGCATCATTGGCGCAACGGTTATGCAGTTCCCGACCAAGATGGCGACGCTGGGTGTTGAGGCAATCGTTGCATTCGCCAAAGACGGCACAAAACCAAAGGCCGGATTCAATGACACAGGTTCGGTTCTCATCACCGACAAGCCGGTCAGCGGCATCGATTCGAAGGACACGACATGGGGTGCGAGTAATTGCTGGGGCTAAGCCCGACCACCTCTTGGCAACGCTGCAGTGCGAGTGAGCCGCGACACAGGTTGCGGGTCACTCGCACTCAGAAGGAGTGAGAACCATGACTGCCTCTCAGATGTCGGTGCCCGCCCACACCCCGTCGCAGCGCGGTGTGGCACGTCTCCTGCAAACCCCACTATTCGGGTCAGTTGCCGCACTATTGGTCGCGATTATTGTATTCAGCGTCATCACACCCAATTTCCTCGCACCGAGGAACCTGTCACTGGTACTGCAGCAGTCGGTGGTCATCGGAATTCTCGCCATCGCCCAAACACTGATCATCCTTACCGCGGGCATCGATCTCTCAATTGGTGCAATCACGGTTCTCGGCACGGTGCTGCTCGCGCAGACGGCGGGTATCGCTGGACCGATAGTGGGTTTGCTTGTGGTGCTGGCGGTGTGCATAGCACTCGGATCAGTCAACGGAATGCTCGTGACCCTGCTTCGGCTGCCACCCTTCATCGTCACCCTGGGAGCGTTTACTGTTCTTGTCGCCGGAACCCGTTTGATCGCCGGATCGCGAACATTCCCGGTCAACGACCCGCTTCTCACGCTCCTCGGAAACTCGATCACCATCGGCTCATTCACCACAACCTACGGCGTCGTCGCAATGTTTCTCGTGTATCTGGTCGTCGGGTATGCGCTCAGTCAGACAGCGTGGGGCAAGCATGTTTATGCCGTTGGTGGCAACCCGATGGCAGCTCAATTGTCCGGAGTGAAACGACACCGCACGATTTTTTCGGTCTACGCAGTGTCGGGCGTCATCGCAATGATCGCTGCCTGGGCCGCCCTCGGGCGGATTCCTAACGCCGACCCGAATGCCTACCAAAACGCCGGTTTGGAGACCATCACGGCCGTGGTGATTGGTGGAACGAGTCTGTTCGGCGGGCGTGGGGGCGTGCTGGGAACCCTGGTTGGCACACTTATCGTCAGTGTGCTTCGCAACGGCCTGACACTGGCAAGGGTGGACAATCTGTACCAGAATATCGCTACCGGTGTGCTCGTTATCGTCGCGGTGGCCGTTGACCAGTTCATGCGTCGCAAGACGGCCACATAGCGGGGAGGACAATCTTGACTCAACCAGCACCCCCGACTGAACGGGCAACCAGCCAACCCCTGGCGCTCCAAGCGCGCGGCCTCGTCAAGCGTTACGGCAGCGTCACCGCGATCAACGGCGCAGACTTCGATCTGCGTCGAGGTGAGGTCCTCGCCGTGATCGGCGACAACGGTGCCGGCAAATCGAGCCTCATCAAGGTGCTCGCCGGTGCAATCGTGCCCGATGAGGGAAAGATCACAATGAACGGCAGCACCGTTCATTTCCGCAATACGAGCGACGCACGTGCACGCGGAATCGAGACCGTGTACCAGGATCTCGCAGTGATTCCCGCGCTCGATATCACCTCAAATCTCTTCCTTGGCCGTGAGTTACGCCGCAAAGGAGTCGTGGGATCGCTTTTCCGACGACTCGATATGCCCGCCATGCGGTCGGAGGCATCCCGTCACATGTCCGAACTGAAAATCGGTACGACCTCGGTGTCACAGGCGGTTGAGACTCTGTCCGGAGGTCAGCGGCAAGGGGTTGCCGTGGCACGCGCGGCGGCCTTCGGCACCGGAGTTATCATCATGGATGAACCGACCGCCGCACTGGGAGTTCGCGAGTCAGGGCAGGTGATTGAGCTCATCAGATCCATCCGCGATCGGGGGATCCCGGTGGTGTTGATTAGCCACGATATGCCCCACGTCTTTGAGGTCGCAGATCGAATTCACATACACCGACTCGGTCGACGCGCCGCTGTGGTGAGCCCACAAGAACGCACAATGTCCGATGTTGTGGCCCTCATGACCGGTGCCGCCCGTCCCACAGAAACCGAAGCAGCAGGGGGCCTCTAGCAGTGCAGGGAGTGCCCGACAATAACGAGGAAGCTCACCCGCAGCGACCCCGAGGGCTGTTCGCCGGGTTAGCAACGCTGGACATCATCCATCGGGTTGGGGCACCTCCTGGCCCCAACGAAAAGATCACGGCGAATGCGCAGTTCATTGCAGCCGGTGGGCCAGCAGTCGGCGCAGCCACAGCCTTCGCGGCGCTTGGTGGTGAGGCAACGCTCGTGACCGTGTTGGGCACAGGGCAGGTCGCGCAGATGATTAAGCACGATCTTGCTAGCGTCAACGTTCGCGTTGTGGACATCGCCCCTCACCTCGACGGAGTCGCCCCGGTTTCATCGGTTATCGTCACCGAGGAAACCGGAGACCGCGCAGTTGTGGGCGGGGATGCCGCGGGGCTGATTGTTCCCGCTCCCTCGAGTGCTGAGCTTGCCCTGCTCCTGCATCCGGTTGATGTGATTGTCGTTGATGGACACCATCCGGCACTCGCCCGGGCGGTTGCCGAAGCCGCGAGCACCGCAGAAATTCCCTCCGTGCTCGATGCGGGCCACTGGAAGCCCGTGATGGCAGACCTGATCCCACTGGTGACTGATATCGTGGCATCCGCTGATTTCCGAATACCGGGAACGGCATCGTCTGAGGCGACAGCGCGTCAGCTCATCCGTGACGGCACACCCCACGTCATCGCGACAGCGGGCGCTGAGGTAGTGCGCTGGTGGAGCGGCAACAACAGCGGCACCGTATCCGTGCCGCGTGTTAGCGTCGTCGATACCCTCGGAGCAGGCGATGTGTTCCACGGTGCCTACGCATTTGCACGCGCACGAAGGATGGAAATCGAACATCGAATCGTCTTCGCAAACCGAGTGGCGTCAATGCGGTGCGCAACAATCGGACCGCGGCGCTGGGTGAGCGCACTCACCGAAACGCAATTGAACTGAGAACAGCCCTGGCTATAAGGAGACACGTGACAACACTGGACATCACCGAGACAACGTTCTCTGAACTGGCAAACCGTGCGAGAGCCCTGGCAACCGAGGGAGCCCGCACGGTGCTGGGGATCACCGGCGCTCCCGGAGCGGGAAAAACGACACTCGCAGAACGGCTTGTTTGTGAACTCGGACCCGAGATTGCTGTTCTCGTATCGATGGACGGGTATCACCTCGCCAACACCGTGCTGCACGACCTTAACCGTCATCCCCGTAAAGGAGCCTGGGACACGTTCGATGCCCACGGGTATGTCCAGATGATCGGGCGAATTCGAGCACAGCGCGACCACGTTTCCCAGGGCACGGAAGGAACCATCTACGCCCCTCACTTCCGCCGTGACCTTGAAGAACCGGTTGGCTCTGCTGTTGCGGTCCGTCCGGAGACACCGCTCGTGATCACCGAGGGCAACTACCTGCTTTTGGACGTTGAACCCTGGGCACAAGCCCGTCGGGTCATTGACCACATCTGGTTCCTTGCACCGCCCGAGTCACAGCGAATGGATCAACTCATCCGACGACACGAGCGCTTTGGACGATCCCCCGAAGAGGCACGCGAGCGCTCGCGGGGAAGCGACCAGCGCAATGCAGAGCTCATCGTGTCGACCGCGGCGCGCGCCGATCTTGTGGTGCGGTTGGTCGATTAGTGTCCTCGGCGAAAGCCCGACTCGGTGTCACGCCCAGAGTCACCACGGCGGACGGCGGTTGACTCGTTACGCTCCGATCTCCTGATACGCCGCGAACAGCAGCGATCCATCGGGTGCCTGCATAACGGTCGGCTTGGCCAGATCATCGAGGACGATGAACCGCAGCTGCCCGGCGCGTGCCTTCTTGTCGCGCTGCATTGTGCCAAGCAGCGACTCCCACCGACCCACCGGGTACGAGGTTGGCAGGCCGAGAAGTTCGAGCACGCTCCGGTGACGGTCAGCAACCACATCCGATAGCCGCCCCGAGAGGCGCCCGAGTTCGGCGGCGAACATCATCCCCACCGCGATTGCTGCACCGTGCCGCCACCGGTATCGCTCGGCATGCTCAACGGCGTGGCCGAGGGTGTGACCGTAGTTGAGAATTTCACGCGGTCCCTGTTCGGTAAAGTCTTCTCCCACCACATCCGCTTTCATCTGAATCGACAGCTCAACGACCCGACGGAACTGCGGCGAATTCGGGTCGGTCGCGACATCCATCGATGCCTCGATCGTGTCAAGAATTTCCGGGTAGCGGATGAATCCAGCTTTCACAATCTCGGCAAAACCCGCAAGAATCTCGGTGCGGGGCAGGGTGTGAAGCAGGTCAAGATCGCAGAGCACGGCGGCCGGAGCGTGGAACACTCCGACAAGGTTCTTGCCCTCGGCGGTGTTGATTCCGCTCTTGCCTCCGACCGCGGCATCCACCATGCCCAGTACCGTCGTTGGCACCTGCACGACCCGCACCCCGCGCAACCATGTTGCCGCAACGAACCCGGCAAGGTCGGTGACTGCCCCACCGCCGAACCCGATGATCGCGTCGGTGCGGGTGAAATCGGTCTGCCCGAGCACCTGCCAGCAGAACGCGGCAACCTCCACGCGTTTGCCCGCCTCCGCATCGGGGACCTCGGCGAGCAGCACCTGGTAATGATCGGAAAGCTCCTGCCGCAGTTTTTCAGCGCGGGCGGCCAGGGTCGGCGGGTGTACGACGAGCACCTTGCGAACCGCCGTGCCGAGAGCACCGGGAAGCTGAGCAAGCAGGCCCCGGCCAATGCGGATATCGTAGCCGGGCATCCCGGTGACGGAGACGGTTGTCACCGGCTCGTCCCCTCTGCGTCCATTCATATCGCTCACTGTACTCATACTGACTCACGTGCCCCGCTCGTCGCCGACTGCCGTTCACCGTGTCCCGACACGGTTCCGCTGTGTTCTGACACTGCCGGACCCTGTCCGGATGCCGTCACACCCTGCCCCGCCATCACACGCCCGATCGGCGCTGCAAGCGCCAAACCGGCCATGATCTCCCGCACAATTTGCGGGACTGACCGCCCCGAGGTATCAACCCGCAACCGCGCACACTCGTCGTAGATCGACATTCGCTCGGCAAGAATCTCACGCCACCGGTCAATTCCCCCCGTAGCCAACAGCGGCCGGTTTGAGCCCTGCAGCCGGGATGCCGCAACCCCCTCGCTCACCTGCAACCAGACAACCGGTAATCCCCGCAGTCGATCCTGCGTCAGTGGATCAAGCACCGCCCCACCCCCGAGCGAGACAACCGCGGGCTCGGTGATTGCCGCTGCCACCGCTTCCCGCTCCAACGCCCGGAAATACCCTTCTCCGTGCCGCTCAAAGATCTCGCTGATCAGGCCGTGCTCGGCCTCAACCCGACCGTCGGTGTCGATAAACAGCACGTCAAGTTTCTGCGCGAGGCACTCGCCCACGTGCGATTTACCCGACCCCATCGCACCAATGAGGACGATGGGTAGCTGTGGGTGAATGTGCGGTGTCATCACCGCATCCGGTGAGTGGGGTTCCCCGCGGCATCCTCTCGCGCACCCTCGGTGCGCATTCCGGGCGGGATGGCAGCGAGGTACCCCTCAAGGTTGCGGCGTGTCTCAGCAACCGAGTCACCACCGAACTTCTCGAGCATGGCATTTGCGAGCACGAGCGCGACCATCGCTTCAGCGACCACACCCGCGGCAGGAACCGCACACACATCCGACCGTTGATGATGGGCCGGGGCAGCCTCACCCGTTGCAATATCAACGGTCGGTAGAGCGTGTGGCACCGTCGCGATCGGTTTCATTCCCGCCCGCACACGCAACAGTGTGCCGGTCGACATCCCGCCCTCAATGCCACCCGCACGGTCGGTTGTGCGCGCGATCGCGTCGTGGCTGCGGTGCAGTTCGTCGTGCGCAACTGACCCACGTCGGGTGGTGGTGAGAAACCCGTCGCCGACCTCAACACCCTTGATCGCATGAATGCTCATCAGCGCACCCGCAAGCCGCCCGTCGAGCCGCCGATCAGCGTGCACATGAGAACCGAGTCCCGGCGGAACACCGTAGGCGAGCACCTCGACGACACCGCCGAGGGTGTCGCCTTCTTTGTGCGCTAGGTCCACCTCAGCAACCATGGCGGCGGATGTCTCGGAGTCAAAGCAGCGCAGCGGGTCGGCGTCGAGCATCTCAACGTCGGCTGGTCGCGGCCAGGGTCGCCCCTCCGGAACTCGCACCGGACCGAGTGCGATGGTGTGGGCAACGAGCGTGACTCCCAGTTCACCGAGGAATGCCCGCGCCACGGCGCCGAGCGCAACCCGAGCGGCGGTCTCCCGCGCGCTTGCCCGCTCCAGAATCGGACGCGCCTCATCGAACCCATACTTCTGCATACCGACAAGGTCTGCGTGACCGGGGCGAGGGCGGGTGAGCAGCGCTCCCCGGCCGCGACCGAGTCGGTCGTCAGCAACCGGTTCAGCACTCATGACCTCGTGCCACTTGGGCCACTCGGTGTTACCGATGCGCAGGGCCACAGGACTGCCGAGGGTGAACCCGTGTCGCACCCCACCCGAGAATGCCAGCTCGTCTTGTTCAAACTTCATGCGCGCTCCGCGACCGTAGCCTAGTTTGCGGCGAGCAAGATCAGCCCGCACCTGATCGAGCGAGAGTGGAATACCGGCGGGAAGTCCCTCGAGAATCGCAACAAGCTCGGGGCCGTGCGACTCTCCGGCGGTGAGCCATCGAAGCATCCCCCTATCCTCCCATAGGCCCGCAAATGCCGACACCGCGTGAAAAACCCCGCTTCCACACCGAAAGGTCTTACATTCTCGCTTTGCAGTGCTCAAAACGGCAAGTGACGACCTTTCGATAACACGTATAACCAGTGCGGCACGGCGCACGCGGGAGCGCCGCCGGCACGGCAAAGACACCCGCGGAATCATTCAGCGTGGCACTGCACACGCGGGGGTGCCGCCGGGCAGACGGTAACGATTGCGTGCCACGAACCAGTATCCGAGCGCGGCGAGCCAGCGAGTCGGCGGGATGCGAATAAGGTACGAGAGCAGTTTCCAGCCGCCGGGTTGGGCAGAAAGAAGCGCGCCGACCGCAAGGTGTCCGCCGAGGGGGTCGCCGGAGGCATCCACGAACCATACCTTCGCTGCCACGTCCTCATCGGTCAGTCCGTGTTCGCCGTACGGATACCACTGAAACGGAATAGCGCGGAACTCGTGCGGGAGATGAGTGAGCAACCAGTTCACCGACGCTGTACAAAACCCACAATCGCCGTCAAAAATAAGAACGGGCAGCGAGGGTAATTCCTCCATGTAGTCGAGTGTATGCCCGAAGTCTGGCCCAGTGGAGCGAACCGAATGAGTAGCCCGAACCGCACATTCGTGTGGATGCCGTAGATGCTCGGGCTGCCCCGTCTGCCCGTGGGTGACTAAACCGCAGTTGGGCGAGAAAGAAAAAGTACTACATCGCGGCGGAGCTCTGCCCTAAGCGGTACCGGCACGAATTGCGTGCCAGATACCAACCCGATGAGGTGCGGGCGGGGATCGCGCTTGTCCACGCCCAGGGCCAGCACCCCGACACAGATCCATCGCGCTACGCCGAGGTGAGCGGCTCGCGGCTCAGGTTCATGCAGTGCCTCCAAAGGCGGAATTGACCGGCTCGCACCAGTCCCCGAATAGACGCCAGCACCGCGGCGGGAACCACAACAACGACCGTTGTTACCACGGAACTGAATTCGAAGCTCGTCGGGATGGAATAGGTACAAATCCTGCAGTGCCAGCCGGATCATGTATCGGTCGCCGCGGTTAACGGCACGCGGCTTCCAAATCGTGTGTCACCAGGACAACAGCGGCTCCTGCTTCCGCGGATTCTCGCAAGAGGCCGAGAACCTCTTGTCCCGTAGCGGTGTCGAGAGCACCGGTTGGCTCATCGGCAAAAACAACATCGGGGTGCGACGCCAAAACACGAGCCAGCGCGACTCGCTGCTGCTGACCACCCGAAAGCTGACCCGGGCGATCTACCGATTACCGCGTTCAAATCTGAGGTGCAGCACTGCGGTGGTGTGATTCTATGTGGTGTTGGTAGATTTCTGCTGGTGTTGCCTGATCCCACCGCTGCCCAGTTCATCGGGCTCCCGCGCGGACACCAGAGGCGGGCTATGTAACCGCATGACGCATTGCAGCGAGCACACGAGCCTCGCCGGGCAGCGACACACCCGCATCGCCGTGCAGGAAAATCCGCACCTGTGCGACCGCCTGATGCAGCAGCATTGCACGCCCCGGTACGATCTCTCCACCACCCGCCTGCCACTGCGCGGCGAGCGGTGTCGGCCACGGGGCATACGTGACGTCAAGCAGAGTCGCGGCGGTCACGAGGTGAGGGTGCGGGATGACCCCGAGCTGCGCGTCACCCGGCACGGTACTGATGACGACCTCGGGCGGCGGCGGCGGCATCCACACCTCCCCACCCGAGGCGCATGAATCGCCAGGCACTGCACCCTCGACAAATCCACCAAGCGCTGCACCCTCAAGTCCGCCAGGCACTGCGCTCTCGGCAAACCCACTGCGCTCCCCCAGCGCCGATATCGGTCGCCCCGAGACATCCACCCCAACCCGTCGTCCCAGCTCGATCAATCCTCCCTCGGCACCGGGTCGTCGCACGAGCACCGTGACGTGTCGCGCTCCCATCCGGGCAAGGGCAACAAGAGCGGAAGCGGCGGTGGCACCCGCGCCGATAATCAACCCGCGCTTGATTCGAGCCACCCCCGCTTCGGTGAGCGCCGCAACGATGCCCGCGACATCGGTGTTGTACGCACTCCGTGTCCGATCGGGCCACAGGCGCACGGTGTTCGCGGCACCGGTGAGCACGACCACGTCGTCAACCGCATCAACGAGCGGGACAATCGCGCGCTTGAGTGGCATGGTGAGGGAGAGGCCACGCCACGAAGCATCCCGCGACTGGATGAAGTCAGCGAGCGTCGCCTCGGTGACCTCGACTCGCTCATACTGCCAGGTGCTGAGCCCCAGTTCGCGGTAGGCGGCCGCGTGCAGCAGGGGACTTTGTGAGTGGCCGATGGGGGAACCCAGCACCGCCAGGCGGGTGGGTTCGTCGCCGGGCACCGACATCCCGGGCAGATCGGGAACCGTCACAGTCGCCACGATCCCCGCATCACCCGTACGACGGGTTGGTCTGCATCCACGCCTGCCACTTGGCCACCGCTGCGTCGTGCTCGGCGAGTGTCGTGGAGAAAATCGTCTCGCCGCTCTGCAGGTTCCATGTCACGAAGAACAACCACGGGCCATCCGCGGGCCTCAACGCAGACCCGATCGCCAGATCGCCGGGATTCGAGATCGGGCCGGGTGGCAAACCGGCATGCACATAGGTGTTGTAGGGGTTGGATGCATCGGTTCGTTCAGCATCCGTCGTGGTGACCCGGTCGGTGTGCCTGGTGCCATAAGCGATCGTGGCATCCGATTGCAGCAAACCGGTAGGCCACAGTTTCGGGTCAAGGCGGTTCAGGAAAACCCGGGCTACCTTGGGGTAGTCGGCCGCAAGTCCAGCCTCACGCTGAATGAGCGATGCGAGCACGATCGTGCGCCACCGCTGATCAGCCGACACACCCGCCTGGTCAAGCGCAAGGAAGGTGCGATCAACAAGCGTCTTGATGAGCTCTCGCGCCGCCATGCCCGGCGACACCGTATACGTGGCGGGAAAGAGGAAGCCTTCCAGAGTTTTCGCTTCGGCTGGCACTCCAAAACTCTGCGGTGATGCGGCAGCAGCCTCCAACTCGGTGAGCGGGATATGCGATGCGGTTGCGGCAGCCTGGAGGGCGTCCTTCATCGCCATGCCTTCCGGAATGACGAAGGTGTTTTCCAGTCTGTTTTTCGGGTCGAGCAGCGCAACGATCGCGGCACTCGCACTCATCTTCAGCTTGAGACGAATGACCGAGGGAACAAACTGTGGTGCGGGTTTTGTTGCGAGCAGAAGGTTATAGAACGCGTCATACCCTTTAATAACCCCCTGTTTAACGAGGTTGTGTGTAATATCGCTGCCATCATCACCGCTGTAGATAACGAAATCGACCGTTCCTTCACCGCTGCCAACATAGTCCGGATTCGGTGGCGGGAAGATTCTGTTCCACACCTTTGTCACCGGCTCATTGAGGAAATAATAGCTGCCCACCCCCATTGCCGCGACGAGGATGACTGCCACCAGGCATCCCCACCCAGCCTGCCGACGTGGCGCGCGAGATTTCCGGTTGGATGTCCCCGTCCACTGCCTCGCACCCACGGGCGCAACCGGCAGCGCAGTGACCACCGATCTATCCCCCTCAGACACCGCCACCGCACTCGTCGCCGGGGGCGTGTGAGACGAACGCATTTCCCGGGCCTCACGGCGGGTCAACGCTCTGCCCGAGTCGCTGGCGCCGGGCTGGTCGGCTTGGTCGCGCTCGTTGTTCATCACAGCGGGGGAAACCCTTCCTCGGTGCTCAGCACGCGACCGGGGGCTGTCCCCGATGCTCGCTCGGCATCAACAGTTTGTTGCAAAATGATAACGGCAGCAACCTGGTCTAAAACGTCCCGCTGTTGACGTGTCGATTTTCCCACCCGGTGCAGGTGCCCAGAAGCACTCACCGTGCTCATCCGCTCGTCAACGAGCCGCACCGGTAATCCGGTAGCGTTCTGCAGTCGGTGTGCGAAGCCCACGGCATCCCGAGTCGATGCCGTCTCCCGACCCGCAAGCGACAGGGGATGGCCCACCACGAGTTCAATCACATCGTGCTCCCGCGCGAGCGCCACGATCCGCTGAACATCCAGACTGTCCCCACCGTCGCCCGCAGGGATTCGCACGGTAGTTGCAGCACTATCGGCGCGCGCACGCGCGCCTACGCTCGCCGTAGCATAAGCCTCGGTCTCGGGCACTCGGGCAACGGTCTCGACCGGTACCGCGAGAATCCCGTCGGCATCACACCGGGCGACGCCAATACGCGCACGTCCCACATCGATCCCGAGCCGGGTTCCGCGCCGCACGGGTTATCGGCTGCTTCCCTGGTGTGCGGCAACCTGGTGGCGCACGGCATCGAGTGCCGCGGGGATCGCGGTGATATCGGTGCCGCCACCCTGCGCAAGTTCAGGTTTGCCGCCGCCGCCGCCGCCAAGAATCCCGGCGACAGTTTTTGCGAGCACTCCCGAATTGTGGCCGAGGTCGCGGGCCGCCGCCGACACGGCAACGGTCACGAGCGGTTTGTCGGCGACCTCAGCGGCGAGAGCAACGACGGAGGCGACATCCCCCAGTTTTTCACGCACCCGGGTGACCAACACGCGCAGTTCATCACCCGATGGCAACGCGCCGAGGTTTTCGACAACAAGCAGCACATCACCAACCCGCTTCGCACCCGCAGCAAGCGCGGGTACGCGGTCTCCGAGGGCTCTGGCCTCCATCGTGTGGATGCGTTTTTCCGCCGCTTTCAGGCTCGCGATAAGCTCTCCGACCCGCTGGGTGAGTTGCTCGGGCGCAACTTTGAGGGTGTTGGTGAGCTCCGACACGAGCGCCCGTTCGGCGGCGAACCGCCGGAAGGCATCGGCACCCACCAGTGATTCCACCCGACGAGTGGATGCCCCGACCGACGATTCTCCAACAATGCTGATTATTCCGACCTCGGTGCTGCGCCCAACGTGAGTGCCGGCGCAGAGCTCCCGCGACCACGGGCCACCGATATCAACCACCCGCACGAGGTTGCTGTACTTCTCACCGAAGAGCGCCATCGCGCCGAGCTCCTTGGCCTTATCGAGCGCCATCTCCCGAATGGTGACCTCAAGATTGTCGCGAATCGCGTTATTGGCAACCTCTTCAATCTCGCTCCGCACCTCGGGCGACAGAGCGCTGTTCCAGCCGTAGTCAAGGCGGAGGTATCCGGCTCGGTTGTAGGAACCCGCCTGGTGCGCCCGCGGGCCCAGCACCTGTCGGAGCGCGGCATGGATGAGGTGGGTGCCGGAGTGGGCCTGGTTGGCACCGCGGCGGTAGGCGAGGTCTACGACACTCGTCGCGCCGACACCGACGCCGAGTTCGCCACGAGTGACCGTGACGGTGTGGCTGATAAGGCCCTTCACCGGTTTCTGCACATCAAGCACCTGAAGTTCATAACCGTCGCCAACGATCACGCCGTGGTCGGCTGCCTGGCCGCCTGACTCCGCATAGAGTGCGGTCTCCGCAAGAATCACCTCCGCGACCTCTCCCGCCACCGCACGCTGAGCGGGCTGTCCGTTCACGAGCAACCCCAAGATCGTCGAGGATGTCTCTAACTCGGTGTACCCCGTGAAGACCGTCTCGCCCTTCGCGCGGAGGCTGGCATACACCGAGAGGTCAGCGAGTACCTTTTTCTTCGACTTGGCGTCGACCTTGGCACGGTTACGCTGCGCTGACATGAGGGTGTCGAAGGTGGTCCGGTCCACGCTGAGCCCGGCCTCCTCGGCCATTTCGAGGGTGAGCTCAATGGGAAAACCGTAGGTGTCGTGCAGCAGAAACGCAGTGTCGCCGGGTAGCTGTGCGGCACCCGATTTCTTTGTGCCCACGACCGCCGTGTCAAGAATCGTGGTTCCCGCCGCGAGGGTGCGCAGGAATGTCTCTTCCTCACCGAGAGCGAGTTGCTCAATGGTTGCGTAACCGGTCGCCACCTCCGGGTAGGCCGTCTTCATGGCGTCACGAGATGCCGCGAACAATTCGGTAAAGGTCGGGGCATCCACCCCCAGCAGCCGCATAGCTCGGATGCTCCGGCGCAACAGTCGCCGCAAAATATACCCGCGCCCCTCGTTCGACGGGCTGACGCCGTCGCCCATGAGCATGAGGCTAGAACGCACGTGATCGGCGATCACCCGCATGCGGACATCATCGTCGTGATGGGCTCCGTAGCGACGTCCGGAGAGTTCGGCGGCCCGGTCAAGCACGGGCCGCACCTGATCAATCTCATACATGTTATCGACGCCCTGCTTAATGAACGCGACTCGCTCTAAGCCCATGCCGGTGTCGATGTTTTTTGTGGGCAACTCGCCGACAATACGAAAGTCGGTCTTGCTCGTCACGCTGTCAATGAGGTACTGCATAAAAACAAGATTCCAAATTTCCACGTACCGGTCGTCATCGGTGGCGGGGCCGCCCTCCTGTCCGTAGGCCGGGCCGCGGTCGAAGAAGATCTCTGAACAGGGGCCGGCCGGCCCGGGTTGGCCGGTGCTCCAGTAGTTCGTGTCTTTGTCGAGGCGCTGAATGCGCTCGTCCGAAAGACCCGCAATCCGCTTCCACAGGGCAATTGCCTCGTCATCGTCCCGATAGACAGTCACCCAGAGATCGCTCTGTGCAAAACCATAACCGCCGTCCTTTTCGGCACTGGTCAGCAGCTCCCACGCGTACGTGATCGCCCCCTCTTTGAAATAATCACCGAACGAGAAATTGCCGTTCATCTGGAAGAAGGTGCCGTGTCGTGGAGTTTTACCGACTTCTTCGATGTCGTTTGTGCGAATGCACTTCTGCACGCTCGTCGCTCGCGGGTATGGTGCGGGCACAAGTCCCGTGAGGTACGGCACGAAGGGCACCATACCGGCGACGGTGAACATGAGGGTCGGGTCATCCGACACCAGGGAAGCGGAGGGAACGACCGCGTGCCCACGAGAGGCAAAAAAGTCGAGCCAGCGTTGACGAATATCGGCGGTAAGCATGAGGTGGGAGTGAAAGCCTTCGCGAATCGGAACGGATGGGGGTGGATCGCGCGGACTCGCTGCCTATTGGATGCCTCGCGCAATCTCGCTATTTGCCGGATGCCTCGCGGAGCTCAGCATCACGGGCGTGGTAGCCCTCCGCGATGGCGGTGCCGAACGCACGCGCCTTGCTGTTGACCTGGTCGAAAAACTCGCGACCCTGGGCGGTTCGATTAACCCTGTGCGCGACGAAGAATCCTGCCACCACCCCGACAGCTAACCAGAAGAAACCCTTCACGTCTACCTCCCTGATCGGTGGATGCGCAGACCACGCACCGCACGGAACTCGCGACTGCCAGTCTATCCGGCTGACCCGGAGGAGGTGATTGTTCCGCCGGATGGCACACCAAAGCCTCAGCCTTCACGTCCACGCAGGTATGACCCGGCGCAGCGCAGGTGGACACGTCCGGGCCACAGGCCGGGAAATGCCACCCGAGCGCTGTGCGTCGAGGCCATCAGGGATCAGCGAGCGGCGTAGTATTCCACAACGAGCTGAACCTCACAGGTCACCGGAACCTCGGCGCGCTTGGGGCGACGCACAAGACGGGTCTGCAGCCGACTGATGTCAACATCGAGGTACCCGGGAACCGGCGGCAGCAGGTCAACGTGCCCGCCCGCCGCCGCAACCTGGAACGGATCGGTGCCTTCGCTGCGTTCCTTGACGTGCACGAGCTGTCCTGGTTTCACCCGGAACGAGGGGCGGTCAACGAGCTGGCCGTCAACAAGAATGTGGCGGTGCACGACAAACTGACGAGCCTGTGCAATGGTGCGGGCAAAGCCCGAGCGAAGCACGATCGCATCCAGACGCATCTCAAGCAGCTCAACGAGGTTCTCACCGGTCTGACCTTCGGTTCGCTTCGCCTCGTTGTACGCGATGCGCAGCTGCTTCTCGCGAATACCATACTGAGCACGCAGGCGCTGCTTTTCGCGCAACCGCACCGCATAGTCGGAGTCGGTTCTGCGCTTGGTTCGACCGTGCTCACCCGGCGCGTAGGGGCGCTTCTCTAGGTAGCGGGCGGACTTCGGAGTGAGCGGAATGCCCAGCGCCCGAGAAAGGCGGGTCTTGCTGCGTGACTGGTTTGACACGAATGTCCTTTCGGATTCTCACACGGTTGGGGGCGCACACGCGTACGCCGGTTCTGTCAGAGGGGTGCGCCACGGGCAGACCGGCTACAGGTCACACCACTCACCAGAGAATCCGCGCAGCCGCTCGCGAAAATCTGTTCAGGCCAACGGCCATCGTAGCACGCTCCTCGCACCCGTCAGCCGTGCCCGTATTCATAAGGTAGAAGCTAATGACAATGTTGTAGCCAACAGTCATCCATAGTCGTGTCCGTATTCATAAGGTAGAAGCGCAGCACGTGGCGATGTTCATGCCCACTGAGTCAAGGGTTGCGTTTCTATGGGTATACATGACGGTCATGTGTTGTGAGGTTGAGCGGGTTCAGATCAAGAAGGGTGCGGGGCGCTCTGTTCGGCAGATCGCTGCGGTGTTGGGTCAGTCTGCGTCCACGGTGTCGCGGGAGATTAGGTCTGGAACAGGTTGGGATAGGAACTAACGAGCGCCGGAACGGTCGGATCCGACGCTACCTACCGACACGCACCGACTTCCGAACCATAACCGAGGAAGAGTTCCAGGAGATCAACAACCAACCCCAAAAACACTTCGGCCGGGCAACACCAGCAGAAATCCACCACCACCACACACACAATCACGCCACCACAGTGCTGCACTTCAGACTTGAAGAATTACGGGCCCACAACAACAGCAACCACACGGACAACACCCGCGATGGTCGACGGAGCCGACCGTGCCCGCAACAACAACAGCAACCACACGGACAACACCAATGAGGAATCACTCATCCAGGTTCCCCAGGCTCTCCGCGCGCACCGAGTCTTCCGCGTTCTCCGCGCACAATCCGCCGCAGCTTCGCCAGGCGAGGGGCAACCTCCCGCTCGTTGCCGTGCTCGGTCGGCTCGTAATATCGCACACCGCGCAGCGGCTCCGGCAGATACTCCTGCTGCACCACTCCGATCTGATCATCGTGCGGGTAACGGTAGCCAACACCGTGTCCGAGGCGTGTGGCACCCGGATAGTGCGAGTCACGCAGGTGGGTCGGAACACGCCCGATCTTGCCCGCACGCACGTCGGCAAGCGCCCGGTCAATCCCCAGATACGCGGCATTGGATTTTGGCGCACAGGCCAGATGCACAACAGCCTGTGCGAGCGGGATACGACCCTCGGGCATCCCGATAAACTGCACCGCATCGGCGGCGGCAACGGCCACACCGAGCGCGGCAGGATCGGCCATCCCGATGTCCTCACTCGCAAGCACAATGATGCGGCGCGCAATGAAGCGCGGGTCCTCACCGGCCTCGATCATCCGAGCCAGATAGTGCAGGGATGCATCGACATCGCTGCCGCGCACCGACTTAATGAACGCGGAAATAACGTCATAGTGCTCATCACCATCGCGGTCGTACCGCAGCAACGCTCGGTCAACAGTGCGCGCAACCAGTTCCGCGGTGATCGTCCCACCCTCACCCGCGGCAAACGCTGCCGCCTCCAGTGCGGTGAGCGCGCGGCGCGCGTCGCCCGATGCCAGCCGCACGATCGTCGCACGGGCCTCCGGCTCAAGCGACACACACCCCCTGAGCCCCCGCTCATCAACGACCGCACGATCAACAAGCCCTGCAACATCCTCATCGCTCAGTAACTCCAGTGTGAGCAACAACGATCGTGACAGTAGCGGCGAAATAACCGAGAATGAGGGATTCTCCGTGGTTGCCGCCACAAGAATAATCCACCCGTTCTCCACTCCCGGCAAGAGCGCGTCCTGCTGCGCCTTCGTGAAACGGTGAATTTCGTCGAGAAAAAGCACCGTCGCAACACCGTAGAGGTCACGGTTTGCCCGTGCTTGCTCCATCACCTGGCGCACATCGCGTACCCCCGCAGTCACCGCAGACAACTCCACAAAATTCCGTCCTGAGGAACGGGCAAGTGCGTGGGCGAGGGTCGTCTTGCCGGTGCCCGGTGGACCCCAGAGGATGACCGAGACGGCGTTGCTGCGCCCCGAGGCATCCCCCGCCAGTGCTACCAGTGGCGAACCCGGTGCGAGCAGGTGTCGCTGACCGGCAACCTCCTCAAGGCGACGCGGACGCATTCGTACCGCCAACGGGGCAGCACCCGAGTGAATGCCGAAACCTATTTCCGCCATGCCTCAACCGTAGCCGTGCGCGCGGCCCGACCGCTCATAGAGTTGTCGCAGTCGAATTGGGCTGTCACGCGCTGATGCGTATCGTAGACACTCAGCAATATCCAGAAAAGGAGCACCCGTGGCATCCAATGACCGCCGGGCGCGCGAGGAGCGCGACCGCCTGCGCGTGTACCAGGCGCGACAGTCCGTCCATGAAACCAAACGGAAACGGCGGGTGCGTGACAACGTGGTCGGCGTTGTCATAGCGGTGGTCGTGCTGACGGCAGCCACCACCGCACAGGTGCTGTACTTCAACGGCGGCCCGGGTACCCCCACCGCCTCGCCCACTCCCACCCCAGGCGCAACCCCGACGACGGCTACCGGAGCAAACAGCGGAGAGGTGCCCCCACAGACGCTCGCAGAAAACCGAACCTGGACCGGAACACTCACCCTGAACAGTATCCCGCTCGCCATCGAATTGGATGGCGCAAAGGCCCCGCAGGCCGTGTCGAGCACCATTTCACTCGCCAAGAGCGGCTTCTATAACAATCTGACGTGCCACCGCCTCACCACCACGGGTATCTGGGTCCTGCAGTGCGGCGACCCACAGGGAAACGGTAGCGGTGGCCCCGGCTACAACTACGGGCCGGTCGAGAATGCCCCCGCCGACAACCTGTACCCGGCGGGCACACTTGCCATGGCGCGGCAGGGCGGTGATGGTTACAGCAACGGCAGCCAGTTTTTCATCGTCTACAAAGATTCCCCGATCCCGGCTGACACCGCGGGTGGTTACACCGTGCTCGGTAAAATCACAGGCGGACTGGATGCCCTCATGACCGGAGTGATTGACGCGGGTGGCACCAGTTCAGATGCTCCGAACGTTGCAACCACGATCACCGAATTCACACTCCGGTAGTCGCTCAGCGGAGGCGGGTGCAGTGTGCAATAAGCTAGAGCGCGATATCCGCCGCGAGCAATCCCGGCTTCCGTAGTGTGATGAGGGGTAGGACCGTGACCGACCCAGTACAAGAAACCTGGGGCCGCGTCGACGAGACCGGCACCGTGTTCGTGCGCACCTCCGAGGGAGAGCGCGCCGTGGGACAGTACCCCGACGGATCCGCGCAGGAAGCGCTCGCTTTCTTTGAGCGCAAGTACGCAGACCTCGCGGGACAGGTCGGACTGCTCGAACAGCGGGTGCGCCGCGGTGCCCCCGTTGTCGATATCGCAAAGACCGTGGCATCCCTTCGACAGGCCATCACGACGGCCAAGGCCGTGGGCAATCTCGACAGCCTCGCTACCCGGCTTGATGCGCTGTCCGCGACAGCGAAAGAACTGACTGAAAAACAACGAGCCGAGGCCGCTGCCGCCGTAGCCGCGGCGCTGGAGGAGCGTACCGCGCTCATCGTGGAGGCCGAAAAGCTCGCTGCACAAGACCCCAACACAGTGCAGTGGAAGGAGCACACCACCCGGTTTGAGGCACTGTTTGCCCGGTGGCAAGAGCATCAGCACACCGGCCCGCGGCTGCCTAAAAAAGAAACAACCGAGCTGTGGAAGAGATTCCGGGATGCCCGAAACACCGTTGACCAGAACCGTCGCAGCTACTTTGCCACCCTTGATGAGAAGAACCGGGAGGTGCGTGCTGTGAAGGAACGACTCATTGCTCGCGCCGAGGCGCTCACCTCGAGGGGTGCTGCCGCGATCCCTGATTTTCGACTGCTGCTCGAAGACTGGAAAAACACAGGCCGCGCGAGCAAAAAAGTTGATGATGCCCTGTGGGAACGGTTCAAGGCTGCCGGTGACGTGCTCTACGCGGCCAAAGCCGAGATTGACGCGAAAGAAGACGAACAGTATCACGCCAATCTGGCCCTCAAGCTCGCGCTTCTCACCGAGGCCGAGGCATTGCTCACGGAGAGGGATCCGCGGGTGGCGCGTCCAGCACTCAACCGAGTGCAACGCCAGTGGGACGATATTGGAAAAGTTCCACGGGACCAGGTGCGAACAACTGATGACCGAATCCGAAAGGTCGAAAACCACGTGAAAGCGCTCGAGGCCGAGCGGTGGGAGCGGGAGAACCCGGAACGGAAGGCGCGATCCGAGGGGATGCTCGGACAACTCCGCGACGCGATCGCGAAGCTGGAAACGGAGCTTGCCACCGCCAAGTCCCGAGGGGACTCACGGGCTGAAGCTGAGGCTCGCGAGGCTCTCGACGCACGGAAAGCGTGGTTGGCGGCGCTGGAGAAGTAAAGTCGGGTGCGGGCACCGCGAAAGTCGGGTGCGCGGCACCGGCAAAATCGGGTGCCGAACGCTGGACAGGTAGTCGGCAGAATTCTGACGGGCTGCCTGCCGTGCCTCCTGTAAACCGCCACCGCAGCCATCGCCCACAGGTCCCGTCGGCACCCGTGCCTCCACAGACTGGCGGTGATGCAGCGTCGCTGGTCCGGCTATCCTGACAATGGGGACATGCCCCGACTTAGCGCGACGCTGAGCGTCGATGATCTGCCCTTTCCCCAGTTGTGCGCGTCTCGACTCGACGGAGACATCCTGCCCCTCCAGGGAGCTTGGGTGGCGCTTGATGAACCCGATACCGCCGAGCTTCGTGCTGCGTCTCTCGCCGCTGCACGACCTCCCACGTTCATCATCGAGAGGTGCAGCGCGGCGTGGGTACACGGTGCGAGTGTCGTCGCTCCCGCTCAGCCGGAGTTCTGCGTTGCCCGCCCCGACCGGGTGCCACTTCGCTGTGAGGGCCCACCGTGCCGTGTCCGCGAGGTTCGGATCGCCAGCGAAGACATCGTCCGGTTCAGTATCGGCTCACCCCGCTCGGCTACCGGTACCGCTCGCTGCACAGGCCCGGTGCGCACAGCACTCGATCTGCTCTACGACATCACACTCGCTGACGCTACCGTAGAGAGGCTCATCAAGCACCTGTTGGTAACCGCCGCAGCCCGAGCACAGGTCACGGCACGAGTACGATCAGCACGGCGCATCCCCCACCAAGCAACAGCTCTCGCACGAGTAAACCGCCTACAGCTCGGTGCAGAACCGGTGTGCTGGCCCCTCGCATCGTAGCGCCCGCCTCCTGTCTTACTATCCGTCACTCACCCGATACACGTCATACACCGCATCAATCCGTCGCACGGCATTGAGGACTCGATCAAGGTGGGTTGTGTCGCTCATCTCGAACACAAACCGACTGAGTGCGAGTCGCTCGTTTGTCGTGGACACATTGGCCGAGAGGATGTTCACATGGTGTTCCGTTAGCACCCGGGTAACGTCCGAGAGTAGCCCCCCGCGGTCGAGCGCCTCGATCTGGATCTGAACGAGGAAGGTGCTTGTCGGGCTGGGGGCCCACTCCACCTCAATCATCCGCTCTGGTTCGCGCTCCAACGAGTGAATATTGCGGCACGTTGACTGATGCACCGACACCCCCGACCCGCGCGTAATGAAACCCACGATCGTATCCCCGGGCACCGGGGTGCAGCAGCGAGCCAGTTTGACAAGGATATCCGGCGCTCCGCGCACAAGCACACCCGAGTCAGTGGAGCGTGGCATCTGCCGCATTTTCGTGGGCAGCATGAGCTCGGGGCCATCCCCCTCGTCCACCTCCCGGACCAGGGACAATACTTTCTCGATGACCGACTGCGTTGAGACATTCCCCTCACCCACGGCGGCGTAGAGCGCATCGACATCGTCGTAGCGCATGAGTCCGGCAACCTCGGAAAACGCATCCTGTGACATGAGTCGCTGCAGTGGAAGATTCTGTTTACGCATCGCGCGCGCAATCGAATCGCGTCCCTGTTCGATCGCCTCATCGCGTCGTTCCTTTGTGAACCACTGCCGGATCTTGCTGCGTGCCCGGGTGCTCTTAACAAAACCCAACCAGTCTTGGCTCGGCCCGGCATCGGGATTCTTGGAGGTGAAAATCTCAACGACATCGCCGCTGGTCAGTTGCGACTCCAAGGGCACGAGCCGACCGTTGACCTTTGCACCCATCGCACGGTGACCTACTTCGGTGTGCACGGCGTACGCGAAGTCCACCGGGGTTGCCCCGGTGGGCAGCCCCACAACCCGCCCCTTCGGGGAAAAGACATAAACCTCTTTTGCACCGATCTCAAACCGCAGTGAATCGAGGAACTCACCGGGATCGGTTGTCTCGGCCTGCCAGTCGGAAATGTGCGCCAACCACGCCATATCGGTTTCACTCTGGGCCGGCTCTTCTGTGCTCGAGCGTCCGCTCGCCATCCGCTCCTTGTATTTCCAGTGCGCAGCGACACCAAACTCGGCGCGCTGGTCCATGTCGTGGGTGCGAATCTGAATTTCCACCGCCCGACCCTGCGGGCCGAGCACCGTCGTGTGCAGTGACTGATAGAGGTTGAATTTTGGAGTTGCGATGTAGTCTTTGAATCGGCCCGGCAACGGTGTCCATCGCGCGTGAATTGAACCAAGCACCGCGTAGCAGTCACGCACGCTGTTGACAAGCACGCGAATTCCAATGAGGTCATAAATATCGTTGAATTCGCGCCCCCGCACAACCATTTTCTGGTAGATCGAATAATACTGTTTTGGCCGGCCAACAACCTTGCCGCGAATCTTCGAGGCCCGCAAATCTTCCGTCACAAGGTCGATGACGGACTGCACAAACTCTTCCCGCTGCGGTGTCCGCCGCCGCACGAGGCTCTCAATCTCGGCGTAAATCTTCGGATGCAGCACCGCAAACGAGAGGTCCTCCAGCTCCCACTTCATGGTTTGGATACCGAGCCGGTGCGCGAGCGGCGTGTAAATTTCAAGTGTCTCGGTGGCCTTGCGTTTTGCTGATTCCTCCGCCACAAAACCCCAGGTTCGAGCATTGTGCAACCGATCGGCGAGCTTAATAACAAGCACCCGAATATCCTTCGACATTGCCACGATCATCTTCCGCACGGTTTCGGCCTGCGCAGAGTCTCCATACGTGACCTTGTCAAGCTTGGTGACACCGTCAACAAGCATCGCAATTTCGTCACCAAAGTCGGCGGCCAGCTGCTCGAGCGTATACGGGGTGTCCTCAACGGTGTCGTGCAGCAGTGCCGCGGCGACCGTCTTGACACCGATCCCCAGATCAGCGAGAATCTGAGCCACCGCAATGGGATGGCTGATATAGGGTTCGCCGCTGCGGCGGGTCTGTCCCTCGTGCGACCGTTGTGCAACCGCGTGCGCCCGCACAATGGTCGCAAGATCAGCTTTGGGATGATTCGTCCGCACCGTGCGCAGCAGCGTATCCATTGCACCCGAGGGTTGGGCGCGCGAAAAGATTCTCGGCACAAGTCGACGCAGCGTCTGGGTTTGGCTTTGGCCCGTCTCTGTCACCGCAGAGCCATCCTGCTGCCGTGCACTATGCCCACAAGGCCCACCTCACCGACACCATTGAATCTGACGTATGACCCAACCCTAGCGCTGACCCGTGGTTATTTAGCTCACGGCCACGGCTTCGGCATCGTGCGCGCGATTTTTCAGCACCTTCTGGTCGCGTCGACGAATCGAGGTCTCGGGCTCGCGCAACTGCGAATACAAGGGTGCCGCAATGAATACCGTTGACCACGTGCCCACGATAATACCGATGAGCAGCGACAACGAGATATCCCGCAGCGTATCAGCCCCGAGCACACCCGCACCAATAAAGAGAATGGATGCCACCGGCAGTGCCGCAACAACGCTCGTGTTGATTGAACGAACGAGGGTCTGGTTGACCGCCAGATTGACCGACTCCGCGAAAGTTCGACGGGTTTCCCACGTGTCGGCGCCCGTATTTTCGCGGATTTTATCGAACACGACGACCGTGTCGTAGAGCGAATAGCTGAGGATCGTGAGGATACCGATGATGGCGGCAGGACTCACCTCGAACCCAACGCTCTCGTACACTCCCGCGGTAATAATAAGGTCGCCCATGAGGGCAATAATGGCCGCAAGAGACATCTTCCAGGTGCGGAAATACAGCGCCATAGTGATGGCGGCAAGCACGACAAACGCCACAAGGCCAACGATCGCCTGCCGCGTGACATCCGTTCCCCAGCTGGGTCCGATGAACGTGGATGCCACGTCGGTCTCTTGCACCTGATACGCCGACGCCAGCGCGGTCGTGAGACTACGGGTTTCCTCGCTCGTGAGCTGATCGGTCTGAACCCGCACACCACTCTGACCAACGGTGGTCACCTGCGGCACGATGTTTGATACCACCTGCGCGACGGCTTTTATTGCGGGCTCAGTTGTCGCATTCTTCACGCTCGTGATCTGGAACTGCGAACCACCACGGAACTCAATGCTGAACCTAATACCGCCAATAAGGGGAATCACGATGGACGCGACGGTCACAATAGACGCAATGATGTACCACAGTTTCCGGCCGCCAACAAAGTCGATCGAGCGGGCTCCGGTGTAGAGGTCATTGCCAAACTTCGTGAGACGGTTTGCCATTACTTGCCCTTCCCCTCGGAGTCGGTATTCTGCCCGGCGGCCTGTGCTTTACGCTCTGCGATCGTTTGGCGACGAGCAGCTTCTTTCTGGCTCGTGGCGAGCTTAGCCTCCGAGACCTCGGTTCGCGGACGGAATTCGGCCCGACCTCGGTACACCGCACCGAGCGCGGTCGGATCGAGCCCAGACGCCGGTTTTCCACTCGAGAAAAAGCGGGTTTGCGCCAACAACTGCAGCATCGGGTGGGTGAACATGATGACGATGATGACGTCAATGATCGTCGTAAGCCCGAGCGTGTAGGCGAAGCCCTTGACGCTTCCCACGGCGAGCACGTAGAGCACAACCGCCGCGAGCAGGTTGACACCCTTCGACGCAAGCACGGTGCGGAACGCCCGCTTCCACCCCGCTTCCACAGCACTCACGAGCAGACGCCCCTCGCGCAACTCATCGCGGACACGTTCGAAGTAGACGATAAACGAGTCGGCGGTAAACCCGATCGCCACGATCAGACCGGCGATACCCGCGAGTGAGAGGCGGTAGCCCTGCTCCCACGACAGGATCGTAATCATGAGGTAGGTGACAACCGCAGCAATCGCAAGTGACGCAATCGTCACGAGGCCGAGCACCCGATACTGGAAGAGCGTGTAAACCACAACGAGAATGAGCCCGATAAGGCCTGCGAGCAAACCATTGCGAAGCTGCGACGCACCGAGCGTGGGCGAGACGGTGTCGGATGACTGTACCGAAAAGCTAATCGGCAGAGCACCGAATTTTAGTTGGTCAGCAAGCGACTGGGATGTTGCCTGAGTGAAGCTGCCGGTAATCTGCGGCTTACCGTCAGAAATCACTCCCTGCATTCGCGGAGCCGAGAGCACAGAGCCGTCAAGCACAAACGCGAACTGGTCACGGGGGCTCTGACTGGTCAGCCCATACAACCGAGTACTGACCGCGGTGAAGGTTTGCGTTCCCTTGTTGTTAAAGACGAGATTCACCGCCCACTGGCCGGTGCCGGAACCGGTTTGGGTCGTGACCTGACCGTTGGTCGCGTCGGTGATCTCCTCGCCAGTAAGTTCTACGGGGCCGAGCAAAAACTTTGCTGTCCGCGTCGCATCGCACGTGACAAGCGGATCGCTCGCCGGGGCCACATTGGTTGTCGCCTGCCCGAGTGTCGAACAGTCGAAACTGTCGTAACGCCTCTGCAGGTCAGCGGTCACCCAGGCCTTGTCGGACGCATCGGTCGGTGGTGGGGTGGGCGGCACGTAGGGCGGGATGGTAACGGGAGCTGCGGTTGGTGTCGGAGTCACTGTCGCATCCGATGACGGGGTTGATGTTGCACCCGGTGACGGAGTCGATGTTGCGCCCGGTGACGGGGTTCCCGTCACGGCCGTACTCGTCGCAGCGCTCGTGAGAATCACCGCACGCAGTTCGAGTTTCGCGGAGGACTCGATCCGGTTGCGGGTCTCGTCATCCAGTTTGCCCGCCATGCTGACCACGACATTATTGCCCTGGGTGACAATTTCGGCTTCGCTGACGCCGGAGGCATCCACCCGCTGGCGAATAATCGACACGGCCTGATTTAGCTGATCGGCCGTCGCTGTCTGGCCCGACTCGAGCTTGGGCGCGAGAACGATCTCTGTTCCGCCCTCAAGGTCAAGCCCTAGTTTAGGAGTCCACGACCCGTTCGCCCACAGCACTCCGGCCAGGTTGATTCCGGCGAGGAGGACAATGAGGGCACCGAGCAAGCCCAGCGAACGCCAAGCTTTGCGGACGGGCGTGGGTCGAGACGAGCGCTTGGGCGATGCAGCCACGTGTTCTGCCTTCTGTGGATGGCGCCCGGCTCATCTTTCGGACGCGCCTGGCTGGGTCTGTTTGCTGGTTCTTTGCTCCGCGAGGAAGAAAACCCCGGGACTACTTCTCGTCGGTAGCCTTGGCAGCCTTGGCTGACCTGGCCGGTTTCGCAGTGCCGACAGCCGAATCAACGGCACCGGAGTCCTCTGCCTCCGAGTTATCAACCGAGTCGGCCACGCGCACACCGAACTCTGGCTCCCCCGGCTCGGTCTCCGAGGCTGACTCCTCGTCAGCGTCATCGTCTGCGGTGGGCTCGTCTACCCTCGTGATCGTCTGACGGTGCACCGTCAGCACCGTGCCCGGTGTCGTCTCGAGCAGAACCTTCTTCGTCTCCTCATCAATGTCGAGGATGGTACCGAAGATCCCGTTGCTGGTCATGACCTGCGCCCCCGTCACCACCTGTTCCTGCAGCTTCGCAGCCTCAGCCTGCCGCTTCCGAGAGCTGCGGAACATAAAAATAATCATGACGCCGAGCAAGACAACGAGGATAATTGTCATAAAATCCATGAGATGGGCCGTGTACCTTTCCGGTGAGCAACGCAGCACGAAAGCCGGGCGATTGCGCTCAGCTTCGGTTATTCCCTGCGGTTTAGCTCTAGTGATTATAGGTCATCGATCAGCAGCGCCGGTTGGGCGGCACGCGGAGCCATCCCGAAGTGTGCCCACGCCGCGGGCGTCGCCACCCGCCCGCGCGGGGTTCGCGTCATCATACCAATGCGCACAAGGAAGGGTTCTACCACCGCCGCAACGGTTTCAGCCTCCTCCCCCACCGACACCGCGAGCGTACTAAGACCAACCGGGCCACCGGCAAACCGCTCGAGCAAAATGGTTATCACCGCGCGGTCGAGCCGATCAAGGCCGATCGGGTCAACGTCGTAAAGCTCAAGCGCCGCATTGACAATCTCCAGATCGGCCCGTCCACCGTGCACAAGAGCGTAGTCACGCACTCGACGCAGAAGACGGTGCGCAATACGAGGGGTGCCTCGGCACCGTCCCGCGATTTCGGCAACGGCATCGTGCTCAATGTCGAGTGGCAGCCGTTCTGCGGCGCGCACGAGCACCTGTTCGAGCTCATCCGTGTCGTAAAACTCCAGGTGGGCGGTGAATCCGAACCGGTCACGCAGCGGGTTGGGCAGCAGACCCGAGCGGGTAGTCGCACCGACGAGAGTGAACGGTGCCAGCTCCAACGGCACGGATGTCGCACCCGCTCCTTTGCCGACCATAATGTCGATCCGAAAATCCTCCATCGCAAGGTAGAGCATCTCCTCCGCGGAGCGGGCCATCCGGTGAATCTCATCAATAAACAGCACCTCCCCGGGGACAAGGGAACTGAGGACCGCGGCAAGGTCACCCGCGTGCTGGATAGCCGGACCGCTCGACATGCGCAACGGCCGCCCCCCCTCGTGCGCGACGATCATCGCGAGCGTCGTCTTGCCGAGCCCGGGTGGACCCGCCAACAGAATGTGATCGGGAGTACGCTGCTGCAACATAGCCGCCGTGAGCAACAGCTGCAGTTGCCCTCGCACCTTTGTCTGCCCGACGAACTCGCTGAGAGTGCGAGGGCGCAGCGCACCCTCGTAGTCAAGCTCCGCCTCCGATGCGAGGGTCGGGTCGGTGAGGTTCTCACCGTCGGCACGGCCGGGCTCCACCGCGGTGGTCATACCGACTCCGCCGGACTCGGCTGCGAGGTTGGGGCCCGACCGGATGCGGTTGCCTCCGCAACTGACCCCGCCAAACCCGAGTGTGAGGGGCCGAGCAGTACGAGGCTTGCGCGCAGCAGAGCGGCGACGGGCATTCCCTCAGCGCCGATGCCAGCTGCCACAGTGGCACGCTCAATCGCATCAGCAGCCACTTTCTCGGGGTACCCCAGGCCAGTGAGCGCGGCGAGCACGCTCTGGGAAGCCTGGGAGGCCCGCGGCGGAGTAGAAGACGCGGAGCCCGCACCAGGCTCGGGGGCAAACAGCTTGCCCGCGAGTGACACGGTAATGAGCTTCGCGGTCTTCGGCCCGATGCCGGTCACCCTGCGGAACACAGCGTCATCGTCGGCGTGCACCGCGGCCGCGACCTGATCGGGCGACAGCACCGCGAGCACACCGAGCGCAGATTTCGGGCCCACGCCGGTCACCCCGATAAGCAGTTCAAAAACGTGCAGTTCGTCGCGGGTGGCGAACCCGAACAGGGTGAGCGCGTCCTCGCGCACGATGAGGCTTGTCTGCACGGATGCCTCGTGCCCTTCCCGGCACGCAAGCGCAAACGCCGGGGTGGTGTTGACCTCGAGCCCTACCCCACCGACCTCAATAACAACGGCACCACCCGTGGCGGCGAGCACACGACCACGGAGCGAGGAAATCATTTCCTCAGCCTACGGGTCGCTCCCGACACTCCCGCGGAACGCTCGGCGGCGCGCCACGCGCGCTGCGCCGGGGTCAGCGACGATCCCGCCTCGTCTGTGAGCGCACGGGCGGAAGCGCCTCCGGCGGCGGCATCCCGAATCGCAGCGCCGGCGACACCGCCCGTACGCCAGGCGTGGCAAATAGCAAGGGCAAGAGCATCGGCAGCATCCGCTGGTTTCGGCACCTCGGCCAGGCCGAGAATGCGCGCGACCATATGTCCAACCTGGCGCTTGTCGGCACCACCGTACCCGGTAATGGCGGCCTTCACTTCGCTCGGAGTGTGCAGGGTCACCGGCAGCGAGCGCCGCGAGGCCAGCAGCATCGCGACCCCGGAAATCTGGGCTGTGCCCATGATCGTCGACACGTCGCTGCGCGCAAACACCCGTTCCAGGGCGACCGCGTGCGGGCGGTGTTCGTCGAAGATCGCTTCCAGGCCATCCGCGATTCGCACGAGGCGTTCCGGGGTGTCAAGTTTGGCGGACGAGCGCAGCACGACAACATCTACGAGGGTTGCACGGCGGTTGCCCGCGACATCCACCACCCCAATCCCACAGCGGGTGAGACCCGGATCAATGCCGAGCACCCGCACCGGGCTACTCCGCCTCGAGTTCGGCCTGCGCCTCGGCCGACAGACCGAAGTTGCTGTAGACGTTCTGCACATCGTCCAGGTCTTCGAGTGCGTCGATGAGTTTGAAGACCCGACGGGCGGTACCGGCGTCGATGTCTACTTTGAGGGATGGCACAAACACGGCATCTGCTGAGTCGTAGTCAATACCCGCGTTCTGCAGTGCGGTCCGTGCACCGACCATATCGGATGCCTCGGTCACAACCTCAAACGTGTCTCCCTCGTCGGTGACCTCCTCTGCACCGGCATCGAGCACAGCGGCGAGTACGTCGTCTTCGGTGAGACCGCCGGTCTTCGCGACGACAATGATGCCCTTGCGGGCGAAGTTGTAGGCCACCGAGCCGGGGTCGGCCATGGTGCCCGCGTTGCGATTCATCGCGGTGCGCACCTCGGCGGCCGCGCGGTTCTTGTTGTCGGTGAGGCACTCGATGAGCAGGGCCACACCGTTGGGCGCATACCCCTCGTACATGATTGTCGTGTAGTCGATGGACTCTCCGGTCAGCCCGGCACCCCGTTTAATCGCCCGATCGATGTTGTCATTGGGGACGGAGGTCTTCTTGGCCTTCTGCACGGCATCGACAAGCGTGGGGTTGCCCGAGAGATCGGCCCCACCGAGCTTCGCGGCAACCTCAATGTTTTTGATGAGTTTCGCAAACGACTTAGCACGACGGGAGTCAATGATCGCCTTCTTGTGCTTGGTCGTCGCCCACTTGGAATGCCCTGACATAAAACTCCTGAGACCGGTTTGCGCACACGCGGACTGAGGTTCCCGGTGGCTTCCTCAGTGTAGCCGAGGAACAAAACCCCGGGCGATTCCCGTGCTCAAAGTATGGTAGGTGCAGATCGGATCGATCTCGAATCAGAGCGGCACTTCCGTTCCGCTCCCGCGCGGCAGAAGTGTGAGCAAAGGGGTGCGGTCGGCGTGGCCGATCACACTGGTGTTCGACGCCGCGCTCAGACCCCCGAGCACGCTGTAGGCACGCCGCAGCTCGCGCAGCACCCGCGAAACCGAGGCTTGGCGCGCCCAGCGGTTGCGGGCACCACTCAGGCGTCCCCGTCATCTCAATGGGCGTGAGTCGGAGCATCGATCACGTGGCCAGCAGGTTCGCCGCGACGAGAGCGACGAGCATCAGAGCCGCAGTGATGGCCACATCCCCGACGCCGAGCCAAGGGTGGAGAATGCTATCGCCGAAGAGTTGCTGCGTGCCGCCGGTCGGGATCCCGACCGCGCCGCAGATGAGTACGCTCACGGCCGCGACCACAGTTCCGATGACGATCATGAACACAGCGACCAGCACCGCCTGCACCGCGTAGACGATGCGTATCGCCTTCGCATCGAAGCCCATAGTGCGCATCGTCTCTCTCTTTTTTTCCCCCCGCTGTCTTCGAATCAAGAACGCGATGACGTTGCCGATGAGAATCGCGCAGATCAGTGCCGCGACGACTACCAGCACCCACATCACGACTCGCTGGCCGTCGAGAATGGTGAAAGTCAAGCCAGCAGTGTCGCGTGCCGTCGAGAACCGCACGCCAGGGATTCTGGCCTCAAGATCGGAGACGGCGGCGTTCGCGTCTGTGCCCGGCCGCACCGCCAGCAGCACCTGGGTGAGCGCGTCCGGTCAGTCGAGAATCCTCTGCATCCCGGCGACATCCATAACAACGAAACTCGAGCGGAACAGCCCGAATCGACTGCTGTCGTACACACAGACAACTCGGGCTTCCGTGATCGCATTCGCCACGGGTGCCCCCGCGACGGCAAGCGTGACCTTGTCGCCAACGACAAGGTCACGTTCGTCGTGCTGCTCGGCATTCACGCAAATCTCGCCCGCACCGCTGGGAGCGAATCCATCGAGAAGCTGATACCCCTCCCCTCGCACATCCGAGCCGACGATAACCACACCAGAATCGTGGGTCCCCGTCGAGAGCTGTGCACCGGCCGTGATCCGCGGTCGAACGGTCGCAACACCGGGCGATGCCTTCAGTTTCGAGGGGAGCTTTTGTCCACCCTCAAGGTAGTGCACCACGTCACTCTGCTGATTCAGCATCGAATAATCGTAGCCCTCGGCAAACCCTGAGACGTCACCGCTAATGATGTCGTGAGCGGACTGTGCCATCATCGTTCCCACCGCGTTGATGGCCGCCAACGAGAGCAACAGGCCAAACGTCGCGATAGCGACGCTGGGAAATGTTCGAACGGTACGCGGGTTGGTCCGGATCATGGCGAGCGCCATGTGTACGAGGCAGCGGAAGGTCAACCCTTCCGCGGATTCCGAGGCCATTGCGCCGTCGACCAGATGTACGACACGACGCCCTGCGGCGATGACCCTCTCATCGTCCGACGAGACGATGATCGTCGTGCCGCTCTCTTCGTTCAGTCGGTGCATCAGGGCGAGCACACCGTCGGCATTCGCCGAGTCGAGGCTGGCCATCGGTTCGTCGGCAACCACGAGGGCGGTCTCGCCGACGACTGCACGGATGATGGCAGCACGCTACTGCTGACCACTCGAAAGCTGCGCGGGAAGCGCGTCCAGTTTGGTACCCAAGCCGATGTCGTTAAGCAGACGCCGCGTGCGCTCCTTCGCGGCCCGAGTCAGTCTCCGCTACAGGCGCAGTTGCAGAACGGCGTTCTCATACACCGATAACGATGCGACCAGATTCGACCGTTGAAACACGTAGCCGACGTGATCGCGTCGGAAGTCGGCGAGAGCCTTGGGCGACAGCGTAGTGAGCTCGACACCGTTGACGCGGATCGAACCAGAAGTAGCGGCGTCGAGGCCGCCGATCAGGTTCAGCAGCGTCGTCTTCCCAGAGCCCGACGGCCCAGCTAGCACGACAAACTCGCTCCGGCCGATCTGCAGTGAGATATCTCGGGTTCGCGAGCACGATATTCGGTCCGTCGCCATAGGTCCTGGTGAGTCTTTCGAGGTCGATTATCGCGGGCCTCCATCCACGAAACTGTAGGTGATTTCAGTGCTGACTACCGTGTAGCCATTCACGTATGAGGCGGCGGGGCTCACGAGGAAGTGGACCGCATCCGCGATCTGTGTCGCACGTCCGAGCCTACCCTCCAGAATGAGAGCGAGGTATTCTTCGCGCATGGCTACCGGCAGCGCCTCGAGCGTGTCGGTGTCGATGAAACCTGGTGCCACGGCATTTACACACGGATGTTCATCGCCGCCAATTCCTTGGCCGGGGTCCTGGTAAACGCAAGCACCCCCGCCTTGGCAGCGGTATAGTTCGCTTGTCCGACAAGGCTGGTGAAGAGGAGATGTTCACGATCGTCCCGCTCTTGCGCGAGGCCATCAGCCACGCCGCCTGCTTGACCCGCTCGAGGTCCGCGGGTGATTTTGGAGAAACGCGCGTGGTCGAAGGCATCGACTGCCGCCGCCATCGCAATCTGGCTAAACCTCTGCTTGCGGCGCAGTCCGACGGGGGCGGAGATCGGCTTATCGTCGACCCTGATTGTCGACTCTCCCCCGGCCATCGCCCCGATCAGCGCGAACCACACGAGCATGCTGCTGTGGTGGAACACACTGGCCATGTCCGTCTCGCTGAAGCGGATCAAGAACATGGGTCTCGTTGAGTGCGGTGGATGTCGATGTGAACATCAACGGATCTCCAGGAGATCGAGAACGGGCTGAGAGCAGACGGTACGAATCGGGAACCAGAGCACCCCGCAGGTGAGCACCAGCCCGATGCCGAGGGGCGCGACGAACGCTCACCAGGTCGGTACAAACGACAGCATCGTGCTGCCGACCACGAAGGTGAAGGCCGCGTTGGTGGAGGTGATCGAAAGGAGGTTCACCGCGCCGACCACAGCCATCGCGAGTATCACCCCGGCGAGGTATCCGATGGCGTATTGCACGAGGAGATCACCGAGGTGCATCCACCGGAGCGATCCGGCGGATGCACCGACCGTTTTCAGCACGGCGAAGTCGCGGACTCGAGAAAGCATCGCCGAGTAGACCAGCGACGTTAGCCCGATACAGATGATCATGAACGTGAACGTGGATACGGCTATGAGCACGATGCCCCAGATCTGCGACCCGAGCATCAGAGACAACCAGCTCGTGTCCGACCAGAGCGAAACCGTTCGGTTGACGCCGAGATTGGCGAGGGTTGACTCGATCGCCGAGCGGGCGGCGTTGGTCTGTGGAGCCTCCACCAGCACAGTGTTGCTTCGGTTCCGGTCCGAATAAAGCGACTGCGCCAGCGTCCCTCAATCGACGATCACCCAACTGTCGAGGAGAAAATCTGGTGTGACGGGCGAAACGATCTTGTCGATCTGATAGCTCAGCTGCCTCGTGCCGACGACGAGTTCGATGCTCTGGCCCTCGGTGACACCCAGCTGACGGGCGACTTTGTCGGCCAGCACGATGGAGTCGGCGCTCAGACGTTTACTAGGGAGGCCGAAGTTTGCGGCAAGACTGCTCTCTGCGCTCAGGTCCACGCCGACGAGCGAGACAGACACGCTCTCCGGACGGTCTGTGGGAGCCGAGGAATTCGCGAGGTTGGCGCTGATGTCGAGCCGCGAGCGGACCGACTCGGCGCCAGATCCTTGCCGCAGCCTCTGCTGCACATCAGCGTCGAGCGAACACGTGTCTCCCGTGGTCGCGAGCTGGACGAGCCACGGCGCGCCGACGGTCCCGAACAACAACCGATCGGCGTTCTGTCCAATCGAGCCGACGAATGACAAAGCGACGATGAACAGTGCGATGCCGACAGCTTATCTGCCCAACCATCCCGACGGACTCACGGCGATAGTGGGTGAGGTCGTGCAAAGCGATCTTGATCATTCCTTCCGCTCCTTTCGATCGGTCTCTGCTCCTGCTGCCACCTCAGCGACGGTGAGAGAACCCCGTCGCACGACCGGAAGATCGCCCGTCCTGTGGCAGACCGTGCAGACCGCACCTGGCACTTGCACCGCAGTGAAGTCGATGTCCGGGTGCGCCGTGCGCATCAAGCGAACGTCGAAACCTCCCAGTCCGATGCTAAGGCCGAGGCCCACATCCCGTGTTCAAGTCTGAAGTGCAACACTGTGGTGGTGTGATCCTATGCGGTGTTGGTAGATTTCTGTTGGTGTTGCCTGGTCAAGGTGTTTTCGGGGTTGGCTGTTGATCTCGGGGATGATCTCCTAGAGTTCCTTTGTCGGCTATGGTTCGAAAGTCGGTGCGTGTGGGTAGGTAGCGTCGGATCCGACCGCCGTGATGCTCGTTAGTTCCTGTGTTAACATGCCGCGTAGGGATCAACGAAGTACGTGTCCATACCCCACTCGACTCTCAGCTCATAGTGGCGGTACACCTTGATACCGTTGTCTATCGTCACAGACAACCGCGTATGAGGAGGCAGGGCACTGAAGATCGAGTGTTGTGCTGTGATCCCACGCTCAGCGGTCAGAGCGTCTATTTTCCGGACGATAATGAACCGGCTTACTCGTTCCACCTCGGTATGAATCCCCTCACCCACAGTTTTTGCCCCTACGATAGAGTCTGACTCCCAGGTGTCCAAACACCGAGCGGTCGTTGCTGTGTGTCGGGCGTTCACGGATAGACACCCGGAACAAGATACGGTCAAAACGCACCCAATCTACCCCGGAGCTTACGACGGTATCGCGTACACACGGGACAAATACCACCGCATGGAGCATACCCCGGCTGGTGGTGGCCGGTATCACGTACGCACGGGGCAGATACTGCCACAACTGACGGTGGTGCAGGTCCCGGACGGTAGATCCACTGGTAGATCGTGTCGCAACTCACCCACATTCGCGGATCCCTCTTCGGAACTCGATCCGAGACCTACCTGCGATCATCCGGGGGCGTCCACCCCGCCCGGAGTCTGTCTATCATCCAAGCCACCATCCGATCCTGAACAAACACACGTGGCCGGTGCAAGTTGGATGCTTGCTTCCGGCGCCGGTGCTCTGCCCGTTCCGCCCGGCACTGAACCGTGGTCACCGGACCAGGTATGTAACCAAACATCCCGGAACGGACGATATGACTCGTTTTCATTCCACGCCACCCACTTGTTCCGGCGAATCTCCCGCGACACCATGGACACAGACTGACCCAACACCACAGCGATCTGCCGAACAGACCACCCAGCATCTACACTCTTCTCGATCTGGATCTGCTCAACCTCACGACACATAATCGCCATGTATACCCATAGAAGCGCAACCCTTGACTCAGTGAACATGAAGATCACCAAGTGTTGCGCTTCTACCTTGAACACGGGCACCCTCTTGGCCAGCTGTTGTATCCTTAGAATCTGAGACACTTACTACATACAGCTCTCACGGGCTTCCGTGAGCTGTTCTAACTAGCGATTGAAGAGGATCTCTAGATATGAAAGAAAAGACTACTCGCCGCTCACTGCTTCTAGTGTCGGCAATTTTGGCACTCTTGCTTGGTATCGGATTCAACGCGTCCGACAAGGGAATACGATGGTTCTGGACTGACGTGCCGTGGATGGGTGTGATTCTGGTTCTTGCAGCCACCGTTTTGGGAGTACTGCACTTCCTTGGGCGTTCGCGGGTTCGCTCTCGACCGAGGAAAGAGGTCAAGGGTGGGTGATGAGGTACTGAATTTCGGGCGCTATGAACGGCAAATGATTTTGCCGAATGTCGGGAGAGCAGGGCAGGAAAAACTCGCTCGCGCGCATGTCCTTGTCGTTGGTGCTGGTGGTCTTGGTTCGCCTATCGCTCTGTACCTTGCTGCCGCTGGCGTGGGAGTCATCGGACTTGTGGATGACGACAGGGTTGAACTCTCGAACCTGCAGCGTCAGGTGCTGTACTCCGAGGCAGACATTGGGTTTTCCAAAGTCGATGTTGCGGCGCGGCGGCTCCGCTCACTGAATTCAGACATTTCCGTTGTGGAACACCGGACTCGGATCACCCCGGAAAACGCTCTCGCCCTCCTCGCGAACTATGACGTCATCGTTGACGGGACGGACAACTACGGCACGCGCTATCTCCTCTCCGACGCGTGCGCACTTGTCGGCAAACCGCATGTATGGGGCTCCGTCTTCCAGTTCGAAGGGCAGGTATGCGTGTGGTGGCCGGCAGTGATCGGCCCGTGCTATCGGTGTGTCTTTCCCTCGGCAGCAAGCGCCCAAGTACCTTCTTGCACCGAGGCCGGTGTTGTCGGTGCTGTCTGCGGTGCCATCGGAACCACGCAGGCGAGCGCTGCAATTGCACTCATTCTTGGTGCCGGTCACACCTATGTTGGCCGACTGCGTATCTTCGATGCCCTGAGTGGTGAGTGGGCGTCAATGGCTCCCGTCAAACGAGAAGATTGCCCGACCTGCGGAACACGCACGATGCGCGTGCTGGAGGACTCACCCGACTACATCGGCGCTGCATGCGATATCTCGCTGACCTCAACACTTGAGGCCCTGAGCCCCGCCGAACTCGATGCACTTCTCAATGATCCGCCCGCGGGTTTCCGTTTGGTTGACGTTCGCGAGACCGTCGAGCACGACGAGGCGGCAATCCTCGGCGACGAACTAATCCCGCTCGGCCTCTTCCTATTGGGTGAAGCGTCCGCGCTACTCAATCCGGCCGACGATGTCGTCCTCTACTGCCACTCTGGCATTCGTTCGATGCAAGCAGCGCAGGCGCTTCCTCTCGGCACCGTCGGCCGGTTGCGTTACCTAGACGGCGGGTTCCTCGGTTGGGCGAAGGAACGTCGGTGTCAGGCCGATGGCGAGCACCGTGCCATCTCGATGAGTTCGGAGAGGGAGTCGAAACCAAGCCGTCGGGCCAGTGAGTCATAGCTCGCCGCGCGCGGTACGCCTTCACTCTGCGCGAGATTGGCGAGTGCACTGTAGAGTAGATCGCCTGGTTCATCGGCTTCCAAGGTCAGCGTGACACTGCGTTCCTTGGAGAGCGGACGTGCCGCACGTGCAAGAAGCATTGGCAGATAGTTGCGGAGGCTGCTAGCGTATTCGTCTTCTAGCCGATCAACCAAGAGGTCGAACCGGAGCGCGGCTATCCAGCTAGCGACGCTAAGGCCGCGCTCCTGCAGCCATTGCTTCATGGCCTCGCCCGAGTGGAGGCTGTTTACCCGCCGGAATTCATTGGCCCGGATCTGCAGCGCTTCACTGCTGGGTATCACTCCCAGTACCTCAGCGGTATCGTTGACGAGTTGAGCAAAAAGGCGCGCTTCGAGTCCGACCTGATGATCGGACGGTGTCCGAAGCGCATCCGCTAGAGGTCTGTCCATCGTTGCCAGGACAGGCGCAGGCGGCTGTCTCTCATTAGTCAACGGCTCGATGCGAGATCCACCAACCTCGGCGCGGAGACGGCGCCAGAACGCGGTGTCTTCCACAATAACGGGAGTTGCGGCGGGATCCTGGATCTGGAAGCCAGCATGCTGTGCTGCGGCCTGAAGAGCCATGCGTGCGTCGTCGGCCTTTACATCGGTCCCGCTCGCACGAACAACTTCGAGGAGATCTCCTGCAGCAGGATCAGTCGGGGTGAGAGTGTCCGCTAGGGCAGTCCAGCTACGTTCTTGATATGCAAAGTGCTTGGCCGTATGAAGTAGTCGCTGTCCCGCCTCCTTGTGAAAGGGGTCGCAGAGGACCGCCAGCTCGATGCCGCGTCGAAGCACAATCATTGGAACTGTTACCGGAGAATAGCCTTGATCTGATCCGTGATGCAGAAGGGCTACTTCGTCGTCGTCCTCAAGCGCTCCAGAGGCGTACTGCTCGTAGACCCAGCCGTAGCCGACCATACCGAAGGAATCACACTCGGCGGCGCGGAGCGCGCCCATACTGGATGCGCCGAAAACGACACATCCGTCAGACAAGGCAGCGAGGATTTCCTTGTGCCAGACAGAAGGTACGGAACCGAAGAAACCGTCAATGAGCACAATTATCTTCGCTTGGTTGAAGGCAACCGCCCGGTAGATATCGCCGGCGCGCGCGGGGCCGTAGTAGTCCGCATGGGGCAGGATCGCGCGCGCCTCGGCAAGGGGCAGCGAAGGTCCAAGGAAAACAGCGGTGGGGGCGCTCATAGTTTAGGTACCTCCGAAATTGACTCTGAGATCCCGAATCGACGACGTTCGTCGAAGGGGATGCCATGCATCCCAGATACTACGATCTTTGTTACCGGGATCCCAAGTTCCTCGTGGCGTAGATCGACAGCGACGACGAAATCAACGTGATCCCGGAGCCGAGCGAGCAGAAGATCGAGATCTTCGTCAAGCGTGCTCGTGGAGAGGTCGCGGACGTCGGTAAAATTGACCGAGAGTGGTGCGGCAGCGATGCTTCGCGACCATTCGTCGGCAGCACGGTGATCGAGGACACGTGCGTATTCGGAGGGCCAGAGATCGTCCCGGTTTCCGCTGATCAACGCGAGCCGACTCTGCACGGCCTCGGTGAGCGCACGGCTCACTGCCACTTTCGGGTCAAGATGGGCACCATAACCAGAAAAGGTGGCGCGTGGGAGCGAAGGCTGCGCCAGGCTCGGCGCGATCATGGCAGCGAACACCGGAAGACCGCACCACGAGGGAAGCTGCCGGACAGCGACGACCAGACCCGCTTCTCGCACTGCGGCAATGATCTCGCGATTCTCGTCATCGAGCGTCGAAGGATCAACAACATCGCTCCAGTCCGGATTTTGCTTGGTCCAACGGCCAACGGAGTCGCGCTCAAGTACTTCGTAGAGTCCGTGAAGCTCCGCTTCCAACTGCAAATTCCCGCTAGCGAGTCCATTCGTCGTCCGAATGATCGGCGTCGGCATCACTGTCTCGGTGAAATCCGTCGAGACAGCGTCGTACGGCACCAGCACAGCTGAGTCAGTTAGGAGGTCGCGGCCAACGCACCACGGCAAGCGTCGACGCTCGCTCCAGGCCGACGATTCCCCCCGGCGATACAGGCCGGCGACGTCAACGGCCCGAATGCCGCTCAAATCCTCGGCTTCTCGACGTCTGGCGTACGGTCCGGTCACGACGATATTCTCGCCGTGCCATCCCTCGAAAGATTCCATCATCGCCGACACACGCGCGGCGTCACGGGTAATCCCCTTGCCCTGGGAAGTAGAAAGGCCACGAGAATTGGGGCGTATCGCTACATATACCGGAAGGCCGATTGTGTCCAGATTGGTCACGTTCGCCAACCGCGTGATACCGCAACGTCCCAAAAAGGGTGAGAAGCGTTCGAAAGTTTCGCCTGGAGCGCACATTCGATGGGTGCCCTGAACAAATCGTTTGGGACTTGGCGCATTGCAATGGATGAGATCGGTTTCCATAGTTCCCCGGGTCAGATTAGAGATCGTTTGATGGTGAGCGCACGTAGCCCCAACCAAACAAGGATAAGAAGTTCTGCCACCACGCCAGCAGACATCCACAGCCAATTTTCGTTGATGTAAGCCCACAGGCGAAGTGTTGCGATGGGTCCATTATTGGAAGTCAGCTGCGCGTATCCATTGAGAAGTAATACGACGAGAGGAAATGGTACCCAAATCGCCTTCTCCGAATTGAATAATGAGGCAACGGAAACAAGTAGAACGCCGAATGCAAACTGAATGACGAACCCAATGCCAAGGGTTTCGACTGTGGGGGCATCAATTTTCTCTCCGGGCATGAGGTTACCAAAGAGGCTCAGAAACAAATTCAACACCACGAGATTAACCACGACGTACATCGTCATGTAAAGATACTTTGCTCCGAAGATTTCGATAGTTGTGAGTGGCAGTGATTTGAGGAAACGAATCGAATTATTTGCTTCCTCGGCAGCGGTAACACGGTAGGCCATGACAAACGTACCAATGGATGCGATACCTTGGAGAAACACTGCTCCCATCGGCTGCATAACAGGCGGAAACTGGGCTTCGAATGTGACGAAGGTGGCAAGCTGGAAAACTACTAGGATGATAAAGGCCACCCAATGGAGTCGTAGGTCCTTTCGAATTAGGAAAAGCATACTCCGCAGATCAATGCTCATGCTGATCTCTCCATGCCAAGTAGCATAACCAGTTGAGAGTCAAGAGTCTCAGGATCACCTTTTAAATCCATTTCGGCGCAGATGAGTCCGTCCTCGAGAATAATTGCCCGATCGCATCGATGAACAATCTCGGCACGAGAATGAGATGAAATGAGAACACCTAGCGTGCCCGCGGAAACCTGTGATTCAATGTATTCCCAGAACCACTCGCGCGAATCCACATCCAAATTCGACGTTGCCTCGTCCATGATCACAATCTTGGGTTGAAAAGCGAAACCGAGGATGAGTGCGAGTTTTGCGCGCATCCCGGTTGAGAGATGACCAACGCGAGTGTCAGTGGGCAGGCGCAGTCGCACGCAGGATTGAGCGCACCATGTATCGTCCCAGGTGGTGTAGAAACGCCGAGCGAAGGCGATGGCTTCGTGAACTCTCATGCTCTTGTAGATATTTTGGTTATCGCCTATAAATGCAACACAACGCTTGAAGGCGCGCTCATTGATCCGGTGGTTCCGATCGCCGAACCATACAGAACCGAACGTCGGGCGCACCAAGTCGGAGATCACACGGAAAGTCGTGCTCTTCCCGGCACCGTTGTGGCCGAGGAGTCCGACCACTTCTCCCATGCCAACGGAGAGGCCAATGTCCTCGATTGAGAAGCGTCCAACCTTCGCTGACACTGAGTCAATCAGTAGCTCGCCGTACATGACCGTTAGTCCTCTCTCTTCGATCTTCCATATCCAAGGCGAAGTGAACGCACATATTTCATACCGCCGTAAAGCACAAAACTCCCCATGGCGAACATAAGCCCTGTCATTATCACCGCAGCAGGAAAGGAAGTATTGTGGCCGAGGAATTGGTTGAACAGGTAGAAAGCGCTAATAATCGATAAAGTTGCGACAATGAACGCTGTCAGGCCGTAAAGAAAGAAGAATACTCTTTCTTTACGTGAAGTTGCCACGTGCGCCATGCTCCTGTCAGTATAAAATGGCGAGATCAGAGCTATGACATATGCAAATGATTTAGAACGAAGATTGCTGATATGTAACAGATCCGCGAGAATCCAGTAGCCGTCAAATCGCAAGAACGGGTTGAGGTTAACGATGACTCTGGCGAGAATATAATGAGCGAATATAAAAAGACCTGCGGTAATGAGGTTCGGAAAAATGTCTAGAGTCCATAAAATAATTGAAATTGTGAGAACATAAGTTTCGACGTAGATTCCTCCGAGCGAGACGATTACCTTTTCTCTCGTGCGGGAGAATCGATATGCATCCGAGGTATCCGCGTACGCTGCCGGGCTCAACAAGTAGAGTGAAAGTCCCATCTTTCGACACTCCCCACCGTATTTCATGACTGCGGTGGCGTGCCCGATCTCATGGAGACAAGTGAGAATTGTCACCAGAACGTAGGTTATGATCCAGGCGAAAATGTTGCTGAAATTGTAGAGAGACGCCACGTAGTGTTCACTATTCAATGCTATTGACATCATTGCGGCAATGAAAAGTAGTATGAAACTGGTAACGCCGAGTGGTGAAAATAGCCGGCGGAACACTGGCTCAACGCGGTAAAGCATCGGTCGCGGATCGATCTCAAAAATGCAGAAGAAGAGCGGATTCCGCCGACTCGGCCCCCGTAGGTGCGCAATATCAGCGGCAGGTGGTGACACTTGCTCACCCACGAAGAAATTCGTTGTTTTGGCTCGCTCGATCATGGTTGTGAGTGTGTCAAGTGAGATTATAAATCCCTCACCAGCGAGTACCTCGCAAACAGCTTGAGTTTCTCTCTTCCCGTCAAAAATGCGAAGGGCGTGCAGTGTCACCGCAGAGACGCGATAAACCCGATTGTTGGTGGGGTCAAAAATAACGACCCTCTCGTCGTTACTCGGCTCCCCAACAATAAGGTCCGAACGGAATTCATAGATGCTCCCGGCCACGATCACTGACTCGTTCTTGTCACTCATGAAAATGGATGCGGGTGAGTATTGAAAGTCGACTTCTCGTTTATCGCAGATTTCAGACGAGCGTGTCCCAAGTACGGGTACCTATGATCCGCATTGAGGGGCACCAGCTCGGGCGCGAAGACCTTCACTACGCAGACCCCGAGTGCCTCCATGTCCCGCGTGGTGAGATCAACTGCAAGCACGTCGCTGACGTGCGGCTTCACGAGCAGAAGGACTTCATTGAGGTGTTCGCTGGCCGTGCGCAGATCGGGTAGGGTCTTGATCTCCCGGATATTGCCGTTGCCGCGGAGCGGCTTCAGCGCATCTTGGTACTCTTCACGGGAGTACAGAAAACCGTGCCACTCGAAGTCAGTAACATTGATAAAGTCGTCGCCAGGTTCCCAGTCGTCAGCGGTGCCGTCTTCGAGGCTAACGCGGATCCGTTCGTAGTCCGAGATCGCCTCGCAGAGCGCCTTTTCGCAGGCGACGGCGTAATCGAGCTTGCAGGACAGACCAATGTTCATGATGCGGCACCCGAACAAGGTGCGTTCAAGCAAACAGCAGACGACTGGTATGCCAATGTCGCTCGTCATGTCGGTGAACGTCACGCGTGTACGCCCGTCTCGTTCAACCGTCTCTACATGTTCGGCGAGTGAGGTTCCGTCACCGGGTACCAAAACATCGCCGGACGCATGGTTCATCCACTTGAGCATGAAAGCATCGCGCTCGATCAACTCCAGCAGGCCATTGAGACACGCTGCATCGCGCGACCAAGACGCCGCCATACCCGTTGAGAACGACGGACCGACGACCTCGGCCGGTGACGAGGGTAGGTACGGGAGGTAGGTCAACACGGCCGGGATGAACCGGCGATCTCCGGTCAGGAGCGAGCGACCTGTGGTCCAATGAATATCCGACTCCGCCGTGATCGGCGTAAAGGGAAAGCCCGGGGACGTGTATTGTTCGTCAGCAAACCGTTGGATCTGCATTCCCGCCTTGAATGCTGGTCCCTCTGGCTTGGACCGCGCGAGTGCACCGTAGTCAACGAAAGCCGCACAGTAACGCTCGATCGCCTCGAACGTCACCTGTGTGACGGCATGCCGAGGATCCCAGGAGCTGGCACCAGGATTGGCTATGACACCGCCTGTGGGAAGGGCGTCATACTTCGAGACTGCCGCAGTAAAGTGTGCGCACGGGATCTGTCCACCCGTCGTCGGAAGTAACAACGTCCGGCGGAGGATGCCAACCCGAGGCGACACGAGGGTCCTCAGCAAGCTCCGTACGCGATCAAAGTCGGTATCGGATACCAGCGTCGCCGTCATTGTGGGCCTCCGGCAGCTGCCAGACGACCACCGTACGGACCCACGAGAAAAGCAAGTTGTACAGGTTCATCAACCGGACTCGTCCCAATGAACGCTGCGAGTTCGTCGTCATAGATACCGCCAACGGCACAGGTGTCCATATTCATCGCGGTACCAGCGAGATAGAGCGACTGGATAAGCGCACCACAATCGTACATCGCGAACCGATACCCGCGATGGAGATACTTCGACAGCGTGCGCTTGAGCACGCTGGTCATGATTATTGCCGCAGAAGCCGAGCGACACAAGTCCGTGTATGAACTCACGTTTGAGAACTCGTTGCGCAAGTCTCCAGCGCGGATGAACTCGAGCGCGTGGTCAACGGGTCGGTAGTGGTAAAGCCCCTTCTCCAGCCCTTCGGTGTCGAATGCTGCAACATACAATTCTGTGGGGTAGAGAGCACCAGCCGACACCGTCGAACGGAGTTGCTGGGTCTCGCCGTTGGGCGAAGAAAGAGTGGTAGTTGGTGCGTACGCCAAGCGAAAAAGGGCAGAGAGTTGCTCCAACGTGATCGGACCTTCCACGAAGTTTCTACCGAGAGAGCTAACTGACCGTCGACGAAGAACAACATCAGCGTAACTGACCTCTGGGGGAACAAAAGCGGGTAGCTGAACCCGCGGTGCGCCAGGGTAGGTCTTCCAACTTCGAGCCATCATTCCGACCAATGCACGATCCGACATGATCGCCTCGACGCGCCGCGCGATCAGCATGGCGTTCGTTCGGTTCAGCTTCGTGTACTCGTGAAACGTCTCTGTCTCGGAGTGGTCGTCATCCTCAAAAAAATCAATCAGTGAATAACTGATCTCACTCAGGCGTTTACTCATGCTGACAGTCCTTTCGAGTATCTGGTGTGTGTTGTCTGAACTGAACTACCTACGGGAATGGGTGCGGAATGCGGTTGAATTCACGATGGATCTCGTGGGTGAAGCCAAGTGTTTCGGGCACAGTACCGTAACGACTCGCACCAAAATTGGGCAGGCCGTGCACCGCTGAGAGCTGGACGCTCCCCGGAATGAGCACGCGAACAACACAGAGACCACCATCGACCACATCCGGCGTTGTGATATCACAGACCAACGGTTCCAACCCGACAGCCTCGACGCGGCGGATACACTCTTCGAGCGTGAGGCGTGCATCGTCGTACTGGTGGGAAGGACGCACCGGCACAATCGGTCCTTCGTAGAGGAAATCGAGATGCTGCAACATCTCCGGCAGGCCGAATAATCGTACGTGGTCTGAGAAATCACGCACGTTTGAGTAGTTTTCCTCGGGCCGCCAGTCTCGCTTCGTCCTGATCAGATCCCGGACCCACACGGCACCTTGCGCCGCTTCGATGATCGCCTTGCGCACGGCGTCTTCTTCATTGAGTCGACACGACGCACCCACGCAGGCAAACGGGCCGTCGAGGTCGTTCCCGCGGACGACGCACAGCACCGTCGGGAGATTGATGTCGGACGGAAGCCGAAACAAGGCGAAAGTGAGTGTGCAGCCGCCGAAGTATTGCTCAAACCAAGCTGAAAGCATCGGGGACGAGCTGAGGTCAAGACGTTCTGGAATAAGTCGACGGATCCAAGTGAGCATGAAGGCATCCCGTTCGACGACTTCGCACAAACCCGACAAGACGGCCAAGTCGCGATCCGAATGACAAGCCTGCCCGGAAGACACGGAGAGAGCAAGCATGTCCTGCCCATCCTCGCGCACTGGGGTATACGGGATATAGATGAGGCAAGCCGGAACGTAGCGCTTCTCACCGTCCGATAGTCTAGTCATCTCGACCCATGGGATGGAGAGCGACTCGGTCTGACGGACGAATGGAAAATCCGGATGCGAGTACTGTTGCTCCGCGAACAACTCGAAGGTTTCCAGCGGGTAGGCTCGCGCACCGAGTTCAGCTGCGGAGGCGAAGATCAGGTCGGGCGGTTGGACCGCGCAACAGTAGCGTTCGACACACTCACCTACAGCGCTGATCGCCGCGTTCTCCCAAGTCTCCGCCATCGCCCCGGTGCTGCCGGCCATCTCCACCCCGGAAATTTCAAGGAAAGAATTGGGCACGCTAGCGAGGCTGAACAGCCGCGGTTCTCCCGGTTCGTTGAGGATGGTCCGCAGCGAACGCACAATCGACGTCGAGCCAACAAACTGGTCCAAAGAACCGAGAGACTTTGTCCGTGCAAGCATACGTCAGCTCCAGACCCGCTCCTGCGGGATGAGGGTGGTCGGACTGCAGTGCGAACATCGTGGGAGCTTCAACACGGGATGTAGTTCCATCGTGTAGTCCCAGAGGTCAATCGTGAGGAGCTGCCCCGCAGTGCGTACGTCAACCGTGTCCGCGGTGATCAGGCGGAGCGCTTCGACGCTTACGACACCGGCGACATACTCGCTGATTCCGGGAAGTCCACCGTGATCAACGTACTCAGCGGTATCACGAACGTACGTCTCGAATTCCTCGTAACGGTCGGTGGCATCGAGATTGCTCTTGAACCGGTGTTCGAAGCATTTCCAGCACGAGGTTTGCTTCGGAATCACGGAGGGCCCCACGTGCGCGACGGCACGCTGCAGTAGCGTACCGATCGTCCACGGTACACCAAGCGCCAGCGCCGCTTTATTCAGTTCCGCGAGCCAAGGTGCCGAGACGACAGGGAGATCGGTAGCAACGACGGCTACCGCGACACCACCGAGCACGGTCCTCCACTCGAGCATCGAAGTCGGGACATCAACAACCTCAGCCACGGTTGTCGGAAGTGCGCCCTCAACGATCAAGCGGCGAGCAGCGTTGGCGTAGGAGGTACCAATGTCGGATCGACGAAGCGCACCGTTTTGTGCGACGTCAGCTCCGTTGATGAGACGACGAGTGACGAAGCGCAGCACCCGTACCCCGCTCGCGGCAAGATCTCGTGCGAGAGAAGGAATGAGCGGTCCGTCTCCGATGACAGCGACGGTGCTGTCGACAATTCTGGCGACTGTGCTCGAATCACCACCGTACTGGGACAAGAACCGAATCTGAGGTGTGAGGCGGCCGCGCAAATCCGGATCCCATTTGTCCGAGATATCCTCCTCGACCTCGTCAATCATCCCGTATTCAATTAGCCGGTCGATAGCACGTCTAAGTGCTTTCTCATCAACGCTCGTGCTCAGCTCACTCATGATATCCCGGCGAAAACGAGTTCCATCAAGAAGGGGAAGCATCAGTGGAAATACCTGTGAGACAAGAACCCCGCGCAGAATTGAGCTGCGCCGCGGGGTACGCAGGGTAAGCCCTCCATCAGACGTGGGGACAAGGTAAACCTCGGCTAGACGGAGTCTTTTTTCGGACTCGCGCTCGACCTTCGATTCCATTCGATCTTCTCCGATTTGAATTTGATTTCATCGCCTGCCCCATCCGCTCTCCTACGGCTAGGAGGATGGAGCAGGCGACCTGCTCCGCTAGAACCAGACGATGCAACTAGAGGAACTGCACCCGCAGCTGCAGGTACAGGCACATGCGCCACCCACCAGCTCATTGCGCTCCTCAAGGTCTTCAATTTCGAGCAAATCGATCTCCATTATGATCCACCTCCCTTCCTCACTATTAGCGTCGCCACTTCTGCCACCTACCAGGTGTAAACGCAGGTGCAACTCGTGCACGAACACGAACACGAACAGCCACAACCCCAACTGCCGGGAGATTCGCGGCTTTCCAGTAACTCTATGGTCAAAAAATCTTCGACGATTTCAGGTCCATGATCCATGTGTCTTCGCTCCCTAATTCCCTCACTATTATTTTTCTTACGCCCAAGCGACGCAGCATGTGGAGGTGCAACCGCAGCTGCACGTGCATGCGCACACCCCACCGACCAGTTCGCTGCGCTCATCCAGATCTTCGATAATGAGATCGTCAACGATGGACTCTCGCACCAGACTTTGTTCCAATTTGCTCACCTGCTTCCCTTCTCCGGTTGCGGATCACTTTCGCGATGTGATTCTCTATCTCGGCGAGACTGAACTGACCCGCCGAAGTGCTACGCACGTACCAACTTTTATTCACCAAATATCACCCAGGATACTTACATATGGATCATCCTCCCGATGAGGGCAGGACGATGCGTAACTCTGCGATGGGACCGGGTACGGCCGCAGTCACGTCCTCAACCTGACGTCCGTCTGCGAAGAGCACCACAGAGGCAGCGAGTGGAATCTGTCCACCGCCTACGTAGGGGAGAAGCGGCGGATACTGACCAGCCGCGTCGTCGAGAATCTCGCGGTAGGTCACACCTCTACATTGGAACGATGGAGGAACACCCGCCTGGGACCAGATTGACTGGGAAACAAGGACTGTGTATGTAACGACCTCGGCACCCACAAATCAGCCGATCAGAGAGAAAACCAGTTGACTAGACCGATTATCCGCATCGCCCATCTGGCCCACCTGTGGTCTCGTGCAAACCAAATCAGTCTTCATTAGCTGTCCTTTCGACAACCGCTCCAGCGCGGTGCCAGTACGCTAACACAGGCACCGTATTGGTGTCAAGACCCCGTGTTCAAGTCTGAAGTGCAACACTGTGGTCGTGTAATTGTGTGTGTTGCTGGTAGATTTCTGCTGGTGTTGCCCAGCCGAGGTATTTTCGGGGTTGGTTGTTGATCCCGGTGATGATCTCTTGAAGTTCTTCCTCGGTTGTGGTTCGGAAGTCGGTGCGTATAGGTAGGTAGTGTCGGTTCCGAGCGTTGTGGTGCTCGTTAGTTCCGCGTTGCCATGCCGCGCAGGGGTCAGCGAAGTACGTGTCCATACCCCCTGGACTCTCAGCTCGTAGCGGCTGTATACCGTTAAGTGTCCCCGTTGTCCATCGTCACGGGCCGTCGCGCGTGAGGAGGCAGGGCGCTGAAGATCGAGTGCTGTGCTGTGATCTGTCACTCAGCAGTCAGAACGTCTGATTTTTGGGTGATAATGAACCGGCTTGCTCGTTCCACCTCGGTATGAATCCCATCATCCACCGACCTTGCTCCCACGATAGAGTCTGACTCCCCGCGCCCAAACACGGAGCGGTCGTTGATGTGTGCAGGGCGTTCATGGATAGACACCCGGAACAGGGTACGCGATCTTCGCACCTGTCTACCCCGGAATGTACGACGGCATCGCGCGTGCACGGGGCAGGTCGGGACTCACTCTCTCCCGCGCGGTGTTCGGAGGACGGTATCGCGCGTGCACGGAGCAGGTCCTACGGGCTTTACGCACGTCTTTTTGAGGACAGACGGTATCGCGCGTGCACGGAGCAGGTAACCGTGTGACCGGCGTTATTGCCACCGTTGAAACGGTATCGCGCGTGCACGGGGCAGGTCTGAGCCGGGGATAGTTCGGAAACTGGGTCCAGATCGGTATCGCGCGTGCACGGGGCAGGTCGGATGCGAGCCCTCGGCGCCCACAGCGCCTGGATCGGTATCGCGCGTGCACGGGGCAGGTACGAGGTTGAGGTGCTCGTCGTCGGTGGCGGCAATCGGTATCGCGCGTGCACGGGGCAGGTACTGCCACAACTGACGGTGACGCTGGTGGAAGTGGCAGATCCACTGGTAAATCATGTCGCAACTCACCCACATTCGCGACTGGTCCGGAAACTCGAGCCGAGACCTGCCTGCGAATCATCCGGGAGTGTCCACCCCGCCCGGAGCCTGTCTATCACCCACCCCGACCATCCGATCCTGCGCAAACACTCGTGGCCGGTGGGAGTTGGATGCTCGTTTCCGGCACCGGTGCTCTGCCCGTTCTACCCGGTACCGCGTTGTGGCCACCGGGCCAGATATGCAACCGCATATCCCGGAACAGACGATACGACTCGTTTTCGTTCAACGGCACCCAACTTATTCCAGACGTATCTCCCGCAACACCGTGGACACAGACCGACCCAACACCACAGCGATCTGCCGAACAGACTACCCCGCACTCCGCACCCTTCTCGACCTGAACCCACCCAACCAACAACAAATGATCGTCATGTATACCCATAGAAACACAGCCCCTGACTCAGCGAACACGAACATCACCAAGTGCTGCGCTTCTACCCTGAACACGGGCACATCAAAACCAACATGTAGATATGCACGCTTGATGGCATGCGTGTTTGTCAACAGTCCCGATCGACGCGACCGTGAGCTTGCTCCCATTCACTCGCGAGTGTGCACCATCTGCAGATATGAAGTCCAGAGGGGAACCCCATGCTCGAAGCGCGAAAATATTTGCCATACATCCCGCCTGAGTGGCGATATGGACCTCTTCATTGCGTCAATGGAGAAACTCTCCTGGGGGACCCTCTTGGCAGTCACGCAGTAGTTACGGCCGTTGGGCTTTTGTATCGAGACAACAGACAGGATGAGGGCGCAATCGAGTGGAATGAAATATCTGCGATTCAGCTCTCCTGCCGAATACTACGTCTCGTTTGGCTGCACGCCTCATTGATATGGCGACACTAGTAACCACAGCGTTGAGTGGTCAAGTCAAAATACTTGGAGTATACGAGCCGGGGACGCTCGCAATAAAAACAAGAAGCGGGCTGAACTCAAAATGGAAAATCGACTCACTCAAAACAGGAAAATACTGGTTCCCATGTTGAGCTGACTGAGTTCTTTTGGAGATGTTGAGCACGAATGATTCTTTCCATATTATTGCTGGAGCCCCATCTGATGTAAAGCTATGGCGCAGAAGCGTGCTGGCTGTCTGACATTAGAAAACATCAGGCAGCCAGCACGCTTCTGGTCAGATTTCTAAATGCAGCTTGTTCCGCAATCTTTTCCGTTTACGGTGAAGCCGAGCCCAACTAAAACCATGACGCACCTGAAGCTTCCCGAGTTCATCGAGGCTTGGTAAACCACGAGCTTCTAGCTCTTCTGAAATTAGTTCAGCGTTTTCTTGGCCGATCCGCTTGATAACTTCGAAGCTTTGCAACACAGGTTCGGAAGCTAAGGGATGCGCAGCGATAGCAGTCTCAATTTTGTCTAGGTACAGACGCAGCGCTACGTCACGATTCATTTTGTTCACCGACCTAAAGCGCATGCAAGAGCAGCTGTAGAAATTAGTTGAACACTAGAATCGACCGGAATGACAGTGGTCGAACTATCTTGTCCGGGTAAAACTGCTGATCCATCAGAAAGTTGCACCGTTGGACCTAGTACATCATTAGCGGGCAATGATATTTCAAGACTGTCCCCGGAAGGCGCAGTCAGAACTAGCGGAGTTCCCTGGTCGCTGAGAATAGTTATCAAGCCTTCACTCAAAGCGATTGCACCCCCAGTGCGGTACTCTGCGCACTGGCAGCAGGCACCGCAACTCGGTCCGGATCTATGTCCCGAAAACGTTCAACGGAAAGCGCTACCGCGTCCACAGCATCTGAACTGCTGTCATTCGCTTCGATCGCGTAAGCAGGTGAGGCAAACGTTGCTGTCAGCGCGATCGACCCACCAGCCGAGAAAAACAGATTTCCGGTGTTTCGCTTTGACATATCTATCCCCATTTGTTCCTCAGAATTTATGAAGAGTGTAGCATGGCGCAGCATCCAAGAGCAATGTTTTTGCACCGAGCTCATCAAACTGTTACCGACTTATGCTTGGGCCTCGGTGCTGGCTTGGCTGGTGGATTGGTGAGCAGTAGGGCTGTTCCTGCCGGAGTTTGTCTGCACGTTCCTGGGTGATCTTCTCACGGGATACGCAATCGGCTGTGGCCTGGTGCTTCGAGGGGTTGCCGTTCTCTGGCGGTGTGCAGTTTAATCTTTGCCGGGGCCGCAACCTTGCTCGCGTCTCGTGTTTTTTGAGGGGGGCTTGTCCGGTGCGCTGCTTGCTTACTCGTTCAACCCATTGCGTGACATCGTGCGCGCCCCAGGGTGCGCTGTCCCAGTCTTGCTCGGTGCGGCCACGGGCCTGCTCCCACTTCCGCAAGGTTGCCTGATAGCCGTGTGCGGCACAGCGTCGCCCGAACATTCCGGCGCGCTGTAGCTCTTGGTGGGCGTTTGTGGTGACCTCGCGCAGTCGGGCAACCTCGGCCCCAGCCTGCTGTGCCTGATCGCACAGCGCAGCGATGGCTTCGGTGTGTGCCTCACACACGGACGCCTGTGCCGTCTCCGCGGCTTGTTCGAGCGGTGCAGTTCGCCGCCTGCTTCTGGCTCAGCCGTGCAAACTTGCTGGCACCATCATCCCAGACGGCAGCCTGCTGCTCAGCGCGCGCAGCTTGGCGGGTGATCTGGTCAACCTCTGCGGCCACAATCGCCGCGTTGCCGATGACGATCCCGTGCATGTCGTGCTCGACCTGCTTACGAGCTTCGTCGAGGCCGCGGAAGACTCACGCCCATGCGTGACGGTACAGGCGTCGATCACTCCGGTGTCGACCAGATGCTCATGCACGGCGTGGTTGTCTGGTGCGCGGCCGCGTTCATCGACGTGACGGCGATGGTGCTGCGGCCTGCCTGCTGCTCGAGCGCGCGAGTCTCGGCCAACCTGCCCCGTACCTCGTCGGGGGTGGCAGTCTGGATCAGGCCGTGCGCGCAGTTCGTCGCACCACCACCTTCTCGGAGCTGGTACCGGGTAGATCAGGCCGCGCGCGTGCAGTTCGTCGAATATCTGGCCGGGATCGTCGCAGTCGCGCATCCTCAGCGACAGTTCGGCGTGGCCCTCGTCGATCCCGCCGTCCGGGGTGCGGAATCGGCGAACGTCGGCGAAGTCTAGGGAGACGCCCGCGAGCTGTGCCGCATCACCGGAGAACACGAGCGATTCGAGGCGCCTATCGACGGCCGCGCACATCAGCCAGCGACCGCGGGGAACGCTGACGGCCGAGATCATTGAGCACTCCGGCACCGATCACGGCCGGGTCGATCTGTTCTACGGCCTGCCCGTACAGAGTCCGGTCGACGTTCTGCGGGGCAACGGCACCGATAGTGTGGGCCAGGCCCTCGGGGGTCAGCTCGGCGACGGGCTTCTTCGTAGGCCGCTCCTGCGTTCAGGCGTGCGTAGCCCACGCCTGTCACTGGCACGGCCACCTGCAACCCCGAAATGAGCGGGCCGAGGGCGCGTAGCCCACGCCTGTCACTGACGCGGCCCCGGCTCCTGGCCGGGGTGTGCAATCCGCCATTCCATTTCAAGGGCTTCACGGCTCGCGGCTACCTGATTCCGGCGGGCCGAGTGCTCGTCGACAAGGGGATGCGTATTTGGTGATACGGCCGCCGCAACAACATCAAGCGCTGCATCAAGCAACTCAACCAGCTCACCACCCACTACGCCGAACGCACCACCTGTTGCACGCTAACACCGCCGAAACCACCATCTCAGCCGTCATTTTAGACCCCGCCGAAACCCACAGCACAGACGCTACTCACGCGCCACACGAGGCCCCGCGGTCCGCCGCCCTTCGTGCACCACCGTGTACGTATTGCGCAGCGACTCGACTGAACGATCGAAGCTAGCCTGCACAACGCCAATAAAGAGACAGTCCACGATCATGAGTTGAGCGATTCTGCTGCCCAGCGCACCGGAACGAAATCGTGTTTCACGCGCAGCGGTCGAGAGCACAATGTCCGCTGTGCTCGCCAGTCGAGATCCTCTGTGGTTGGTAATGGCAATCGTCACGGCACCGGACTGCTGGGCAACGTCGAGAAAATCAATCGTGTCGGTCGTTTCTCCGGAGTGTGAGACCGCGACAGCCACCGAATCCTGCCGCAGGGTCGCGGCCGAGGTCCACGCTGCGTGCGGGTCCGACCAGTGTATGGCGGTTCGCCCGATGCGGGTCAGTTTCTGCTGCAGGTCGAGGCTTATAAACGAACCAGCGCCGACACCGAAACTCACGATTTGGCTCGCGGCATCCACCGCACTAACCGCCGTTCGAAGCTGAGCGATATCCAGCGTTTTTGCCGTGTCAGCAATCGAGAGCGTCTCAGACAGCGAGATCTTTGCGACGATATCCTCAAGCGAATCGTCACGGTCGATCTCCGCGGCAACAGTCGGCAAACCTGCTGTCGTGATGGACTCACGCTCCACCTCACGAAGCACCGCATTACGCAGGTCACGCACGTGTTGGTAACCGAGTCGCTTGCAGAAACGCACGACCGACGTTGTTGAAACCCCGCACCGCTGGGCCATCTGCGCGATAGACAGGGTGGATGCCGTGCCCGGGTCACGAAGAAAAAGGTCGGCGACCAGTCGCTCACTCGGCTGCAGAGACGGGGCCTGGTCCCTAATTTCTACGAGGATGGCGCGGGCAGAGGTCTCTCGGTGTTCTTGGTGTGACACTGTCGCTCCCTCACGCGCGTAGTCGGCCACGCGCGCATGTATGTTGCTGCTCACGCGGGCACCACACGTGCGTATAGAATTTTATTACATACCTGTGGCAATTAGTGTACATTTAGTACGCACTGCGAGACCTGCGTATACACACCCACCCGCACATACACACCCAGATCAACGATGCTCTTGACCTGTCACAGCTGGCCGAGACATCCCAGCCCGGAGGTTCTTGTGAAAAGTAGTAGTCGGCACCTACGCAGCGTCATCAGCACTGTCGGATTGACAACGACGATCGCCCTCACCCTCACGGCCTGCGGCCCGTCAAGCACATCGTCCACAACCCCCAACGCGGGTACCTCCACGGGATCACTCGTTGTCGGAATTACCACCGACCCCGACACCCTCTTCCCCTGGAAGGCGACACAGTTCCAGGCCGTCAATATCGCTCAGAACCTGTACGGCACACTCACGGAGTTCGACAGAGACCTCAATGTTGTGCCGGGCCTTGCCCAGTCGTGGGATACCTCAGCAGACGGCAAGACCATAACCTTCCACCTGCGCACCGGCGCCACCTTTGCCAGCGGCGCACCCTTCGACTCCGCCGCTGTGAAATACTCACTCGACACCATCAATGACCAGGCCACGGCGGCTGTCGCGCGGAGCTCGCTCGCCTCGGTCACCGCGATCACGGCGACAGACGCACACACCGTCACGCTGACCCTGTCGGCACCGGACGCCGCGCTGCCCGCAAACCTCGCAAGCATCAACATGGCGATTCTGCCACCAGGAGCGACCGAACAGTCCATCAGCACAAAGCCGGATGGCACGGGAGCCTTCACCCTCAGCGACCGCAAGCCGAGCCAGTCAATCACGCTCGCGGCGAACCCCACGCACTGGAGTGGCGCACCAAAGTTGACCAGGGTTGAATACCGAATCATCCCGGATGAGTCCTCCATCGTGTCGGCAATGCAGTCCGGAAACGTGCAATTCGCGGTTCTCAACGACCCGCTCGTGGCCAAGACCGCCCGGAGTGACAAGATCTCTGTCAGCAAAACGCCACAGTTGAGCTACCACGCACTCCAGCTCAATGCGAGCCGAGGTGTCCTGTCTGATGTAAACGTTCGGCTCGCCATTCAGTGCGCGATCGATCGCCAACAGGTTATCGATACAGCAGCGCTCAGCGAAGGCACCGTCACGGGTCCGATCACCTCACCGGCATACCTCTCCGACCCGAAGGCACGCCCCTGCCCAACCCGTGACCTCACGAAGGCAGCGGACTATCTCGCAAAAGCGGGTAAGTCCGCGGGGGTTACCGTCAACACCATCGTGTCGCAGGGCGAGTACGCCACCTCGGTCAACGAGGCGCAGAACCTCAAGGCTCAGCTCGCCGACGCGAAAATCACGCTCAACCTCGAGGTGCTCGACTCTGACGCCTATGTCAAAAGCTGGGTCGCAGCCGATTTTGACGCGGCAGTCGCTTTGAACGGTGGACGTCCAGACCCGGACGGCATGTACGGTCGCTACTTCACAAGCACCGGCAACCTCAACAAGGTCGCGGGCTACAGTTCTCCTGCGCTGGACGCCCTGTTCGCCCAGGGCAAGAGCACAACCGATCCGGCGGTGCGCAAAGACATCTACACCAAGGTGTCTGCCGAACTCGAAAACAATGCAGCGTGGATCTGGATGTTTACCAGCTACAGCTACACCGCAACCACCTCGGGAGTGCGAGGATTCATCCCCATGGCAAACGGCTCGCTACAGTACCTCTGGTTAACCACAAACTAGTTGCAGCGGCCGGTGGCACGATCATCGCGGTCGCGCCACCGGCCAACCCGGTCCGGGACATCCACCGGCCACACCCCCACCCACCGGCCTAGACCTCGGGACCAACGTTGCTACCACACCTGCTGAGAAACCGTCTCGTGCGGCGAACCCTCACCTCGCTCGGCACCGTCTGTGGTGTCGCAGTCTTCGTGTTCGTCATGCTCCGAGCACTGCCCGGCAACCAGATAATCGCGGGTTTTGGAACCGAAGCTGCCGCCCTCACCCCTGCCCAACGAACCGCATTAGAGGCGTACTACGGTCTCGACAAACCACTCATTGTGCAATTTTTCACCTGGATTGGCGGAGTGGTCACCGGTAACCTGGGCTACTCGGCGAGCGCCAATCACAGCGTGTTGGAGCTGACCGCTCACTCGCTTCCGGTCACCCTCGAACTCGCCCTCATCTCGATTGTCATCGCCTTCCTCATTGGTGTCCCGCTGGGCATGTTTTCGGCCTCAAAACCCGATTCAATTCGGGATGCCACTGGGCAGGTGATCGGCCTCGCCGGACTGTCCATCCCGTCATTCTTGCTCGCAACCGCCCTGTTGAGTTGGCTCTCCTCCTCGCTAGGGTTCAACCCGAACGGCGCGGGCTACGCTACTCTCACGGAGAATCCCGAGCTCAACCTGAAACAGATGCTGCTACCCGCACTCGTGTTGGGATTCGGAATCGCAGCCCCCATCATGCGCACAACCCGCACCGCTGTGCTGGATGTGCGGTCGCTCGACTTCGTCCGTACCGCCCGGGCCAAGGGAGTACCACCGCGACGACTTCAGTTCGTACACGTACTCGGCAATGCCCTGCTGCCGATCATCACCATGACCGGCTTGCAATTCGGCTACCTGCTCGGTGGTGCGGTCGTTGTCGAGCAAATCTTCTCCCTCCCGGGCATTGGTCGTCAGGTTCTCATCGGCATTCAACACAAGGAGTATGCCGTCGTGCAAAGCACTGTGCTTGTCATTGCGGTGCTGTTTGTCATTGTGAATCTTGTGACTGACCTTCTCTATCGGATGATCGACCCAAGGGTTCGTGCAGAATGACCGCGATAATGACACCGACCGCGACCGCCGACAGCACCGTCCTTCGTCGACTCCTACTGATCTTCCGCAGCCGGAGTGGGCTCATCGGAACCATCCTCGTTGGTCTTTTACTTCTGTTCAGCCTGGCATCCGCGTTCGGTCTTCTCCCCTACGACCCCATCGCGCAAAACCCCGCGGTTCGCCTCCGGGCGCCGTCCGGAGGCCACCTGTTTGGGACGGATCAGTTTGGTCGGGATGTCTTCTCGCGTGTCATGTCTGGAACAGCCAGTTCGATGCTCATCGCGGTGGTCGCGGTTGGCTTTGCCACGCTTGTCGGAACACTCAGCGGAGTGACGGCTGGTTTCTTCCGTGGCCCGTCTGACGGTGCCATCTCCGGTGTCGCGAATGTGCTTTTTGCGTTCCCACCCCTACTGCTCGCGCTGTCATTGGCTTCCGTGTTTGCCCGCAACTGGTTCACCATCGCCATCGCCATCGCGGTTGTCTATGTCCCGATCTTCATCCGAGTCACACGCGGCCCCGTGCTTGCGCTCCGTGAGATGGACTACGTGCGTGCCGCCACGAGTATCGGTCAACGACCCTCCGCGATCATGTTCCGGCACGTACTGCCCAACATTGCACCGATCATCATCGTGCAGGTGACCCTGTCGCTCTCGTGGGCGGTGCTCACCGAGGCATCCCTCAGCTTTCTGGGTCTGGGGGCACCACCCCCCACCGCATCCCTGGGGTCGATGGTGTACGAGGCCCGCGCCCTCGTCACCGTGGCACCGTGGACCATGGTCGCGCCCGGTGCCATCGTCGTTCTGCTCGTCGTGGGGCTCAACCTGCTGGGCGACGGTCTCCGTGATGTTTTTGATCCCCGAAATCGAGGAAATCAATGAGCCACACTGCCGAAGACCTCGGTCTGCTCGCCACCGAGGCGAGCGATCCCCGATTCGCGAACCTCGACACCCTGAGCGTCGCGGAGCTTGCGATTCTTATGAACACCGCCGATCACACGGTGTCGTATGCGGTTGCCGCCGCCTTCACCACCATCGTGCCCGCCATTGAGGCAGCCTCCGAACGGATGGCGGGCGGCGGGCGACTCATCTATGTCGGTGCGGGCACGGCCGGCCGAATGGGGGTGTTGGATGCCTCGGAGTGCCCGCCAACCTTCAATACCCCCCCCGACCGGGTATTCGCCATCATGGCCGGCGGTCCAACTGCGATTGAATCACCCGTCGAGGGCGCAGAAGACGATGCCGAAGCCGGTGCGGCCGCCATCGACCGGGTGCAGGTTGAACCACAGGATACCGTCATCGGAATCGCCTCCAGTGGCCGCACCCCGTTTGTTGTGGCCGCGGTTGCACGCGCCCGGAGCCGCGGTGCGCTCACCATCGGGCTCTCGTGCAATATTGACACCCTCCTCAGCGACACTGCCGAGCACGGCATTGAGGTCAACGTCGGACCGGAGGTACTTGCGGGCTCAACCCGCCTGAAATCAGGAACGGCGCAAAAACTGGTGCTGAACATGTTCTCGACAATCGTGATGGTGCGACAGGGCAAGGCCTATGGCAACCTCATGGTTGATCTGAAACCGAGCAACCACAAGCTTCGAGAACGGGCGACACGAATCGTCGCGAGCATTGCGCACGTCACGCCGAAGGCCGCGCGCGCCGCCCTGGAGGCATCCGGATACGACGTCAAAATTGCGTGCGTGACCCTTGTTCGCGGTGATGACCTCGCGGCCGCGACGCAGCGTTTGGAAAAGACGGGCGGATACCTTCGCCGCGCCCTGGAGGAGGACTAATCATGCGCATTCTGGGAATGATCTCCGGCACCTCGCACGACGGGATCGACTGTGCCGTCGTCGAGTTCACCGAGCAGAACGGTGCCGTGACGGGCACGCTCCGGTACGAGACATCCGTGCCCTACAGGCCAGAGCTGCGAAAACGACTCAGTGCCGCGTTGCCGCCGACACCCACAACGCTCAGCGAAATATGCCAGCTCGACACGCTCATCGGTCAGGCATTCGCGGATGCCGCGGAGGCTGCAACAACAGCGGTAGGTGGCGTGGATGCCGTGTCTTCGCACGGTCAGACGGTGTACCACTGGGTCGACGGTGACCGCGCGCGCGGAACCCTGCAAATCGGGCAACCCGCGTGGATCGCGGAACGGATCCAGGCCCCGGTGGTGTCGGATGCCCGAATCCGCGACATCACGGCGGGTGGACACGGTGCCCCCCTCGTGTCGTTCCTCGATGATCTGCTCTTGCGCGGTCACGCAGGAACAGCGGCCGCGCTCAACCTCGGTGGCATTTCCAATATGACGGTGATCACCGGTGATCACGTCACCGCCTATGACATTGGTCCAGCCAATGCGCTCATTGACGCGGTGATCGTCGCCCACCACCTCACCCCGCACGGTTATGACGATGGTGCCCGCATCGCGCAATCAGGCCGAGTGGATGACGCGCTGCTCACGCAGCTTCTCAGCGATCCGTACTACGCACGACCGACACCAAAGAGCACGGGCAAGGAACACTTTCACCTCGGATACGTGCAGGAGCAGCTTGCTGTGCTGGGGCATCCGGTGGACACCGTGGACCTTGTCGCAACCCTCACCGAGTTGACCGTGCGAACGATCATCGCTCAGGTTGTGCAGCAGGGGGTGAGCTTCCTGGTCGTGTCAGGCGGCGGTTGCCGCAACCCCCTCATGCTGCAGGGTCTACGACAAGGGCTTCCCGGCGTCGAGGTCGTGCTGAGCGATGAACTCGGGGTGCCGACCGAGAGCAAAGAGGCAATTCTGTTTGCCCTCATTGGCTGGTGCACGCTGCACGGGGTTCCCGCGATCGTGCCCAGCGCGACGGGTGCCCGCGTGGCCCGAATTCTTGGCACCATTACACCCGGTGCTGGGCCGCTGATCATGCCAACCCCGGTCACCGCCATAACCTCACTGACGCTCACAGCCTCGCAATGACCCTGCAGATCCGTGTGGCAACCCGTCGTGATCTCGACAGTATCGTCACGGTCTTCCTCGCGTGCTGGCACAACAGCTACCGCAGCCTTCTTCCGGCCGCAACCATTACCGCGATGACCGAGGTTCGGGCGCGCGAGCTGTGGGCTGCTCGTTTTGTCAACGACGGCCGCACCGAGGGAGAATCCGCTGATCAGAGGTACCGCGAGTCGGCTGGCTCGGTGGCCACTGACGACAACCCGAATCCCGTGGTGGTTCTGGTCGCGGCGCGCGGTTCTGATGTGCTGGGAGTGACCCGGTATTCTCGCAACGATCGCAGCCCGCGCACCGGGTTCGTGCATTCCCTGTACGTCTCGCCACGGGCGCAGGGAACAGGTGCCGGATCCGCGCTGTTGCGACGGGCGGAGGCCGACATGGGTGTGTGGGGATTCACCTCCGCCGTGCTGTGGGTGTTTGCCGCCAACGATCCGGCACTCGGCTTCTACCGGCATCACGGATGGATGCCCGACGGTACGAGCCGCAGCCAGCTTGAGTTTGGTGTGCCCGAACTCCGGTTGCAGAAGGTGCTCTCGCACCACGATCAGGATGCCCCGTGACAGCGCTCCTGGATAGCACCCGTGCCACCGCCACCGCCGAGGCGCTCATCGCCACGCCGAACGGCCCGCCCGGGTCCCTCGTGGGCATCCGGCACCGTAACCGCACGGTTTTGGCCGCAACCGGAGCCTGTAACAGCAGTGGCGACCCACTGACCACCGAGACGATCTTTGATCTGGCCTCGCTCACAAAGATCGCCGTGACAACCACACTCCTCCGACTCGCCACCCTCGGCTCACTGCGGTGGGATGATCTGCTCGGTGACTACCTACCCGGCACGGCGTGCCATCCAGACACCACACTGCGGGACCTTCTCACGCACCGCGCGGGTCTCTGGGAATGGCAGCCTCTCTATCTCGCGAACGACGATCCGTGGTGCGCGCTGACCCGGCTACCGCTGCGCTATCGCCCGCGCACCGCCCGCCACTACTCCGACCTCGGATTCTTGTTGGCCGGGCGCGTCATCGAAAAGGTCACCGGCACGCACCTTGCCGATGCGATGACGCAGTTTCTGACAGAGCCGCTCGGGATGTCCCACACCGGATACGGGCCGGTTCGAGGTCCTGTCGCGGCGAGTTCGTGCGGTGATGCGAGTGAACGCGAGATGGTGGCCTCCGGTTCCCCGTATCCGATGGTGCTCAGCGGTGCGACACTCAGGCAGGCCGAGTTTCCGTGGCGTGAGCAAGAGCTGATCGGCGAGGTCAACGACGGTAATTGTGCTCACGCCTTCGGCGGTGTCGCCGGACACGCGGGGCTGTTCGGCACCGCGAATGACCTGCTCGTGCTCGCATCGGCGCTCGCCACAGCCGCAGCACCCCCCGATCGTGCGACCACTGCACGATCGGGTGCCCCAGAACTCTGGTCGAGGGCACTGACCGTCGATACGTGCAGGGATGGCCCGGACCTCGGCCAAGCACTCGGGTGGCGCAGCCGTGACATCCTGCTGCCGGACGGTGTTCACCGGCTGCTCTGGCATCCCGGATTCACGGGTGTTGCCGTGGGCTTCATCCCGGATGCCGATATTGCTCTTGTCATGTTGACAAACCGGCTGCTTACTCCCCGCCCCGTTCCGACCGATGAACTCTGGCAGAGGGTCTGTGCCGGGTTGTTGGGCGCAACAGCCCACACGACATCCGCGCGGCCCGTGTCGGCACCCTAAACCAGACACGACACAGCACACACTGAAGAGAGTGGACATGACAACGACAACGCCGATCCTGCGCATCAGCAACCTCTCGGTCGGTTTCCAGAGCGCATCGACACTGGTGCCCGCCGTCGAGGATGTCTCCATTGACGTTGCGGCCGGGGAAACCGTCGCAATCGTCGGTGAATCCGGTTCCGGTAAGTCAACCACCGCGGCCGCCATCACTCGGCTACTGCCGGAGAACGGTCACATCACGGGTGGTAGCATCCGGTTTGACGGGCGCGATCTTACGACCCTGCCCGTGAATGAGCTCATCCGGCTGCGCGGCGCGGAAATTGGGATGGTGCCGCAGGATCCCATGTCCAACCTCAATCCGCTTATCCGCATCGGTCACCAGATTGGTGAAGCGCTCGATGTTCACGGTCGCACCTCGGGTAAGGCAACGCAGGCTCGGGTCATTGAGCTGCTCGAGACGGTGGGAATTTCAGATGCCCCGCGGCGCGCGCGGCAGTATCCGCACGAGTTTTCCGGGGGTATGCGTCAGCGGGTTCTCATCGCGATGGGGCTCGCCTGCGGCCCGAGGCTGCTCATTGCAGACGAGCCGACATCGGCACTGGATGTGACGGTGCAGCGACGCATCCTTGATCAGTTGGATACGCTCACCTCGGAGCTGGGAACCGCGGTGCTGCTCATCACTCACGACCTCGGTCTCGCGGCCGAGCGTGCCGACCGGATCGTCGTCATGTTTCGCGGTCGGATCGTGGAAACGGGCAGTTCGCGGCAGGTGCTGACCGACCCGCAGCACGACTACACGCGGCGGCTCATCGCGGCGGCACCAAGCTTGCAGACAACTCCGGTGCCACGGCCTGTCACCGCGGCGGCTCCGCTCGTTGAGGTACGCCACCTGGGCAAGGTTTACCCTTTGCGTTCAGCCAGAGTCGGTGAACCCACCACCTTCACCGCGGTCGACGGTGTGAGTTTCACCATCCCCCGCGGAACGACCACCTCCATTGTCGGCGAATCTGGTTCTGGTAAGTCCACGACCGCAAACCTCATCCTGGGCCTGGATGCCCCGAGCAGTGGCTCCATTCTCGTTGACGGGGTCGATCTTGCCGCACTCAGTCGGCGTGACATGTTTGCGCTGAGACGTCGAGTGCAGCCGGTGTTCCAAAACCCGTATGCCTCACTTGACCCGCGGTACACGATCGAACAGTCGATCACGGAACCGTTGCGAGTGCACCGGGTGGGCTCTGCGGCATCCCGACGAGAGCGTGTCTGTGAGCTTCTCGACCAGGTGGCCTTGCCGAGGGAGCTGGCCTCCCGGCTCCCGCACGCTCTCTCGGGCGGCCAGCGGCAGCGCGTCGCGATTGCCCGGGCGCTCGCGCTGAAACCAGACCTTGTTATCCTCGACGAGGCCGTATCGGCTCTCGATGTGATCGTGCAGGCGCAAATTCTTGACCTGCTCGCCGATCTGCAGCAGCGGCTCGGGCTCACCTATCTTTTTATCAGCCACGATCTCGCCGTCGTGCGACTGATCTCCGACGAGGTTCACGTCATGCAGCGCGGGCGGATCGTGGAAAGCGGCACGCCCGGCCAGATCTTCGGCTCACCACGGAACACCTACACGCGGGAACTACTCGCCGCCATTCCGAGGCACTGACTCCGACACACCGGCACTCCCAGCCTCCCGGCGTCGGTGCCGGGCGGCCATGATCCAGGCCACCGCTCCGACCGCAAGAAGCACGCCGATCACCAGCGCGAATCCTGTCAGCAGGGGTGTGGCATCGGTGGCCGGGGTTGATGCTGGTGCCAACGCCGGTGCATTCGAGGCCGCCGCCGAGCACGAGGGTCGAGACAGGGTACCGGTCGCGGTAGTGGCCGTCGCGGTGGGGTGGTAGCTGAAGGTGTATGTTCCAGACACCGGATGACCGTCGTCGGAGACGACCTGCCAGTTGACGGTGTAGGTACCGGTGGCCCCGAGCGTAACGGGCACGCTCACAACCTGATCGCGGGCGGTGGGACAGCCGGTTTCATAGTGATGCTGATCCGGTCCGATAACCTCCACGATCGCAGAGACATCCTCCGACAGGATAAGCACCGGTTCGTTGAAGCTTAGACTCACGCGGCTCAGCGGCTCTGTGCTCACCGACCCGGGTGCCGGTGAACTCTCCTGCAACTGGGCGTGAGCGCTCGCACCTGTCGCCGGGGCGAACACGAGCACAGCTCCGAGCACAACCGATAGTGCCGCCCGTGCTCGGGCCCGTCGAGTCGTGATGCGGGGCCCGAGCGGCACGACCGGTGACTGGGGTGACTGCGTGTTCATTGGGCGGGCCGCCCCACGCTCGCCACACCGCTGTGCCCACCGGCAACAGATTTCTGCACCTTCGCGAGAAAGTACTCGTGGAATCGGTAGTCCCCCATTATCTCGGGGTGGAAGCTCGTGCCGAGCAGGTGTCCCTGTTCTACGGCAACGACCCGACCGTCTTCGAGCCGGGCGAGCGCAGTCACCGCCGGTCCGAGCGATTCCACCACCGGAGCGCGAATAAACACGGCGTGCACGGGAGGTGCGCCGAGTAGGGGGATATCCAGGTCGGTCTCAAAGGACTCGTTTTGCGAACCGAAGGCGTTACGGCGCACGGTGATGTCGAACCCGCCGAGAGTCTGCTGGTCGGTGAGCCCGTCGAGCACCCGATCAGCGAGCAGGATGAGTCCGGCACAGGTACCGTAGGCGGGCATTCCCGCCGCGATCGCCACCCGCAGCGACGTAACGAGTCCAGACATCCGGGCAAGCTTGTCCATGACGGTCGATTCGCCACCGGGCAGCACGAGTCCGGCGATCCCGCTGAGGTCTTCGGGGCGACGCACACGGATGACCCGAGCGCCGAGCTCTGTGAGCATTCGGGCGTGCTCTCGAAAGTCGCCCTGGAGCGCGAGCACACCGATGCGCGGAGCATCCGGGCTCTCATCGGTCGCGACAACACCCGGCCACCCGGTCGCGGCGACTCCGTCTCGATGCTCTGTCATGACCCGGTCACGACGCAGAGTGTGAGCACCCGTCACCATCCGCGGTCAGCAAGCCGGTGCGGAGCCGCCAGATCAGCAACGTTAATGCCAACCATTGCCTCACCGAGTCCGCGAGACACCTCGGCGATGACCGTCGGATCGTCGTAGAACGTTGTTGCTTTAACAATCGCCGCCGCCCGCGCCTGCGGGTTGCCAGACTTGAAGATCCCCGAACCAACAAAGACACCGTCGGCACCGAGCTGCATCATCATTGCGGCATCCGCCGGGGTTGCGACTCCGCCCGCGGTGAAGAGCACGACCGGGAGGGCACCCAGCTCTGCGACCTCGCGCACCAGCTCGTAGGGCGCTTGCAGTTCTTTCGCGGCAACGTACAGCTCGTCAGGACTCTTCGCGGTGAGCGCGCGAATCTCGGCGGTGATGGTGCGAATATGCTTGGTTGCTTCCGAGACGTCCCCCGTGCCGGCTTCACCCTTGGAACGAATCATCGCGGCTCCCTCGGTGACGCGCCGCAGTGCCTCTCCCAGGTTGGTGGCACCACAGACAAACGGTGTCGTGAACTGCCACTTGTCGATGTGGTTGGCGAAGTCGGCGGGCGAGAGCACCTCGGATTCGTCGATGTAGTCAACGTTGAGCGCCTGCAACACCTGTGCCTCAACAAAGTGTCCGATGCGCGCCTTTGCCATAACCGGGATGGAGACCTCGGCGATAATCGAGTCGATGAGGTCGGGGTCGCTCATTCGCGCGACACCACCCTGGGCCCGAATATCCGCGGGCACCCGCTCGAGCGCCATGACCGCGACCGCGCCGGCATCCTCCGCGATTCGAGCCTGCTCAGCGGTGACAACGTCCATAATGACACCGCCCTTGAGCATGTCAGCCAGGCCGCGTTTCACGCGGGTGGAACCGGTGTGAGCGGTGGTGGAGGGGTCTGATGCTGTTGCCATAGTCACCATCCTATTCCGGCAATCGGGTTATTCGACGCCCAAATATTCCGCCCACACCTACATCGGCCACGCCGCAGCGAAAGCCGCACGGACATCCCCCAACAACCGGGGAATCGCCTTGGTCCGGGCGATGATCGGGAAGAAGTTCGCATCCTGTGCCCAGCGCGGAACAATGTGCTGGTGAAGGTGTTCCGCGATCCCGGCACCCGCAATCTTGCCCTGGTTCATTCCGATATTGAACCCGTCACAGTGCGACACCTGCTGGATCACCCGCATGGCGGTCTGGGTGAGTTCGCCAATCTCGGCAACCTCGGTCATGTGTGCGTCGGAATAGAGGGAAATGTGGCGGTACGGACACACAAGAATATGGCCGCTGTTGTACGGGTAGAGATTGAGCAGCACGTAAGCGTGCACCCCGCGGTGCACGATGAGCGCTTGCTCATCGGTCATGTCGGGAGCCCCGCAAAACGGGCAGTCATCCGGGTCTTGTCCATCCTGCAGGTACACGAGTCGGTGGGGGGTCCACAGCCGCTGAAAGGCGTCCGGGATGCCTCCAAATCGCGCCGACCCGTCGGACACAACACCCGCGGCAAACTCATCCACCCCCTCGGGCGCAGCATCCCGCGCCTCACCGCGTTGTTCGGTCATGCCGGCAAATCTCCCCTCGAGACAACCTGCAACCGACCGGCGATGGCCGCCTGGATGCGCCGCGCCGCGTTAGCGAGCGCCACACCGTTCTCCTGACTGCCGTCACGGTAGCGGAAACTCACCGTACCGGCGGCACGATCATTCTCGCCCGCAATGAGCAACAGCGGCACCTTCTGCTTCGTGTGCGTGCGGATTTTTTTCTGCATCCGATCATCACTGGTGTCGAGTTCGGCCCGCACGCCGGATCGCCGCAGTCGGTCGATGATGTCGTGCAGGTAGGGCTCGTATTCTTGAGCAACCGGAATTCCCACAACCTGCACGGGTGAGAGCCACAGCGGGAATGCACCCGCGTAGTGCTCGATCAGCACCCCGAAGAATCGTTCAAGCGACCCAAACTTTGCGGAGTGAATCATGACCGGTTGCTGTCTGCTGCCATCGGCTGCGGTGTATTCCAACCCGAACCGGGCCGGCTGGTTAAAGTCATACTGAATGGTTGACATCTGCCAGGTGCGCCCGATCGCGTCACGTGCCTGTACCGATATCTTCGGTCCGTAAAAGGCCGCACCGCCCGGGTCAGGCACCAGTTCCAGTCCGGATGCCTCGGCCACCCTCCGCAGCACGGTAGTCGCGTCATCCCATTCCCGGTCGGTGCCGATGAACTTGTCAGAGGAACCGCGGGTTGACAGTTCCAGATAAAAGTCCTCGAGGCCAAAGTCGCGCAGCAGGCTCAGCACAAAATTGAGCAGGTGTTCCACTTCACCGGGAGCCTGTTCCTCGGTGACGTAGCTGTGCGAGTCGTCCTGGGTAAGACCGCGCACCCGGGTGAGGCCCTGCACGACACCCGATTTTTCGTATCGGTAGACAGTGCCGAACTCAAAAAACCGCAGCGGCAGCTCTCGATACGAACGCCCCCGAGAAGAGAAAATTAGGTTCTGCATGGGACAGTTCATTGCCTTGAGGTAGTACTCGCTGTTTTCGAGCCTCATCGGTGGGAACATCGTGTCGGCGTAGTACGGCAGGTGACCGGATGTCTCGAAAAGTGTCGCCTTCGACACGTGCGGCGTGGAGACATACTCGAAGCCTTCTTCAATGTGCCGCCGCCGCACGTAGTCTTCCATCTCGCGCTTGATGACCCCGCCCCTGGGGTGAAACACCGGCAGACCAGACCCAATCTCCTCTGGAAATGAGAACAGGTCAAGCTCAGCCCCGAGTCTGCGGTGATCGCGCTTCGCGGCCTCTTCCTGCTGGAGCTGATACTCGCGCAACTGATCCTTGCTCGGCCACGCGGTGCCGTAGATTCGCTGCAGCTGTGGGTTTTTCTCCGATCCCCGCCAGTAGGCGGCGGCCGAGCGGGTCAGCGCCCAGCCGTGACCGATCATGCGGGTATTCGGAAGGTGCGGCCCCCGACAGAGGTCCTTCCACACCACCTCACCGGTGGCCGGATTAACGTTGTCGTAGATCGTCAGTTCGCCACCACCGACCTCAACGTTCTCGTTGTCATCGCCGGTTGCGGCGGCACCTTTCAGACCGATGAGCTCCAGCTTGTACGGCTCGCTCACCAATTCGGCACGTGCCTGCTCCTCGGTCACAACCCGCCGGATGAATCGCTGCCCGGCCTGCACGATTCGACCGGCCTCCTTCGTGATCGCAGCGAGGTCCTCCGGCGTAAACGGTGTCACGACATCGAAGTCGTAGTAGAAGCCGTCGGTAATGGGCGGGCCAATCCCGAGCTTGGCCTCCGGGTTTACTCGCTGCACCGCCTGCGCAATGACATGCGCCGCAGAGTGACGCAGAATGCTCAGGCCCGCGGGTGATTCGATTGTGACCGGCTCCACCACATCATCGTCGGTGATCGAGGTGGCAAGATCGGTCACCTCACCGTTCACGCGCATCGCAACCACTGATCGATCCTTGAAACGTGCAAAGCCGTCAACCACTCTGGGTAACTCCTTGAATCTCGAACCACGGAATCATACACCGCGCTAACCGGTCTTACGCGCTGACTACAAATGTAGGCTAGGACGCGCACGTTGCACGCTACGACTGGCGCGCAGTCGGAAAGGGGCGACCATGACACGAGGAACGCAGATACGGTGCCCTCGCTCGGGTCGGCAGAGACACAGGGTGTCCGTGGCGCGAGGAGCAGGAGCCCTCCTCCTGGGCGCTGTTGTCCTGCTCTTTACCGGCTGCACCCCGGCGAACACACCGCCATCTTCCACCGAGCCACAGCAACCGGAGCTCTCTGCGTTCGTTGGGCACTGGGTAGCGACCTCTCCCACGACGGCCTTTCTCCGGGTCGCCTCCGACGGATCGGTGACGGGGCATGATGGCTGTAACGCGGTCACCGGCTCGGCGACGGTGGTTGGCGGCGTGCTACAGGTGTCGCGCGGATTGGACACTCTCAAAGCGTGCACCGGGGTAGACACCTGGCTCAGCAAGATCGGAACAGCCCGGGTGTCCGGCGACACCCTCACGGTCTATGACAGCACCGACTCAGTGATCGGCACGCTCCGCCGTGGCTGAGCCGAAGAACAGGAGCGAATCCTCCGGTTGCCCCGCGAGCACTCGACATCTGCACACGGGCCGAATCCCCGTTGTTCAGATCACACCCGCTGCACCCGAACCCGGATGCCTTCCCAAAGCCTACGAGAACGAAGTGGTGCCGTTTCGGGCTACCGTGTTTCGCGAAGGACACAGCGCGGTTGGAGCGCTCCTCACACTGACCAGCCCCGTCGGCACAACCCAAACCCTGCGAATGCAGCAGATCCCACCCGGCACCGACCGGTGGCAGGCCCTCACACAGGTGAACGAGACGGGACTCTGGCGCTGGCGGGTAACCGGTTTTGACGACGAAATCAGCACCTGGCAGCACGATGCATCCCTGAAAATCGACGCCGACACTGACGTGGAACTCATGTACGAGATCGGCGCCCGCCTGTGCGAGCGGGCAGCAGCCGAGACATCCCGACCGCTGTCAGCCCGAACCGCCCTGACGGCGATTGCCCGCCAGCTGCGCACCCCCCCACTGTCGGCGTGCGAGGCAACACACCGTCGCGCGCTCATCGACAGCCCCGTGTTTGACGAGTTCACCCTCCGCCCGCTCACAACACTCACTCACGAATCGCCCGAACATACCCTCCTCGTTGAGCGCCGCGCCGCCGGGGTGGGCTCCTGGTACGAGTTTTTTCCCCGCTCCGAGGGAGCGCATCAGCGCCGGGATGGCTCGTGGAAAAGCGGCACCTTCCGAACCGCCGCACAGCGGTTGGACGCAATTGCGGCAATGGGATTCGACGTGGTCTACCTGCCACCGATCCACCCCATCGGGCTCACCAATCGGAAAGGACGCAATAACAGCACAACGGTGCTACCGGGCGAGCCAGGCTCGCCGTGGGCAATCGGAGGGCCGCTGCCCGACGGCACAGCCGGTGGGCACGATGCCGTGCACCCCGACCTCGGCACGCTCGCCGACTTTCGTACGTTCGTGCGGCGCGCCGCCGAGCTCGGGATTGAGGTGGCGCTCGACCTTGCGCTACAGGCTTCGCCCGATCACCCGTGGCTCAGGGAGCATCCTGAGTGGTTCACCACCCTGCCGGACGGCACAATTCAGTATGCCGAAAACCCACCGAAAAAATATCAGGACATCTACCCCCTCAACTTCGATAACGACCCCGAGGGGCTCTTCGCCGAGGTGGTACGCATTGTTCGGCACTGGTTGAAGCAGGGCGTGCGCATCTTCCGTGTTGACAACCCGCACACGAAACCACTCGCGATGTGGGAACGGCTCATTGCAACGATCAGGGCGGATGACCCGGGTGTTATCTTCCTCGCCGAGGCATTCACCCGACCCGCGCTCATGCAGGCGCTTGCGGCGGTGGGGTTCCAGCAGTCGTACTCGTATTTCACCTGGCGGAACACTCGTGCCGACCTCGCAGAGTTTTTCACCCGGGTGTCCCAGGAAACCGCCGACTTTATGCGCCCCAACCTCTTCGTTAACACCCCGGACATTCTCAGCGAATATCTGCAGCACGGCGGCCGTGCGGCCTTTGCGATTCGCGCAACCCTCGCCGCGACGGCAGCTCCGCTGTGGGGGGTCTACTCCGGTTTTGAACTCTGTGAGGCCGTTGCCCGCCCCGGATCTGAGGAGGCGATCGACAACGAGAAGTACGAGTATAAACCGCGCGATTTTGCGGCGGCAGATGCCGCGGGCACATCGTTGTCGCGGTACCTGGGCACTCTCAATCACATCCGCCGCGAACACCCCGCGCTCGGGCAACTCCGCAACTTCCAGGCGCACCACAGCGACGATGAGTCGATCTTCGTGTACACGAAGCATCTTGACGGTGCCTTCACACCCGATGGCACACCGGATTCGCTCATCATCGTTGTCACTCTCGACCCGCACAACGCGGTGACCAGCAGAGTGCACCTCGATCTGACGGCGCTGGGGATGGCCCCGGGCACGCCCTTTACGGTCGAAGACCTACTGACGGGCGATCTCTGGCAGTGGAGCGACACGAACTATGTTCGGCTGGACCCGTCCGTGCACGTTGCGCACATCCTTCGGGTGACCGGATCATGACACAGCACCGAGCCACCCCCGCCCCCGTCATCGCCGACGACGAACTGCGAGCACTGGCCGAGGGGTATCACGCGTCACCGCACTCGGTGCTCGGGCAGCATCCACTCACCGGTGCCGGGCTGCACCGCGCTGAGTCGCACACCATGATCCGCACCCGTTGCCCGCTCGCCACGAGTGTGTCCGCCGAGTTCGCGAACGGGCAGTCGTTCCCCCTGCAGCACATCGGTTACGGTATCTGGTCGGGCGTGTGCGGTGTGAGGTTTGCGCCCTATCGCATTCACGCGCGTTACGGCACGGGCCACGAGGCATCCGTCTGGACCACAGACGACCCATACCGCTTCGCGCCGACGATCGGGGAACTCGACCTCCACCTCATCGCTGAGGGAAGGCACGAACAGCTGTGGCAGGTGCTGGGTGCACACTCGCGCACAATGCCCGGTGTTGACGGGGATATCACGGGCGTGGCCTTCACCGTGTGGGCACCGCACGCACGCGCCGTGCGAGTCGCGTGTGAGGCCAACCAGTGGGACAGTGCCGCGTACGCCATGCGCACGATGGGCTCATCCGGGGTGTGGGAACTGTTCATTTCCGGCATCCCACTCGGCACCGTCTACAAGTACGAGATCCTCACCGCCCACGGTGACTGGGTTATGAAGGCCGACCCGATGGCGGCGCGCGCCGAGATTCCGCCCGGCACGGCGTCGGTGGTGTGGCAGTCGCACTACACCTGGGATGACGACGAATGGATGTCCCGTCGCGCCGCGACCAACCCGCACACCCGGCCAATGAGCATTTACGAACTGCACCTCGGGTCATGGCGGCCGCACCGTGTCGGTGGTGGCCACGGTTATCGAGAGATTGCTGATGAGCTCATCGAATACCTGCAGTGGCTCGGTTACACGCACGTGGAGTTCATGCCGCTGGCGGAGCATCCGTTCAGCGGATCGTGGGGATACCAGGTCACGGGCTATTTCGCAGTGACAAGTCGGTTCGGTTCCCCCGATGACCTGAAGTACCTCATTGATCGCCTGCACGGAGCGGGCATTGGTGTTCTCATGGACTGGGTACCGGGGCATTTTCCCAAAGACGAGTGGGCGCTGGGGCGGTTTGACGGAGAGGCACTGTACGAACATTCTGATCCGCGGCGCGGTGAGCAGAAAGAGTGGGGCACCTACGTGCCCGATTTCGGAAATCCCCGCGTGCGGAACTTCCTCGTCGCGAACGCGCTCTTCTGGCTGGAAGAGATGCACGTTGATGGATTGCGGGTGGACGCCGTGGCATCCATGCTCTATCTTGACTACTCGCGCGAGACCGGTGAATGGCTGCCCAATGTGCACGGGGGTCGGGAACACTATGAGGCGATCTCGTTCCTGCAGGAGGTGTCCGCAACCGCCTACAAGCGGAATCCGGGAATTGTCATGATTGCGGAAGAGTCGACGAGCTGGCCCGGGGTGACCGCCATGACCGAACACAACGGCCTCGGGTTCGGGTTCAAGTGGAACATGGGGTGGATGCACGACTCACTCGAGTATCTGAGCCGCAATCCGATGCACCGCTCGTACCACCACAACGAGTTGACCTTCTCGTTCCTGTACGCGTTCAGTGAGCACTTTGTGCTGCCGATCAGTCATGACGAGGTCGTCCACGGCAAGGGGTCACTCCTGAGCCGAGTGCCCGGAGATAGCTGGCAACAGTTCGCGACGGTGCGCGCGTATCTCGGTTTCATGTGGGCCCATCCCGGCAAGAAGCTCCTGTTCATGGGGCAGGAGTTCGCGCAGCGAGCCGAGTGGAGTCACGAGCAGGGGCTCGACTGGTGGGCCCTTGATCAGCAACCGCACCGACAGGTCGCGGACTACCTCGGCACTGTGAATAAGCAGTACCGTGCGCTACCGGCGCTGTGGCAGCTTGATGACGAGCCCGCAGGTTTCGCCTGGGTGGAGGGCGGAGCGGGGGCGGCCAACGTCATCGCCTTTCTGAGATTTGACCGCGGTGCTAGCCCACTGCTGTGCATTGTGAACTTCGCGGGTATCCCGCACGAGAGTGTCCGACTCGGTGTGCCGACCGCCGGCCGGTGGCGAGAGGTTCTCAACTCTGACGCTCTCGAATTCGGCGGTTCCGGCGTCGGCAACCTCGGCTCGATCACGGCGGTGGATGACCCGTGGGGTCCATTCCCCGCATCGGCCACGTTCACCCTGCCGCCGCTGGGAACCCTGTGGTTTGTACCGGAGTGATCGTGCGCGGGCGCACCGCGGTGTGCCCAGCCTGACGCAGCGTGGCACCAAGCGGTGTCACCGTCGCCGTGTTACCAACCGGTTCGCCCAGCCTGACGCAGCGTGGCACCAAGCCTGATGCGAGGCGACCGCCGGGGCGTTCAGAACAGTAGCGCTGTCAATCTCCGTCGTGCGCTCAACACGCGCGGATCTTCCGGCCCCACCAGGTCAAAGTACTCAATCAGTCGCTCCCGCAACAGCTTCTTCCCGTCGGTGTCGGCACTCGGGAACAGCGTGAGGAGTCGGTCGAACCCGTCGGCAATATGGCCGCCCGAGATATCCAGATCGGCCGCCAGCAGCTGCGCGGAAATCGCGTGCGGCTCGGTCGCCGCACGCGATCGGATCTGCTCCTTATCGCTTCCCGCGAGCCGTGCCAGCAGTGCGGCACGCGCCAGCCCCACAACCGCCTCGGTATCACGCGGGTTCTGGGCGATCGCCGTTCGGTAGCTCGTCACCGCCGCCTCGAAGTCTCCTCGGTCGAGGGCGTCCACTGCTTCCTGGTGTAGTGGCGGACGTGGCGCCGCAACCGCCTCTGCCGCCGCACCGTCGGTTTCCGACACGGCAACCTCGAGCTGACCGGTGACCCCGTGTTGCACGGCCAACTCGCCAACCTGATCGAGCAGTTCCGCCAGTATCTCCGCGGGCTGCGCACCCTGAAACAGGGGCACCGGCTGCCCGGCGATGATCGCCACAACCGTCGGTGCGGCCTGAACCTGCATCGCACGGACGATCTGCGGATTGGTGTCGGCCTCGACGGTGGCCAGTGCCATCCGCCCGTCGCGCCCAGACACGAGTTGTCGCAGGCTCTCGGTCAACGCAACGGATGTCTCGCTGCGCGGTGTCCACACAACGACGATGACCGGCACGGTGCGGGAGAGCTCCACCGCCTCGCCAAAGGACTGATCGTCAAGGGCAAACACGGAGAGGGTCACGGGTGTGCCCGCGTCCGTGCCCTCTCTCGGCTGTGCCGCCCGCTGTACGAGGGATGTCAGATCAACCGCGCCGCGTAATCCGACCGGGGGGATCAACTGTGTCATGTCAACTCCACTGTGTCATTTCAACTCTGATGCACCAATAAGACTCTCTGACCAGCCCAACAGCCGTACCTTCGCTGAGGTCGTGCTGACACTGGGAACATAAAACAGCAGTTGGATGCTGGTCACTCGCTGCACACCCTTCGAGCTCTTGCCCGTAAACCCGGAGAGAGCCGCGGCAACCGCTCCGGTCTGAAAACCGGTTGTTCCGCCGTCGTTCGGGGTCACCGTTTCCTCTTGTTGCAGAGCAAGAGCCACGAGTGCACCCGCATTGTTCGTGGCAAGTGCCAGGATCGGGTTAGCCGTGACCCGGGTGGTGAACTCGATGGAGGCGGTCTTGGGCAGGCCGCTGCGCACGGTGTTTTGCCCCTCAACACCGAGCTGTTGCACGAGTTGGTCACCACCGGTGTGGAAGCTGTTGTACCACTTGGAGGCATCCCCGCTTGTGAGAATGTCGGCGTAGGCCGCACCCACTTGGCCGGTCGGAAGTACGAGACCTTTGAACTCCGGTGAGATGGGTGCTGCCCCGATCGAGGCCGGTGCAACCTCGGGCACCTGTGCGTCGGGGGCGAGCGACATGGTGTACTCGATGCGATAGTTTGTCCGCGGTGAATCTTGCACGAGCACGAGAGCCATCGGTGCCACCGTTGGCGCTGCCGAGTCCTTTGCGATGGTCAGGACCGCGCGTGGCCAGTCGGTAACCTGCTGCGGAAGAGTCAACGTCAGTGGTGATGCGGGAATCGGCGGCGGCGCGGGTTGGCTCGTGAGGGTGCCGCGGATGGTGTAGTTCGCGACCCGGTTCGCAAGTGCAGGCCCGGTGAATCGCTGTTCGGCAGCCTTCGCGTCGCGGGAAGAATCCACGGTTGCCGCAAACTCCGACACTCGCTGCATTATTCGTTCCATCTGTGGCACGGTGACGGCGGGCTCGACCTGCAGATCACCGGGCTTGGGAGCTGCCGAGGCTGCTGGGTCAGCTACCGGGGCGGTTGCGTCCGGGGTCTCAATGGCCGGTTCGGTGCTGGCGGGAGAAGGCCAATAGTCGGGCGAGCAGCCGGATAACAGGAGCAGAGCGGACACGGAAACAGCGACTCGGCGACGGCGACCGCTGCGGGCCTCACCCGTGCTCGTCACATCCTTCGCTGGCCGCGGTGGCACGTGCAGCAGTCCGCGAAGGCCGCGCGGCCGACCGCGACGTGGGCCGCGCGAACGACGGAAGTGCAAAAATCCCACGAGTAACAAAACCAGACCCGCAACAAACATGATGATGCCACCGAGAATGAAGGGTCCCGCCAGCGGTGTCCTCGAATCAACGGGCCAGGACAGCGTCAGTTTCGAGGGCATCACCGAGCCACCGTTACCACTGATGAGCAGCGAAATACCGCTCGTGAGGCTCAGTGTTGTCGTGACGAGCTGTTGTCCTGTCAGTTCGTTCAGCCAGAGATCTGAACCAACCGGGGATGGCACGTTCGCGACGGAGGTGCCCGGGGCGGAGGTTGCTGCCGGCGCTACCGACGCGGTCGGAGCAGCGGTGCTCGGAGCATCCGTTGCTGACCCATCCTTCCGCTGCGGTGCAGGCGACGGAGACCTCGTCGCGTACACACCCGCTGTCCCGGCTGTTGTCAACCGGTCCTTGTCCTTGTTATAGGACACAAGCGTGCGCGGAACGTCGCCGAGCCACGCGTTCATATCCGCCGTGCGACCGTAGGCCACGTAGACATCGGCCGAACCAGAGACAGACACGGTCTGCGTTCCCGGGTGCGCAGTGAGCGCATCGGGACCGACAACGACAAACGGGTTTGCCTGATCGAGTTCGACCGTCAGGTTGTTTTTCGCCGATTCATGAAAAACCGTGCGCTGAGCAATTCCCAGCCCCACGAGAACAACCGCGACAACAAAAGCCACAATGGCCAAGACAAAGCGCACGAACCAACCTCCCCATGCCGCTGGTGGCGGGCATGTGACCTGAAACACCCAGGCTACCGACGATCGCGGCACACTGCCAGTCGAAACCGACACTCTGTGTCCGAGATATAGTATCGTCGCGGAAGAAACCTCACACCGAGTGAGTACAGGCTGACCGGGCGGCTCTAGAATTATGGGAACGCGCTAATGATTCCACGGCAGTTGGAGCGCGAACTGGAGGAGCGTAATGGCGGCCGAGACGACCGACTTCACACAGGTATTCCGCGGGTATGACAAAGATGAAGTCCTTGACGCTATCTCCAGCCTGCAGCGCGATATCATCACGGCCAACACCAAACTCGCGGATGTCTCGAAAGAAAACAAGCGCCTGCTCGCTCAAATTGACGAACTCACCGCGGAGTTAGACGAGGTCGGCAGCCCGACTTTCTCCGGCTTGGGAACAAAATTAGAGAACACACTGCGCATCGCGGAAGAGCAGTCAACGCGACTGATCGCGCAGGCAGATATCGACGCCGAAACTCTCCGACGAACTGCTGTAGCAGAATCACAGCGCGTCCGCATCGAGGCATCCGAGCATGCCGAGAAGGTCACGGCAGATGCCCGGGCCCAGGCGAAATACCTGGTAGACACAGCCCGATCCGAGGTTGATGACATGCTCTCCCGCGCACAGGAGTCGGTCGCCGCAAACCGGATGGATGCCGACCGTGAGATCGCCCTGCTACGCAGCTCAGCCCTCACTGATATCACCGATGCGCAGGGGCGAGCTCGACGTGAAGCAGAGGCCATCATCGCGGAAGCCCACAAAACCGCGGCCGAGATTATTGCGACCGCGGCCGAGGAAGCCACGCAGGCTCGTGCTGAGGCGACCGGTCTTGCGCAGGAAACCGCGCAGGCCCGCGCTGAGCTGGCGGCTGAACTAGACGAGGCTCGCTCAATCACCGCCACCGAAAATGAGCAGCTCAGGATCGATACCGTGCGAAGCACCGAAGAGTTACGACTGCGTGTCTCGGCAGAAACCACGCACCAGCAGGCAGAACTCGAGTCAAAAATTATGACGCAGCGCACCAACCTTGACAGAGAAATTGCCACGACCCGTGCCGCCTGGGAGCAAGAACAAGAGCAGTACCGCCTGAACTTTGCGCACGAAACCGAGACTCAACGACAGGCACTTGCCGCTGAACTGGCCGAACACCGTGCGACACAGCTCGCGGCCATCGAGCAAGAGGTATCAGACGCGAAGATCAACCACCAGCAGGTAACCGCAGACCTCACCGCTGAGATTGAACAACGTCGGATAACGCAGGAAAAAGAACTCACCCGGTCGCGTAGGTCGCTCGAGTCAGAGCTTGCCGCGCAGCGGGCTGCTAGCGAGCAGGCACGAATTGACCTCGATATCGAGTTGGCACACAAACGGGACGCTGCCGCCCAAGAGCTTCTTGCCGTGCACACCGAGGCCGCCGTATCCTCGCAGGCTCTGCTCGAGGACGCGAAGAACGAACTCGCCGAGATCAACGCGCGCACCGCGGCATCCCGAGCTGAACTCGAGCGACTGAGCACCGAAGCCCGCGACGCGGTCCGTGACCAGCGCGAAAACGCCTACCAGGAGTCTCGCGCCCGAATTTCAGAGGCTCATGAGCAGGCAAGCAAGCTTGTCTCCGACGCCGAGCATCGGGCGCGTTCCCTCGTTGCCGAGGCTGAACAGCGACTCGCGTACCTGCGTCAAGAGCGCGAAGCGGTCGCGACCTACCTCGAGAATCTTCGCGGTGCACTCACCCAAGCGGAGCAATTGACCACAGAAAAGCAGTAAACCGTGTCCCTCAACTGGCCGCAGTCGTTCACGATTCGCAATGCCTTCGTACTTGGTCTTGTCGGAACACTCGGCGTCGGTGTGGGCCTGTTCATCCTGCTCGCGATTGGCAATCTTGCCACGGTCATTACCTACGTTGGGGTCGCGCTTTTTCTTGCGCTCGGGCTTGACCCCAGTATCAGCTGGCTCGAACAGCGCAGGATGCCTCGATGGGTCGCGATCCTCACGGTTGTCATCGTGCTCGCCGCGATCCTCACCTCCATCCTGCTCATCGTCATCCCGGTCGTTGTCTCACAGATCACCCAGTTCAGTGGACAGCTGCCCAAAATATTTGAGAAGGTGGTGTCGGGCACCTGGCTCACCGCGCTGCAACAACAGTTTCCTTTTCTCGCGGTGGACAAGCTGGTCAGCCAACTCAACACCTGGGCGACCGGTCTGCTCACGCCCGATAAAGTGAGCGAGGTAGCAGGTGGTGTGCTGCAGGTGGCAGTCGCGGTCGGAGGGGGGCTGTTTTCCATCGTCATCGTGTTCATCCTCACGATCTATTTCACCGCGTCGCTGACGGCCTTTAAGCAGGCCGCGTACCTGCTGGTTCCGAAGTCAAAACGGGAACGGTTTGCAGACATTACTGAGCAGATCACCCATTCCGTGGGCCGGTATGTGCTTGGGCAGGCGTCGCTCGCCGCAATTAATGCGGTGGCAAGTTTCATCTTCCTCACGATCATTAGTGCTCCTTTCCCGGCTGCGCTCGCGGTCATCGCCGGGTTGTTTTCGCTCATTCCGCTCGTGGGAACCCTCTCCGGCTCCGTGCTCATTGTGTTGACGTGTCTCATTCCCACGCTGGGCACACCGCTGACCGCGCTCATTGCGGCGATCTACTACATCATCTATATGCAGGTGGAGGCATACATCCTCACTCCGCGGATTATGCAGCACACTGTCAAGGTTCCCGGTGCGGTTGTGGTCATCGCGGCTCTCGCCGGCGGAACCCTGCTCGGCATTCTCGGCGCACTCATCGCCATCCCCTGTGCGGCCGCGATCATGCTCATTGTGAAGCAGGTCGTGGTACCCAGACAGGAATCGCGGTAGCCCTATCGCCCGCGGCCACGACGTCTGCGGCACGAAGCGTTCTGCGAGCAACCTCTGCGCCGCCGACAGGGTCGCCCCTAGGGCACAGACACTCCCGCGGTCGAGGATGCTGTGGTGATCGCGGCTGCGAGCTGCCCCTGCCGCACGGACACTCCACCCGGCGTTGAAAACTCGGTTGGTAACGGCAGCGCGGCAGGGTTAACGGCGGCCACGATTTCGCTGAGGACTCGGTACACCTGTGTTTCCCCCACCCACAGGTGTTTCCCGCCCGCGACATCGATCTGTCGCAGCCGCGGCACACTCGCAAAACGCACGCGCGCCTCATCCGGCGTCAGGTAGTCGTCGCACTCCGGGATGAGCGCGATAAGCATCGGGCGGGCACTCTGCCATGCGCGCAGCTCGTCCTCGCTCGTGCGATGCAACGGTGGTGAGAGCAGAATCGCGCCGTCAATTGGATGCTCCAGGCCAAATTTCAACGCAAGCTCCGTGCCAAACGACCACCCGACGAGCCACGGATGCGGGAGCGACCGAGCCTCGACGAGAGCCATCGCGGCCGCGACATCCGCACGCTCGGCGACACCGTGCCCAAACTCGCCCTCGCTCGTGCCGCGCTGCGAAGTCGTACCCCGCGTGTTGAAGCGCAGCACGGCGATATCCGCGAGCGCGGGCAGTCGAGCAGCCGCCTTCCGAATGAGGTGCGAATCCATGTACCCTCCGGCCGTCGGCAGCGGGTGGAGCGTAACGAGCGTGGCAACCGGGTCGCGATCTTGCGGCAGCGCCAGTTCTCCCACGAGCGCGAGTCCATCGGTGGTGTGGAGCGTGATCTCTTCCCGGCGGGCCGGTAACAGTGTGCCGGAGCGAATCTGTTCGACACCGTGCGCAATGGCCTGTGGGTGAGACCGGTGGGGGCCGGGGCATCCGGTCTGTTCCACGCCGTCCGGAACGGCCTCGCCCGTCACGAGAGCTGCCAGCAGTGGGTGTGCCAGTGGCGCCTGTTCTCAAGATCCGCCGTGTCACCGAGCACACCGTCTGCCCGCCATGCCACGACGTGGGAGACTCCCACCGCAATTCGGTTGCCGCAGCCGGGGCACAGGTAGCTCTTGACCGTCTGTTGCGGCGAAATTACTTGGACATTCCACTCGCGGCCAGCCCGCGTCTCCTGACGTCGCGGGCCAGAGGTCAACGCCGAGGCATCCAGTTCAGGATGTCCCCGCCGCGCCCGCGCGGCGCGACCGTGTGATCGTTGCGATGGCATCTGCCCAGTCTACGGACCCGACGTCCACCTCATCTATCACCCGACTACGACTCACCCACTCCCCAAAAACAAGTCCTCGCCGTATATCTCGGGTACTACCCCGCTGCCAGCAACGAGCACCCCTCTCACAAAGTGCTATTAGTACCAGCCGGAACTTTGTGAGTAACTCCAGGCACCGCACGGCGTGCCGTAGCGACCGGCGATATAACCCAAGCCCCAACGGATCTGGGTCTCGGGATTGGTGGCCCAGTCTGCTCCGGCCGATGCCATCTTGGAGCCGGGCAACGCCTGCGGGATCCCGTATGCGCCGGAGGGGTTGTGAGCGTTGATGCGCCATCCCGATTCCCGGGACCAGAGTGCGACAAGGCAGTTGAAGTCATCAGAGGACCACCCGCGTGCGGCGACAAGTTCGGCAGCAATCGCCTGCGCAGAACCCGGGTCTGGTGTCACAGCCGGCGGCCTCCACCCCGAACCGGTATGCGTTGCTGCGGGGGCGAGCGGGACCGGCTTCTTCTCAGCGAGATACCCCTCGCGACCCACGCTCAACGCGTAACTCCCGGAGGCAACGTAGCTCTGGGACACTGCCCCGGCAAACTGGTCACCGTCATCGAGTGTGGCGGTTGCCGTCGCGGTGACTAACGTCGCCGGGCTCACAAGATTAACGGCAAAGAATCCGATCGCGGCGGTGGAAGCGCAGAGGAGCGTAAATACCTGCTTCACCCGGCCCGACCGCTGGGAAACTCGCGCTTTCTGTGACGGTGTTGACCCGGATGACCCGACACTGCGTGCCGAGGATCTACACCGCCCGGCAGCGCGTTCTGCACGCCGACGGGCCGCGCGCGTCGCCACTTGACTCTCCCCGGTTGGCGCGGACACCTGCTCAGAGCTCATATATCGACGATGTTTCGCACGGCCTAACACAATCTCGCCAGTTTAGTCGAGATCCCCCGAGGGTCGTCAACTGCTGGGTGACAGGTGTGGTGGTTGCCCCAACACCGGTGCCACCTGCGGCGGCTGACCCACGACCATGGGCTCAACCCGCGACGGCTGGTCCACGGTCACGGGCGTCGAAACCGGCTGCTGCTGGTGTGTCCGAGGCTCACCGGTGCTCTGTGGTGAGACGGCATCCTCCTCTTCCGTCAGGCGCTGCGCGAGGAGCACCTCAACGAGCGCGTCACAGAACGCATCAACCTGTGTTTCACAGTATCCCCTCAGCTGTGTCGAAAACACGATCGCCCGCACCTCGCTGACCTCGCACGGAGTGTCATTGTGAAGGCACCGAGCCATCCGGATCATGAATCGATCAACCTCGCGCACGCTATAGCCCCGAACAATAAAACCTGTTCGGGCGAATCTGCTCCCTTTTGAACGGGCCAATCGAGCGAAGATCGCCTCGCGCAGTTGACTCGTATCAATCCCGGGAGCTGTTCGACCGAGCATCAGACTGTGCTCCCGCTGGGCGAAAGCATCTTCCAACCGTTCGAGAGCCGCATCGACATGGGCTGTGGAATACCCTTTCCTCGACATGCCGAACGCCGTGCGGCGAATATCGGCACTGGTCACGGGCACATCAGTCGGCCTCGAAGTCCCATCGAATGCTCGATGGGCAACTTCCAGAAAGGCATCAACCTCGGCAATTTTGTAGCCAGGTCTGTGTTTCGGTGCGTGCGGAAAAGTCATGCTCACGCGTCCATTATCCCTAAGTTTGCTCGCGGCTACCCCGAAGTGGTCGCCACAGGCGTGCTTGACTCGACGGCGTCACCCACTTATCTGAGGAGATGAAACAGGATGTATCCCACCACGCTTGTCGGCAGAATCGAGTCAACCCGATCCAAAATCCCACCGTGACCGGGTAGCAGCGAGCTCATGTCCTTGATCCCAATATCCCGCTTGAGTAAAGATTCCACGAGATCGCCGAGAGTGGCTGCCAACACAACGCACACACCAAAGATAAGCCCGATCCACCAGGGGTAACCCAGCAGAAACTGCATCAACAGTGAGGCAACAACAACGCTGCTGACCAGTCCCCCGGCACCTCCCTCCCACGATTTCTTCGGGCTAATCATCGGTGCCATGGGGTGTTTACCGAACAACAGTCCGAACCCATAGGCTCCGGTGTCGGCGGCGACAACGGTCGTGATGAGAGCGAAAAACCAGAACTCGCCGTGCGGTTTCGCGGTGAGCAATACGGCAAAGCTAGAGAGCAGGGCAACATAGAACTGCACGAGGCAGGCTGCCGCAATATCCCGAGTGAGATCAAGAACACGGCCCCGCGGTGTCCACACCAGGTGCTGCACGGCGCGGCACAGCACGATGATGATAAGCCCGCCAAGGATGCTAAGCAACTGGCCGCGACTACCCCAGAATTGCGTCGCAGTGATCACGAGCACGGTGACACCCAGGGTGGAGATGAGCGGGATCCGAATTCCCACCCTACGCAACGCGATCGTCAGCTCGTAACTACCCAGCCCCGCGGTGATCGCAACGAGCACAAAAAACCACTGTTTAAAGCAAAACAACCCCACGGTAACAAGCCCGCCAAGCGCGAGGCCGATGATTATTGCGACAATGAGGTCGCGGCCGGTACGCTCCCGAATTCTCTCCTGTGCCTCGTCAAAGTGAGCACGGGATGCCTCGAACTGCCGCTCCAGCTCCGCCCTACGCAGCCCCACCCGGTGCTGAATCTCCGCACGGGCCGCACGACTGCACCGCCATGCCGCAGCGAAAGACAAGCGTTCGGGCTTGTCCGGGTTCGCAGGTTTGCGAACACGAGCCTCCACCGAAGCGGCCTGTTCTGGGAACCCAACCACGGACAAATCATGACTCCGTGGAGCGGGCTGAGCATCCGGTGGGATACCTGTCATGGCCGTTGCCTAGACCTCAAGAAGCTCGGTTTCCTTGCGCTTCACCGCCTCGTCAATCGCATCAACATTGGATTTTGTTAGCTGCTCCAGCTCTTTTTCGGCGCGAGCAACCTCGTCATCACCAACCTCGCTCTTGAGCGCATCCAGGTCATCTTTTGCTTTGCGGCGAATGTTGCGCACCGAGACTCGAGCGTCCTCGGCTTTGCTGCGCACAATCTTAACGAATTCCCTGCGACGCTCCTGCGTCAATTCGGGGAGCGTAACCCGAATAATACTGCCGTCGTTGGTCGGGTTGGCACCGAGGTTTGGGGTGTCACGGATAGCCTGTTCAATATCGCGCAGGGCACCTTTGTCGTAGGGACTCACCACCAGTGTGCGCGCCTCGGGGTTTTGCAGAGAAGCCAGTTGCGCCAGTGGTGTCGGAGTGCCGTAGTAATTCACGAGAATCTTCTGGAAAAGTTGCGGGTTGGCGCGCCCCGTGCGAACGCTAGAAAAATCCTCCTTCGCAACCTCTACTGCCTTGTGCATTCGGGCGGTGGCATCGGATAACACGTCCGGGATCACAGTGACTCCTCACATTTTGTAGGTTCATTCTACCGAGCGCGACACGACACGGCAGATCGGTCGGATGGCGGTTCAGCGGTGCTACCCGCGCTTTGCCGCCGAAGACGGCGAGTCCGAACTGACGAGAGTACCGAGAGTAGCTCCGAGAATTGCGGCGGTCACGTTGCCTGCTGGTTCCATCCCAAACACCCGCATCGGCATATCGTTGTCCATACAGAGACTAAAGGCGGTGGAATCCACCACCTTTAGGCCACGCCGAAGAGCATCAGCGTAGCCAATGTGATCGATTTTCTCGGCACGGGGGTTCGTGCGTGGATCATCGCTGTACACCCCGTCAACGCCGTTCTTCGCAACCAGGACGACATCCGCGCCAATCTCCAGGGCACGCTGTGCGGAGACCGTATCGGTGGAAAAGTAGGGTAGTCCTGCACCCGCACCGAATATCACCACCCGTCCCTTTTCGAGGTGTCGTTCGGCGCGCAACGGAATGTATGGCTCCGCCACCTGTGTCATCGAAATGGCAGACTGCACACGAGTGGCAGCACCAGCCTGTTCGAGAAAGTCTTGTAGCGCGAGCGCGTTCATAACGGTGCCGAGCATCCCCATGTAGTCGGCACGGCCCCGATCCATCCCCCGCTGGCTGAGCTCTGCCCCACGGAAGAAGTTGCCACCACCGACAACAATTGCAACCTCCACATCGGGCACCGCATCAGCAATCTCGCGAGCAATAGCACTCACGATGTCGGGGTTCACACCGAGCTGACCACCACCAAACGCCTCACCCGAAAGTTTTAGTAGTACCCGCCGCCTGCGCTCCATGACGCTCCCTTCCGATTCCAACAGTAAGAGATCCGGGGGAAGGGTCCGGGATGTTTCCATCCCAGACCCTTCTGATCCAATTTCGTCGCCGGTGCAGTCTGCCGTCAGGCGCGGCGTTACGCGCCAACCTTGAAGCGCGCGAACGCGCTCACAGTGATACCAGCAGCGGAGAGCACCTTGCCAACCGTGAGCTTATTGTCACGCACGTAGTCCTGTTCAAGCAGAGCGACCTGCTTGAAGAAGAGACCAACGCGTCCCTCCACGATCTTCGGAAGTGCCGCTTCGGGCAGGTTCTCCTCGCGAGAGATCTGCTCGACGAGCGCGCGCTCCTTGGCCACGGCCTCGGCGGGAATATCCTCACGTGCCAGGTATTCCGGGTTGGCAAACGAGATGTGCTGAGCGACAGAGCGAGCCGTTGCCTCGTCGGCTCCGTCATAACCGAGCACGACACCAACCTGCGGGGGAAGATCTTTCGATGTTTTGTGCAGGTAGATCGAGAACTTTGCTCCCGTCACAAGCTGGATGCGTCGGAGTTCAATCTTTTCGCCGAGCACTGCGGCCTCATCGCTGATGAGATCGGCAACGGTGCCACCACCGACCGGTGCGACGAGCGCGACATCCACCGTCTTTGCTCGCGCAGCGGCAACTGCAGCGAGAACGCGATCGGCTAGACCAACGAACCTGTCCCCCTTGGCGACAAAGTCGGTCTCACACGCGAGTTCGATGAGGGTTGCAGAGCCGTCACCGTTGTCAACGGCCGCGACAAGTCCCTCCGAGGTCGAGCGATCAGCACGTTTTGCGTTACCTTTCGCACCCTTGAGGCGGAGAATCTCGGTGGCCTTCTCTATGTCGCCACCGGCTTCCACGAGTGCGTTCTTCGTGTCAATCATTCCGGTGCCCAGGCGCTCGCGGAGCGTCTTAACGTCTTCGAGCGAAAAAGCCTTAGCGGTGGTTCCGGTCACAGTTTCGTTCCTTTCGGCGCATCTGCCTTCGCAGCGTCGGGTGTCCTCAGTTCAGCAGCAGGCTCCGTGGCCTCAGCCTGCGGGGAGTCGGCTGTAGCTTTAGGCGTGGCGGGTTCAGCCTTGGCCGACTCGGTCTTGTCAGCCTGCGCTACTACCGGTTCTGCCTTTTTAGGCCCGGGCGCAACGGGGGCTGGTGTCAGTTTCTCAGCGGTTTCTGCAACAGGCTCAGCAGTCTCCACAGCGGGCTCAACGACCTCCACAGCGGGCTCAACAACCGCCACCCCAGGCTCAATGACCTCTGCAGCAGGCTCAACAACCGCCACCGCAGGCTCAACGACCACCACAGCAGGCTCAACGACCACCACAGCAGGCTCAACGACCTCCGCAGCAGGCTCAACAACCGCCACGGCAGGCGCGGTGGCCGGGACATCCGTGCTCGACTGCAGGAGTTCCTGCTCCCACTCGGCAAGCGGTTCAATCGCAGAGACGTTGCCCTCGGTCTCGGGTGCCTTGTGGCGCTCGATGAGTCCCTCGGCCGCGGCATCCGCAATAATGCGAGTGAGCAGACCAACGGAACGGATCGCATCGTCATTACCGGGAATGGGGAATTGCACCTCGTCGGGATCGCAGTTGGTGTCGAGAATACCGATCACGGGGATTCCAAGCTTGCGCGCCTCGTCGATTGCGAGGTGCTCCTTCTTGGTATCCACAATCCAGATCGCCGATGGGGTCTTCGTGAGATTGCGAATTCCACCGAGCGATTTGTGGAGCTTGTCGAGCTCGCGCTTCTTGATCAGGAGCTCTTTCTTGGTGAAGCCACTGGTCGTGCCTTCAAAATCGAGTTCTTCCAGTTCCTTCATGCGCGCGAGGCGCTTGGAAACCGTCGAAAAGTTGGTGAGGAGACCGCCGAGCCACCGTTGATTCACGTACGGTTGACCGACGCGGGTTGCCTGCTCGGCAATCGCCTCCTGCGCCTGCTTCTTAGTACCCACAAAAAGAACGGTGCCGCCGTGAGCAACCGTCTCCTTGACGAACTCGTAGGCCTTGTCGATGTAGCTGAGGGACTGTTGCAGATCAATGATGTAGATGCCAGAACGCTCCGTAAAGATGAAACGCTTCATCTTGGGGTTCCAGCGACGGGTCTGGTGTCCGAAATGCACACCGCTGTCAAGCAACTGGCGAATGGTTACGACGGCCATGAGCCGTTCTCCTTAGTTTCTCGGTTGTGCCGCACCGGTCGGCGACCGAATGCCCTGGTGCCCGGTTCGACTCCGCCTGCTCAGATGGCCCGGGGTTTATGCGGGATGTCTGAGCAAGACCGATGGAGCGCGATGACCGAATGGCACGCGAAGTCACCCCCGTGTGTGGAGGTGCGTGACGAGTGTATCACCGTGGGATGGAGCTGTCGCAGCCGTTGCTGCTCGTGTGGACGTTAGCGCACGGGGAGATCACGTCGGATTTCTCCTGTGGTGTTCGGCCGTCCCTTAGTTGCTAGGCCGAATATGGGTCAGAGCCCAACCGTCTCTTCGTGAGCCAGCCATCGTCGCGGTGCCGCGCCGCTGCGTTCCGCACGGATCTCCACACCTGGTCGAGGAAGTCCTGGGAGAGCATCCAGCCGTCCGCCACGTTCACCACAAACTTGATAACGTCTCCCTTCTGCTGCAGTTGCCTCTGCGTCTGGATGTCTACCCATACGTCGGAGGTGACAATCTGCTCGGCGATGTCTTCGATCTGTCCCGCGAGCCGTTGCTCCTGCTCTGTGACGGCAAGCGCCGCCTTCTGACGAAGTTTCTTCAAGAGTTCGAGCTCTAGCTCCGGGCTCCCGAAGGTTTCTCCTCGCTCTGCAAGCAGCACTTTCGCGACCGTTACACGGTTCCTCACGGTGGCCGCACGGAACCTTGGGTCCTCGAACACCAGGTCACGACACCGGGCGAGCTGTTTGCGAGAATGTTCCCGGTGCCGTTCGAGTTCGAGATCAGCAAGGTTACGGGCGTGTTCGACGGCGATGCCTGCTGCACGAGTCAGTTCGTCGTACCACGCGGCCGTGGCAAGCCACATACAGAACTGCCCGTCAATGAACCAGCTCATGGTGAGCCTGTAGGTGTCGTCGTTGCGTTGTTCGGCTTCGCGGCGCACTGGGTGCACGGGATCGAGGTTGGCCACGGCACCCTTGAGGGACGCCTTGGCATCGAAGACGTTGCCCTCGAGAAACACCACCCGAGGTCGGCTCATGGTGATGAGCTCCAATACCTCGGTCAGTCCCGCCGTCGGGTGACGGAACAGCAGGTCCGTGTCTCGGGCACCGGTGTAGTGCGCCGGACTGACCGGGATGCCCGCCTCCGACAGGTGCCGAGGAACCTCATCAAGAAAAGAATCCAGATCCGAGGTCGTGTACTGGTTGTTAGTCGGCTCGTTCACGTATCAGCGCTCTCGCTTCCAGGTCACACCGGGAGGCTGGTTGTTCTGAGACCAGCCGATGCTGCCTCCGAAAGCCGCAGAACTCTCGTTGCCACCTGTGGTTGCGTCTTCGTAGTCAGGGGGTGTCATTGTCGTTCTCCCAGAGAATGTCGAGCACGGTACTCACGTTACTACCACACTACCGCTGCTGGTCAGCGAATCCCGGGTTTTTGATTATGAATTTTCTGGTATGGAATCAGGGAAGCGCGATCACGATAGTGTCGGTACTCATTCCCGAAGAGTTACTTTGTGGTGGGTTCGGGGTTGCCGATGGGCCCGGGATCGCCGGTGGGGCCGGGATTGCCGGTGGTCTCGGGGTTGCCGGTAGCTTCGGGAGGCGGGCCTAGTTCAGTGCGGCAGGCATCAAGAGCGTTTTTGTACGCATCAGGGGCTTGCGTCACCTCGGGCTTATCGCTTGGAAGGGTTAGTTTGACGGCTAGGCACTTGTTGTACTCCGCTGACCAGCTTTGGTACGAGGTGGAGACGGTTGTTGGTGACACGGGGGTACTTGAGTTTCGCCCACTGCAGCCGACGAGCATTGTCACGGCCAGCGTGCAGCCTATCGTGGTAGCGAGGGTGGTGAGGCGGGGTGTCATGCTGTTTGTTACTCCGTGGTTGGTCTGCCGCTGTGGTGACGCACCAGATGTGTTCCCGGTGCGCTTTCTGAGCAGGTATTTTTCGGACTGGGAGGGTTTCCTTGAGCCCGGGTGTTATCACCAAGAGTGCCGCTGATAACACCCGGGGTCAGGGGTTGTGGTTTTGTTACTGTTGCGCTCTCGCTCCTGTTCTTTCCCGACGGCGGCGGGTCAGCAGCAGCACAAGTCCCGCAAGCAGGAGTGTCGCAGCGCCACCAACCCACAGGTTCGCCCCGAAACCAGTTGCCGCGAGAGCCGGTGCCGGTGCCGCAGGGATCGGTGCCGCAATAGTTTTCGCGGCAGACGGGGCAGAGTTTGCCGGAGGCGAGGTGACACCGTTTCCACCGGTGGGTGGGGAGCCGTGCGAGGTCGCGGTGTTCAGGATCTGTCCCGCATCAACGTCTGCTTGTGTTACCCGGTAGGTCGCGGTGCAGAGCATGGCTGCGTCTGGTTCGAGCGCTGTTTGCGGGCAACTAATCGCAGACAGGATTCCAGAACCGGTGAAAGAATCATCGGTCACGTTCACCCGATTGAGAGTGACGTTCCCCGTGTTGAGGACCAGAAATGAGTAGGTAAGAGTGTCACCAACCCTGTACTTGGAGCGATCAACAGACTTGGTGATCGTGATTGAGGGTTGCGAGCCCGTCGCGGCCGCATTCGACGGGGTTGAACTCACCGGTGCCGGAGTAATCCCACCCTGGGTCGGCGGGGTTCCGTGGGAGGTCGCAGTGTTCAACACCTGCCCGGCTGTGACATCCGCTGAGGTTGTCACATATGCTGCGGTACACTCCACTGACGCTCCCGGGGCCAAGGAGGTAACAGCGGACGGGCAGGTGATCGGGCCGAGAACACCAGTGCCGGTGAAAGAATCGTCAGTCACGGTCGGGTTACTCAGGGTCACGTTTCCCGTATTAGTGACCGTAAACGTGTAGGTGAGAGTATCACCGGCCTGATACACCGTCGGTGTTACCGTTTTCACGATCGTGATCGATGGCGTTGGCGGAGCGGTGATCGTCACGTTCGACGGGGTCGAGTGTGTCGGGGAAGCGGTCACACCATTGATCGGTGGTTGAGTTCCGTGCGCGGTCGCGGTGTTGGTGACCGTTCCCGCGTCTACATCCACCTGCGTGGGAGTGAACAGCGCGGTACAACTCATAGAGGCTCCCACCGCCAGACTCGTTGCCGGGCACCGTACCGCGGTGATTGTCCCGTCCCCAGAGAATTGATCATCGGTGACATAGGCCGGTGACAACGGCACATTACCCGTGTTCGTCGCAAGGAACGTGTACGTAATCGGAACCCCCACCTGGTAGTGCGGGCTACTCGCGGTCTTGACCACCGTAATTGCAGGAAGCATCTGCTGGTACGGGATCGTTACCGTGGACATCGGTGAGTCCACCGCAGGTTGTGCCACACCGTTCACAGCGGGTGGGGCGCCGTGCGCTACCGCAGCGTTCGCGACTATGCCCACCGCGACATCCTCCGCAGTGGTTGTGTACAGCGCTTGACACGTCATCGACGCCGCAGCCGCGAGAGTCGTTGCGGGGCATGTGATGGGACCGAGGATACCCGTCCCAGAGAACTCCCTCTCGGTCACGTTCACGGTTGCTAGCGCGATGTTTCCCGTGTTAGTGACTGTGAAGAAGAACGTCATATTCTGCCCGGCAGCGTAGAACCTCGGCGTATCCGCAGTTTTCACAAGACTAATCGTCGGCGACGGTGCCATCGTCACCACCGCGGGAGACTGCGGTGTCGTAACCGCGTTACCCGACGGAGGGATGCCCGTTGCGGACGCTCTGTTGTTCACCACACCCGCCGCAAAATCTGCTGCGGTGATCGTGTATGGAGCGGTACAGGTCACCGATGCACCCGGCGCGAGAGTAGTCTGCGGACACGTTACCGCCCCCAGCGTCCCCGTCCCGGAGAACGCATTTTCGTTAATGATGATCTGGCGCAGTGATACGTTCCCCGTGTTTCTCACCACGAACGAGTACGTGACCGTGTCACCCACACGTGCGTTCGACGTCGGGGTCGCGCTCTTGACCAGTGTCAACGCCGGTGACTGCGATGGGGCAACCGTGACCGTAGACTGCGGTGTTGACACCGGACTGTTGTTCTCATCCACCCCGGCCGCATACGCGGTGTTCCTGATTGGATTCGGATTATCAATATCCGCCTGTGTTGTCGTATACGCCGCCGTACACGTCATTGACGCGGCCGACGCCAGCGTAGTTGCTGGACAGGACAGCGCACCCAGCGTTCCCGACCCGGTGAAACCAGTATCAGTGACCACAATGTTATTCACCGTCGTGGACCCAACATTGGTGACCAAGAAACTGAATGTCACCGCCTGTCCAGGCGCGTTGAACGTGGTTCGTGACGCGGTCTTCGCGACCGTGATCCCTGATCCGGTCAATACCGATGCCGTCGAGGGTGCCGACACCGGCGGAGTCGTGCCACCCGGTGGGGCTGCAGTCACCGTTGCGGTGTTCGTCAACGGAGTCGCTAGCAAATCTGCCGCGGTCACCACATACGTTGCCGTGCACGTCTGAAAGGCGGCCGGAGCTAGCGTCAATGAGGGGCAGGAGAGAGGGCTGAGCTGACCGGTGCCGGTAAACCTTGTTTCCGTGACCTGCGGATTCGTGAGGGTCACATTCCCCGTGTTCGTGACCAAGAAGCTGTACGTGACCGTCTGACCGGCAACACCCGCCACCGTCGGGGACACAGACTTCACCAGTGCGATCGCCGGGGCCGCGGCGGCAGGAACGCTCACCGTTCCCGGCAACGACGTCACTGGCTGCAGTGACGGTGTCGTTGCCGTCGCGAGAGCACGGTTTGTCACACCACCCGCATCAACATCCGCCTGCGTTGTTGTGTACGTCGCGGTACATGTCATTGACGACGCCGGATTCGGAGTCCCCGTCAAACTCGCTGGAGCCAACGAGGAGGTCGCGGGACAGCTAATCGGACCCAGCGTCCCGGTTCCCGAGAAACTCGACTCCGTCACGACCGGATTATTCAGTGTCACCTGACCCAGGTTCCGCGCCACAAACGTGAACGTCACTGGCACACCCGCCCTCGTAAACGACGCCGGTGATGCAGTCTTCGTGACACTCAACGCCGGCCCCGATGGTGCCGCCGCCCCCGCCGGAGTGCCCGATGAACCCACCGAACCCGGCCCGGATCCGGCTCCCGACCCTCCACCAGCTCCCCGAATCGGGTTCGTCCACGCCGCACTCGCGGTGTTTGAAATCTGGCCAGCATCCATATCCGCCTGCGTGACCGTATACGTCGCGGTACACGTCAACCTCTGGGCCGGCAGCAGCGTCACGGGGTCTGTGTTCACACTCGGCGGAGTCGTGTTATCACACGACAACGGCGATATCTCACCCGTACCTGTGAACGTGTTCTCCACCACGCGCGCGTTATACATCGTCGTCTTGCCCGTGTTGTTCAACACAAACGTGTAGGTCACTACCTGACCCGCCTGGTACAGGTAGTTCGGGCTCATTGTTTTCGTCAACGTCCCCGTCGGGTTAGATATCGTATTCAGCGTCACATTCGACGGAATTGATGACGTAGAGATGCCCGACGGCAGCGTACCCCTCGCGGATGCGGTGTTCTGCACCGTCCCGTTATCCACATCCGTTTGCGTCACCGTATACGTTGCGGTACACGTCATCTGCCCGCCCACCGCCAAGCTCGTCATCGGACACGACACCGCACCCAGCGTGCCACTACCTGTGAACACGAGATCCTCGACCGTCACGTTTGTCAACGCATTCACACCCGTGTTCTGCACCAGGAACGAATACGTCACCACCTGGCCGGCCGTCGTCGTGGATGTCGGATTCACGGACTTCGTCAACGTCAACGGTTGCGTATACAAACTCGTCGACCCAGACGCATTCACCGTCGTGCCCTGGGGTGAAACCGCCGACACTCCAACCGTGTTCCTCACCACGCCCGCGTTAATATCTGCCTGCGTGACCGTATACACAGCTGTACACGTCATATTCGCACCCGCAACCAAACTTGTCTGTGGGCACGACACCGCTCCCAACGTTCCCGTGCCAGTAAATATGGACTCATTGAACTTGAACGTTGTCATTGTTACATTCCCCGTGTTCGTCACCAAGAACGAATACGTCACCTCCTGGCCCACGCTCGTGGCCGTACTCGGGTCCACCGACTTTGCTACGGTCACCGCCGGAGCAGGTGGAACCGTCGCCGTCACAAGGTTCGCCGAACTTGTCTGGGTGAGCAACCTGCCCTGCGGGGACAACGCCGTCACTACAACCGTGTTACTCACCGCGGCCGCATTGATATCTGCCTGCGTGATCGCATACGTTGCCGTACACGTCATATTCGTGCCCGCCGCCAGAGTAGTCTGCGGGCACGACACCGCAGACAGCGTCCCACTCCCTGTGAACGTGGACTCATTGAAGCTGAAATTTGACAACGGCGTGTTACCCGTGTTTGTCACCAGGAACGAGTAGGTCACCGTCTGACCCGCCGTCGTGGCCTTTACCGGGAACACCGACTTTGCCACCGTCATTGCCGGAGCAGGTGCCGCCGTCGCCGATGCCGTCGTCGGCGGGGTATTCACAACCTGACCCGAAGGCCCCGTAGCCGATCCCACCGCTGTATTAGACACCGATCCCGCCGTGACATCCGTTGCTGTTGTGATGTATGTCACCGCACACGTCGTTGTCTCTCCGATTTCCAGGGTCGTCTTCGGGCACTGCACCGCACCCAACGGACCCGTACCCGTGAAATTTGTCTCTGCAATAGACAGGCTCGTCAACGGCACATTTCCGCTATTTGTCACCAAGAAACTGAACGTAATTGTCTGATTTGCTGCCGTCACAGACGTCGGGGCGATAGTCTTCACCATCGACACCACAGGGTTCTGCTGCACCGGTATCGTCATCGACGAACTGTTACTGGTCACCGAGGACTGCGGTGGAGCACCCCGTGGCACGGGTACCCCCGATACCGTCGCCGTATTCGACACCTGTCCCGCGCTCACATCCGCCTGCGACGTTGAATATGTCGCCGTACACGTCGTCACGGCCGCCGGAGTCAAAACCACCGAGGGACACACCGGACCATATGTGAAAACACCCGCCGGAGGTGCCATCAGGTCCGCAACCTGCAACCCAGACACCGGAACGTTACCCGTATTGGTTACCGTGAACGTGTACCTAATGGATGTCCCTGATGCACTAAATGAGGTTACCGATGCCGTCTTTGCCAACGACAATCTTGGCGATGCGGTCGTGTATCCGAAATTCACGGGCTGCACAACCGCGCCAATACCCACCGTCAGTGACCCACTGTCATCCACCGGTGTCGTTGTTCCGCCCGCTTTCGAATACGTGTTAAACATCGTCGACGGAACCGTGGAGCGCACAACCACAACACTGTATTGACCAGCCGCAATACCCACGAACGTGTACACCCCGTTCGCCGAAGTGGTGGTTGTTGCGACAGTACTCCCATTACTGTCCAAAAGATTCACCGTCACATCGCTAATACCCGACTCACCAGAATCTACAGTCCCATTCTGATTCTCATCACTCCACACCGTGCCTGATACCGTCGCCGCAACTACCGTTATCGGAGCCAACGACGTAGCCGGAATAGTCAATGAGTTTGCCGATTGTCCACTACCCGCAATGTTCACGTACACATCACCCTGCAGAGCACCCGGATTCGCGAACTGCAAATTTGTCTGCACCAACAAATTCGGCACAAAATCTGAAATCACTGTCTTCACCGCGGTCGCCACGCTCAACGACGCCGGACACCCCGCGGAGCCAAACTGCGCAACTGTACACCACACAGTAGACCCACCGGGCTGATTTGACGGATCTGACGCATTGCTGCTCACCGACCCCGACGGTGTTGACGTGTACAACAACGTCGCAGTTGGCATCGGTGACGGCTGCGGAGACGACAGGAACGACACAGCCGTCGAACCATTCGTCAACGACAACGACCCGTGAAACGACGAACCATTTGTGTCACTGTTGTACGGAAACACATCAATAACCGACGACTGACCACCACCTGTGGTCATTCCATTCCGCACGCTACTGCTCCACGACACACCCTGACCCGGCTGCACCGTCTGATTCACCGCCGATTTCGAAGTCACCACCGTCCTCGGAACATTTACCGTCACCGACGCCGATACCACCGGCGCACTCACATTCGTCGTGGTGTCTATCACTCGTGCGGTATTTGTCAACACCGTCCCATTCGGCGTACTCACTGCTGCCTGAACCGAATACGTAATCGTCGGGAAGGTCACTGTCGCCAAGCCGTTATCCGGGCTAGCCAAGGTACCTGTAACAGGAGTCTTTGACGTGAATATGACCGTCTGCCCCGCACCACCCGGGCACACGCCCGCAGTTCCCGACACCGTGTAGGCCCAATTCGCCGCCACCGATGCGGGCACCGACAAATTCTCCACACACGCCGGCAACTGGTCCACCACTGATGCCGTCCGCGGTGTTGCATCCATCGAACCTGTTTGCTCCGAGGCTCTAATCGTAAATGTCACCGGTACACCGGGAGCTGCTGAGGTTGTCGATGCAGTCTTGGTCGCCGCCAGGGTTGGCTTCCTGATCACCTGAGCTTGCGTTGCGCTTACAGTGCCGGTGTTGGCATCAACCAGCGGCCTTGAAATATTGGAACCGTCCGGGTCGGCGCTCGTCTTCGGACTCCCCTCAAACGACTCAGCATAATAATCGTACGCGACGGTGCCATCCGGAGCACTCAAAGAATAGATAAAGGGAACGTAAGCGGTCATTGTATTTCCCTGTGATAAGAAGGGAACAACAAAGCGAACACCGGTTATCTGTTGTGCACCACCGGCGGCAGCAACGCTGTCAAACCATGGACCGTCTGTCGTATTGTCCGTCGCAAGACCACAGCCTGAATTACTGAGAGTGGACCCAGATGATGCGTTAACCGGGCTATTGGTGTACTGCACTTTGTAAACAGGAGTTCCATTATTTCCAATCAGCTGCGGTGACACAGAGGTATCCAGAACCTCCTGGGCCGGTGAAAACCTATCGCATACCACATAGTTGGAGTTCTCTGAATTATCTGGAGATACCACGATGGCTGCCACTGCCCGCTGTCCAGCCAACACCGATCCACCCAACTGGCTGTACGGGAAACGCCACGTCAAGTTGGGTGGTGAACACACACCAGCAAGAGTGTAGGTCAGACCGTAATTGGTGAAGGGATAGGTGCACCCCGGAGCATTAATGATCTTTGCCATTATCGGTGTACTTATGGTGGGCGGCGGAAAATATGCGTAAGCGCACTGAGGATTTTGGTTCGTGCTCACGGTGGCACCGCAGGACTGAGCCGATGCAGCCGGCTGCTGATTCGCGATACCCCACGGCGACACTGGTGTGAAATTGGTGAACTTATTAACAAATGTAACTCCACTGTCCGTCGGGATACCTACCCTCGGAACGAACAGGGTGAAATACGAGATGAACTGACCTGCCGGACTGGGTTGCGCGGTACTGTCCGCATCACCGTTGGCATACGCCCCACCGTTGCCATACACGTAATAATACATACCATTACTCAGAGGCGGTGCCCCAGTAATCGGAACCGATACAGTCACACTCCCACCCGGTGAAGACTGAGTACACGTCCCGTTAGATGAACCTGCACTCCTGTTCCACTGTCCCACCGAACACGACTTCAATATTGTTCCGGCGGGAAATCCCGAGAGATCATCGGTAAACGTCAACGGACCCTGCAACGCAGGAGAACTATTCGGAGAGTTGATGATCGGGGACACATTCACCGTGTACCCTCTCACACCGTCCAGTATCGTCGCAACCGGAGCACCCATTGTCTTCGCCAGCGTGAATTGCGGGCCTGCATTGGGGAACGTTACGTACGCACACTGCGGGTTCTGATTCACACCGGATGTCGCACCACACGGCTGCATCATTGTCGTCGGCGGTTGATTCGCAACACCCGACGTTGATACCGGGGCAAACCCGGTGAACTTATTCGTGTACGTACCCCCACCAACAGGGATCCCCGTTTGCGGAACGAACACTGTGAAATACGACCATGTCACATTGGGTGCACCGTTCTGCCCATACAGGTAGTAATACACTCCTTGAAATAAATTGGGTGCACCAGTAATAGGCATGGAGAAATTAATATTTCCCCCCGGCGCGGACTGGGTACACGTACCCGCACTGTCAATAGTCGGCCACTGCATCAACTCACAAGACTGCAGTTTCGTACCGGCAGGGAACCCCGACAAATCATCCGTGAAGGTCAACGGACCCTGCAACGGCACCGCTCCGTTCGGCGCGTTGATCGATACGGACACCGACACTGTGTACCCATTCACACCGTCCACCGTCGTTGCAACCGGAGCACCCATTGTCTTCGCCAGGGTGTACTGCGGGACGCTGCCTGGGAATACTGCGTATGCGCACTGCGGGTTTTGATTCGCACCGGATGTCGCACCACACGGCTGCATCATTGTCACCGGCGGTTGATTCGCAACACCCCACGTTGATACCGGGGCAAACCCGGTGAACTTATTCGTGTACGTACCCCCACCAGCAGGGACTCCCGATTGCGGAACGAACAGGGTGAAATACGAGATGAACTGACCTGCTGGACTGGGCTGAGCGGTACTGCCCACATCACCATTGGCATACACCCCACCATTGCCATACGCATAGTAATACAAACTGCCACTCTGTCTTGGTGCACCGGTAACCGGAACCGACACCGTCACACTTCCACCCGGTGAAGACTGAGTACAGGTCCCGTTCGGTGAACCCGCAGCCACATCCCACTGACCCACCGAACACGCCTGCAATACTGCTCCGGCAGGGAAACCCGAAAGATCATCCGTAAACGTCAACGGACCCTGCAACATGTACGAACCACTCGGAGAGGTAATGACTGGGGACACATTCACCGTGTACCCACCCACACCATTCATCGTCGCCGCAACCGGAGTGCTCACCGTCTTCGCCAGCGTGAATTGCGGGCCTACGTTGGGGAACGTCACGTACGCACACTGCGGGTTCTGATTCACACCGGATGTCGCACCACACGGCTGCATCATTGTCGTCGGCGGTTGATTCGCAACACCCGACGTTGATACCGGGGCAAACCCGGTGAACTTATTCGTGTACGTACCCCCACCAGCAGGGATTCCCGATTGCGGAACGAACAGGGTGAAATACGAGATGAACTGACCTTCCGGGCTGGGTTGCGCGGTACTGCCCACATCACCGTTGGCATACGTCCCACCGTTGCCATACACGTAATAATACATACCATTACTCAGAGGCGGTGCCCCAGCAATCGGAATCGATACAGTCACGCTCCCACCCGGTGAAGACTGGGTACAGGCCCCGTTAGATGAACCTGCACTCCTGTTCCACTGTCCCACTGAACACGCCTGCAATATTGTTCCGGCGGGAAATCCCGAGAGATCATCCGTGAATGTCAACGGACCCCGCAACGCAGGCAAAGTTTTCGAGGAGTTAATGGTCGGGGACACATTCACCGTGTACCCGTTCACACCATTCACCGTCGTCGCAACCGGAGCGCCCACTGTCTTCGACAGAGTGAAAGTCGGCACAGAAGACGGAGCTGCCGGGAACATCACGTACGCACACTGTGGGTTCACGTTCGCAGACGAAGGGACACCACACGGTTGAGTCGCCGAAGTCGGAGGCTGGTTTGCAACACCTGATCGCGACACCGGGGCAAAATCTGTGAATTTATTCGTGTACGTCCCCCCGCTTGCCGGAATCGAGGACAACGGTACAAATACCGTAAAGTACGAGGATCCCGCACGCGTATCACCGTATCCATAGGTGTAATAGAAAGAACTACCAGAAGCAGTCGGTGGGCCAGCAATTGGAACCGAAATGCTCACATTCCCACCCGGCGATACCTGGGAACAGGTTCCCGATCCGGCACCCGTATTGGGCCACTGCGATACCTGGCACGCCGTCAAAGAAGCACCGGCGGGGAAGCCTGATAAGTCATCCGTGAACGTCAATGGGCCTCGCAACGATGGCGACCCGTTCAGCGAGGTAACCAGCGGTGACACCGTCACCGTGTATCCATCCACACCGTTAATGCTCGTGGGAACCGGTGATCCCATTGTCTTGGTCACCGCAAACGTTGGGGTGGTCGAGTCAACACTAACTGCTGGGAACGTTGCGTACGCACACTGTGGGTTCTGGTTCACGCCCACCGTGACACCACACGGCTGCGATACCGCAGGCGGTGGCGCGTTCGCACCGCCGGTCGTAGACGTTGGAGCAAAATTTGTGAACTTATTCGTGAACGTTCCTCCACCGGCAGGCACCGATGATTCCGGCACAAACAGTGTGATATATGAAGAACCCGCGGTGCCATCACCGTACAGGTAAAAATTCAATCCAGCACTGCTCGCGGGTGCACCAGAAATCGGAACCGAAATACTCACATTCCCACCCGGCGACGACTGTGTACACGTTCCCGCACCTGCGGATGTGCCATACTGCTGCACCGAACACCCCTGCAGCGTTGTTCCCGCAGGGAAGCTAGACAAATCATCCGTGAATGTCAGCGGACTCCGCAGCGACGGTGACGCGTTCGGAGAACTAATTGATGTTCCCACATTCACCAAGTACCCGGGCACACCGCCGACCGTCGTCTGCAACGGGTTACCCATCGTCTTACTCAAGGTGAAGTGCGGCAGCGTAGGGTCACCTCCAAACGTCGCATACGCACACTGCGGATTCTGGTTCAGGGACGCTGTTGCGCCACACGCCTGCGTTGCCGTGGCCGGTGGTTGATTGGCGATACCCGTCATGCTGGTCGGAGCAAAATTTGTAAATTTATTCGTATACGTTCCACCGTTTTCAGGCACTGACGACCCGGGAATAAACAAGGAGAAGTAAGATAGTGACGCTGTGGTTGTGTTTCCGTTACCGGCGACGTATGAAAATACACTCCCATTCGCGGTCGGTGCTCCACTGATTGGAACCGACAAGGTCACATTCGCACCCGGCGACGACTGTGTACACGTTCCCCCACCCGCAGGCGTCGGCCATTGAGCCATATTACAATTTAGCAGCGCAGTTCCTGCGGGAAACCCGGACAGGTCATCCGTCCATGTCAATGGACCCTGTAACGAAGGCGACGCATTTGGAGACGTCACGTTCGGAGAAACGATCACCCTGTACCCTTCGACGCCGTTCACCGTCGCCGCGACCGGAGCACTCATTGTTTTCGACACCGTGAAGTGCGGAGCTGCCGGGTCACCCGGGAACGTCGCATACCCGCACATCGGGTTCAGATTCGTGTTCGCGGATGACCCACAGGGTTGCTTTGTGGTAACCGACGGTTGATTCACAACACCCGACGAGGACACCGGAGTGAAGTCGGTAAACTTATTTACATACGTAGTACTACCTGTTGGCAACGATGATGACGGCACGAAGACCGTGAAATACGAACGAGTCGCGGCAGTATCACCAATTCCACCGTACAAATACCAATACCTATCAGTGTAAATATTCGGCGAGCCGGAAATAGGGACAGAGAAACTAATATTCCCTCCCGGAACGGACTGGTTACACGTCCCCGCTCCTGCAGACGTCGGCCACTGCACCATCACACAAGACTGCAGTGTCGTTCCCGCCGGAAAACCCGACAGATCATCTGTCCATGTCAACGGCCCCTGCAGCGATGGTGCCGAATTCGGAGAAGTCACCGGAGTCCATATAGTCACCGTGTACCCATCAACACCACCCACCGTCGCCGGTACCGGAGTGCCCATGAGCTTTGTGAGCGTAAACTGCGGTGCAGGGGGCGTGGATGGGAATGTGACGTAGGTACACATTGGGTTTGTGTTTGTGGATGCTGTCGCACCACAGGCCTGCGCTGTGGTAGCCGGGGGCTGGTTGGCGACGCCCGCCGGGCTCGTCGGGGTAAAGTTCGTAAGTTTATTCGTGAACGTTCCACCGTTTGGTATCGATGTCCCCGGGACGAACAGTGTGAAATACGAATTTGGACTCGTCGTTGTTCCATTACCACTCACATACGAGTAGACCGAACCGTTAGCGGTAGGTCCACCACTAATCGGAATAGAGACACTCACATTCCCACCCGGAACGGACTGAGTACATGTCCCCGCCCCGGCGGAAGTTCCAAACTGCCGCACAGAACACCCCTGCAACGTCGTCCCCGCGGGAAAACCCGACAGGTCATCAGTAAACGTCAACGGCCCCTGCAACGACGGCATCATATTCGGAGAACTAATCACCGGAGCCACATTCACCGTGTACCCATCAACACCACCCACCGTCGCCACAACCGGGGCGCTCACCGTCTTTGTCAACGTAAACTGCGGTGCAAAACTCGGAAAAGTTGCGTACGCACACATTGGATTTGTGTTTGTGGATGCTGCCACACCACACGCCTGCGTTGTGGCGGCCGGAGGCTGATTGGCAACACCCGCCGTGCTCATCGGAGCAAAATTTATAAACTTATTCATAAACGTCCCGCCGTTCAGTAGCGACGACCCCGGAACAAACAGCGTAAAGTACGAGTTGGGAGGGCTCCCCGTAGTCGCATTACCGGACACGTACACGTACGAACTACCAGACAGCGTGGGTGCACCACTAATTGGAATAGAGACACTCACATTCCCACCCGGAGCGGACTGGGTGCACGTTCCTTGCCCCGCGGATGCGGAATACGGTGATCGTGATACCTGGCACGCCTGCAAAGTTGTTCCCGCGGGGAAACCCGACAGGTCATCTGTGAACGTCACCGGGCCCTGCAACGACGGTGACGCGTTGGGAGAACTAATCGTGGGAGACACGTTCACCGTGTATCCACTCACACCGTTCACTGTCGCCGCCACTGGTGCACTCATCGTTTTTGACAGTGTGAACCGTGGAACAAGCAAATCGTTAGCCGGGAATGTCGCATACGCACACATCGGGTTCTGATTCGCAGTCGCAGTCGCACCACACGCCTGCGACGTCGTAGTCGGCGGCACATTTGCGACACCCGACGGAGACACAGGTGCAAAGCTCGTGAGTCTATTCATATACGTACCACCCCCAGCAGAAACTCCAGATCCTGGCACAAACAGCGTGATCGTGCCATTCGTAATGTAGCTACCACCCGATGGAGCACCCGACAATGGAACAGAAACCGACACATTCCCACCCGGCGATGACTGCGAACACGTCGCCACATTCGCGGCAACGCCGTTCTGCGTTATCGAACACGATTGGAACACCGTCCCCGCGGGGAAACCTGACAAATCATCCGTGAATGTCACCGGGCCCTGCAGAACATCATTATCCGCACCCGAAGTTTGCCCCAGGTTCACCGTGGCTGTGACTGTGTACCCAGACACCCCACCAACAGTTGCCGCCACCGGTGTCGACACTGATTTCGATAACAAATAGTGCGGTGTGCCCGTCGGTGAAGGAGTATCAGTATCTGCGTTAGCGGGTGCAAATCCAACCGTGCTAGCCACGACGGCCACAACCGTAATAAAAACTGCGGAGAACACCCCTCTCTGAAGACGGGCACCACCCATACTCAAACCTCGGCTCTTACCCAAACCTCGGTATCCAAACATGCTTGCCCCCTTTACTGCACGGCCACCAATGAACTTATGTCCAAAACTGAAGGCGTGTCTGAATTTTCTTGCAAAACTAGGCTGTGTCATTTCTTCGAAACCCCTCTGAGTACACAGGTCATATTCGGGGTTACCACGAATGACTTCGCCGCAGTCCAGTTCGCCTTACCCTTCGCACCAACCTGGACCGTTGTTTCCGCAAAATCAATAACCGTCGCCTTCTCATCGGTGAAGAACACCGTCAACAGCAACGATTCCGGGTCATCCGTCGGATTCGTTACAACACCCGACGCACCCCACCCGGAGGGGGTTTTCCCACACTTGTCCACCACAACCTGAGCTCGCAGCTCAACCGTGTTTGTCACCTCGGTTGGGATCTCCGTTGACGGCACCACACCGGGAGGAAACCCCGGAACGGTCACCGTAGGAGACGGAGAGTCCGCCGTGTTCGTTGACGATGCACACCCTGCCAACGCAGACAACACCAGAGCAACCGCGGTAGACGCGACCAGTGCACGCTTCAAGATCTCCCCCATAGTTCACAGATTGAGTTCCCGAGAAATTTACGAACAACTCACAGCGTTTTGTCAGGCTACCACATGCTGCGGGGAACTTTCACATCCCACCCCACACGGAGGTGGAGTCGCCAACTCCGGCGGAGGTCAAATCCTGCCGCTGCGGCCCCACCATAGGACGTGGAGTCGCCGCGGTACGCGAGCTGGGTTTAGAACGTCGTGAGGCCCCACCCATAGGACGTGGAGTCGCCCGGATACGTCGGATCGATCCCTGCTGAGTCCCTGCTGAGTGGAGTTCCATCTCACGAAGACGGGGGCCGTTCCGGAGCTGACACCGTTACGTGGGAGAGAGCCCCCGGGTGGAGGGCTCAGCGTGGAATATCTGGAGCTGATACCGTTACGTGGGAGAGGGGGCTGAATACCTCTTTCAGAGAACCTAAAGCCTAGAGGGAGGCAGTGAGTTTGCCTGAACCAAAACTTAACCTGTCCCCCACAGGCTCGAAAACTAAGTATTGATGCGACATTGACGCGTGACCTGCCTCATCCGACGGGTGCCAGGCGAAGACTGATGACATGGTGGGCGCATCTCGGAGTGTAGCGGTGGCACTGATGACAGCCGTCGGGGTTCTCCTCATGCTCTCGACAGCATCGATGGCTGTAGCGGGGGGAGACTCCCGCACGCTCTCAGTACCCTCGGTCGCTGCCGATACGGGTCTCATTACCGCATCCTCCGCCAATACCGCTACCAGAACCCAGACCTGGGCGTGGCCCGTACCGTCTCCGATCCATATTCTCGAACCGTTCCGAGCTCCCCTGACGAGGTATACCGCAGGACACCGCGGGGTTGACCTTGCAGCGGAGGTCGGGGGAACCATTACCGCACCCGCTGACGGAGTGGTGAGCTTCGTCGGGGAGGTTGCAGACAAACCGGTAGTGGCTATTGAGCACGGCACCGGAGTCGTGAGCGCGATGGAACCTGTCGTAGCGGCGGTCGCCCTGGGAACAGAAATAACCCGTGGCGATCCTGTTGGGATCGTGGGAGTGGGCAGCCACACCGAGGGACACGGCATTCACTTTGGTGTACGGGTCAACGGCGAGTACGTGTCGCCGTTGCTGTTCTTCGGGGGGATTCCTCGCGCGGTTCTGTTGCCGCTACCGTGAGCGAACACTGCGTGGATAGCTCGAGGATCAATGACACGGGGGTTCACGCAGTGATTACTTGCTACGCGCACGGATGTGCGGCCTGTACGCCATTCCTTCCGCATCACCGCGCTGATCACTTGCTACGCGCGCGGATGTGCGGTGCGGGCCAGATCGGGTCGCCGAAGTTCACGTCGATCACTTGCTACGCGCGCGGATGTGCGGTGCGGTAGCTGGCTTTCAGGCGTTCGGTTGAGACGTGAGTGTAGATCTGGGTCGTGCCCAGGTTCGCGTGCCCGAGAAACTCTTGCACCGCACGGAGGTCAGCGCCACCGTCAAGCAGGTGTGTCGCGGCCGAATGGCGAAGCGCGTGTGGACCATTCGGTCCGGATCCGGGCAGGTCAGCGAGCAGGGATGCGACAAGAGAGTAAATCGTGCGGGTGCCAATCCGCCCACCGCGAGCACCGAGAAAGGCGGCGGGCTGGAAACACGCAGGAGGCTGAGGGTGTACGCCGGACTCGCCCGCTGGGCGAGTGGGTAAACCAGTTCCACCCCCTTCGCTCCTCACCGATTCATTTGCTGCGCGAGCGAGCAAGACCATTCGGGACTGTTCGAGGTATCGATCAAGGGCACGAGCGGCCGGTCCTCCGTAGGGAACAACCCGCTCCTTCGACCCCTTGCCAACCACCCGGAGGGTACGGCGGCGGCGGTCGATATCACCGACATCGAGTCCCACAATCTCCGACACCCGGAGCGCGGAGGCATAGAGCAACTCGATGATCGCGGCATCCCGAACAGCGGTGGGATCATCCGACTCCGCGCGGGTCGCGAGGCCTGCGAGGAGCCCCGCCATCGCGGTGGCGTGCACCACCCGGGGCAGCGCGCGCTGCACACGCGGCGCGCGCAGTCGGGCACCGGGGTCAGTCGATGCGAGGCCACGGCGGAGCATCCATGCCGTCAACCCTCGCGCGGATGCCGCACGCCGAGCGATAGTCGCGGTCGCCATGCCCCGCTCACTGACTTCCCAGAGCCAATCCCGAAGAAGTTCTAGCGTGATGGCGCTTGGCTCGGTAACGCTGTGTCGTTCAAGAAATCGGAAGAGGTCCGCAATATCTCCGCGGTAGGCCGCGAGCGTATTGCCCGCATAGCCGCGCTCGAAGCGAACATGGGCAAGGTAGTCCTCCTCAATCGCATCGAAGTGTGTGGTTTCTGAACCCATTCATCCAGCGTGCCGGTGATCGCGCCGGATGCCCCGCACGACGCGCCAATTGCCGCCCTGTGGATTCAGGGCTCGGCCAAAACACTACGACACCGACGCGTGACCAGAGCTTCGCGGACAAACGCCCATGAGACGTGCATCCGCTGCCCGAACATGATAGATCCGGTCTCGTGCATCCGCTGCCCGAACGTGATAGTTTCGGCCTCGGGTTTTGCTGTGTTTTTGTCCGGTCGTGCTATAAGATCGTGTCTTACATCACGAACGTGAAAGCTCTTGTAGAAGCGGGGATCTTCACCGGCCACCACAGCACACCATATGCCACCGGCGTGAGGGTCTTCGTGTCTAACGGTTCCCTCACGGGTGCCGCTCGCACCGCACGGAGAAGCCCTCACGTGACTGACCCGCGGAGACCCGCGGTAGCAACGGGTCCCGTCGGAGGAAACCATGACCGAATCCCCCCTGGGCATTGACAGGCCAGGCCCTACATTGAAAGCAGAATCCCAGCCCAACGGGCAGGGCAAACGAGATCCCCACCCTTCGCGCCGCCGCCGCAAAGTACTCGCGGCACTGGCGGGTGGACTCGTCCTCGGTCTTGGCGCGGCAGCTACCCTCGCCGCATGGAACGACTCTGAACTCGCAAGCCGCACGTTCAGCGCGGGAGGTGACGTCGATATCCAGGGAAGCACGGACGGAGGCGTGACATGGTCAAGCAGCGCCACCGCCCCCGGAAAAACACTCAGCTTCTCAACCGACGCCAACAATATGGTGCCCGGTAATGAGAACCTCTACGCTCCGTTTGCGGTGCGGCTTTCACCCGGCTCCGTCACCCCTCCCTCCGGAACCTTGGAGGGAGCAGTGGGTTCCACTATAACCGGCTTCGGCCCTTCGGGTGGTAGAGACTGGCTTCTGCACAGCTGGGCCGTGTACCCAGACGATGCTTCCGACCGCACGTGCAGCGCCGCTTCGGTGCTGACCCCTGCCATTCGCGACGGCATTTGGAAGAACAAGCAGTTCGGAGATCGTAACTTTCAGAGAAATTTCACCCTCTCGAAGAAGCCCCTGCATTTGTGCCTCGCCGTGGCCATTGCGGGAACTGCGCCTCCGAGAGCAACCGGGTCTGTCACGTGGCGATTCCAAATTGGACGTAGCACACGCTACGACTATTAGTGTTGCAGGGTCGCGGTAGGCCAGCAATCGGTAACCACACGGAGCCGCAGCCCCATACCTACCGAGCCCCATACCTACCGATCGGACCGCCAGTCCAATTCGTCCGTGAGACCGGCCGTGGGTGCCTCCCGAGGGTATGCCTGCAGGTCCGCTCCTACTCGTCGAGCGCGAGTTCTTTTGGCAGCTCAAACTCACGGCTCGCGAGTTCTTCGACGTTGACGTCCTTGAACGTCAACACCCGCACCGATTTCACGAACCGGTCGGCGCGGTAGACATCCCACACCCAGACATCCTTCATCGTGAGTTCAAAATAGAAGTCGTGTTCGGTGTCTTGCCGTACCAGATCGACCTCATTCGCCAGATAAAACCGACGCTCAGTCTCCACAACGTACGTAAACTGCGACACGATGTCGCGATATTCTCGATAGAGGGCTAGTTCGACCTCACGGTCGTAGTCCTCAAACTCATCTTCATCCATTAGACATTCATCCTACGCTGAGCGCGACCCGCGGCAAGTCCACGTCCGTCTATCTCGCCGCGCCCGCGCCCGTTGAGCCCGTCGCTTCCGCTCGTTCCGGGTGCAGCCACGTCTGCCGGTGCAAAGCGTGCGGTCCGTGAACGGCGATCGCCGAGCGGTGGCCCGCACTGGCGTATCCCTTATTGTTCTCCCACCCGTACTGCGGGGCTTCGCCGTGGGCACGGCGCATCTGCTGGTCGCGGTGAACCTTCGCGATGACGGATGCCGCAGCCACTGAAGCGCAGTCACGATCCGCCCTAGTCCGAGTGATCACCCGCACCGCAGGTCCCGCCGCCGCACTGAGCCAATCGTGATTGCCGTCCAGCAACAGTGGTGCCCCCGCTAACCCGTCACGATTCAGGATGCCTCCGGCCACCGCCTGCGCCACAAGCCCATCCAGGGCACGCACAGCCGCCCGTCCGAGGCAGACCATAATCCCCACCTCGTCGATCTCCGCTGCGGTGGCATCACCGACGCCCCACGCACGCACCCAGGCACGAGCGCGGGGCGCGAGAAGATCGCGCCGTGGTTCGGTAAGAAGTTTCGAGTCGCGCAGGCCCTGTGGCATCCGAGACACCGTGTTGTCAACGAGCACGATGCTGACACTGACAGGCCCCGCAAGTGCACCACGACCGACCTCGTCACAGCCCAGCACAAACGAAGCACCGTCGGCGAGAATAGCCCGCTCCACCCGCAGCGTCGGCACGGGTACGGGCCAGGAGCGCCGTGCACCGTCGGCCACCCGCGTCATTTTCCGCTCGAGGTTGTCTCGTTTTTAGCCGCCGGAGGTACCAGATCAAAAACATCTGGATAGCTGCCGAGCCAGGTCCAGCGCGACACCGGCCAACTAATGACAAACACCCGCCCGACAACATTACTGACGGGAACAAAACCCTTCAACGGTGTCGTCGTGTTGTACCGCGAGTCTTTCGACATATATCGGTTATCGCCCATTACCCAGAGCGAATTTTTCGGGACGACCACGTCGAAACTGTCGGCAGAGGCCTTCGTTTCCCCCTTCGGGAAGTTGATGTACGGTTCGGTGAGCGGCACCCCGTTCACCGACATTTGGCCGCGGACATTACAGCACACGACGTGGTCGCCCGGCAGCCCGATAACGCGCTTGACAAGGTGATCGTTAGAGTCCGGTGCGGCGAGCCCGACGAAAGATAGAAAGCCTTCCACCGCTGCCACAAGCGGCGGCTGGTTGGGCGGTGGTGGCGAAGCGGCGAGCCATCCGCCGGGGTCGCGGAACACAACAACGTCACCGCGACTGATAGGCACGAGGTTCGGGACGAGCTCGTTCACAATGATCCGGTCGTTGATCATCAGTGTGTTCTCCATCGACGCCGAGGGAATGTAGAACGAACGAATAAGAAAGGTTTTGACCAGAAACGATGCGAAGACAGCGAGCACCAAAATGATGAGGATGTCCCGGATAAACAATCCCACCCGCCGCTTTCGGCGCGCCCTCTGCACACCGGCGCGGTCGCGTCGGAGCAAAATTTCTTGTGTCATGACCCTCTGTTCTCTTCGACAGTGTAGGCGATGGAGCTAACGCACTGGTGCACTGGGCCTCAGTTCGAGTTTGCGGGGCGGGCTCATCCGGCACACTCAAGAAGAATTCTTCAGCACGCTCACGAGGGGCGGCCGACCACGTAAGCGTACCGGGTCGCACCACCCGCCGGGGTCACGAAACACGGTGATATCACCACGGCCAATAGGGGCATCTCACCGCGTGACCAAGCCTAATTGTCACGCTTTTCTTTAATCTTTGCCTTCTTGCCCCGGAGTTTGCGCAGGTAGTAGAGCTTGGCGCGGCGCACATCACCGCGGGTCACAATGTCGATATGGTCAACAACCGGAGAGTGCACCGGGAAGGTGCGCTCGACGCCAACCTGGAAGCTAATCTTGCGAACCGTGAAGGTTTCGCGCACACCGTGGCCGGTGCGACCGATAACAATGCCCTGAAAAACCTGGATACGCGAGCGCGTGCCTTCAATAATGTTGACGTGAACCCTGACGGTGTCACCCGGGCGAAAGTCAGGGATATCGGACTTCAGGCTTACGGCGTCAACCTGATCGAGAATGTGCATGAGGCTTCGCTCTCTGCGCCCGCCACCGGTCGAACGCGCTGTGTCAAGGGGAGGTGGTGCCGCTCGCGTCACACCGATCGGTATGACACCCGCTCACTCCCCGGAGGCAGAGACGCGCGACGGCACAAGGTTCTATTCTGCCATGACCAAGCCCACGAGAGCAAAGCGTCCGGATGCCCCGGGCGAAGGGGCACACCGGCTAGTCGTGTTTTTCGTGCACGACGATGGTGTCATCGCGGGTAGTTCGCCGGTGCTCTGCCACCGTATCGCTCATCCGGCGACCGCCATCGTGCACAAGTGCCCGGACTGCGAGCCAGAATGAACAAAGCGCCCCGAGGATCCCGAGCAGAACGAAGAGCATCCCCGTGCTGCCGTAAAACCCCAGTCCGAGAAGCGAACCGTGCCAGAGCGCGAGCGCGGGGAGATCCCGCCAACTCAGAGTTCGTTCGGCCCGCACGCTCGGACGAATCCGAGTGAGAAAGGTGACAAGCGCGAGCGAAACGGCAGTAATCGGCACCGCGAGAAAAAGACCGATAAGGCCCCAGCCGCCGTGTCCGAAAATACCCCAGCCGACAACGAGCCAGAGCGGCAGCGCAAAGATTGCGAGAAACTGCCAACGGTAAATGCCCCGGAGGATCATGTTGGCAGCCTACCCGGACCTTTCGCAGACAGGATTAATGTTCACTGATAGCAAAGCCGCCCAGCGGGGCGACCTGTCACTGCACGCAAAGCAGCGAGAATAGAGGATGTGATTGAGCTACGCACCCCCGCCGAAATTGACCAGATGCGTGCTGCGGGAGGGTTCGTGGCGAGCGTGGTTGAGGCAACCGCGGCGGCGGCGGCGGTCGGCGTGAACCTGCTTGAGCTCGATGCACTGGCGCACGAGATGATTCGGAAGGCCGGAGCATCCAGCTGCTACATCGACTACCACCCCTCGTTTGGTGCGAGTCCGTTCGGCAGAGTGCTCTGTACCTCGGTCAACGATGCCGTGCTACACGGACTCCCCCACGACTATGCGCTGCGCGATGGCGACCTGCTCAGTCTCGATTTTGCCGCCGAGGTCGACGGCTGGGTGTCAGACTCAGCGATCTCGCTCGTCGTCGGCACGCCCCGGATAGAAGACCTGCACCTCATCGACACCACCGAGCGCGCCCTCACCGCGGGCATCAACGCTGCCCGCATCGGCAATCGCATCGGCGATATCTCCGCCGCAATTGGGGATGTCGCGCACGAGGCCGGCTACACCGTTAACACCGACTTCGGCGGGCACGGTGTCGGTCGCACAATGCACGGCGAGCCCCATGTCGCCAACGATGGACGCCCCCGGCGCGGCCTCCCGCTGAAGGCGGGCCTGGTCATCGCGATTGAACCGTGGTTCCTCGCAGCAACCGACGAGATCGTCACTGATCCCGATGGTTGGACCCTCCGCAGCGCGGATGGCTCACGCGGAGCGCACTCCGAACACACCGTCGCGATCACCGACGACGGCCCGATCATACTCACCGCGCGCGGGCAGTAGCCCGCCCACCGCGTTGCGGTTCAGGGTGCACTCACCGCACGGGGCGGGTGTGGGAGGCCGGTAGGGTGACGCCAACCTCGGTCAGGGTACATTCACCGCGCGGAACAGGCCTCCGACCCCGTACACCTCAGGGGTGGGTATCGCGGTTACCGCCTGCCTCCCCGGGCAGCCCTGCGAGCAGTTCCGGCCGCCGGTCACGAGTGCGCACACGCTGTTGTTCGTGGCGCCAGGCGGCAATCGCCGCGTGGTTTCCGGAGAGCAGAACGGGCGGGACATCCAACCCTCGCCAGCTGGCCGGTTTTGTGTAGCTCGGATATTCCAGCAGGCCGTCTTCGTGGGATTCTTCGACGAGACTATCGGGGTTGCCAATGACTCCGGGAACAAGCCGTCCGATCGCCTCGATCATGGCCATAACGGCAACCTCACCCCCATTGAGCACATAGTCACCGAGGCTGATCGGGCGCACCCGCATTCGAGCTGCGTAGTGATCGGTCACCCGCTCGTCGATTCCCTCGTACCGACCGCAGGCGAAGATGAGGTGCTGTTCGGCCGCGAGCTCATGGGCGTCGGCCTGCGTAAAGATCTCACCCACGGGCGTGGGAATGACAAGAACGGCGGCGGATGCTGTGAGGCCAGATTCTCCACCGGCAAGAACATGGTCCAAGGCCTCCCCCCACGGCTCGGGCTTCATGACCATCCCGGCACCGCCACCATAGGGAGTGTCGTCAACCGTGCGGTGCCGGTCATGAGTGAAGTTGCGCAGATCGTGGGTGGCAACCGAGAGAATACCCGCATCCCGTGCTTTACCCAGCAGTGACAGATCCAACACATCAAAGAAGGAGGGAAAGATCGTGACGATATCGATTCGCATGGTGCGTGACTCTAGTTCGTGCTGCCAGCGGGGTCATCGGCGGGAATATCGACAGCGGCGACGACAGCGGCGGGCGTGTCGGTCGAGCCCTCATCCGCAACATCCTCAAACAACCCGACCGGCGGTGTTACCGTGATGGTGCCGCCCGCGATATCCACCTCGGGCACAATCGCCGACACAAACGGCACCATGGTGTCGCGCCCACGCGAGCGGACAATGAGCAGGTCCTGTGCGGGCAGGTGTTCCAGCCGCGTCACCTCACCGATCTTCACACCATCACGGATGACCGCAAGCCCGACAAGCTGGTGGGCATACCAGGCGTCTGCCTCCGGCTCATCACCCTCGGCATTCTCGGTGTCCTCGATCCAGAGAATGGCTTTCACAATGGATTCGGCTGCGGTGCGGTCGTCAATTTTGTCAAAAAACCCGACGGGATGTCCGTTAAACCACCGCAGTTCGCGAATGGTGAGGGTCTTTCCGTGCCACGGTGATTCGGGCGGCACCTGCAGCGAAAAAGATGCCCCGGGCGCAAAGCGGCGCTCCGGGGCATCCGTGTAGAGCTCAATCTTGAGGGCACCCTTGAGACCGTGTGCTTTGGTGAGCCGACCGACTCGGAGACGACGGGGATTGTCCTCGGTCACGCTAGTTATCGGTATCAACAACATCAACCCGCACTCGACGGCCATCGGCGAGCGCCGCCACGAGGGTGCGCAGTGCCTTGGCGGTGCGACCCGAGCGACCGATGACGCGGCCCAGGTCTAGCGGGTTAACGTGAACCTCAAGCACCTCACCGCGGGTGCCCGACACCGCAACAACCTTCACCTCGTCGGGGTTATCTACGATTCCCCTGACGAGGTGTTCGAGCGCGGCGGCGAGCACGGGTTATGCCTTGTCGGTGTCAGTAGTGCCGGATGCCTCGGCCGGGGCTTCCGCGGACGAGGCCGCGGGTGCCTCAACGGTGGGCGCTGCGGTAACCTCCGCTACATCCGCGGGTGCCGCATCCGCAACGACCTCACTCGCCTTGTTTGGAACAGCAACCGGCGCAGGTTTCTCCGCTTTCGGACGCAGCACCGATTTTTTCGCCTCGTTGGCACTAAACACGGCTTTCTTTTCTGCGTATTGAACCGTGGATTTTGCGTCTTTCTCCCCCTTGAAAATGCCCCAGTCGCCGGTCAACTTGAGGATGGCGGCAACCTGCTCGGTCGGCTGCGCACCGACGCTGAGCCAGTACTGGGCGCGCTCCGACTTGACCTCAATGAACGAGGGGTTCTCGGTGGGATGGTACTTGCCGATCTCCTCGATCACACGACCATCGCGCTTGGTGCGCGAGTCAGCGACAACGATGCGATAGTAGGGTGCCCGGATCTTGCCCAGACGCTTAAGACGAATTTTGACGGCCACAATTCTCCTGAAGGTGTTGTGAAGTGTGAACTGACAGCCGAGGGCGTGGGGCGCACACCAGGCGGAAGCTCGATGGGGTTCTGCCTGCCGGATAGAGGGTCGGGCGCTGCAGAACTCGAAGACTCATTCTTGCAGATAACACGGGATGCTCCAACTGCACGGGTGCGCAGACACCGACAGTGACCGGCTCGCAGCCCACTGCTGGTATCCGTTGTGCTGATATGCGGTATCCCCACTCCACCCCGTGGCAAAATAGCCCGGTGCCCATCGAGTTTGCCCACTCCGCTCGATCAACCATCGGCATTGAGTGGGAAATCGCAATCGTTGACCGAACCACGGGCGAGTTGGCGGGCGTCGGTGATCAGGTGCTCGACACGCTCAATGCCGCACACCCGAGTGGGACGCATCCCTTCATTACCGGCGAACTGTTTACGAATACCGTCGAACTCGTGAGCGACATCCACAAAACTGTGGCGGGAGCCGTGACCGACCTCGTCGGTCACCTCGGAAACGTGCGACGGGTCGTGGACAACCTCGGTGAGTACGATCTCATCTGCAGCGGGTCTCACCCGTTCAGCCAGTGGTATGACCAGAAACTGGGTGACAAACCGCGCTACCACAGGCTCATTGAACGCACCCGGTGGTGGGGGCAGAACATGATGATCTGGGGGGTGCATGTTCATATCGGCATTGAGGATGTCCAAAAAACGTTGCCGCTGCTCGACGCGCTCCTCACCTATCTTCCCCACATGCAGGCGCTGTCTGCCTCCAGTCCATTCTGGGCCGGAGTGGAGACCGGATATGCCTCAAATCGATCTCTCATGTTTCAACAACTACCGACCGCGGGGCTACCGTATTCGTTCCCCGATTGGGCTGCCTACGAGAACTACGTTGATGACCTGGTGCGCACGGGAGTGGTCAACGACTACTCGGAGGTGCGATGGGACATCCGACCCTCGCCGCGCTGGGGCACGATCGAAGTGCGAGCGTTCGATGGCGTCTCGACCGCTGCTGAAATCGCCGCCATTGGGGCACTGGTCCAGTGTCTTGTCGAGTGGTTGAGCACCCGACTCGACCACGGCGAAAAACTCACGGTGTTGCCACCGTGGTACGCACGCGAAAACAAATGGCGGGCGGCACGCTACGGGTTGGAAGCCCTCGTCATCACCGATGCCACGGGCACCCAACGCCCCGTGCGTGACGAACTTGACGAACTTGTTGACACCCTCGCCCCGACCGCGGAACGACTGGGATGCCTCGCCGAGCTGCACGCGATTCGGGCCACTGTGGCCCACGGTGCCAGCTACCAGCGACAGGTCGCCATCGCTACCGCCGCCGACGGAGACCTGCGGGCCGTGGTGGCCCACCTCGCCCGGGAGCTTGTCAGCACCCAGCATCCCGTTATGAACACAGCGCGGCAGCCGTGAACGTGTTCCGAGCGGGCAGCAGATTTCGACAGCGATGAATTCGAGCGGGACGAGCGGAGGCGGAGCCGACTCACCCGGCACCCGGTGAGGTTCACGGCACGGGGAGAGAGCCACCACCGCGCACACCGCCACCCCCGAGACCAAAGCCAACGCCGGAACCACCAGCACCGGTCGGTGCGCCGGGGGACAATGATTCCCCCGCGGCAATCGCCGCGTTCTCAGCGGCCCGCTTCGCGGGGTTGCCCGAGCGTGAACCCCCACTCTTCTTCGCAGCCGCCTTACGCGCCGAAGCAGCACCGCCACCGAATCCAGCGCCGGGCACCGGACCCATTCCCGGGATCTGCGGCATCCCGCCCCGAGCAACAGTTTTCATCATCTTTGCTGCCTGTTCGAACCGCTGTACCAGCTGGTTAACGTCGGTGACACTCATCCCGGAACCGCGCGCTATCCGCAGCCGGCGCGAGCCATTGAGCAGCTTGGTATTGCGCCGCTCGGCGGGGGTCATCGACTGAATAATGGCCTCCGTGCGAACGATCTCACGCTCATCAAACTGCTCAAGCCGCTGCTTCATCGCACCCGCACCGGGAAGCATCCCAAGCATTTTGGTGAGTGACCCCCTACCGCGCAACTGCTGCATCTGGCCGAGGAAATCGTCAAGAGTGAACTGCTCTGTCGCAAATTTTTCGGCGACCTTGAGCGCTTCCTCTTCGTCAAAGGCCCCTTGCGCCTGCTCAATGAGAGTGAGGATGTCGCCGAGATCAAGGATGCGACTCGCCATCCGGTCGGGATGAAACGGTTCAAAGTCCTCAAGGTTTTCACCCGTTGACGCAAAAATAATCGGCTGACCGGTAACGGATGCCACGCTCAGTGCCGCACCACCGCGGGCGTCACCGTCAAGCTTCGTGAGCACGACCCCGGTAAACCCAACCCCGTCTTGGAACGCCTTCGCCGTCGTCACAGCGTCCTGACCGATCATCGCGTCAATGACGAACAACACCTCATCGGGCTCGGTAGCCGCGCGGATCTTTGACGCCTGCCTCATGAGATCAGCATCCACACCGAGGCGACCAGCCGTGTCAATGACAACGACATCGTGCTGCGCGCGCTCGGCCTGCTTCACGGCGGCCTTGGCCACCTTCACCGGATCACCAACGCCATTGCCGGGTTCGGGTGCGTAAACCGGAACCCCGGCGCGCTCACCAACAAGCTGCAGCTGGGTGACCGCGTTGGGGCGCTGCAGGTCACAGGCGACGAGCAGAGGGGTGTGCCCCTCTTTCACGAGCCATTTTGCAAGCTTCCCGGCGAGCGTCGTCTTTCCTGCCCCCTGCAGACCCGCGAGCATAATGACGGTCGGTGGTTTCTTCGCAAACTGCAACCGGCGCTGCTGACCGCCCAGAATGCGAATGAGTTCGTCGTTAACGATCTGGACAACCTGCTGTGCGGGATTGAGCGCCTGGTTCACTTCGTCCCCAAGAGCTCGCTCTCGCACGTGAGCGGTAAAGTCTTTGACCACATCAAACGCGACGTCCGCATCGAGCAGAGCACGACGAATCTCGCGCACGGTTCCGTCAACATCCGACGCCGACAGTTTCCCTTTGGTGCGGAGATTTTTGAATGTCTCAGCGAGTCGGTCTGACAGGTTTCCGAAGGTAGCCATGGTGACACCAGTCTAAACGTCGCGACGCACTGCTGGCGGCGGCGCGAGTTCAGTTCGATGGTTAGGGTGGAACCCATGGTAGAACGTTTGTGGTCACTGGGATCGGCACTGCGCAGCGTTTTTAGTGCCGGTGTGATCGATGCAAACACCTGGGAAAACCTTGAGGAAACGCTCATCCGTGCAGACTTTGGGCCGGATGTAACCGAGGACACGGTGGCCCACCTGCGAGCGGAGGTAGAACGGTACCGAACGACCGACCCGCGTGATGTGCAGCGAATGTTGCGTGAGCACCTTGAAGAACGGTTCACACGGTACGACCCCACACTGCGCCTCACCGAACGCCCCGCAGTTGTACTCGTTGTCGGGGTAAACGGTGTCGGCAAGACGACGACGATCGGCAAGTTCGCGCGGTTCCTCCGCACGTACAACCGGAGTGTCGTGGTCGGTGCTGCAGACACCTTCCGTGCGGCAGCGGTCGAGCAGCTTGCAACGTGGGCCGAGCGCGCAGGCGTCGCCCTGGTGCGCCCCGACCGAGATCGGCAAGACCCGGCATCCGTCGCCTTTCAAACGGTGGAGCGCGCGCAGCGCGAGGGTATCGAGATCGCTCTCATCGACACCGCCGGTCGCCTACACACGAAAGGGGGACTGATGGACGAGCTCAGCAAGATCAAACGGGTCATCGAAAAACTTGCCCCGATCAGCGAAATTCTGCTCGTTCTTGATGCAACAACCGGGCAAAACGGTCTGTCACAGGCCGAAGCGTTTATCGAACACGGCGGTGTCACCGGGTTGGTGCTCACGAAACTGGATGGCTCCGCCAAGGGCGGCTTTGTGCTTGCCGTGCAGGAGAAAACCGGTGTCCCGATCAAACTCATTGGACAGGGAGAGAAGATCGAAGATCTGACGGGCTTCACCCCGCACGTGTTCGTGCAGCAGTTGGTGGGCTAACAGGTCAGTAACCGGCACTCGACACGGAACCTGACCGGGCACTACTCGGGCTCCCGCTCTTCTCGCACGCGCTGCCCGACAACCGCCGACACGCCGTCTTTCCGCATGGTAACCCCGTAGAGGGCGTCGGCAATCTCCATTGTTCGCTTCTGGTGAGTAATGACGATGAGCTGACTGGAGGCCCGCAGACCATCGAATGCCGTGAGCAACCGGCCGAGGTTCGCGTCATCCAGCGCCGCCTCAACCTCGTCGAGCACGTAGAACGGTGAAGGCCGGGCGGTGAAAATGGCGAGCAACAGCGCAACAGCAGCGAGCGAGCGTTCACCACCGGAAAGCAGAGAGAGTCGCTCAATCTTCTTACCCGCGGGCTTCACGCTCACCTCGATACCCGTGAGGAGCATGTTGTCGGGATCGGTCAGCGTAATGCTGCCGTTCCCACCCGGAAACAGGATCGGAAATACCTGCCCGAACGCAGCCTGCGTGTCTTCGAAGGCGGAGGTGAAAATCGATTCCATCCGCCCGTCAATGTCCGCAATAATCGTGAGAAGGTCCTTCCGAGTATTGGCAAGGTCAGTGAGCTGGTCGGTAAGAAACTGGTGGCGCTGCTCCAGCGCAGCAAACTCCTCCAGCGCAAGCGGGTTCACCCGCCCCAACAGGGCGAGGTTTCGTTCGGCCGCGGCAAGACGGCGCTTCTGCTCATCCCGGTCATAGGGATACGCCTGCCCCTCCGCGGTGTCAGCAGGCACCGGCTGATCGGGTCCATACTCAGCAATAAGCACGGCTTCGCTCACATTAACATCCGACTCCGCCCGCTCGAGGAGCGCACCCAGCTGAAGCTTCCGCTCGTGAATGCGCAGTTCCAGCCCGTGCAGGTTTTCGGTGACCGACTGCAACCGTTCCCGCACCGCAGCCTCCTCCCGCCGCAGTGCTTGGAGTTCGTCGTTCCAACCGACCCGCTCCTGCTCGGCGCGTGCAAGCTCTGCCCGTGCTGCGGCCACCGACTCCGCCACCGCTGCGAGCGCCGTGGGCACCGACCGAGCTACCCGCTCAGCAGCCTCCCGCTGATGGCGGCGAATAACAGCGCGCCGCGCCGCCTCCTCAGCAGCCCGCCGTTCATTCTCGTACTGTGATTCCATGGTCTGGATGCGCCGTTCCTCCGCCCGCAGGCGCTCTTTCGCGGTCTCGGCTCGAAGTTTGGCATCGACCTCCGCCTCGCGGGCGGCATCCAGTGCCACAAGGGCCGTGTCACGTGCTGCGGTATCAAGAACCGGACGCGGCACGGCACGCGCGGTTTCCAGGACGAGCGTTGCCTCTTGCACGAGTTGTTCCGCGTCGGCCATCGCGATCTCTGCTGCCGACACCGCCTGTCGCCACCGTTCCAACTCGGCCTCGGTAGCCTCCACCTGCACGCGCGCACGATTCAGCCGCTCGGTCCGCTGCGCGAGCTGGGCGTCAAACTCCCGCAGCGCGGTGAGCGCCTGAGCTGCGACCTGTTTCGCCTCAGAAAGCACCTCGCGCTGCGTCGCGAGAGCGGCTTGTTCCCGTTCGATCTCCGTTCGAAGCTCGGTGAGGCGGGCTGCTGCACGATCATGCTCTGCCGTGAGTTCGATCCGGCTCTGCTTTCTGCCCGATCCGCCACGCACCACGTATCGGCCCACCACCGTGCCATCCTTGGTCACAATCGTGATCGGTTTGTTCGTGTCGACCCCGCTCTGTGCCACCGCGATATCGTCGGCAATGTACACCTCATCGAGCAGCGCCCGCACGCCGGGCGGAGCCGTTATCACACTGGATGCCGCGACGAGTCCGGGCAGTTGCGGTGCCGCAGACCGGGGGGCGTCTTCCTCGGCGAGCACGAGGGCCAACCGCCCGAGCTCCCCCGATGCCGCGTGCGCCAGGGCGCGAAACGCGGCATCCCGATGATCGACAACAACGGCGTCGCTGAGCGAGCCAAGGGCAGCCGCCACCGCGACCTCATACCCCGGCTCTACGTGAAGAACCTCGGCGAGCAGGCCCCAAACACCGGCAAGCCGGTCGGCCACGAGCGCGGCAGAGCCATCCTTCTGGTCGAGGGCAAGCGAGAGCGCCTGCACGCGAGCCTGCACGGCACCCTGTTCCCGCTCCCGAGCGTGCAGTGCCTCTCGCAGTAGTTCCGTGTCGGCTTCGAGCGCCACAACCCGGGCCTGCGCGGTGTCATAGTGTGCAGCGAGATCGGTATTGCGACCTTCATCGGAACTGGACGCTGCTTCCGCCTCCGCGAGTGCGGTGGCTGCCGTCGCGGCGCGGGCCGACGCCGCAACGAGAGCGGCTTCGTAGCGGGCAGCTTCCCCTCGGACCGCAGCAACCTTTGATGCGGCGGAGTCGGCCTGACCGACTAGTTGCGAAATCTGGAGGTCATATGCGGTGACAAGGGCAGCCTGCTGGGCGATGTTCTCGTCCACCCGGTCCAACTCAACACGGGCGGCGGTGGCCGCAAGGGTCGCGTGATGGTGGGTATCCTCGCTCGCCGTGATGACCTCTCGCAGCTCGTCAAGCCCGGTAACTGCCGAATCGATGAGCTCACGGGTGACACTCGGTGTGACATCCATCTCCCCGGTCGAACTGGTGAGCAGGTCGATGCGCTGGCGTACCAGGTTGTCGAGGGCACGAAGCTTTGACTGCGCCTGTTCCAATCCGAACGCGGTCGCCCGTGCCCGGTCAATCTCCTCGTTCCCGTGTGCCTGTTCAAGGGTTGCGAGTGTGGCCTTGAACCGGTCAAGTCGATCCTGCAGAACGAGCCGCTCGGCGTGCCGCTCCTGCTCGGACTCGGTTGATGTGTCGAGTGAGCGACGCAGCTCGAGGATCTCGTCGGCGAGCAGGCGCGCACGCGCGTCCCGAACCACGGATGCCACGGTCGCAGCCTCGCGCGCTACCTCCGCCTGTCGGCCGAGCGGTTTCAACTGCCGCCGTAGTTCACCGGCCAGATCAGAAACCCGCGTGAGGTTTGCCTGCATCGCGTCGAGCTTACGCAGGGTCTTCTCTTTGCGACGGCGGTGCTTGAGAATACCCGCGGCTTCTTCAATGAAACCACGGCGTTCCTCGGGTGAGGCTCGCAGCAGCTGATCGAGCTGACCCTGTCCAACGATGACGTGCATTTCACGACCGAGGCCGGAATCGCTGAGCAGTTCCTGCACGTCCAGCAGGCGGCATCCTTCGCCGTTTATTGCGTACTCACTGGCACCGTTTCGAAACAGGGTGCGCGTAATGGTCACTTCGGTGTAGTCGATAGGAAGCGCACCGTCGGAGTTGTCGATGGTGAGACTCACCTCGGCACGACCCAGCGGTCCGCGGGTTGCGGTGCCCGCGAAGATCACATCCTCCATCTTGCCCCCGCGCAGCGTCTTCGCCCCCTGCTCCCCCATGACCCACGCGAGAGCGTCAACAACATTCGATTTGCCAGAACCGTTCGGTCCGACAACGCAGGTAACGCCGGGTTCGAAGGCAAAAGTCGTGGGTTGCGCAAACGACTTAAAACCCTTCAGCGTCAACGTTTTGAGGTACACGACCCTCCTTGTCCGGTAGTTATCCCGTGAGTGTTCCTGATCTAGCAGGTGGCGAACGCCAACGTATAACGGTAGTCGAGGAATCGACTCGAAAGAATCGCTACCGCCGCTGGCACCGCGGGCACCGATGGGAGGAGCGATTTGCAAACGGTTCACGCACGATCGGTGTCGCGCACCGCGGGCACGGTTCTCCGGTGCGTCCGTACACGCTGAGTGAGTGCGCGAAGTACCCGGCCTGCCCGTTGACGTTAACGTACTGAGCGTCAAAACTCGTGCCGCCCTCGGCGAGCGCCTTCTCGAACACGATCCGCACCGCTGCGAGCAGGTTGCTCGCCACACCACGGCTGAGTGAGGCCGCTGGCCGGGTTCCGGCCATACCGACCGCCCAGAGAGCCTCGTCGGCGTAGATATTGCCGATGCCGCTGAGCAGAGTTTGGTCGAGCAGGACGGTTTTAATCCCGGATGTTCGGCGCGCGAGCGCGCGCAGCCATCCCTTCTCATCAAAGGCCGGATCAAGCGGGTCGCGGGCAATGTGGGCAACCTGATGCGGGATCGACCGTGCCCACTGCCCTGTTACATCGGAGGAGTATCCGGCCGTGGCATCGACCTCGATCATACGGTCGATGGCGAGCGAGCCGAACGTGCGCTGGTCAACGAAGTCCACCCGAAACTCACCGTGCTCGGGATGCTCTATCCCCAACCGCACCCGGGTGTGCCGGTTTTCTTCGGCGCTGTCGATGCGGCGCAGTAGCAGCTGCCCGCTCATGCCCAGGTGGCTAAGCAGAGCAGTGTCGGTGCCGCTGAGCGGGAACCAGAGGAATTTTCCGCGCCGCACAGCGGCCGCGATCCGAGCTCCCATCAGCAGCCGTTCGAAGTCGCCGAGGGCGGCACTGTGGCGTGTGAGCGCCCGGACATCCCGCACCTCCACGCTCGTCACGAGCGATCCGGTCACTGCGGGCGCGAGGCCGCGTCGCACCACCTCAACCTCGGGGAGCTCTGGCACTAACGCCGCTCGCACTGTGAACCCTGTGGGCTCAATTGAGTCCACGCCGCAAGCGCCGCCGCCATCTCCGCTTGCTTCTTGCTTACTCCCTCACCCGTGGCGGTCACGTGCTCACCCACGGTTACCGTTGCCACGAACCTTTTGTTGTGGTCCGGGCCGCTCGCGGTGATGGTGTACGCCGGCGGGTGTGCCCCGATTTTTGCGGCCATCTCCTGCAGGCTCGTCTTCGGATCCATGGCCACACCGAAGCGAGTATCGTCTTCCATGAGGGGTGCCAACAGACGCAGCACAAGGGCTGTCGCGATATCTGGCCCACAGTCTATGAAAGTGGCACCAATGATCGCCTCGAGCGTGTCGGCGAGAATCGAGGGTTTGTCAGCACCGCCGGTGAGGGATTCGCCACGACCCAGCCGAATGTACTGTCCGAGCTGGATAGCCCGCGCTGCCTCCGCGAGCGCGGCGCTCGACACGAGGCTCGATCGGCGCTTCGCGAGATCCCCCTCGGCCAGTTCCGGATGGTCACGAAACAGCTTGACGGTGATCGCCTGCCCCAGAATCGAGTCGCCGAGAAACTCCAGGCGCTCGTTTGTGGGCAGGCCACCGTTCTCGTAGGCGAACGAGCGGTGTGTCAGCGCGAGCCGCAACGACGGGGGCGACAGCGGCACCCGCAGGGTTTCTATCAGTGCGGACAGAGGCGGCTCTTCCTGCCTCCCCTGTGCGAATCGAGTCACAGTGGACTAGCCCCGAGAGTTCCGATAGCTCCGACTAAATGTCGGCAACCATTCGACCCTTGTATTCAAGGAACATGGGGGTGCCGGCGGAATCCTCCACGACCCTTGCCCGGTGCGGAACGCTGTAGGTGACGCGCCCGTTCTCAACCGTCTTGACGAGCGTGGGTACTTCGGCCTTCCACTGCGAACGGCGAGCGTGTGTGCGTGAACGCGACTTCTTCCTCTTGGGAACAGCCATGACTATCTCTCTTTCTCCTGATCGGGGGAAGCCGCGAATCCGGAGAGCGCGTCCCAACGCGGGTCGTGCTGCACGGCGGAAACGTGGTGAGGTTCCCTCCGCTGTCCGGTCTCGGGGTCAAGACCTAGACAATCCGGCTGGCACACCGGTTGAAACGGGAGTGCCAGCACGATCGCATCTCGGATGAGAGTTTCACAATCCACGTGATCATCGTGAACCTCACACTCGACTGCTTCCCCTGAATGATACGCGAAAAGCTCCTGGAACTCGACTCGGAGCGGCAGGGTGATCTCGGCGAGACACCGGCCACACTCCCCCGTGGCTGTGGTGCCGAGTTCCGCTGTTACGAGAATGCCCTCGTGCACCGACTCGCAGCGCAGCGACACGGCAACCTCGGCTCCCTGCTGCACGACGACGAGCCCCGCCCCCCACTGTTCCGGCGCGGATGCGATAGTGCGGTGTTCCCGCATCTGACCGGGCCGGTTAGTGAGGTCGTGAATATTGATCCGAAACGGTGAATTCTGGGCGGTCACGAGGGACGAGTCTACGGGGCAGGGTGCCGGGCGGGCATCCCGCACGATGCGGACGAGTCTACGGGAGCGCAGAACTGAGGAAATCGGCAACAGCGCCCGGCACATAGGGGCGGATGTCTCCACCGAGACCGGCGACCTGCCGCACGAGCGAACTAGAAACGTGCGCGTGCATCGGCTCCGGCAGTAGGAACACGGTTTCGACCCCGGCGAGGTTCCGGTTCACCATCGCCATCGGAGTTTCGTACGTGACATCCAGCCCCGATCGCAGACCCTTGACAAGAACCGATGCTCCCACCTCCGCGCAGTAGTCGACGAGCAACCCCACACTCCAGGATGCCACGACAATCCGCCCGGGCAGCTGTGCCTGTTCGATCGACTTTTCGATAAGCGTCACCCGCTGGGCAATCGGCAGCAGGGCCGCCTTTCCAGGGTTGTGGACGACAACAACGTGTAGCTGGTCGTACAGTGCAGAAGCCCGAGCGATAACGTCGAGGTGCCCCAGGGTAATGGGGTCAAACGACCCGGGTACAACCGCAATCCGATGCACGGTATCAGCGTAGTGGGAGTTCATTGACGACACTGAGCGCTCACCCCTTGCCGAGAAACTCGCTCGCCTCATCATCGAGGCGACGGCGCACGGCGTCAGCGAGGGTGGGATGCTCCCGCAACTGCGGGTCAACCTCAACAATCTGCTGCGCAAGCTCGCGTGCGTCGGCGATGATGTCGCCGTGGTGGGCCACCCGCAACAGCCGAAGCGAAGAGCGGCCGCCCGACTGTGCAGCTCCGAGCACATCACCCTCACGACGCAACTCGAGGTCGACCCGGGCGAGCTCGAAGCCGTCGAGGGTCGCGGCGACCGCCTCCACCCGCTCCAACCCGACCGAGCCGGGCCCGGCGGTCGTGACGAACAAACAGAGACCCGGGACTTCCCCCCGCCCAACTCGACCACGTAACTGGTGCAGTTGAGAGACACCGAACCGGTCGGCGTCAAGCACAACCATAACGCTGGCGTTGGGGACATCCACCCCCACCTCAATGACGGTGGTCGCGACGAGCACATCAATGTCGCCCGCGGCAAACGCACGCATAACCCGGTCTTTTTCGTCGGTGCTCAGACGCCCGTGCAGTGCGGCAATCCGCACCGAAGAGAGGGCGGGATGCTCCGCCAACTCGGCCATCATCGCGCTGACGGTTGCCATGGTGGCGGTGCCCTCTGGCGCGGTGCGTGCAGGGGCACCGTTTTTGCGCGCCACTTCGGAGTCGGCGGCGCCTTCTGGTGCGGTGTGCGCGACCGCTTCTCGCGCCGAGGAGCCCGCGGATGGGCCACTCGCTGCCGCGCCCCCGGCACTATCACCCAGGGTCATCTCCCCCGGCTCCCCCGTTTTCTGATCAATCGCGGGACACACCACGAACGCCTGTCGGCCCTGTTGCACCTCCTCTGCAAGCCGATGCCAGATGCGGTCCCGCCAGGCGGGACGAATGGCCAGCGGCACTACCTGCGACGTGATCGTGGCGCGATCCGCGGGTAGTTCGGCGATGGTTGAGATGTCTAGGTCACCAAAAACCGTCATGGCTACCGTGCGCGGAATGGGGGTCGCGGTGAGAACAAGCACGTGTGGCGGGCTCTGCCCTTTCACCCGCAGTGCCTCCCGCTGCTCGACACCAAACCGGTGCTGCTCGTCAACAACAATGAGGCCAAGGTCGGCGAACATGACTCGATCAGAAAGCAACGCGTGCGTTCCGACAATGAGGTGGGATTGCCCAGCGGCGGCGCGCAATAGCGCCCTCTTGCGCTCTGCCGCGGGAAGCTGCCCGGTGATGAGCGTCGGTAACAGACTCACTGCGAGGTTCGAACCTAGCATCCGGGCAATGGATCGCAGGTGCTGAGCAGCAAGCACCTCGGTCGGTGCGAGCAGCACCGACTGCCCACCCGAATCGGCAACCGCGAGCATCGCCCGCAGCGCCACGACGGTCTTGCCTGACCCAACTTCACCCTGCACGAGCCGACTCATCGGAATATCGGACGCCAGATCGGTGGCAATCTCGGTGGCAACCCGCTGTTGGTCAGCGGTGAGTTGGAACGGGAGGGCAGCATCGAAACGGTCGAGATACCCCCCGGCCTGGGGATGCCTCGCTACCGTGCTCTGCTCGCGCAGTGCCGCCCGCCGTTGCAGAAGCGCGGTCTGCAGCACGAACGCCTCGGTAAACCGAAGTGTGCGTCGCGCGAGGGTCGCCTCGGCCTGCGTCTCGGGTCGGTGAATCGAATCGAGCGCCGCCCGGTGCGACACCAGTGACCGGGCTACACGACCCGCCGTCGGCAGCGGATCAGCCACCTCAACCAGACCATCGAGCACAAGCTCAACCATTTTCTGGATCTGCCAGCTCGCGATCGACGCGGTTGAGGAATAAATCGGGATCGGGGTCTCGGCCCAGCGTTTCATCTCGGCCGTTGGTTCACCGCGCGCCGCACTGGCGTCGGCATCGGTGAAGAGTTGATAGTCGGGGTGTGCGAGCTGACGCGCGCCCTGGTAGACACTCACCCTGCCGGCAAATATTCCCCGCACTCCCGGACTGAGCTCAGCAGCCCGCCACGCTTGATTAAAGAAGGTAAGCAGCAGGGTGCCCGTGCCGTCTGATATTTTCACCTCCAGGATGGTGCCGCGGCGCGCTCTCATCGAACGCTCACGCACCTCCAACACCTCCGCAATAATCGTGACGCTCTCATCGAGTGGAAGTGTCTCCAGTGCGGTAAGTTCGCCCCGCATGGCATACCGTCGCGGGTAGTGTGCGAGCAGATCACCCGCGGTTTCGTACCCAAAAGCGCGATGAAGCGCCTGTGCCGAGCGCCCACCGAGGATGCCACTCAGCTTTGTATCAAGCGCGAATCTGCCCGCGCGCGCCTTATCATCCACGACTCCATCCTTCCAGGTGCCCCCGACACACCGTGCGGCGGGCCCACCCAACCGGGGATGGCCCGCAACATCCACAGACTGCTCGACACACCGTGCGGTGGGCCCACACCCTCGCCACACTGAAAGTGCTGCTGCCGGAGAGAGGCGAGAAGTTCCTCGTCGCCCCACCCTCGCCGCACTGAGAGTGTCATCGAGCGCTGTAGGCTGCCCAACGATGACACGCATTATCTCCGGCTTTGCTCGATCGCTCGCCCTGCGGGTGCCAACCTCCGGCACACGCCCGACGAGCGACCGGGTGCGGGAAGCAATTTTCTCATCCCTTACCTCACGGATTGACCTCACGGCGACCCACGTGCTTGATCTCTACGCGGGCTCCGGTGCCCTCGGCCTCGAAGCGGCGAGCCGGGGAGCAACGACGGTCACCCTGGTAGAAAAGGCACGCCTCGCCGCGGACATCTGCCGTCGCAACGCCGACGCAGTTCGGGATGCCTCGCGCGGCGCGGCCGCGCCGCCAGCCATCCGTGTGATCACCAAAGCCGTGACCGCGTTTTTGACACAGGCACAGTCTGAAACTACACCCCTGACCCCACGCGTGACAGGTGTGGACGTCGTGTTTTTTGACCCACCGTACGAGCTCTTAGATTCTGCACTCGCGCGCGAGTTGGCACTCCTTGTTCCGCTTCTGAACGATGATGCACTCGTGATCGTGGAGCGCAGTTCTCGATCGCCCGAACCCTCTTGGCCTCGGGGCATCCGACTCGATAACCGGCGTGACTACGGTGATACAACATGCTGGTGGGCCCTCGCCGAGGGTGCGATCGAAAGCCATCGGGATCCGGCTCACGTAACGAGCGCGCCGGGAAAATGAGGGATGCTCCGCAGCAGTGCTCGGAATCGGTTCACGTGGGAGGTGAACCGGGTTAGTTCGGCAGCACGAGATCACCCGGTGGTCGCGTTGGGCTTCTTGTGCTGTAGAGGACATCGCCGATAACGAGGGTGCCAGCATGAGTGTCGCGGAGGGTTGAGAATCGATAGATATCCCACTGTTCGCTGTTGTCTGCACCGGCGTAGACCGGACCGCAGGCGATAACTCCGGTGGCGTTCCGTTTCGGGTTAACGGTGTAGCGGCAGCGACCTGCCCCGAACCCCGCGGATGCCGTGTTATTTTGCAGCCTGTTGTGCCAGAGTTTTTCAACCTCACGGAGGAGGGGGCTGCGTTGTCGGGCAGTCCCGGTTCCCTGGCGACCACAACCGGTTTGGGTGCGGTTGTGAAAATCAGGACAGCGAGTATGACAACAAGCACCGCTCCACCACCCCATGCGGCGATGACTCGGTTCGGAATCGGAGCACCTGGGCTCACCCTTTCCTCCTTCTTTCTCTCGCGTGTGTTGAGCCCGACGAACCCGTCACCCGGAAAACAACGCGGACTGAGCTTTCTTCAACGCGTGTCACACCCGGGACACCAGCGCGGGCGTCTTGTATGGGGAGGTGATCACCCGCGCTGGTGTGTGGAGTTTGTCGCTCTGTGGCAGCGTTTTGTGATCGCTTTGTGTCGTTAGTTGCCGATGACGAGGATGCTGGCTGCGGCTTCGATGACGTCGTCCGTGATCGTGTCGAGCTCGTTGATTTTGAGTACGCGATTGATCTGGGGGAAGAGTCGTTCGAGGAGGCGGAAGTTGCCGCGGGTGATCCGTTCGATGGCGGCGATGGCTTGTGCGTCGGTGAAGTCGTCAGGGTCGAGAGTCTTGCCGAGTCGTTTCCAGTGGCGATCGAGAACGAAAAGGAGTTCTTCGCGGCCGAGGGCGCGGTACTGGTGGGAGAATCCGAGTCGGCTGTATAGCTGGGGGTAGTGGCGGAATCGTTCGTTAATGCCGGGCATGTCGATCAGGATTATCGCCCGGTGGGTGCGGTCGTGCTGATCGCGAAGCAACTCCAGTGCCGTCGGGGTGAGGCGTTCGGCTTCGTCGACGATGAGTAGCTCGACGAGACGGGTGACGTCGTTCTGCCTGACCCGTTCCGGTTCGGGCATGAGGGAGCGGAGGTGCTCGTCGACGCAGATGCCGACCTTCATCTGCCAGTGGTCGATGTCGTGCATGAGGTCTTTGGGTCGACAGAGGACTTCGGGTGTGTAGAAGACGGTGCGGGATCGGTTCGCGAGGGCGTAGTACTTCGCGTCGTGGTCACCTCTGGGACCCCATTCGTTGATGTAGGGCTCGAGTTCGTCCCAGTTCGCGTAGCGGCGGGCGGAGTTAGTCTTCCCGACGCCGGCAGCGCCGTGGCAGATCCCGATTGTCTTCTCTTTCCGGACGGCGTTGGCGAACTCGGTGAAGCGTCGGTGTTCTTTGGTGACGATGAATGCCTGGTTCATCACTCGTCCTCTTCGTAGGTGCGCAGCTTCGGCCGCCGCTTCGTGGGTGCGAGGTTCCTCACGGGAGGCAACGGTCGGGATGCGATCGTTGATGGCCCGGCGCAGCTGCTTGCGGCGGGCGCGGCGGGCCGTTTCGATGTCGCGAAGGCTGAGCCGGAGATTGGGGTGGGCTTCGTCGATGGCGGTGCAGATGAACGTGTCCCGGTCGTACACGCGGATCTCGGAGATGTCGCGGGGATCGTACCGTATCGTGATCATATGCCCGACAAACGGGGCAAGGGTCGGGGCGAGATAGCGCTGGCCCTGGAAGTGGATGCCGTCGCGCTGCACGACCCGGTTCTTCGGAACAGTAAGGAGCAGCCCGTCGAGTTCTGTGAGGCTGTCGGGCATCCGAGGCAGCCAGCCATCCGCAACCCACGCGTCGCGCGGTGAGATCCCCAGCTCGCTATGGATTCGGTCGTTGTAGGTGCCAATGAATGCGCCGATCGCACGATCGAGACCGGCAAGATCCAGGACCGGCGTCGGTGTCCGGCTGCCGGATCCGAGGTGGTCGGGAAGAGCGGCCAGAAATTCGGTGTTAATGGTGCGGAAGAACCGCTCGATCTTCCCTCGTCCCTGGGGTCGGCCGACGGTCGAGTGGATGATCCTGATGTGCAGGGCGATCGCGGTCCGTTCAATGTGGTGGCTGATGAAGTCGGAGCCGTGGTCCACGTGCAGGATGTCCGGGATGCCGCACATCGCCCACGCCGGGTCCGTTTTCCGCCAGATCGCCTGCCGAAGAGCCAGCGCAGTGTTGATAGCGGACGGGGCGCCAGAGAAGACCATGTACCCGCAGATCGCGCGGGAGTAGTCATCCATCACGGTCGTCAGCCAGGGCCGATCGGGTTTCCCGCCGGCACCGACGATGAGGATATCGAGTTCGGTGTGATCGGACTGCCAGGTCTGGTTGGGGTGTTCCGCTCGGCGCCGGAAGACGAGCTCGTGCTTGTCCCGGTACGAGACCGGGCCTTCAAGTGCCAGGGTGACAAGAGCCGGATCGAGTGCCTGCACGATCTGTCGCACGGTCGCGTAGCTCGGCGACGGCAGTGCGTGAGCTCTCGCATCTGTAGAGGCGAGCCGGTGCAAGGTGGCGATGCCCGGGCATGGCCGAGTGAGTGCCAGTCGTTCGATGAACGCGACCGTCTCCCCTGGGGTTCGGCGCACGCCCTTGTCGGTGCGGTCATGAGGGTCGAGGGCTGCGACGCCGCCCACGCGGTAGAGATGTTTCCAGCGTTGCAATGTTCGGGCGGAGATCCCGGTCTCTCGAGCGAGGACCGCGAGCGGGATCTGGTCTTCGACATGCAACCGAAGAGCACGCCACCGCTCGTTCGCGTCCACCCGTCACCTACACGGTGGTGCTCTCACGGGCCGCGAGGGCCTTCTGATGCCGGTAAAGAGTGGCGCGGCTCCACCCGACGAGTTTCGCCGCGTCCTCCGCGGTTCGGCCTTTTGCCCTGGCCTCGGAGACGAGCTTGAGCTTGTCGGCAACGACGACGGGATCTGACAGGGGCCGACCGAACTTGATGCCGCCTTCCCGGGCGGCCGCGATCCCGGCGTTCACGCGTTCCGTGATCAGTTCACGTTCGTACTCAGCCAAGGTAGCGAGCATGTTGAGCATCAGCCGACCTGACGTCGTCGACGGGTCGATCCCATCCGAGATGCTCTTCACCTGCACGTCCCGCTCCCGAAGCAGCTTCACCGTGTTCAGCACATCGATCAAGGACCGTCCGAGTCGGTCGACCCGCCAGACCACCACGGTGTCGCCGGGCTCGGCGTAGTCGAGGAGCTTCTTCATCCCGGGGCGGGAGATCGCGGTCCGGCTGCCCGAGGTGACGTCGGCGAAAATGTCCCGCTCTTGGAGGCCGGATTCAACCAAGGCGTCGACCTGCAACTTCGCGTCTTGGCTTCTGGCGCTGACCCGCGTATACCCAAGATGTCTCACAGAACCATTCTGCCTTAGAAAGTGCTAGAAGCGGCGGATCAAAGACACTTCGCGGTAAGACATGTTTCCAAGACAAACTGTGTCCCGGAAATCCGGTACTTCTCAGCGAGGCTCAGAAGAGGTCCAGCGTGCCTCGAAAAGCTTTACATTCCCGAGACGCATGGTACCGGCATCTACACGGCACCGACGGATCCAACTCGCCGCCTAACACCCACCGGTCTCATCCGCCTTGACAAATTCCGCCTACGCGAGCGAAGACGCACTCAACCAAATTCCCCCGTGTTAGCGAAGTGCTCGGTGACCTGAAAGCTGGAGGACCACCAGATGCCGGTTCCGGCATGGAATGCGAGTGGTAGCAGGCTTGAAACGACATCGATCGTTCCGGATTCCGGATACTTGATCCCCAACCCTGACGGAGCATTGCCGGACGTGTCACCGATCATCTCAGGCTCCAACTTCACCCAGACGCCACTGAAACGACGCCTGAGCCCTTCGCCCAAGAAGGCTTCATACTTGGATTTGAGAGCGATCGGAATTTCGTCGATCGATTCCCACGTATCAAGCATGTTCTTCTCAACGGCATTGAGCGAAGGTGGGCTCCACGGGTTGGCCCTATCGATCATGCTAAAGGCGTCCACGTGTTCCAACTCTGAAAGGATCTGGGAGCAGCGTTCCTGCCAAGCATCGAACAGAAGCTCGTCCTGCTCGCTCATCGGGGAACAACCGCCCAAACCTTGCCCAGCTGAATGCACTTCACTTTCGGAAGTGGGAGAGTGTTGTAGAAGTCGCGCACCGCGATACAGGCGGGCTTCGACGTAAGGATCCTGATCGCAGCGCCCCATACCATTGGCTTGATATTGGACACGCCCGCCGAAATTGTAGCCAGAGGTGCTTGCAGCACAGGGCCCGGCCCGCCGTCCATTACCGCTGGAGCAGACACGCTAGCGACGAGAGGAGCGCCCGTCGAGGCGTTCACCGCCGTTCCAGGGCCTCCGAGGGCAAGAGCGGCGGCAAGCGGTAACGCTGCCAAGATTGCGATAAAAGACAATCAGGCTTATTCCGTTTCTGTGATGGATGGGATGTAGACCAAGCTACTCCACTCCACTATTTTTGTTCCTAAAATAGGCGGGGTCCAGACGATTGATCCCATTTCGCCGCGGTGGGACTGGCGACTCGGTACCGGTCGATCGTCCGACACCCGTGACCGTTGGTCGGAGCCGAACAACGACGCGCACCAGTACACGTGTGATGAGTACGTGCACAACGACAAGGACAAGCTGGAGTCGAGAGCACGCGACGCGTTGTATAACTAACGACACCAAGCGATCACAGAACACCGCCACCGAACGCCAAACTCCACAGCTGGTGGCTTGTGGGTTACTGGATGCGCGCCTACGCTTGCGCGGCGGGGTTGCCCCGGTCTCCAGTAACAGGGTGGCCGCAGCACGCCGTAGACGTGTGCGGCAAGTTCGCTCGTGTTGCCGGTTGTGGCCGTTCTCCGGGATGGCCGCAGGGGCGGCTGCTCCCACCCAATCGCTACCGCCCCCCAGCATCAACAGGCGCACGCGAATCCGGGCGTAGAAAACGGGAGGGGGTGACGCCGAGGCATCCGGCAAGCAGGTAGAGTTCGCTGAGGGTAAAGGCCGATTCGGACGCGAGCTTTCGCCTCAGAGTCGAGTAGGGGATCTCGGTTTCCTCGGCTACTGACCGAATTGTGCGCCCGCTCGAGTGGAGCACGTCAGCGACCGCCAACGAGGTCCACCTCGCGTTGTGCATGTTCATATAAGTAATTTACATATCAATTTCGACAATCTAGATCTAACATGGTGAACTGTCGGCACACTCTCAGGGAGGGTGGTGCAAGCTAACACCGAGGTCAGTGGCGCCGGTGTTAAGGTGTCGGGGTGGATACACAAATGCGAGCACGTGCCTTTGCCAACTTCATTGGCCTTGAACTGAAGGGACGAATCACGACGCGCGGATACACTGCGCTCGCGGTCGCAATCCGCCTTGGCCACTCCCCCGCCGCGTTCAATCGGTGGCTGAATGGAAAGACGGAGATCCCTCTTTCTGTCTACTACTCGGTGTGCGAGGTCATCGGCGTTGACACCATTGATGTCGCCGACAAGGCAGCTCGGCGCGTCATTGAGGAGCACGGCAAGGCGGAGATCGGTTCGTCGCTTCCCGCACCGCTGTTGCGCGCAGCACGACGGGACGTCCGCAGGTCTGAAGATGCCCCGTCCGCAGAATAGCCAACTCACCGTTGAGTCGCCCGCACCTTTCAGTGTTGAAGACGCCCGGCCCGCAGAATAACCGAGGAGCCTCAATGCCGGGGTGGCACGTGGTGCCGCATGAACAGACCACCGCAAGTGGCCGCCGGGCTCGGTGCCCCGAGACGACAAAACTCGAGGCACACCCGCTGTGAGCACACCGTTTGGTTAGAAGTTCTTCTTGAAGTCTGCGACAATCACGTTGGCAGCCGCTGAGATGGTGGTCTTGCCGACGAGGAGTGACTGGTATTGAACAAGCACCGTGTTGTCTTGCCACGCCGACATTCCATTGAAGTACTCGGGCGTGATGCCCTTCTTCACGGTTGTCAAGGCGGCATCCAACATTGGGGTTGAGCCAGCCAGTGTCTGACCTGGCGTAGAAGCCGGGAAATATCCTGTCGCCTTGAACATATCAACCTGCGGTTGTGCAGAACCCCAGTACTCCAACCATGCGAGCGCATTCTCAGCGTTCGCCGTGCTCGCCAAACCATTACCCAGCGGTTGAACCCAACCCATTTCGCTACCCTGATGTGAGGGCAACGGCGCCGTCATGACCTGCACAGTGGGGTGCAGAGCGGCTGACACTGACTTGAGCGAACCGGTGTGGTGCCAGAGCATCCCAGCCTGTCCGGTAAAAAGCGACTGGAAGATCTGGTTATAACCGTCAGCGGGTGCACTTGGCGGTGCTGACTTGTCGATGAGGTAGGGTGCGGAATATTCTTCCAGTGCAGCGGCAACAGCGTCAGCCTTCAGGGTCGGAGCTCCGCCACCGTCAACAAAGGGTCCATTGTAAGCGCGGATCATTTTCAATATGGGTTCACCGCCTCCCGATCCTCCGCGCAACGCAAACCCATACCGCTTAGAAGTTGTGATCTCTTTGGCGACCGCGCGGAACTCCTGCCAGGTGGCAGGAGGCGTGGTGACACCGGCCTCGTCCAGCCAGTCCTTGCGGTAGTAAAACCAGTCCACAAAAAGTGCTGCTGGTATCGCGTATGTTTTTCCATTGCGTTGAAATGGCGAGATTAGCTTGTCGGCGATGTCGGAGTGACCGCTCCAGGCACTAACGGCCGCAGTCAAGTCAATCAGCCCGTTCATACCGACCATTTCATTGACACGATTTGCGATCACCATCAGGGCGTCAGGAGTGGTTTTTGCCTGTACCGCAGTAGTAAACTTCGTCATGAAGTCAGCGAGCGGGATCGATTGATTGCTCAGTGTCACACCGGGATACTTTTTTGCAAACCCCGAAGTAACCGCCTCGAAGCCAAGCCGCTCGTCAGCACCCGTGAAGTGATTCCAGTACTCGACGGTGCCTTTTGCGGTCGCCGGATCGGCGGCCTTGATCGTGGGCCCACTAGCGTCACTGCTTGCGGGTTTCCTCACACACCCGGACAGAATCAATCCTGCGGTGCCAGCTCCCACAAGCCCGAGGAATTGACGGCGGTCAAAGTTGATCATGATTTCTCCTTCTAGTTTTGATGGTTGTTCAGACAACGGGTGATAGCTGTGAAATGTGTGCTGTAGAAACTAGCCGTGCTGCGAAAACAGAGTGTGAAGAATCAGTCTTTTACCCCACCAGCCGTCAAGCCGGCAACCATCGCTTTTCCCACGAGGGTGAATCCGATGACCACCGGGATGATACTCAGGACGGTGGCTGCAGCCAGCTGACCCCACGGGAGTTGAAAGTCACCGATCAACAGTCGGAGTCCGACAGGCCAGGTGCGCGACGCGTCGCTCGAGGTAAGCATCAGTGCGAAGAGCACATCGTTCCACGATTCGATAGCTATGAGCACCGCACTGGCCGCAAGTCCAGGGCGGACCAGCGGGATGACGATCCGGAATAGAGCGCCCATTCGACTGCATCCGTCGACTCTGGCTGCGTTTTCCAAATCGACGGGAATGCTGTCGAAGAACCCCTTCATGAACCATAATGCCGCTGGCAGCGTGAAGGTTATGTAGGTGATGACTAGCGCAAAATGGGTGTCTAACAGCCCTAGCTGCTGGATGAGTATATAGAGCGGAAAAAGCAGCAGCACCCCCGGCACAATCCGCACAGCGAGGTAGGTAATGTACACGATTCCTTTACCCCGAAATTTTGCCCGCGAAAGACTGTAGGCTGCAAGTGTTGCAAGAGTGAGACTGACCACCACAGTTATTGTCGAGGTGATGAGGCTGTTCAATAGCAACTTCGGGTGATTGGTGCCGTTCCAGGTGGTAATGTAATTCTCAAACGTAATAGTTGTGGGTATCAGTGACGTTGGATTTCCGATGATATCAGCATCAGAACGGAACGATGTATACACAAGCCACAGCACAGGAAAGAGTGCAATAAAGATCAGAATTCCGAGACCGATGTTTGACATAATCCGATAGCGTGAACGGCCGACGACACGTGGCCGTTTTCCTGCGTCGCTGACGGTCACGGTGCGAGAAGAAGAACTCATCTGCGTCACTTGCCCCTCCCCGAATTGATACGGACATAGACCATTGCGAACCCTGTGATGGCAACGAGGAGGGCTACCGAAATCGCCGAGGCATAACCAAAATCAAACCGCTGATAGGCCTGCTGGAAGGCGTAGAGCGAGACAACTTGCGTCGAATTTCCCGGACCACCGTTTGTCAGCAGAAGAAGCATCACGGGAGAGGTTGCTAGCCGGATTCCGTCGAGCAGTGTCGATACGATGACAATCGGACGCAGCAGAGGCCACACGACGTGCCAGAAGTACTGTCGGCGGTTGGCGCCGTCAATCGCTGCGGCCTCGCCTAGATCCGTTGGAATTGCCTGAAGTCCAGCAAGGAGGAACAGGGCAAAGAAGGGGTATCCCCGCCAAAGCTCGACGGCGAGCGCACCCCAGATCGCACATGTTGGATTGGCAAGAACACCCTGTCCTCCAATGTCAATTCCAACGACACCGAGCACCCGAGTGATGATGCCATACCGGGGGTCAATCATAAAGGCAAACATGTATGCCGCTGCGATCGGAGGAAGAAACCACGGTAGCATGAGAATCGTTCGTGGTATCCACATGCGTGTGGAACTCCTATTGAGGAGTAGGGCCGCAATCAGTCCAACCACGAACTGTGATCCCACTCCGACAACGGCATAAAACAGTGTGTTCAACCACGCGAAACCCATTACTGGGTCGCTCAGCATTCGCAGGAAATTATCGAATCCGACGAATGGTCTGCCAAGGTCTAGTCGTGTCAGAATTACCCTGTGGAGACTCAGGTTCACACCCGTCACCAGCGGATACACAATGATTCCGAGCACGAGCAGTAAGCTCGGGATAAGCAAAGCCCATGCCCAGGCCACGCTGCTAGTGGAGATCGCGCGCCGCCAGAGGATGCTCAATGCGCTTCCTCTGCCCGGCCCGGGAGAGAGATAAGGGGATTTAAGCGGTGATCCTGTGGGGCCAAGAGATGGAGTCGTCACGATTCCAACATCCGTTCTATTTTCGCATCTTGAGATTTCACCGTTTCATCTTGACCGTGGAACCGAAAGTGCCATCTCATATTGCCCGAACGGTGGAAAGTAGCATCCATTCAGATAGTAAATAAAAGCGTGCTGCTCGTGCTGAAGCACACGCGTTGCTCCCGAAGCGATGAGCTAGGAAAAACGAGGGAGCCAGAGCCGTAACCGGGGTGCGTCGTGCCCTGTGCGATAGGCAAACCTTGTGCATGAGACTCCTTTGACTCAGATATTGGGCTACTCAGTTGCTGCAGACACTCCACCAACAGTGCGTTCATCGTGACGAAACAGCAGACCCGCAAAATGAGGTTTCGTGTACGATCAGCCCATCATGCGCGCCACAATTCTTCCGGGCAAGCGAAACCGGCAACTGGACATGAATCTGTCGGCCATCTGCCGAATCAGATTTCTCAGATCCGGTCGTGCCTTGATAGTCCGGACGCCTCGGACTGAGGGCCGAAGGTTTCTGGTCATCCCCACACAGTGCAGCGCTTGCTCACCCACCATCTAGATACGGTCGACGACCCGCTGGAAGCCAACCACTAAACACACTCGCGATCACCGACGCAGACCGCTGGTCACTCCCCGAAATCCACACACAACCACCACCACAAACACTGCTGGCGCGACGCTGACCGATCAGACAGCCGTGTACCCACCGTCGATGATGATCTGCTGGCCGGTCAGGTAGCTGGATGCATCTGAAGCGAGGAAAATAACGAGCCCGGTGAGATCTTCTGGCCTGGCCATCCGACCCTGTGGAATTCGCGAAACCCAGTCTGCTTCCAGCTCGGGCTCACGCTCAATGATCTGCCGAGTGAGCTCGGTCATGACGTACCCGGGAGCGATGGAGTTCACTCGAATATCCGACGGAGCCCACTCGACTGACAACGATGTGGCAAGATGCCTGACGGCGGCCTTGGATGAGTTGTAGGAGGCTGCCCACTGCGGGACATTCACAATCTCTGCAGACATTGAGGAGATAAGGACCGCGCTTCCTGGCAGTTTGGCCGTGAGCAATCCGCGTCCGAACGCCTGTACCGAAAAGAAGGTTCCCGTCAAGTTCACATCGATAACCTTCCGCCACTGGGCCGCGGTGACGTCGATCGAATCCCCGTTGATCTCGATGCCGGCCGCGGTGAGAAGAATCTGCGGAACACTGAGCCGTTCGGCGATCACCTCGAAAGCGGCCACGGTTGCCCCCTGATCCGTGACATCAAGGCGCTGGCCGAGCGCACGCACGCCGTGCTCCTCCGCGATGCTCTGCGCAGCTTCCGCTACGCCCTCCAGCAGATCGAGGAGCGCAATATCGGCTCCCTCTGCTGCGAGCGATCGGGCAACGGCGTTGCCGATACCTCGCGCTCCTCCGGTGATGACGGCGGTCTTGCCACTGAGGTTTGTGTTCATGTCTGGTACTCCTTGGTTGATTATCAGTCGTCGGTCAAAGCTGCCGCGCGCGATTGCGCCTTATCCCATCCGGCACGTGCCGCCGCGATGAAAAACCTCGCGGCCGCGAGAGGATCTCGTGCGGTAAGCACGCCGCTGGTAGACCCGGTGCCATCTGCGCCGGCCGCCATAATGTCGTGTGCAATTACCGGGGATGCCACTCCACCAGCGTGCATTCGGAGCACGTGGGCGTTGACCGCACGCATGGCCGAGTTGCTGGATCGGATCCACCCGCGCTCTCCGCCATCGGCTGTCCCGATCAGGCTCGGTGGTTCGAGCAGAACGGCGGTCGGATCCAACTCGACATACCGGAGGGCTGCGTCCTCGGTGCCCACACACACGATGGTCTGAAGGTTCATCTCTTGAGCTCTGTGAACGGCACGTGCGAGTTCGTCGTCCCTGAGCGGGTTTCCATCGTGATTCAACATGACCCCCGCGGCACCCGCGTCGAAAAGAGATTCCGCGATAGTACGCCCTACCGAGGAGCCCATGGTCTCCGCCTGCATGTCCTGTGCGAATACGTAGATGCCGGTCCTGAGATCGGCGATGGGAGCCACCATCGCGACGGGGACTGTGAGAACCACTGCGATGTCATACGTGCTGCTCGCCTGCCCGGCGACACGCGCGAGTTGCTCAAGTTCGGCACGGCGGAGCAAATTCTTCGGACCGATCTCGAAGAACGGCGCCGTGAGTGCGGGGATCACGCGTTCACGAGATCTCGGAGGAACCGGGCGGCCTCCGGCAGGGTTCGGGTGGGGTTGTGTTCGGTCGAGCATTCGAGGTTGAGGTATCCGCTGTAGCCCACGGCGCGAAGAGCTTCGATGATCGCCGACCAGTCAAGACGACCGTGTCCTGGCACAAGACGGTTACTGTCGCCGAGATGTACATGCTTGATGTGGTCACCGGCATCACGGAGAGACTGTGCCGGATCGGCTTCCTCAATGGACATGTGAAACAGGTCAGGTAGGAGCCCCGCGTTGGGATGTGCGACCTCCTCAATGATTCGAACGTTATCGGAAATCTGATTTAGATAACCACTCTCGTAGCGGTTGATGGGCTCCAATAGGACGCGCCCGTTGCTTCCGGCCACGGTCTCGAGCATCTCGCGGTAGAACTCGACAAATGCCTCGTGCTGCTGTCGGCTGAGCTGCTGAAACGGCTCGAAGAGTGGTAACGGATCCCGGGGGCCATACTCAAACTCGATCTCGGTGACGGCTCCAATCTCAGCGCAGACCGCTGCCGCCTCGCCGTACATCGCCCGACAACGACGTCGCAGTTCGCGATCAGCGGACATAGCGTTACCATAAGTTTTGTCTGTCAGCACAAACTCCACCGGACGAACGCCGGTTCGAGCGTCGAGAGAGTACAGCTCTTCTCGCGTTTTCTCATCCCACGTCTCACGCGGTTGGAAAAGGGCAATTCCCTCGTAGCCCCACTCTCTGAGACGTTCAGCTTTCTCGGTCAGTGTTGTCCCCGGGACCATAGGGGACGAACAGCACAGCATCATCGTGTGTCCTCCGTGTCGTTTAACCTCGAAAGAGGCGGTTCAGATAGTTCTCAAAACGCTCGTAGCGTTCCTGCCGTTTTTTCGACCCGGAAGGCCGGTAACGCTTCGAAGCTGGCGCATTCAATTGGGTGGCATCCTCGAGGTGGTTCAGCTGTCCCGCTGCGACAAGGGCGAGAACTGCAGCACCCCTGCAGGTAGCCTCGAGTTCCTCGGGAACAAGAACGTCCACGCCACAGATGTCTGCCTTAAGCTGGTTCCAGAACGGCGATGCGCCGCCACCGCCGGTTGAAACAACCTCGCGAACCGCGCCGGCTGCGATGTAGTCGAGGTTTCGACGAAGAAGGTGACCGATCCCCTCCTCGACCGCATACGCCATATCGATACGGTCGTGGCTGAGATCAAGCTCAAGAAATGCGCCTTTAGCGTGCGGGAAAAAGTCTGGCGGATTGATCCCGGTGAGATAGGGAAGAAACAACGGTGGCTCCGTGTGTTCCCGCGACCCGAGTTCGGCCTCGAGGTCGGCATACGGCATTGCCCCCAGCCCGTGGATCCGAAACCATTCCAGAGCGGATCCGCCGCTATCGGCGCCGTTGAACAGAATTATTTCACCGTCGTGGAGCCCGGGATGGAATGAGACCTTCCGGTTCGGATCGAACTCCCAGTCCTGGGCAAGCATCGACAGCGAGAGAACCGTTCCTGCTGATTCGCTGACTTTTCCGGAGACATAAGAGCCGGTTCCCACCATGGCGCAGAAGTGATCAAGCGCTCCCGCATTGATGCGATAACCCTGTGCTTTCGGAAGTCGCTCTGCCACGCCACTGGCAACCAGTCCCAGATCCACTCCGGCAGGAACCACCTCGGGTAGCTTGCCGCTTACCCCGCAGTGTTCAAGCATTTCTGTCCAGTAACCACCACCCTGCACATCCCACAGGTAGGTGAACCCGCGCGTGGTGAGTTCACCGACGGCGGTGCCCGTGAAGCATCCAATGAGATAGTCCTTGATCATCAGCACCGACCGCGCAGCCTCGAGTGTCTCCGGCTCATGTCGTCGAAGCCACCGGAGTTTCGCTGCGGGCCACGTAGATGACGCAAATGGCTCACCGGTGATCGAGAACGCCTCGTCTGCACCGAACCGTTCACCAAGTTCCACCGTCTCCGCAGTGGCCCGGTCATCGAGCCACGATATGCCCGGTCGAATCGCTGTGCCATTATCATCTGCAAGAACGAGAGACTCAGCCTGTCCGGTGATGACAATAACGGCTTCCTGCGAAGCACGGGCGGTGCCATCAGCCGCACACCGTGCGATCAGACCAAGCACACGTTCAAAGACGCTGTCAGGGTCAAACTCCACGCGAGCACCAAGCCGTGTGTACAGGGCAGGAACCGAAGCGATCGCTAGCCGACGCAACCGGTCGTCGTAGAGCACCACCTTGAGATTGGTGGTGCCGAGGTCTACTGCGTAGACAAGCACGGTCATTCTCCGAGTATCTGGAAGTGGACGGTGCGAGTGCGTGGGCGGACGGAGTCGAGGTCGCCAAAGTACACACGCCCAAACTCGCCGAGCACAAGCTTCCCGTCCACAACCGGTACCACCTCCGAGCGTCCAAGAATCGAGGAGATAATGTGCCCGTCGGTGTTAAGTCCCCATTCCGGAAGCTCATCGCGGAGTTCGCCAGCGTTGCGGATGTGGATCGGACCGGGGTGCAGATACTGGCCTTCGTGCCGAGTCGGCGGTGCGATCCGGGCGAGTACATTGAGGGTGTCCTGCAAGAGCAACTGCGTGCCGTAATAGGTCACATCCTCCGACTCTTCCTGCAGCAACACACAACAGCTGGTGTGTGGCGAATACGCGACAGCGACACCTGCGTTCACACCGCTTTCGCGAACGAAGTCGTCCAGTTGCTGCGTCACATCGAAGAACTCCTGGCGCGCGGGGGTTTCCAGGGTGATTGACCGGCTCTGGCTGAGCATGTGCTCCTGCTTTCGTGCTTGGTGACTGGTAGTTCAGTCTGTTGGTGTGCTGCCGGGCAGCGGAAACTGGAAGTTACAATGACGACATAACTTGTGCTTATCAATGAACGGGGTGGCATGCGATCATTTCCCGATGTGAACCTTCGCGCGCTGAGGTACTTCGAGGCGCTGGGTACCGAGTTGAACTATCGTCGGGCCGCTGAAAAGCTGTTCATAACACAGCCAGCGTTGTCTGCAGCCATCCAGGGCCTCGAACGCATCGTCGGCGACCGGCTGTTTGATCGTGACACCCGATCTGTTAGCCTCACGGCCACCGGTCGCGAATGGCTTCCCCACGTTCGCAAGGCCCTCACCGAGGTCGATGTGGCGCTCAAGGCGGTGGCCACGCTCGTCGGCCATGGAAACGTGCGTCTGGGCTACCTCATCGGCACAGGCGCAGATCTCTTGTTCAGGCTTCTCGACGGTACGGATAAAGCATTCCCCGATATCACCATCGAAGCCGTCGAGTTTGATTTCTCGGATCCGACCGCAGGCCTCGCGTCGGGAACCACCGATATTGCCCTTTTGCGCCCTCCCGTTGACGTGCCGAACATGGAGATGGCGATCATCGCGGAAGAGTCCTGGGTAGCGTGCCTACCCCGTTCGCATCCACTGGCAGGCCGATCCGAGCTGCGCATTGAGGAGCTTCTCGACGAGCCGATCGTCGTTGCGCCAAAATCAGCCGGCCGGTGGCGGGAATACTGGTTCGCTGCCGATGCACGTGATGGCCGTCCACCCCAGATCGCCGCTGAGGCGGCAACCTACGAGGCAGAGGCGACGCTCGTTGCCCGAGGGGTTGGGTTGAGTTTCACCACTTCGTCCATGGTCCGGCTGTACAACCGTCCAGGCATCCAGTTCGTGCCAATCCTCGATCGACCAACCAGCTACACCGCCATTGCCTGGTGTCCTGAACGACTGACAACGCCCGCGCGTCGACTGGTAGAGCACATGCTGAAGAGATTCTCCGCCCGCAAACCCAGTGATTGATCAGCTGCACTTATGACCAGATAATAGCTTCGACCTTCCGCGGTACGTCTCATCCTCGGTTCACTTGTCTGAGCACGGTGTGGGCCCTCACACCCGAGGCAACGTAGATGACGTGGCACGGTGGGAGGCACATCCTCCATGTGGGCCCTCACACCCGAGGCAACGTAGCTAGGAGATTTTCATGGTCGAACCACACCCCCAGGGTCGGTCACTGACCCCACCACCCCGGATGGTCGGCGAGGACGAGGATGCCCGCCTCGCCGAATTCGGATACACACAGAAACTCGACCGTTCGGTCGGCCGAGTCGCGTCATTCGCCATCGGTTTTTCAACCATTAGCGCTACCACCGCGGTCTTCACCGGCTTTGCTGCGGGTTACCTCAACGCCGGCTCCCCGTTCATCTGGACGTTGTTCCTTGCCATCCCGGTCTTTCTACTGTGGACGCTCATCGCAGCCGATGTAGCTGCGAAGATCCCTCTGGCCGGGTATGCATACCAGTGGACCAGTCGCCTCAACGGTTCCACATTCGGATGGTTCACCGGATTCAGCGCCCTGATCGGGTGGATCAGTGGGATGACCAGTCTCAGCTACATCTTCGCCGGTTACTTCGGGAGCGTGTTCGGCTGGCAACTGACGCAGTACCAGCAGATTTTTATCGCGATTGCGGTGGTCACGGTCTGTGTGATCATCAACGCATACCGGGTGCGCTTGGCGACGTTCATCAACAGTATTGGCGTCAGCTTGGAGATCATCGTGACAGTCGGCGTCACCGTTGTCATCGCTGTTGTCATTGTCATCATTCCAGACAATGCACAGCCGATCTCATCGCTTTTTGTTGGCAGGAGTCCTGACGAGGCGACCCCGTACATCCTCGCCTGGTTGTCAGCCTCGCTGGGACCATTTTTCGGTCTTGTGGGCGTCGAGGCAGTGGCCGACGTTGCGGAGGAGACGAAGGACGCACGCCGCGTGATCCCGCGCACAATGTTCTACGCGTTCGCCGTGTCGTGCGTTATCGAGTTCGCAATGTACCTGGTGTATGTGCTCGCGATCAAGGACCCGTCTGCCCTCGCCGACTCCCCCTCCCCGATCGAGGAGATCATCAACCAGCAGCTTGGACCGGTGTTCGCACGCATCGTCGTCGCCATCGCGCTAACAAACATCCTCGTCTGTCTGCTCTCAAACGTGCTCGTCGGCACCCGGCTGCTCTACTCCATGTCTCGCGACAACATGATGCCGTTCTCTCGTGCTCTGCGGCACGTGGCACCGAGGCGCAAGACACCTTCTACAGCGGTCATCACCCTCGGTGTCGTATCTGTGTTACTCCTACTCTCGGCGCTCATCAACCAGCAATCGTTCAATTATTTCCTCGGCATCGCAACCCTGGGCTTCTTCACAACGTACGTCCTTCAAACCATCGGCCTCCTCATCGCCGCTGCCGGTCACAGAATCCCTGCCCCGGAACCGGGAACGTTCGACCTCGGCCGCGCTCGCGTACCGCTGTTGATAGTCAGCCTCGTCGTCTTCTTGATCATCGAATTCGCACTGATAGTCCTTCCCGTGTTCACCGGCAATGCATACGTTTTCGCCGGAATCCTGGCGCTGGCGCTGATCTGGTGGCTTGCCACCCTGCGGCGACGCCTCAAGGAAGGCAACGCCGGCCCTCGCTACGCGCAAGAACACCAAAACGAAACCCCTTCGGCCACCGACATCCGGTAGCACCAGAACTGACGGCATCAGAGGGCCGACTGTAACGAACTCACACACTCATCGACAGGTCACACACTCTCGCCCGCCGATGATCTTGCGACAAATCGTGACCTCTCAACGACGCGGGCAGGTGCGGGTGGCGCGCAGCACAGCACGGTCAGCTCGCCGCGCTGCGCGCCACCGATTGTGGTCATGCTCGTCTGCCTGTGCCCGCTCAGGAGAGGTTGCCGATGTCGGGGAGAGAGAACTCGGTGATGGCGTCTGTCTGTGCCCGCTCAGGAGAGGTGCACGATCGCATACGTGGCACACACCGGGATCGTCACACTCGCCACGCCGTCGGTGACCGCGACCGGCAAACGGACGGGCTCGGCACCCGGCGCGTATAGTTCGGCCGTCGTCACCTCGTGGGTGACCCGCACGCCGACGGTCAGACCACACCGCTCACGGATCCGATCTGCCTCGCAGTCGTAGTCATAGTTGACAAGGTGGAGCGCAACCGTACCGTCGGCGAGGGCGTGGATGCTTGCGGCGGCGAGCTCGCCGAGTTCCGCGACGATGTCCTCCGGCGTCAGGGCTGCGATCTCGGTGACCTCCGTCACCGTGGTGGTGCGCTCGTGGTCGAGCACGCGCTGCACCTGGCCGTCGGGCAACTCGGTGCCGTACGCGCCGTGCACGACGAGCAAGCCGCCCGCATCAAGGTACTGCACGAGCATCTCGTGCTGCGAGGTGCTCACGTTCCACGCCTGTGGGAGCACAACGGTGCTGTAGCGGGTGAGCGCCGCCGCATCGAGATCGGTCGGCCGCAGCGCCTCGTCGGGGAACACAACAGCGTCGAAGACGCGCGAGCTCCGGCTGAGGTGCTCAATCGTCTCCCAGTAGGACTGCGGGCGGGCGTCGACCGCCTCGATGCGAGGGTACCAGCGGTCGCCGTCGAAGAACTGGTCGGAGTCAATTGTCGCCCGCATAATGCTCGCAACCGGGTACACAACGGCCGTGCGGTGGATTGAGCGGTTCGAGGTCACCTCGTCGATCGACTTCAGGAATTGCCCCACCTCCACCGCGAGCGAGCGCGGCACCCAGTACGAGTCCTTCACCTCGGTGCCGAGCCACGAACCGTAGGGCAGCGACATGTTCGCGCCCATTGCACTCGCTTCGAAGATGGTGAGCCGGAAGAGGTCGCGCGCGCGACCCTCCTGCAGCTTCTCGAGGAGTTCCTCAGTGACCCCGCCGTACGGATTCTCGACGGCGACCAGTGGCTTACCCCGCGCGAGGCCGACACCGTGCCGAAAGTACCAGGGCTGCTGGTAGGTTGTCTCGCGCATTTCGGTGACGAGCACGTCAACCTCGTCAACCATCGCATCGTAGTAGGGCGCGCAGTCGTAAAAGTTGCCAGCGATGCGAACAGGATGCCCCTTCGACGCGGCATACTCGCGCACGTAGGCGGTGAGCTCACGGAAGGTCTCGGCGATCGCGATCGTCTGGAAGCGCGTGTAGTGCCCATAGAGCGGGAAAGTCTGAGGTGCGGTGCCAGTGCGGTAGCCCTGCTCAAGCAGCCACAGTCCGTAGTCGAAATTGTCGAGGGAGACTTCGGCCAGCTCAGCCGGGCACTCCTTGAGATCCTGCAGGTAGGAGCGGAAGCCCTTTATGCAGTCCTTGCAGTAGCAGCCACCGTAGCGGAGGGAGAGGAGCGGCACGTCGGTCTCGTCCAGCTGGATACCCGGAACACCGGCGTCGATGTGGATCCGGATGACTGCTTTCAGATACTCGCGCCAGACCGGGTTGTTTCGATCGGCGAGGTAGCAGACCTGGCCCGTGCCGTTGCCGTTGCCGTTGACCTCAACCCAGTGCGCGCGAAGCGGCTCGCCCTCGAGCGTACGAGAGACGACCTCCTCCCAGAGGTCCGTGACCTGCTCGCCGTCGCTGTTGACGAGCCCCTCGGGGAAGTAGTGCTCGAACGGCTTCCACGACGAAGGCCCGGTGTTTTGGGAGAACTCGCGCAGGCCCACCGTGGTGGCCGGAGCGGCACCGCGCAACTGGTTGAGGGCCAGGACTGTGCCGTTGACGATCTCGGCGGGAAATTCCCACGCCTGTGCCTCGAACACGATCGAAAAGAGGTCAATTCCGCGGGCTTTTGCGTGGTGGATGAACTCGGAGTCGTTCACGTAACCGTGCTGACGGAAGCGGGCCGGAACCTGTCCGAACGCCTCCTCATCAAGGTATGCGAGGCTGATCGAGCCACCACCAAGACCGGCCCACACGAGCATCGTGCCGCCCATCTCTTCTAGGTCGTCGATCATCGATAGACGCCGTGGCGGCATGCTCGGGTGGTAGCAGTGCTCGTTCGGATACCATCCGTCAAAGTAGATGCCTCGTTCCATAATGGGGGGCTCCATCTCCTGTGTGCAGCGGGGTCAGTTGGGAAAACGCGACGGTGCAGGAAGCGTGTTCGTCACACGGGACCGCACGCCGTGCCGCGCGCGCAGCGTCCCATTCCGGTTGAGTGTGTTCGTCACACGGGAACCCGCGGGTACCACGGCCGTGCACTTGCGCGCAGGGTCAGTTCCGTAGGCAGCATGAGTGAGTGCAGGTTCTCGTAGTCGGGGGCAAGGATCATCCGCGTTGCGGCCTGACCCATCTGCCAAACCGGTTGGGAGAGCACGGTGATCGGCGGGTCAACGAGCTTTGCCCACGGCACCTCGTCGAACATCACCACGGAGATGTCCTCGGGAACACGCAACCGACGGTCACGGATGGCCGTGAGCGCAGCTTCCCCAAGCACATTGTTGCTCGCGATGAGCGCGGTGGGTGGTTCCTCGACAACGAGGAGCCGCAGCGCGCTCGCGTACGCAGTGTCGCGGGTGAAACGAGTCTGCACGACGAGTTGCTCGTCGACCTCGACGCCCATATCGGCGTGCGCCCGGCGGAAACCCTCGGTGCGCAGACGTCCGCTTGTCAGATGCGATGGGCCACCGAGATAGCCGATCCGCCGATGCCCGAGGGCGAGCACATACTCGGTGAGGGATCGGGCCGCAGCGAGATTGTCGATGAGAACCGAGGGGATGTTCAGCTCATCAATTGTGCGGTCGGCGAAGACGATGTTGATGCCGAGGCGCAAAGCGCTCTGCCAGGCACCGACGTTGTGCCCGGTGGGAAAGGCAATGATGCCGTCAACGCGCTGTTCGACGAGCAGGTCGATGTACTCCTTCTCGCTCTCGGCGTCCTCGCCGCTCGCGCAGAGGATGACGTGACGCCCCATGGACTTCGCCGTGGCGAGAACCCCCTGGGCGAACTCACCGTAAAAGTTGTTCGAAATGTCGGCGACAATGAGGCCGATGTTGTCAGTGGCCTGTCGCTTCAGCCCGCGACCGATCGCGCTGGGGTGGTAATTGAGCTCACGCGCTGTCTCCTCCACGCGGTGTCGCGTCGATTCCGCGACCTTGCCCTGCTTGGAGAACACTCTGGACACCGTCCCGAGCCCGACTCCGGCTGCCACCGCGACATCCTTCATGGTCGCTTGCTTCACTGAGCGCTGCTGCTGACGCGCGCTCTTGGATTCACTCATCTCGTTCTCCGTTCCAGGAACCGGCCGGGCAGAACGACCACGACGACAACGGACGCCCTGTGCCACGCAGAATGCCGCACGGAAACAACCGCGTCCGGGTTGCGTCAGGAGGATGCCCCGCACCACGCGGGGTGCCGGAGCTGACTTTTGCGCGGGCACGCCAGGTGGTGGGATGCCCCGCACCACGCGGGATGCCGGCGGGGTCTCGTTGCAGTCGTCGCTTAGGTTTCGGATGGCCCGCACCACGCGGGATGCCGAGCCGGTGGTTCAGCGTTGTGCTGCGCATGCGCCTTCGCCCCGTCCTGGTTGATCATGGAACTGAAAATGGTTACGTTTCCATCATGACCATAGCCACGGATCTCGCATCCTGTCAATCATGACAACAATCCCACGTTTACGTGGTTGTTCGTTACGGTCTTCGAGATCCTGGTGGCGATTGGCGGCATCGATTCGGTGAGCGAAAGCGGCATCGATTCCAATTAGCGCCGCGCAGCCGCGGCCGCGCAGAACCTCTCTTACCCCTTCGTCTGCGCGCTGAAGCGCGCCCAGCAGGGTGTCGGGGCCATGATGTCCGCCAACTGCCCCTTTGCCCGTACGCTGAAGCGCGGCTCCGGGCGAGCGTGGTGATGTGCCATGAGACCTACCTCAAGTGGACTGGCCGCTCGCAATGGGCGAGCAACTGGAACTATCTGCGCCTCGGATCGGGAGCACACACCACCACCCGTGGTGGACGAACAACTGGAACTGTCAGCGGCGGCGGCGAAAGCCTGTGAGACCAGATCCTCTGATTGGGATCGATTCCATTTTTTACATTCCTTACGTCGCGTCGGACATCGTTGCAAAAATCGGGTGGTCGCACAAAAATTCCCGGAAAAACGCCACACTTCAGAGGATTGACAGAACTCACGAACCCTGGTTACGCTCCATAGTGGAAACGTAACCACCAATTGCGAGACGGACTCCGACACAACGAGGTGATTGATATGACCGCACCGACCCGGTGCCACCGCTCACTCGCCCGTTTCCACCGCGCTGCGTCGATGCAGCTCCGATGTTTCATTCCTGCTCGAGCCCCTGCACGCTGAACCGGATCCACCCCCACCACCGAGCGCAACTCCCAACCATGAATCCCGAAGCTCGAATCCTGCTGACCTCGTCCCACCATCACGCACAGCCCCCAGCCGCGACCGAGCGTCTCCCAGCCCTCGACTCCGGCAGACAATCCTCACACGAAGGAGAACTGTAATGACCCACATCTCACAAGAGGCCGAGCACCGTCGACCCCGGCACCACACGGCCCAGGTCTTGACGACGGTGGTGACCACCGCTGTCCTTGGCCTCCTCCTCGCCGCGTGCGGCTCAGCGAACGGTGGAACCACAACCGGTGCCATCACCGCCTGGGGCACCACGGCCGACCGACCGCTCATCGAGCCCTCCGTCGCGGAGTTCAACAAGGCGAACCCCAACACGAAAATCACGGCCAACTATTTCGGCACAAACGACTACAAAGACAAGATCCGCACGGCGATCAACTCACCCCAGGTGCCTACCCTCGTGTACACCTGGGGCGGCGGCACCATGGCACAGTACGTCAAGGCCAACCTGCTGCGCGATCTGACCCCTGACCTCACAAACAAGCAGACATTCACCGAACGACTCATCCCATCCGTCGCCGCCGGCGGTGTGAACGGCGGTAAAACCTACGCCATCCCCATGGATCCGACCTCCCCGGTCATCCTATATTTCAACCAGGACGTGCTGAAGCAGGTCGGCGTGGCGCAGCCCAAGACATGGGATGAACTCTTGGCGGCCGTCCCGAAAATCAAGGCGGCGGGCTTTGCTCCTATCGCGCTTGGCGGCGGCAGCAAGTGGCCATACCTCATGTGGATCGAGTACCTCGTTGACCGCATCGGTGGTCCGGAGGTGTTCCAGAACATCCTCGACGACAAACCCGAGGCCTGGTCTGACCCCGCTGTTATCAAGGCCAACACGATGATCCAACAGCTCGTGAAAGCTGGTGGCTTCGCGGACGGCTTCGCCTCCGTCTCCGCCGACACGAACGCCGACCTGGCGCTCATGGTCACCGGTAAGGCAGCCATGCTGCTGCAGGGTGCCTGGGCCTACGCGGGCATCGCGCAGATCAACCCGACCTTCGAGTCGAGCGGCAAACTCGGATTCGGTCCCTTCCCCGCAGTGACCGGAGGCAAGGGGGACTCAAAGAATATCGCGGGCAACCCAGCCTCTTACTGGGCGATCTCCGCGAAAGCGACCGAGGCGCAGGCGAAGACCGCGCTCGACTATCTGACAAATACGGTCTGGAACGACGCGTACACGAAGTCGGTCATCGATGCGGGCAATATCCCACCGCTCATTGGAATCGGGCCACAACTGCAGGGCGACTTTGCCAAGGGCCTGAACGAGATGATCAAGCAGGCACCGAACTTCCAGCAGTCCTGGGACCTGGCACTCTCTCCGGCGGCCTCCGCCGAGTTCTGGACCCAGCTCGACCTCCTCTTCAACGCTTCAGTGACACCCGCGCAGTTCTCCGACAACATGAACAAGACCATCAAAAAGTAAATGAGCACACGGAACGGTGGGGCCATCGCCCACCTCTCAGCCCCCAGCACCTGGCTCGTCGTACCGGCCCTGATTTTCTTCCTGGGCTTCGCGATCGTTCCTCTGCTCATCGCCCTCGGCCTGAGCTTCACCAGTTGGGATGGCCTCACCGCTCCGGTATTCAACGGCATCACCAACTGGATCAACCAGGTTTCCGACCCGGTCACCTACAACGCCCTGTGGCTAAGCCTCCAAGTGATCGTCTTCTCCTGGATTGTGCAAACCCCCCTCAGCCTGCTGCTCGGTGTCTTCACTGCAGGACGCCACAGGTACCGTGCGGTCCTGGCCGCTCTCTACTTCCTGCCCCTCATCCTCTCCTCGGCCGCGATCGGCATCGCCTACAAAGCCCTCCTCGACCCCAACTACGGTCTCGGCAAAGCGTTCAACCTCCCGATCCTGTCGCAGGACTGGCTCGGCAACCCGGCACTCGTTCTCTACGTGGTGATCTTCGTGATCGCCTGGCAGTTCATCCCGTTCCACTCCCTCCTTTATCAGGCGGGTGCTCGGCAGATCCCCGCTTCCCTGTACGAGGCGGCACAGCTCGACGGAGCTGGACGTGTCAAGCAGTTCTTCTACATCACGGTCCCGCAGCTGAAGAACACGATCATCGCGTCATCCACGCTCATGGTGGTCGGTTCCCTCACATACTTTGACATTGTGTACATCCTCACTCAGGGCGGGCCCGGTTACGCCACCCGACTTCTCCCTCTGGACATGTACCTCACCGGTTTCTCAGCCAGCGACCTCGGCGGTGCAAGCGTGCTCGCCGTGATCCTCGTAGTGATCGGGTTACTTCTCGCGGCCGGACTCACAAAGTTCAGCGGTTTCAATCGAATGTCCAGCCAGCAGGACGGAGCGTGACCGGCATGACGACGACAACCCGCCTCACCGGTGCGCAGATCTCGGTGAGCCCAGGACCCGAACGAGTGTCTGTTCCCAAGAAACGATGCGGCCAATCGCGGCGCGCAGGTAACCCACGCAAAAACATTGGCGGAGGCTTCGTCGGTTATATCTGGCTCGCGATCATCATCCTGCCGATCTACTACGTGGTCATCACGAGCTTCAGCGAGCAGGGGGCCTTTTACACAAGGAACCCGCTGGCTCCCCCGGCGAATCCGACACTCGACAGCTACCGACTCGTCCTCCAAAGCGGCTTCCTCAGCTACTTCATCAACAGCCTCATTGTGACCGCCACAACCGTCATCATCACTACGATCGTGTGCCTCCTGGCCGCGTACTCGATCGTGCGCTCCCGCGCAAAATTCGTTCGCGCCACCTATTCGGTGTTCCTCGTGGGTCTGGCAATTCCGCTCCAGGCCACGATCATCCCGCTGTTTTTCATGCTCGGACAGGTGCAGTTGTACGACACGCTCTACGCGATCATCCTTCCCTCGATCGCCTTTGCCATCCCCATCACCGTCCTCATCCTCGTGAACTTCCTGCGCGACATCCCTCACGAACTATTCGAGTCAATGCGAGTCGAAGGCGCAGGTCAGTGGATGATTCTGTATCGCCTCGTCATCCCGATGGCGCGACCGGCGATCGCGACCGTAGTGATCTATGACGCGCTCCAGGTCTGGAACGGTTTCCTCCTGCCGCTCGTGCTTACGCAGAGCGAAAGCATCCGAGTCCTCCCCCTCGCGCTGTGGAACTTCCAGGGCCAGTTCAGCATCAACGTGCCCGCGACCCTCGCAGCCGTCGTGCTCTCGGCACTGCCGATCCTCGTGCTGTACATCCTGGCGCGGCGACAACTGGTGAACGGGCTCACGGCTGGCATCGGCAAGTGAGAGGCCCTTCTTATCACAGGAGTCAGGTGTCGGCGTGGGACACGAGACGCGGCTACCGCGCCGGGAGCGCCCCCGCCAACCACGAGCGTTCTGCCTTGTTCGTTGTTGCCAGGATCGCCTCATCCCTCGCAGCCGTGAGGATATCGATGAGGTGCACGAGCTCACCCCGGCGGTTCGATGTCACGGCAGCCTCGACCATCGCCAAACTCATCAGATTCCGGTCGGCGATCCCGCTCGGCTCGGCACCGGTTCGAAGTGCCCGCACGAATTCGTCCAGCGCGCCGGAGATTTCTTCTCGTTCGAGGGGGTCGAGCTCGGGAACGGTTGTGTCCGTTGAGGTGGGTGGCCCCTCACCGTCCCACAGGACGGTTCCGGCCTCGCTGCTGGCGCGCCAGGATCCGTTCCAACTCGTTTCACTGCCCGGACTGCACCAGCTTCCGGTGTAGCGAAAACGTGATCCTGTCGAGAAGGTGAACAAAGCCGTCGCTGCCGCATCACCGTCATACCAACTCCACGAGGGATTGAAGGACTCACAATAAACCGAAACGGGCTCATCGTCCAGAATAAAACGGGCCGCGTCGAACGGATGGATGCCCATGTCGACGAGGAGCGGATCAGCCATTGCTTCGCGAAATCCGCCGAAGTGGGGAGCTTTGAAGAAATCATTGGTGAGAATGCCAACCGGTCCGAGTGCTTTGACGGAGCGCTTAAACGCGGTAAGACCGCGGAAATATCTGCGCGACTGGCTGGTCATAAGCAGGGTACCCGAGACAGCTGCAACTGCCGCGAGCGACCACGCTTCGGTGACGGTAGGGGCGAGCGGTTTCTCGGACAAAACTGCTTTTCCCCGCTGTAACCCTTCGGTAATCACGGCCTTGTGAGCTTCCGGAACCGTGACATTAATGACCGCGTCGTAGTCAAGACCAAAAGACTCGAAGTCGGCTAGTGACGTGCGGGTAGGAACGTCCTCAATCTTGAGCGCGGTGAGAAGTTTGTCGGCGGCTCCCGCAGTTATATCGACGACACCAGCGAGACGTGTTTCTGCGGTTTCATGGATCACTTTCGCCCAGTTCGCGCCCATTGCTCCGGCACCAACTAACACAATCCGAACTGGGTCCGAGAACCGGGCGAGGGTCGCGAAAGAGCTCATCTGACAAGGGCACCCTGATAGCTGTGCCCGGCGCTGAAGTCGTTGGTGTCGTACCGCAACAGTGTCGGTGTCTCGCGAACCGGTCGCGCCGGTCGCGCCCACTGAACACCGTTGGCAATAACGCGTTGGATGTCGGGATGGTGGTACACCGGGTAGTCCTGATCTCCGGGGCTGAAGTAAAAGATCTTGCCGTTGCCGCGTCGGAAGGTGCAGCCGCTACGAAACACCTCGCCGCCAGAAAATGAGCTGATGAAGATAAGTTCATCGGGCGTCGGGATGTCGAATTGTTCGCCGTACATTTCTTGCTCGGGAATGATGATGGGCTGCGGGATGCCCTGGGCGATCGGGTGGGTCGGATTGACCGTCCACACCAGTTCGCGGTCCTGTTCGCTCCGCCAGCGGAGGGTGCAGGTCGTCCCCATGAGCGTGGTGAAGATTTTTGACCAGTGCCCCGAGTGGAGAACGACAAGACCCATTCCGGCCAGTACCTGCTGATATACCCTTGTGACGACCTCGTCGCTGACCGCGTCGTGCGCCATGTGGCCCCACCAGACGAGCACATCGGTTGATGCGAGGCGTTCCTCCGTGAGACCGTGTTCCGGCTCGTCAAGGGTCGCCGTGCTCACATCGGCGTTCGCGCCCAGGATGTTGGCAACGGCATCCCGGATGGTTGTGTGCATTCCATGCGGGTAGATCTCGGCAACTTTGTCTTCGATGCGCTCGTGACGATTTTCTCCCCAGATGATGACCCGATTGGGGCCTCGTGACGTATCCAAGCTGTTCGTCCTTCAGATTAGGTGTTTCCAGGCAGCAGATTCGGCATCCTGGCGGGTGGGTTGTGACCGGATAAGTGGTTTGTTCGAAGCTAACACAAATACCCCGGTGTCGGAAGGACGGTTCGCACAAATGCTCATCGAACCCCCAGCCGGCGCTCGCGGTGTGCTCGTCCGCGGCTGCCCCACCGCCGATCGGTATCCTCGTCACATGGCAGCAATCGCGTTGAGCACAAAGTCACTGAGGACGGGGGGCGGCATTGCCGAGGACATTCGCGATCGGAACCTGTCGAGTTTGCTCGGTTGGCTACATCGTGATGGAAAACACACACGGGCCGAGCTCACGCACCTCTCCGGGCTGAACAGGTCTACCGTCGGAGTTGTTGTTCGTGACCTGGTTGCGCTCGGCTTGGTCAGCGAGGGGTCGGCCGTCGTGAATGGCGCCGGTCGCCCAAGCCCGATTGTCGTTCCGGACGAATCCACGGTCGCCATCGCGGTGAATCCGGAGGTGGATCGCTTGAACGTGGGTTTGGTGGGATTCAATGGAACCGTGCTCCGCCAAGCGCACATCCCGTGGGATCGCCGCATCACCGTGACGGATGTGGTGGAGATGACCCGGGCAGTGGTCATGGGAATGACGAGTGATCGGGATAAACCCTGGCGGATCCTTGGTGTTGGTATTGCTGTGCCAGGCCAGGTGCGACTGGCAGACGGATTCGTGCGGGAAGCGACACACCTGGGGTGGTCAGAGGAACCCTTGGCCGCAATGATGTTTGCGGCGCTTGGCGTGCCCGTCTACGCCGCAAATGCCGCCGTGCTCGCCCTCCGCGCTGAGAGCGCCTTCGGGGCCGGGCGTGACATTGAGGACGTTTTCTATATCATCGGGGGTGCCAGCGGGATTGGCGGAGGAGCGATCATGGGTGGTCGGCTCATCCTTGGTGCTCAAGGAAACGCGGGGGAAGTGGGCCACATTTTTGTCGCTGACAACGGCCGTCGCTGCCATTGCGGCGCCACCGGCTGCTTGGAAACCGAAGTTTCGCGCGAAGAACTTCTTGCCGCACTGGGTCTCACCGACCGGGAAGCCGAGTTACTAGCTGAACGAATCCGAGCCAATTCCGATCCCGTCGTTGAGGCGCTCATCAATCGCTATCGACTCTCGATCACACGTGCGGTCCGCACCGTGGTGAACCTGTTTAACCCGTCCACGATCGTCTTTGGCGGTTTTCTTGCTCCGCTCACCGAGGGGCTGCTCGCCGAGGTTGCCGCTTCCGCGATCAGTTCTTCGCGACAGGGATTGAGAGTGCTTGCAGGCTCGGTTGACAGTGCTCTGCTCCTGGTCGGAGCGGCGGAGCTTGTGTACGCCGAACTGCTCGCCTCTCCGGCTTCTTTTGTCGTTGCCCACACCTTGCGGGACTGAATTCCGCTGATCTTGTCGGCCCAGTTCGGTTGCCAGCAACGGTTTGAACACCGCCTGCAGGGGTGATGCAGCCTCGAAACTGACCGTTGTGGTGCTCGTTGGGTCTGGACACCGCCCGCAGGGGTGATACGGGGTGGGTTAGACACGGAATCGAGCCTCGCTTGTCGCGGCACACGTTTCTGCTGACGATACGCAACCGTGACAAACTCGCCCTCACCGCACGCTTGCGCTGCGAGCTGCTTCCCTGTTATGTTGGCGACTCAGACATATCGGCATCGGAGTGGCTGCCCTGGCGCAATGACGGCATCGCACTCCCAGATGAGGGAGATACTCATGCTTGACAGAAAGTTGGCAGCGATCATCGGCTTTGCAGTTGCTGCCGTGATGCTAGGGGGTTGCTCATCAGACGGTGAAACCAACAGCACAGCGATCGTCAAAAATCCCGACGGAAAAGGCAAGACTCTCACTCTGTGGCACTACGAAGACCTGGAGAGCGCGATGGGTCACGCCTGGACCGCCGCCATCGCAGAGTTCGAAAAAACCACCGGAGCCACGGTTAAGTTTGAGGCAAAGTCTTATGAGGGGATCCGTTCCACCGCGAGCCAAGTGCTGAACTCGAGCTCAGCCCCAGATGTGCTTGAATACACAAAAGGCAACGGCACCGCGGGGCTCCTGTCCAGTCAGGGACTTCTCACCGACCTGGATGCCGCCGCAAAACTCTATGGTTGGGACAAGGAACTCTCGCCAAGCTTGCAGACAACCGCTCGCTACAACGACAAAGGAATCATGGGCACCGGCCCGTTCTACGGAATCCCAAACTATGGTGAATTCACCGAGGTGTACTACAACAAGGACATGTTTGACAGGTACGGCTTGAGCGTTCCGACGACAATTGCCGACTTCGAGAATGTTCTCAAAACCTTCAAGGATGCCGGAATCACACCGCTCGCGGAGTCGGCGACAGAATACCCCCTGGGCCAGCTGTGGTACCAGTTGGCACTGAGCAGAGCTAACCGTCAGTGGGTCACTAACTTCCAGACGTTCGCCGAACCGGTTGATTTTCATGATTCCGCCTTTACCTATGCCACTCAAACAATTAAAGACTGGGTTGACAAAGGTTATATTTCGAAAAATTCAACGGGCATGAAGGCGGATGACGCGTACAACGGTTTTACCTCCGGTAAGTACCCAATTTTCTACACCGGGACTTGGTACTATGGACAGTTTAAAAGCACCATTAAAAACTTCCAATGGTCAGACTTCCTCTTCCCAGAATCAACCCTCGCCCCAGGCTCGGCTGGAAACATGTGGATCGTTCCCGCGAACTCGAAGAATAAGGATCTCGCCTACAAGTTCATCGACATCACTATGAGTCCAGAAATCCAGACGATCATTGGGAATACCGGAGGCATTCCCGTGGCCGCCGACCCCTCCGTCATTACCGACCCAAAGAGCAAGTCCCTCGTGACCAACTTCAAAACCCTCGCTGACCGAGACGGCCTGGCGTTCTACCCCGACTGGCCAACGCCAAGCTTCTATGACCAACTCAACGCGGGTTTACAAGACCTGGTCAACGGAACCAAAACACCCGGCGCAGTACTCGATCAGCTCAGTTCGCAGTATCAAGCGGGCAAATCCGGGCAGTAATAAGGATGTGTTGGTGGGGAAGAATTTCCCCACCAACACACTTTCAGTTTCTACGTTGACGAGAAAGTTGAGCCGGGGCCATGGAGACTGGTCACAACGACAAGGAGAGCCGGTTGTCAGGGGAACACCGAGCACCCCGAGCGGGGAGCCACCCGCTGCGCTCCGTGACATCCGTTAACGCGTCGCGATCATCCCGCAAAATAGGGAGCCGTCCACTGGAGCGTGCAGGCTACTGGTTCTACCTCGTCCCCGGCTTTGTGCTCCTGACAGCCATCGTTATCATTCCCCTTTGCTGGAATATCTATCTAAGTTTCACCTCTTATCGCGGGATTCGACCGCCCGTCTGGATTGGCCTGGGAAACTGGCAGCGTCTGGTGAGTGACGCCCAGTTTTGGACGGCATTCATTAACTCGGTTGCCATGATCATCGCGATGGTCATCATCCCCACCGTCCTTGGCCTTGTGATCGGTGCCGTGCTCTTTGACCTAATAGCACGAAAGTTTGGAGGGAAGACGGCGGCGTTTCTTCGGGCGACCTACTATCTCCCGCAAATCCTGCCGATCGCGGTCGCAGCCATCCTCGTCGGATGGATCCTCCGTCCGGACGACGGTGCCCTCAACCACATACTGAGTCGGTTGGGACTGCCCAACCTGGAGCACAACTGGCTAGGAAGTCCCGACACGGCTCTGTCCAGCATCATGGTCGTCATGATTTGGGTTCAGTTGGGATACCCCGTGGTGATCTTCATGGCTGCACTTCAAAGAGTTGATCCGGAACTGTATGAAGCGGCGGATCTTGACGGAGCAAACTGGTTCCAACGATTCACCGCAATCTCCATCTCGATTATACGCCCCGAGATTTATGTTGTGACACTGACCTGCACGATCGCAGCTCTCAAAGTGTTCGGGCCCATTTACACTCTGACTCGTGGCGGTCCGGGCACCTCGACCATCGTGCCGAGTTTTTACTCTTACATTCAGTTTTTCAAAAATCAACAGGTTGGCTATGGGGCCACCATTGCAACCGCGCTCACCCTTGTTATCCTCCTTGTTGCAATTTTCTTCATTCGAGCCCAACATCGCTCTGAACAGCAAGAAGGAGCGCGGTAACCCATGGTTATGACACACTCGACGCGGCGGTCGGCACGTCCGAAAGCAAGTCTCGAACGACCGGAAAGCCCGTTCAAAATTCGCCGCAAGACCCGGCGCACCGTGAGTGACTGGGTCATTCTCGGCATCGTCGTCGGCATCGCTGTCATCGTCGCTGCTCCGTTTTATCTAATCATTATTAACTCGTTCAAATCGCCAGAAGATTACGCAGAAAATGGCCCTCTACAATTTCCAGTAACACCCTATTTTGACGGTATAATCGCGTTCTGGAATAGAGTAAATTTTCCACTCAAACTGTGGAACAGTTTCCTCATTTCGGGAACGGTCGCGGTCGCGGCAGTCATTATCTCGGTCCTCAACGCGTACGTGATCGGTATTGGAAAAGTGAAGGGTCGCACCTGGATCGTTGTGGTGTTCCTCATCGCCAATATTCTTCCGCAAGAAGTATTGCTCTATCCGCTCTATTTCATCTTCAAAGCAGTGAGTCTCTACGACAGCGTATGGTCAGTTATCATCATTTTTACCGTCTTCCAGGCTGCCTTCGGCACGTACCTGCTCTCCAGCGTCTATGGTACCTTCCCGAAAGAGATTCTTGAGGCCGCCGCGATTGACGGAGCATCCCGCTGGAAAATACTGTGGCGAGTTGTCGTCCCCATCAGCCGTCCGACACTTTCAGTTCTTCTCGTATTTTTTTTCATTTGGACCTGGAATGAGTTCCTCATTCCGCTCGCATTTCTCACATCCAATGACAACCAAACTGTTCCGGTTGCGATCGCGACACTCCAGGGCGATAGAATCTTGGACATCACAACAACCAGCGCATCAGCCCTGCTGGGCGTCCTTCCGACGATCATCTTCTTCCTCATATTCCAGCGCACTCTGGCAAGAGGTATCACGGCCGGGGCAGTGAAATAGTGGGATCCACTGGTAACTCTCTGCAGTTAGGAGACTAGAATCCCAGCGGTTTTTGCGTGATGCCGGAGAAGATCCACAGCAGCAGTGCAGGGTGGTTCGATGGGGATCCGTGTTGCTGGCGAAAGGTCGAATCCGATCCAGCCCAAAATGAGTTTGGAGGTGTAGATCGCGTGGCCGAGTGTTTGCATCTGGAAGGTCAACAACGGCAGCAATGACTGATACGCCTGAATTGCCCCATCACCAGGGTATTCAGTGGCAATGCTGCTCAACATGCGTGAGCTTTCAATGAAGGGGATGACACCGGCGGCTCCGAGCGCAAGTCCGTCAAGAAATGATGTGCCACCCAGGCCCGTGTAAACTGCAAGGTCTTCAATGTCTGTTAGCGCGTGTACGTCGTTCCCGAAGGGCAATTGCTCTGGTTTGGCGTAGCGAACCGTGTGTGGAAACTTGGATTTGAGCCCGGCGATTACCTCCGAACCGAGGCTGGCGCCACTCCACAGTGGTGCGTCTTGCACCATCAGAGAGGCTGAATGCAGTGACTGTGCACACTGTTCTATGAACTCGGCCGCGGTAGCGCGGGTCACAATATCAAGCGGGGGAGCAATCATGATGACATCAGCACCACTCTGATCGGCATCTCGTGCCAGTAACATCCCCTCAGCCGCTGTTGCTGCGGTGCACCCGACGATTATACGAGTTGTCGCTGGTGAACTCGCGCGAGCGATACCCAGGACGCGCCTTCTTTCAGTGTTATCCAGCTGCAGACATTCGGCGCCAAAACCGAGGAGTGCAATCGTTGGGTATTCACCGCTGACACGTTCAACAAGCTGTTCAAGACATCGCTCATCCAGACTCAAATTGTCACGGAATGGGGTCGGCAGCATCGGGATGACTGCACCCAACTCAAAGTTTCTAGTCAAGATGAAAAACTTCCGTCAGTTTTTCCACGGACCCATCCCCCTGAAATGTGGCGGTTACCTCCATGAGCGGAGTGATCATTTCCTGCCACGGAGCATTTGCCGGATGAGCGGCAAGCCTTGCCATCGACTCGGTCACGTTTTTGGCCTCGAAGAAACCGAATATCCAACGACCAGTCGGACCACCCATGAACAGTGTGTAGTGGGAAATACCTGACTCACGGCACGCCTGTCGAATCGCCTCGTTGACGGGGTTGCCCTCCGCGTGGAGAGTCCGATAGTGATCTTCCATGCCTTCTCGTACTCGCATCACAAACGCAAATCGCATCACGCCACCAATCCGGCGAGCGTTCCACCATCGATGAGAATCTCGGCACCGGTAATGTATGACGCTTCCTCACCGACAAGGAATGCGACCGCACCGGCGACATCGGAAGGCACTCCAATGCGTCCCAGCGGGATTCCGGCCTCGTAGGTACCCCGTCTGACGGGATCTGCGAGAAACTCAGCATTGAGCGCGGTGTCTATCGTGCCCGGAAGAACCGAATTGCACCGAATTCTGTGCGGTGCCAAGGCAACCGCTAAGGATTGCATGAGGGAAAGCTGGCCCGCCTTCGTTGGCGTGTAGTGAATCTGATAGGGCCCACCAACGCGTGCACTGATCGAACTGACCGCAACGATTGAACCACCTCGGCCGAATTTCATCATGTGCTTCGCCGCTTCAAACGTGGCGTAGAACGTTCCCGAAAGATTGACAGATAGAGTCTCTTCCCACATCTCAACGGTTAAATCTTCAAACGGCACGAGCGGGCAGATGCCAGCGGCAGCGACCAACACATCGAGTGATCCCGAATCGTTCGCAATCTCCTGCATTGCGTGTGCCATAGCCGTTGCGTCCGCGACGTCTGCTGTGATGGGAACTGCGCACGAGCCTGCGGAGCACAATTCGTCTGCTGCAGCGAGGTTCTCGCTCGCGTCGTTTGAGATGAGGTACATCGAATACCCGTCTTGCGCAAGCCTCCCAGCGATGGCTCGGCCGATTCCTCGAGAGGCACCGGTGACCACTGCGGTTCGCGGTCCAGTCATCCGATTCCCCCCGCGTAGCTCTCAGCAATCGTTGGATCATAGAGCGGCACAAAATATGGCACGGATCGAAACCACTCGTTCGCCTCAAGCGCTTCATACATGTTCTCGATGATGCCAAGCAGCCGACCAGGCACAAGGTTTTCGCGAACGAATGCCGAATCAGACACAACCACCTCGCCGTGCTTTGTCTGGAAACTGATGCCCATAGAGGCACGGTGGTGCGCTCCGGTGAACCGGACAGTCAACCCCGGCGCCATCTCTTCGTGATTGTCAAGCAGCAGGAGCCGCTCAGGCGCGTCGTACATGAGGTACTGCAAAACCGTCGGCGGGATGACATTGGGTGGGTAGTCATGCGGGTGAGGATGATATCGAGTGCTGAAAAAGAACTCCCAGCCAGATCGAAGTATGCCAATTCGTGCGTTCAAAAAGTCTGGTACGCGACCAACCGAGTAGGCCTGTAGCGGTGTAACAAGCACCGTTCCAACATCAGAGATGGAGTACCCAAGACGCGCGAGGTGCTGCTCAATCGGTACCTCAACAGCAAGGTGACACCGAGAGCTAACTCCAGCGGCCCACAGTTTGTTCAACCGGTCGAGATCATTTATGTCGGGGCCGGTGTTGACGACAACAATCTCACCAGAGTCATTAACCGCAATGACAGCGTTCAGTCCGATTTCGTATTCCTTACCGAAATCGGACATCCAAAAAAGTTCAGGTCCAGGGATGCCTTCCCACCGACCAATCTTGCAAATGTGTACTTTCCACATGTATTCAACCTCGCAACTCAATCTCATTGATGACAGACATATTTAAAGAAACACCAAGTCCAGGCTTGTGTGGGATATCAATAAAACCGTCCTTGGCGACAATCTCGCCATCGAACACCCGCCAGAAAAGCTCGTTGCCAGTGTCCGGCAATTCATCAGGAAAATACTCCATCATGGGAATGGCGACACTGGATGCCGCGAGGTGTATGTTATGCATTTCGTTTGAATGCGGAATGAGTGGAATGCCAGCAGTCTCTGCAAGCGCGGCTATTTTCCGAGCTTCTGTGAAGCCTCCCACCCGATTCAGGTCTGGTTGAAGGTAGGCGGCCGCGCGACGTTTGATCACCTCCATAAACTCTGACTTGTTGTACAGGTGTTCTCCGTGAGATATTGCGACTCCTGAGCGTCGACACAGTTCCTCATACCCGTCTATATCTCCTCCCAAGAGAGGTTCTTCAATCCATGACAGATTGTATTTTTCAAGCCGACGGGACATCTCAACTGCATAGGGCACATCCCAGCCCATGTATGCGTCTGCAGCGAGCATGACATCATCGCCAACAACTTCTCGAACAGCACGAATGAGTTCTTCATTTTTCTTCATTCCAGGAATGCCGTCGGCTGGTCCGTACCCAAATCGCTGCTTCATCATTGTAAAACCTTCACCGAGCCACTGTGCTGCCTCAGCCTGCAACACGTCAATATTTGAGTGCGCGTAGAGCCTGCTCACATAGACCGGAATGTGATCACGTATTGCACCACCGAGGAGCTGATAAACCGGCACCCCGAGAGCTTTTCCGACAATATCATGCAACGCGATGTCAATACCCGCGATTGCTGCCATTGTCACACCAACTCGACCGAAACGAACCGATGATCGGTATAGCTTGTCCCAAATTAATTCCCGGTCATAGGCACTCATGCCAATTATCAGTGGTGCGAAATGGTCCTCGATTATCGCTGCAGGCAATGCGGTAAAACCACCGCAAGACCCGATTCCGATGATGCCATCATCGATCTCGATCTCCACAACCACGAGCGGGCTTGGCCCCCACCAGGTGCGGGAATCATGCCCGTGCGTCGAGTATTTTTTCGTCGGGCTAACCAGGCTTGCCTGAAGTGTCGTCGGTGACTCTGACCAACCAAGACGACGGCAGCGGATATCCGTTATCGTGAGGTTACCCATCCGAATACGCTCCTGCGTCACTCCGAGGTGCCACGACCACAAGCCAGTCTTCCATTGACGGAGCGGCGCTCAGCATCCCAGATTTGAGGGAGACAGTACTCCAGCGGTCACTGGTGACCTCGTACCCGAGTTCTTCGGTGAATGTTCGCGGGTCAATGAATGTGATCCGGTACTGATAATTAGACCATCGAACGCTCACGCTCAGTGTCTGTAACGAGTCCAGAGCGGCGAACAGTGAGAGCGCAGGCAGGTACATCAAAAGCTCGCCACTGGGAAGCTCCGCCGCACACGGTCGAACCGAGTCAACAATGTTTCGTGCGCATCGAACACCGTCTGACATCGGAACCAGCGCTGCCCAGTCACGACCTGCGAGCCAATTGCGGGCTGCTCCGAGATGGGAGGCACCGGGTCGGCTTGCGGCGTCACGCCACTGTGTTCTTCCCCACGAACCGGTCAGGCCCTGATAGGTCTCATCCTCGAACCCCCACAGCCCCTGAGAACCATACGTGAAACCGCTCGCGCCAGCGAGGATGTGGCTCCACCAGAGGAAACGTTGCACAGTGTCATCAGAGCCACCCGCGATCCCCTCGTAGTTAACCTCCACATTGATGACCGGAGTGAATCCTCGACGCATCGCCCGATCAAACACACTCCGTGTCCACTCAAGTGAATGTGTGCCAGAGTGCCCGGTCTGCAGTATGTCAATATCAAAAGTATCCATGGTGGTTCCCGGGAATGTCTCACTAGTCGCGTAGTCGCGCGACGCCGGTGCAGGATGCGCCGTAAGCAGTCGCGCGTACGGATCCAGATCGCGAACGTACTCTGCGATTCTTAACCAGCGCCCCCGGAGCTCCTCGCGTTCCGCAGATGTCACCTCCCGCATCGGATTCGGATAATAGGGAAGGGTGACTTCTCCGGCAACGCACCACACCACTGGTAGTGCTGACCATCGCGCGATGATTTCCCGCCAATGAGCCATCATGTGCTCATCCGACATCCATGTGAGGTAGTAGCCCCATGCCCCGAAAATGACGGGAACAAGTCCGGCATTGACCAGCGCGAGAATGCGCTTATCTGCACCTTGCCACCACGCGTGGTTGATATCACCAAATCCTTCGGTCCACGGCCAACCTGCGAGTGAGGCACCGAGCGGGCTGAATACTTCAACATCCACGTTCAATCCCGCAACGATCTGAACTGCGTTAAAACCCTGGGCTGCCCGGTGCCGTGCCAACTCCGAAAACTCGCCGTCTGTCACTCGGTCACCGAGACCGTGCCACCAGGTGTCGCCCAGCCACAGAAACGGCGTGCCATCCCGGTGTGCGGTGTGGCGAGTGTCTCTATCTCGCACCAACGGGCCGGAACGTGCAAGCACTGACGAATTCTCGGGTGCACCCGCCTCAAACTCTCCAATAGCACCCAAAATGTCAGACCGAAGACGGTGAGAACCCTGGGCTGTTGCATGAACGCGGGCGTACCACTCTTCACCGCTCCAGTAGCAGGGCACAGTCCGCTCTAAACCGTTCGGGTCAACATGGGTGATGGTTGGTGATATGTGATCACGCAATCGTTCGCGCAGACCGATAGGGACATCAACATGGCCGTACAGCGGAACCAGATTCGTCATTTTGTGCCCCTTGATGATCGGTTAATGTCGGACGAGGCTGTGGCGTCATCATCGGCCACAACCTTCGTGATATCCGTCGGTTCGATAGCGCCGGTAATGAGTCCGACGAGCGTTGAAAGATCCGAGTCGTTCGCGTGCAATTCTGTGACAAGGCGACCCAGACGCATGACGAAGATACGGCTGGCCAGTTCAAAAACAGTGGGGAGATCGTGCGACACAATCACGACCAGATGTCCCTTCGAGGCGAGCCGCTTGATGAGCATTCCAACGCGTTGGCGCTGTGCGACTCCGAGTGCTGCCGTCGGTTCATCCAAGAGAATGACCCCGCGACCCCGCTGCTCTAGCCGCGATGCTGATCTTACGATTGCCACTGCCTGGCGCTGCCCACCGGAGAGCATTTCGACTGTTCTGCGCATAGTGGGAAACTCAACTCCGAGCAAATCCCGGAGTGCCTCACGCCCCTCTCGTCTCATTGCTCGCCGGTCTATCAGACCGATTCGTCCCGCCATGCCCTTCCGAGGAATCTCGCGGCCGAGAAATATGTTGCTTCCAACATCCAGCGTGTTGACAAGAGCAAGATCTTGGTAGACAGCTTCGATGCCGACCTGCTCGGCGTCATGCGGCGACCGAAAATCAACTAACTCACCACCGACGCGCAATTGCCCAGTGTCATGTGTAATCGCACCCGAGAGGACTTTTAGCAGGGTTGATTTACCAGCCCCGTTATCCCCCACAATCGCGATAACCTCACCGCCGACGGCGCGAAAGCTGACCGTGTCGAGAGCTTTGACTGCGCCGTACGACTTCGATAATTCACGCGCCTCAAGCACGGGCCGCTTCCTTCCGGTGTTCGGTGGACAGGGAAGTACGCTCAATTGCACGCGACACCGCTCCATCAGCCCATACCGCTACGGCCAGAAGAAGACCGGTTGTGACGTAGGTCCAGAAACTGGAAACTCTAAGGAGCACAAGACCATTAGCGATCGTCGCGACAATCAGGGAGCCAAGGAGAACTTTGAGAATGCTCCCCCTGCCACCGGATAACAGCACACCCGCGAGTGCGACGGCGGTGATTGCGTCGAAGAGGATGGAATTGGCAAAAGTGGGCTGCGCGGAACCCAGTCTTCCCAGCACAACAATGCCCGCGCCAGCAGAGATAACACCGCACGCCACGAAGGGTGCGAACACGTAGAACCGTCGCCGCACACCGGCGCGTCGTGCGGCTTCGGCGTTGCCCCCAACCGCGAGTAACCGATTGCCGAACTTGGTTTGACTCATCACAATGCCAACGAGCGCGTACGTAGCGATCATGACGAGTATCGGATTCTGAACCCCGAGTGTCCTGCCCTGCCCGAGTGGAGCGAGCGCTGTGACTCCGAAAATCGGCTTGCCGTTTGTGATCAGCAGGACAACTCCCGTGAGTGTGGTCAACGTGGCGAGAGTTGCGATGAGCGAGCTCATGTTCATGAACTCGATGACCGATGCATTGAGAAGCCCGCAGAGGAATCCGACACCGAGCCCGATCAGCACGGCAAGCCACACTGGTATTCCGGCGTTAAGGCTGAGTGCAACGATGACCCCTACTAACGCTGCGATCGGGACAACCGACAGGTCGATCGCGCCTGCGATGACAACCAGTGCTTCCGCAAGCGCAAACAGGGAAACAACGCTCGCTGCGGTGAGAATTCCAAGCAGGTTCGGACCTGACAGAAACGTTGGCGAGGCGAGTGAAAAGATGAGAAGAAGGAGGAAGAAAAAGCCGCCGATTCCATAATCACGACCAATCTGGAGTGCGCGAACCGGAGCAGAAACAGCATCGTCAGCCTCGACGACCTTAGTAGTGTCAGCAGTTGCCATGCTTGTGTGAACCTTTCGGCTGGAACGGAGCGGCAGGTATATTCGGCCTAAGCACGTCTGAGTGCCACTAGCTTGTTGCCTTGACGATCTTTGTGTCGACCACGATCCGGCGCGCATCTGCTGCAACGCTTCCTGCTTTCATGTCGTTGAGAAGTTTCAGGCCATCAAGGATCTGTTGAATCGGCTGCAAGTCCACCGTCGCGTAGAACTCACCACTTTTCACGAGAGCAAGTCCCTCCTCGGTGGCATCCAACCCAACAATGCACATCTTTGACGGATCCTTCCCGGCTGCTTTGAAGGCATTGGCCACACCGATCATTGAGTCGTCATTTGTTCCTGTTACTGCTGTAATGTCTGGGTTCGCAAGAAGTAGCGCTGCCATGATGTCGAGACTCGGCAGCCGCTTTCCTTGACCGTTCTGCTGCGCGACAACCGTCGACTTCGGGCTGAGTTCTTTGATCTTCTGAAGTTCACCGTTGATGCGACCCGTGACGATGTCACCCGGCAGTTCGGGACCGTCAAGAATCACAATCTTTGCCGTGCCACCAAACCGCTCGTTAATGCACCCCGCAAGTGCTTCACCCGCATTGCGGCCAAACAGGTTCCAATCAACCACCAGGACACCCTGATGATCGTTCTGAGGCTTGTCTAACCCCGAGGAAACGATCGTAGGAATCTTCGCGGTGTTCGCTTTGTCAAGGCTCGGCAACAGGGCTTTTTCATCGACGGGGCCAATGAGCAGTGCGTCAACCTGCTTGCTATCGATCCACCCATCGATGATGTTGGCCTGAGTGAGTGGGTCATTGTTGGGGTCACCCACGAGCAGCTTGTAGCTGTTCTTGTCCGCCCACTGCTGTGCGGCTTTGGTCTGACTAATGAAAATTTCCTGCGTCTGGTTGAGGGTGATGAAGCCAATCGTTCCCTTGTTCACAGACGTCGTGCCGCCACTGTTCGCGCAACCAGTCAGGACACTGACGAGAACTGTTCCGCTGATGACCGCCAAAGCTGCACGTCGCTTTTTGTCTCTATCCATTTCGTACTCTCCTTTGAGTGCGGTGACAACAAGAGACTAACTGCTTCTATTAGAGGCTGTCAAGAGGCGGCGTCATGTCGACGAGCACCCTAGCGGCCGCAGCGGTTCCATCTGCGGCAAGTCGTGCGAACTCCGCGGGTGCCTCCTCGAGAGAGACGACCGAATCAATGAGCGGCACGAGTCGAGCGCCCTGTTCAACCGAGTAAGCTGCCGCAGCATCGAAGTCCATCCGTGAGTAGACAAAACTCCCGACTACGGTCCGCTCCTGCGTGCTGATCGCATACGCATCCACGGTAAGAGTCGGTGAATGCATACCGACCAAGCACACGGTGCCACCCACGTCTGCGGCAGCGAGGGCACTTTCGAGCGTCTGTGACGCACCCACAGCGTCGAAGACAACGGGCCACCGTCGTCCCGCCAGGATGTCACGCTCCAGCGCAGCAGGATCGATGGCGCAGGCCCCGAGCGAACAACAGACTGACCGTCGAGCTTCGTGCGGTTCCACCTGGGTGCGGCTGTTGACCCCCACTCGGGCAAGTGCGATATTGAGCATTTGCCCGATCGGACCGCCGCCGATGATGAGTGCTGAGTCCGCGCAACATTTTTCCAGAGCGCGTGCGACAGCATGGATTGCGACGGCAAGAGGCTCTATGAGCGCACCGACCCTGGGGTCATCGAGTTCACCCACTGGCACGAGGTTTGCGGCGGGTATAACCGTGTACTGCGCAAAGGCGGCGGGACGGTCTGCGCGCACTCCAAGCACCCACATCGAGGGAGCGTGCTGCTCTCGACCCGGATAGCGAAGGAGATCCTCCGCCGAAACAACGAGTGGGTTGATGGTCACAAGAGAGCCCAGAGATATTCCCCTCGGCGCGACATCCGCACCGAGTTCTTCGAGGATTCCCACTGTTTCGTGGCCCATGATTTGGCCCACCCTGCGACGACCATTCTCGCCCGTGTAGCCGTGAATGTCCGAGCCGCAGATCCCGGTGTACAAAATGCGCACCAGCGCGTCGTGTGGTTCGAGTGTTGGACGGTCTACCTCAAGAACTTGGAGATCGTAGAAGTCCGCCAGAACGAGTGCCTTCACGGCGACTCCCTTCAACTAACATAGAAGCAGTTAGGCATTCATCCTATACTGAGGCGTATGCAGGTTGTAAAGCAGTCGCTCGCTGACTACGTGACCGAGCAGACGCTCGACCTCATTGTGACCGAAGGCCTCTTGCCGGGAGCGGCTCTGCCTTCTGTTGGTGAGCTTGCAAACCGGTTCGGTGTCAGCGTGATCGTTGTTCGCGAGGCAATGGCGACGCTCACCGGCCGCGGGCTGATCATACGCAGGCAGGGACGCGAGACGGTCGTGAGACATCCTGACCCAGAAACCATCTCGTCAATGCTGCGCCATCAATTGCGTGTCGATGGTGTCACCCTGGAAGAGATCCAGCAGTGTCGCGCGGGACTCGAAGTGCAATCAGCTGTGCTTGCCGCAGCGGTTCCTGATCGTGACACCTCTGCAATGATGGTCGCGCTCGAAAACATGTCCAATGCAGACGGACTCGTAGCGCTCCGCGATGCGGATGTCGAGTTTCATATCGCCCTGGCCAGCGTATCCGGTAACCGCGCGCTGAGGATCATGATCGAAGCGCTCCACGCCGTTGTCTCAGACTCGCTCGACGCGATCTATGCCCAACTTCTCGAGTCAGACAGACCCGCAGCAGAAGTCGCCTATGGAACTCACAAAGCCATTGCGGATGCTGTTGAGTCGGGGAACTTGCCAGCGGCGCTCCGAGCTATGCATCAGCACTTCGAGATGTCGCTGCCCGGCGTTGACTATGGCGTTGTTGGCTCCTCCGAACTGATCGGTCAGTCAACCTTTGTTCCCACAGAACACAGTTAGGTGTGATACTCGGGGACGTTGTTGACCTCACAGAACCCCGCCCGCGCTCACCCTCGTTCGACCAGGTCATACTGAGAGCCGTCGGCGGGCGCAGAACCCTCGCCCGCGCTCACCCTCGGCTCTGTGCAACCCGTACGGTCGCCGCGAGTGTTTGGGCCGTGGCCCAGTCTGGTTGGGCACTGACGCCGCCGGAGCCCCGGGTGGATGCAGAACCGCACGACACGGCAACCGCGAGCGATTCGGCCACGCTCATTTCTCGCAGGCGGGCGGTAATGAACCCTGCGGCGAACGTATCACCGGCACCGACGGTGTCGACGATCTCGCCGACCGTCTCCGGAATTCCGGCGGCATCCGTGCGCTGACCCTGCCCGTCACGCCGCGTTGCCGTGGCCCCGTCGGCACCGAGCTTGCACACCACGATCGCGCCGAGGGGCATCACCTCAAGCAGCGTGTTGATGGCCGCTCTCACGTCGGCACTGCGCGCGACTCCACAGATTTCCTGCTCGTTACCGAAAAACACGTCCGTGGTCTGCAGCACAGCGAGGATGCCGCTGTCCCAACTGAGAGCGGGGTCGAAGTTGCCATCGAGAGAGGTGGTGAGCCCGAGGGTGCGAGCGCGGGCGAACAACCCCGGCGCGTCCGGCCAGAGACCCCGCTGCAAGAAATAGCTGCCGATGTGCAGGTGTCGGAAGGTTTTCAGTATTGCGTCGGGCACATCCACCGCACTCGTGCATCCGATCGAGCCGAGAGAGGTGAGAATTGCCCGGTCACCATCAGGCCGGGTGAGGTGAGTGGATGCGCCGGTCGGGCGAGTGGCGTCCACACGCACGAGGGTCGTGCCAACGCCGCGCCGACGGAGCTCCGCATCCAGGTAGCGGCCGAATGTGTCGTCGCCGCGCACGCTCGCCAGCACCGTTGACGTACCGAGCGCGGCTGCACCACACGCGGTGATCGCCGACGAACTGCCCATCGTGAGCGTGGTCGTCTCAACGACCTGTTCGTGCTGCCCGAAGCGGATCTCACGGCAGACCGGGATAATCAGGTCCACGCAGAGTTCACCCAGTACGAGAAGGTCGGTCTTCATCTGCTGTGCGGCAACACCCATTCGGTCCACACTCCTTCCATCACTACATTGTTGTCGGTGGCCCAGTCACGGATAGCCCGTTCGAGTTCGGTGAGTCCGGTGCGCATCTCTTCTTCGCCCCGGTCGGAGCCGTGCACGGTCGCGATCAGCCACTGGCCGACCGGTGGAACACCGCCGCTAGCGACGATCCCCGAGACGGGTGTGGCGATGGCGATCACCTCGCCGATGCCGAGTGCGAGTGCCTGCGCCACGGCGTTCGCCACAGCGGTGAGCAGCTCTTTCTCCGCCGAATGCGGGCGGAGCACGATGGTCACAAGAGGCATCAACCGGTGCCCAGGACGGATCTGTTCAGGTACGGCGGAGTGTCAGGATTGCGCCCGAGATGTAACGCTAGGGCCAGCGCAAGGCGATGCACGAGCACGAGGTTGGCCTGCGGGTCGAGGTTGTTGGTGTAGACCGTAGCCCCGGTGGAGCGAATATCGGCGGCCACCACATCGGGCAGGTCACCGAGAGCCCACACCAGGCTACCGGGGCCGGCGCAGGAAATGGGGCCGTGCTGGTACTCCCACACCGGGTAGGACTCGGTCCAAAACCCGGCGGACTCGCGCACCTTGAGAGCAGCCTCGTGGGCGAGGCCGACGCTCCAGCGGTGGCCGAGGAAGACGATGTGCCGCAGTTCGGCCGGATCAGCGGGCAGTCGCACCTCAAGCGCTTCGCGACCGTCATCAATCAGCTTCGCCGACACGGCACCGATGGATGCGCGGAGGGTGGTGAGCCCGGTCGTCGCGTACCGGGTCTGCACGATGGATTTCTCGTCGGCGAAGTCGAGGTGGATGGTACGGTCTGCGAGCAGTTCGCCGAGTCGGGTGTCGGCGTCGCCAATGAGACCGGTGATGCGGTGCGTATTCCCGTACTTTTCTACAGTGTCGATGACGTCGGCGGTGGTACCGGAGCGGGAAATCACCACGATATGTTCGTCATCGTCCACCCAGGTGAGTTCGGTGGGCATGGCGGCCCGCGTGCGTCCGATGCCCGCGTCATTGCGCAGGTAGGCGTACGCGTCTCCGATGTAGTACGAGGTGCCGCATCCAATAACCAGCGCCTTTTCGCCCGCCTGCGGAAGCAGGGCCAGGGTCTCGACGGGGAGCTCGAGCGCCCGGGCCCAGACCTCGGGCTGGCTCGTCAGCTCAGCGCGGGTGGCGGCACCGACGGCGATTTTGTTCATACGTGTGTTCCTTGCTCGGGAGGGATCTCACTCGGCTGGGGGGAGGGGCGGTCGTTGCAGACGGGTGGGTTTCTTGCTCGGGCGGGCTCTCAGGAGACCCGAGCAGAGTCAATCACAAATGAGCATATTTTGAAAGTTCTTGACTAATTGTGCTCTATTGGTGAATACTTCCCACAACGAAAGGTGGTGCAGCGAAGCACCGCGTGCCACCTGAACACAAAGTTAAGGAGATCGCAGCGTGAAGTTCAGCAAGAAGAGATCTGCAGCTCTCATCGGGATGGCCCTCGCCCCGGCACTCACTCTCAGCGGCTGTTCCGGCTTCGGTGGCGGCAGCGGTAGTGGCGGTGGTGACTCCGGTTCGCTCACGTTCACCACCTGGGCGAGCAAGTCAGAGGAAACCTCTTTCACGGAACTGGTCAAGAAGTTCGAGTCGGAACACAAAGGTGTCACGGTCAAGCTGAACGTGGTGCCGTACCAACAGATGTTCTCCAACATCGATGCTCAGCTTTCCTCGGCCGATGCACCGGACATCTTCCGCGTTGACTACGGCAATCTGGGTGTCTACTCCAGCCAGAACCAACTGCTCGACCTCAGCACGTACTTTGACAAAGATGAGATTGCCACGTTCAACCCGGCGATGTGGCAGGCCATCTCCTACGACGGGAAACCGTACGGCGTGCCGCACCAGACCGATGTCTCGGCGCTGCTGGTGAACACCGACCTGCTCACACAGGCCGGCATCAGCGTCGACTCACTGCCCAAGACCCAGAACGATGCCTGGACATGGGACCGGTTCTCCGGCGTCGCGGCGAAGCTGCGCGCGAGCCTACCGAACGACAAGTATCCGTTCGTGTACAACTGGCAGCAGGCGGGTGCCCCCCGTTGGCTGAGCTGGCTGTTCCAAGCCGGCGGCAACCTGATCGCCTCGGATGGGAAAACCCCGGCCATTGACTCCGCCGAGGGCGCAAAGGCACTCGACTTCACGAAAAGCTTCTTCGAGAAGAACTGGGTTCCACCGACCAGTTCGGTCAAATCGCCCACCTACGCTGACTCGCTCTTCTCCGAAGGCACTGCGGCGATGGGCTTCCTCGGATCGTTCCTCGTGCCCGACCTGGCGAGCCTCGCCAAGTTCAACTGGACAGCCATCCCACTGCCCACAGACAAGCGCGCAGCCACCGACCTTGGTGGCAATGCGCTCGTGGTCACCAAGGCAACCAAAAACCCCAAGCTGGCCGCCACGTTCCTGAAGTTCATGGTGCAGGCCGACAGCATGTCCACCTTCTGCGCCGCCACCAACGAGTTGCCAACGCGCACCGACCTGAGTGGCGACAAGATCGCATACCAGGTGCGCAAGGATGTGATGCCAGTGTTTGTCGGCCAAGCCGCAACCATCCAACCCAGCGATGTGAAGCAGCTGACATCGCCCGCAATGTCAGCGATTAACACGGCGCTGCAGGACCAGTTGGATGCGGCGTTCATCAGCGGCCAGTCCACCGGTAACACGCTGACAAACCTCACCTCTGCGGTGAAGGAAGCCAGCAGGTAATGTCCATCATGACCGTCCATGGGCCCGACGCAAACGCCTCGGGTCCACGGACGACGCGACGCGACGTCCGCCTCACAGAATCGCTCGTCGGCTGGGGGTTTATCAGCCCGAACCTCATCCTGATGGTGATCTTCCTCTTCCTCCCAATCCTGTGGGCCATCCAACTGTCGTTGCAGGAGACGAAAGGCTTTGGCACTCCAGAGTGGGTTGGCTGGAGCAACTATGTCAAGCTTGTGACCGATCCGGTGTTCTGGCAGAGCATGGGCAACACGATCGTATTCACGCTCGTCACGGTGCCGATCGACCTCGCTGCCGGCCTCGGCCTCGCAGTGCTGTTCAACTCGGCGCTGCCTGCTCGCGGCATCTTCCGCACGATCATTGTGCTTCCGATGGTGATATCGGGTGTGGCCTCCGGCATGATCGCGATGATTATCTTTTACCAGTCGAACGGGCTCATCAACAAGATTCTGGTCGCGATGGGATTGAGTCCGATCTCCTGGCAGTCGCAGGGGGTCCCGGCAATGATCTCAGTGATCGTTGTCGCTATCTGGCTGCGTGTCGGTTTCAACATGATCATCTACCTGGCCGGCCTGCAGTCGATCTCGCCGGAACTCTATGAAGCCGCCCGTATCGACGGTGCGAGCCGCTGGCAGCAGTTCCGCCGTCTGACCGTACTGCTGGTCGGCCCATCCACCTTCTTCTTGCTCGTTATGAACGTTATCGCATCGTTCCAGGTATTCGACCTGATCTTCGTGATGACCGGTGGAGGTCCCGGCAACTCCACCTCGGTGCTTGTGACTTACGCCTACCGCAACGGTTTCCAGATCCGAGAGCAGGGATACGGTGCCGCGATCGGCATCGTGATCCTGATTATCACCCTCGTCTTCACATTCATCCAGTGGAAGACGAGCCGTACCCGTGATCTGGTGGAGTAGGAGACGGCCATGACGAAGACATCTGCTCCTGCTCTCGGGGTCGCCACGGTGGCTGACCGTCAGCACACCGCCACCGCTCTGACCAGGCGCGCAAGAGCATCGCGTCGAGATCGCAGCCAGAGTTGGCACCGCAACCGCTCCAATGAAGCACGCAAGGGCATCGCGTGGCGCACCCTCATCGCCGTGATCGTCTCGCTCATCGTGATCTTCCCGCTCTACTGGATGTGCGTGGTCGCTTTCTCTCCTCGAGGGGAGGTGTTCGAGCCAGGACTGCACCTCTGGCCGAGCACGTTCACGTTCGAGAACTTCCGGAACGTGCTCGACCAGTACCCGGTGGTCACCTGGTTCGGCAACTCCGTGGTGATCGGGGTCTTCGTGACCGTGCTCACCGTGACGGTGAACCTTCTGGCCGGCTACGCGTTCGCTCAACTGCGGTTCCGCGGCCGCAATACCGTGTTCCTGCTCGGGCTCGCGACAATGATGATCCCTGTGCAGGCCATCATGGTGGCACAGTTCAAGCTGGTCGTCGGCGTCGGCATCTTCGGCACGTACTGGGGAGTCATCCTCCCCGCCGCGGCCGCCGCGTTCGGGATTTTCCTCGCCCGTCAGTTCTTCATCGGGATCCCGGGCGAAATCATTGAGGCGGCCCGCATCGACGGCGCAGGCCACATTCGCATCTTCCTGCAGGTGGTGCTACCGCTGTGTAAGCCGCTGCTGGCAGTGCTGACCCTGCTCACGCTGCTCGGGAGCTGGAACGATTTCGCCTGGCCGCTCACCGCGCTCAAGAACAACGACCTTTTCACACTGCCGATCGGGATGCTGTACCTCAAGAACCAGACGGCACCCGACTATAACTCGATCATGGCACTCGCTCTGATCTCGGTACTGCCGATGGTGATCCTCTTCCTTATCTTCCAGCGGTACTTCGTCCAGGGCTTTACCCGAACAGGAATCAGATGACCATCACATACCTGTCCACCCTGCCGCTCCCGGGTTCCTGGTTTGCACAGCTGCGCCTCCGGATGCCCGGTGTGAGGGTGCTGCACCTCACGCCAGAGGAGGCAGCAGCGGCACCGAGCGAGGTGCTGTGCAGCATCAACCTGTTGCACACGAGCGAGTGGTTCCCCGAGCCGGAGCAGGTTCCGGCACTCGGTTGCGTGCAGTTGGATACCTCGGGCGTCGACCACGTGCGCGGCACCGCGCTGTGGGAGACGGACGTGCCCATCGCGACGCTCGGTGGCATCGCACCGGTGCCGATGGCCGAGTACGCGATGATGACCGTGCTCGAACTCGCCCACCGGATGCCGCTCATCGAGCAGTATCGCGCCACACACACCTGGCCGTCGAACGCGGATCGCCTCTGCGCCCTCACCCCGAAGTTACTGCCGGGCGCGACGATGGGCATCGTAGGCTACGGCAGGGTTGGTCGCGAGATCTCGCGGCTGGCCACGGCGTTCGGGATGAATGTGGTCGGTCTCAGTCGCACCGGATGCCTCCCCCGGGCAGATGTGACGTTCAACACCGGACACCTCACCGTCGGTGGCACCACCACCGAACTCCTGCCGATGGACCGGCTCGACGGGGTGCTGACACGCAGCGACATCCTTATCGTGGTGGTCCCGTTGACGAAGCTCACACGTGGCATGATCGGAGCGGAACAGTTGGACCTGCTGCCGAAGGGTGCACTCGTGGTGAACATCGCGCGCGGTGGGATCGTTGACGAAGGCGCTCTGATCGAGCGGTTGCGCGACCGCCGGATTGCCGGAGTAGCCCTTGATGTCTTCGACGAGGAGCCGCTGCCGATCTCGTCCGACTGGTGGACAGAACCGGGCGCGCTGATCACCCCGCACGTTGCCGGCCTCGCCCCGGAATACCATGCGCAGACCCTCGATCTCGTGGTCGAGAACCTGACCAGACTCGCCGAAGGGCAGCCGATTGTGAATGAGGTGGATCGTGCCGCAGGCTACTGAACCGTTGCTGAGATCAAGGCGTCAGCGGGAACTGCTTAACTACATCCGAGCGTACGGTACCGGGTCGGTGAACGAGATAGCGCGCCTGCTCGGAGTAAGCACCTCAACGGTGCGCCGCGACCTCAATGACCTGCAGGAGCGCGGGCTGATCGCGCGCGTGCACGGCGGTGCGGCACCACTCACCGACGATGTCGAGCCGCTGCGCCCGCTGCGCGAGGTCGCGTTCGCCGAGCAGAAGCGCCGCATCGGCCAAGCCGCCGCTGACCTCGTGACCGACAACTCGACGATTCTCATCACCGGTGGCACCACCACCGAGGCGATGCTGCCGTTCCTCGGGAACGCTCGCGGTCTCACCGTCGTGACAAACAGTCTGATGGTGGTCAACCGACTCTCGCAGTGCCCGGACATCGAGATCATCGTGCTCGGTGGTCTGTTGCGACGCCAGGAGATGAGCCTGCTCGGGCACCTCACCATCGCCGGTCTCAGCGAGTTCGGCATCGACCAGGTGTACTCCGGCGCATTCGGGATCGACCCGGAGATCGGGGTGACCGGAACCAACCTCAGCGAGACGCAGACCGACCGGTCACTCGCGTCCTCGGCACCACAGCTGATCATGCTCGCGGACCACAGCAAGTTGTCACAGCGCGGTCCCGCACGTCTCGTGCCGGTGAGCGCGGTACACACCCTTGTGGTGGATGACGCGGCTGATCCGGGCATCCTCGAGCGCTTCCGAGCGGAAGGGGTGGGGGTCACCACATGCTGACCGGCGCACACGAGGACAAGCCATCAGCCGCCCGGCTGCTCGCCGACGGCGACATCGTCGGACTCATGCGAACCTGCCACGACCGCAGGCTTGAGCGCGAGGGCATCCCGATGGTGCTCGGCCTCGCGGACGAGCGGGGTGTGATCCCATCCGCTCCCGATCGTGCGCAGTTGGAGGAAGGAGGTGCGTTCGCCGAAGTCTTTGATCGGTACAGCGCTGCGCTCATTCCGTGGGCACGCGACGACGACGAAGGTGCCGTGATCACGGTCATGCAGGTGCTCGCCTACACCCATTTCGCGCCCGGCGCAGCACTGATCGAGGAACCGATCGCAGAACGAATTGAAGGAGGAGCGCAATGACGCGGCCGTCATCCACCGTGCAGCGGGAGCAGCTACGGCGGGGTCATTTCATGCGGGTGGTCAACTACCACTCCACACCACGCGGGGCACGCGACGAACTCGCGAGGGAACTCGCCGGGTTCGCCCGCGACTACGCCCCGGTCACCCTCGACGACCTCGACAGGCTGTTCGAGACGGGCACCTGGCACAAGGACAAGCCGGGCCTCATCCCCGTTTTCTACGAGGGCTACCGCAATTCGGCTACCGTCGCGGCGCCGCTCTGTGACCAGTTCGGCCTCACCGGCTGGTTCCCGATCGCCACGTCGTTCGTGGAGTGCGACCCCGAATATCAGGAGGCGTTCGCGAGAGCACACTGGATCTCCCTCGTGGAGGAGGACACCACAGGCGGCCGCATCGCAATGAGCTGGGAAGAAGTGGCCGAGCTAAGCCGCCGCCACGTTGTGTTCCCGCACACCGCGCACCACGAGGGCTTCGACACCACCCTGTCGGACGGGGACATTCAGCGCGAGGTGGTCGAATCTAAGCGTGCGCTCGAGGCCGTCACCGGGCAGGAGGCTCCCGCGTTCGTCTGGCTGCACGGATCCTCCTATGGGCTAAGTCCCCGGCACGACGACGCGGTGCGCTCGGCGGGGTATCGCTATCAGTTCGCTAACACGATGATCCACCGCATCAACTGACCGGGGCGACTACGTCCGGAACCTCGGCGTGGTGGAGTCGGTACACTCACCGGGTGAGCGAGACGAATACGGTCTCGGCGGTCGGTTTCAGCTACGCCGAACACACCGGCGAGAACAGGAGAACAGAATGACCGCCAGTGACCACGTGCTCGTGTTGATCGGCGCGGGCTCGGCCGTCTTTACTCGTGGCCTCCTCGCCGACCTCATCGGTGCCGACGACCTCGGATCCTGGGAGATCCGCCTCGTTGATCTCGACCCCGTCGCCCTTGATGTGGCCACCCGACTCGCGCAGGCAATGGTCAACGCCCGCAGGGTTGACGATAACATTCGGGTCACCAGCAGTGGTGACCGCCGTGCCGTGCTGCCCGGAGCGGACTTCATCGTCACCTGTGTCGGCGTCGGCGGACGGACTGCCTGGCAGCGCGACCACGAGATCGTGCAGAGGCACGGGATCTACCAGCCGGTCGGCGACTCGATCATGCCCGGCGGCATCTCCCGTCTTCTGCGCACCACGCCTGTGCTGGTGGAGATCGCACAGGACATCGCCGAGCTTGCGCCCAACGCCTTCTTCTTCAACTACTCCAACCCGATGACTGCGAACGTGCAGGCCATCCACCAGCAGACCGGCCTCGACGTGGTGGGCCTCTGTCACGGGATGCACCATATCCAGCGTGAGCTCGCCCACCTCATCAATGCCCCCTTCGAGCGTACGTCCACGCTGTACGCGGGCATCAACCATCTCACTTTCATCTACGATTTCCGGCTCAACGGTACGGATGCCTGGCCGCTGATTCGCGAACGCGTGCGACATGAACTCGCCGAGGATCCTGACCCCGCCGACATTGGCAATATCTTCTACGACACCCCGACAGCGTGGCACAACCCCTTCGCCTGGGAGCTCTTCGAGCGCTACGGCGCGTTTGCGGCCGCAGGCGACCGCCACGTGGTCGAGTTCTTCCCCGAACGGTTCGCCACCGGCGACTACTACGGGAAAAAACTCGGCGTAGACGCCTTCTCACTGCCCGAAATTCTCGAGTGGGGCGAGGAACGCTACCGGGAGATGCGCGCGCAGGCGCTCGGCGAAGCTCCGCTCGATCAGACAATCTTCGACCGCAGTGGTGGCGAGCAGGAGCAACTCATCGCAGTCATCCGCTCGATCATGTTCGACTCGCGCGAGATGTTCAGCTGCAACGTGGTGAACAGAGGCCTCCTGCCCGGTCTGCCGGAATGGTCGGCAGTCGAGATCCCCGGTGTGGCAACCGCGCGAGGCATACGAGCGATCGAGGTACCGGACCTGGGCAAACCGCTCACGGCCATCCTGGCGCGCAGGCTCTCATCGGTGGATATCGCCGTCGAAGCGGCGCTCACGGGAAACCGTGATCTGGTGGTGGAGGCGATGATCGCCGACGGTGCCGTGTTCGACACCGACCGCGCATCCGCCCTGACCGACGACCTGCTGGCCGAGCAGTCGCGCTTGCTCCCGAGGTTCGCATGAGCGCGCGTAACCTGGGCACACAGGGGCGGGAAGCGTCAGGGCTCCGCAGCCAGAACTGGTTCGGTGCCGAGGGCAAGACCGGGTTCATGCACCGCTCGTGGCTGCGCAGCGAAGGGCTACCCGACGACTCGTTCCATGGGCGACCCGTGATCGGCATCGCCAACTCGTGGAGCGAACTCACAAGTTGCAACATCCACCTGCGAGCACTCGCGGAGCATGTGAAACGCGGCATTTGGCAGGCCGGCGGTGTGCCGTTCGAGTTCCCCACTACATCCGCCGGTGAACCCCTGGTGCGTCCGACGGCAATGCTCCTGCGCAACCTCATCGCAATGGACCTGGAGGAAACGCTCAGGGCGAACCCACTCGACGGCGTGATCCTGCTGGCCGGTTGCGACAAGACCACGCCCGCCTATCTGATGGGGGCCGCATCCGTTAACCTGCCGTCGCTGCTGATCACCGGCGGTCCGATGCTGAACGGCAAGTACCGAGGCGGCGACATCGGATCGGGAACGTCGGTGTGGCGCTTCACCGAGGCTTACCGTGCCGGTCACATTGGTGAGGAAGAGGTGACCGAGGCCGAAGGCTGCATGGCACGCAGTCAGGGTCACTGCATGACCATGGGTACCGCATCGACCCTCGCCTGCATCTCCGAGTACATGGGGATGCAACTGCCCGGCACCGCGGCACTGCCCGCCAACGACTCCCGCAGGGCAACGGCAGCACATCTGGCCGGTCGGCGCATCGTGAAGATGGTGGAGGAGGATCTGCGCCCGTCAAAGATCCTCACGCGGGCGGCGTTCGAGAACGGTGTGCGCGCCAACGCGGCGCTTGGCGGCTCAACCAACGCGGTCATTCACCTGCTCGCCCTCGCGCGCCGGGTGGGCGTTGCGCTCACCCTCCACGACTTCGACACCCTGGTACGGGATGTCCCGGTGCTCGCCGATCTCATGCCGAGCGGCCGTTTCCTCATGGAAGACTTCGAATACGCGGGCGGTACCGCCGGTTTCGCTGAGACGCTTGGTGACCTGCTGCACCGTGACACGCTCACCGTGACCGGCGCGACTCTCGGTGAGAACTACGCGGGAGCCGAGGTGTACAACCGTGAGGTTATCCGCCCGCTCGATAACCCCGTGAAGCCGGTGGGCTCCGGTATCGCCGTGCTGCACGGCAACCTCGCGCCGCGCGGTGCCGTGATCAAGCAGTCCGCGGCCTCACCGGAGCTGATGGTGCACCGCGGCCGTGCACTGGTGTGGGATTCGCTCACCGACTACCTCACCGCTGCCGATGACCCAGAGCTCGACGTGACGGCCGACGACATCCTCGTGGTGCGCAACACCGGTCCGGTCGGCTACCCGGGCATGCCTGAGGTGGGCAATCTGCCGCTTCCGCGCCGTCTGCTGGAAGCGGGCGTGACCGACATGGTGCGTATCTCGGACGCACGGATGAGCGGCACCTCGTACGGCACCGTCGTGCTGCACGTGGTTCCGGAGGCCGCCGTTGGCGGACCGTTGGCGCTCGTGCACACCGGTGACCTCATCTCGCTTGATGTGCCGAACCGCTCGCTTATCCTCGAGGTGAGCGACGAGGAACTGGCGGCGCGGCGATCCGGGTGGAGCGCGCCCGGGGTACCCGGAGGCGACCGCGGCTGGACAAGGCTGTACCGTGAGCACGTGACGCAGGCTGATGAAGGACTTGACCTCGATTTCCTCGAAGGCGGCAGCGGCGCAACCGTCGCCCCGCAGGCGTTCTGAGATCACGATGTCCACGACACTCGTGATCGGGGCATCCGGTGTGCTCGCCCCCGCTGCGGCAAAACTGGTACGCACCGGCGACACCGTCACGGGAGTGAGCCTGCGGCGCCCGGTGCCGACCGGCGTCGAGCACGTGCTCGTAGACGCCCGTTCTGTCAGCGCGTTCTCGAGCGCAATCAACGAACGGTGTTGGAACCGCGCTGTCGTCTATGCACCCGCGGTTTCGTCCGGCGTGCTGAAACGGCTCGATTCTGCGGTGGAGGGTGTCATCGTTCTCGTGCGCACAACCGCGGCTGTCACAGACACCGTCGGTCGGCTCGAGCTGCCACCCGGCACCCTGCAACTCGGCTGGACGGATGCGCCGGACGGAAAAACGCGCTGGCACACCCCCGAAGAGATCTCACAGGCGGCGCTGGAGGTGCTCAACAACGGACGAGCGACCGTGCTGGGTCGAATCACGCCCTGGGCGGACCGCCCGTGATTTCTGACGCTCTCACCGGGAGGGGCCTCTGCAACTGACCGAGCATCTCATTGACCACGGACACCTGGACCTCTCACCCGGAGGGGCCTCTGGCCTGGACACCACAACCAGCTGAGGAGCCTCAATGTCGGGGGTGGTACGTAGTGTCAACGCATGAACACGCCACTGCAAGAGGCCACCAGGCTCGGTATCCCGGTTGATATCACACCACTGCCCGACGGCATCCTCGGGTATTACCTCCACGCCGATCGACGAATCGAACTCACGACGCGACTAACCCCCATTGAAGAACGGTGTGTCCTTGCCCACGAACTCGGGCACGCTCACTTTGGTCACACCTACGATTCTGACCGCGCAGAACGGCAGGCCGACGCGTACGCCGTGCGACTTCTCATTGATCCCGCCGACTTTGCCGCCGCCGAGCAGCTCAACCCGGAACCGCACGCAATGGCAGACGAATTAGACGTCACTGTCGAGTACGTCGAGCTGTATCGTAAGCTGCTCAGGTTGGCACCACCCGTTCCCGCGTGAGCGGGCAGCCCTTGCTCTCGTGATTGCAACGACGGCGCCAACCGCACCCGTTCCCGCGTGAGCGGGCAGCTCCGCTTCTATGAGAACGGTGGGGGTGGAATTTCCCCCCCCCCCGGAGGTCATCGGCTATCCCGCACGACCGTCCCAGTTGAGGTACGGATCCCAACCGACAGAGTCCACGATGACACCGTCGAGCAACACGTGGCCGACTCCCGGCACCACTCGCCCGATGGGCCGGAACGAGTCGGGAAGCCGGGCATCCGGTGGGAACGCGGCAAGCAACCCGTGATCCTCGGCCCCCGCCAGCGCGAGGTTCACATCGGGTCCCAGAGCATCGGAGGCAAAATCCACGGCCACCCCGCTCGCCACAGCAACCCGTCGAGCGTCGCGAGCAAGCCCATCCGAGACATCGATCATGGCCGTGGCACCGGCCAGTGCCGCCGCTACTCCCGCTAACACCGGTGGCCTCGGTGCGAGCTGCGCAGCGATGAGATCGGGATGCCGCGCCCGGAGGGCGCACGCGAGTGCGATATCAGGCTCCCCCGAGGCATCCCGTGCCCCGTCAAAAAGCAACGCCAGCCCCCGAGCTGCCGCACCAAGCAGGCCCGCGTGAGCAACGATGTCACCGACGCGAGCACCCGAGCGGCGCACCGGTTCACCCGCAAGATCCCCAAACACCGTCACCGCAATGGTCAACACCGGCGACGAAGTGAGGTCGCCCCCCACCACCCCCGCCCCCGGAGCCAACGCATCGAGACACTCCTGAATGCCCTCGGCAATCCCTTCCAGCACCACCACATCGGTGTCGGACGGAGCGGTTATCGCAACCGTCATCGCCGTCGGGCGCGCGCCCATCGCGGCAATATCCGTGAGATTTGTGGCCGCGGCCTTCCACCCCAGTTCCCGGGGAGTGTGCCATGCGAGCCGAAAGTCTGGCCCGTGCACCATCGTGTCGGTCGAGACAACGAACCGACCACCCGACGCTGCGACAACGGCACCATCGTCACCCGGGCCGATGAGCGCTGCGACTGCAGGCCGCAACCGCGGCAGGATTCGGGCAAGCACAGCATCCTCCCCGAGCGCGCTGAGCGTGTGCGCTCCGGGCAACGAAGACCCCGCAACATCCCCGGCATCGGCAAGAACCATACGATCACGTTAGCCTGAACAGGATGCGTTATCCTGCCCACACCACCGCTGCCTCCTCCACCGGCACCGCCACCCTCTTCCCCACCGGCACCGCCACCCCCACCCGCACCACCACCGGAAGTCGGGTCACACGCTCCACCCTTGCCCTCGTCAGCACACTCGCCCTCTCCGGGTGCGTCGCCGTCGTGCCCGTTGAGAGGGCTCCGCAGGCTATCGCTCCCGCGTGTGCGGCGGTCGTCGTGAGGTTACCGGACACCATTGCCCGCGGCACAGACCAAGAACAACCTCGCCGTGAAACCAATACCCAGGGCACTGCGGCCTGGGGCAACCCGGCCTCCGTCATCCTCCGCTGCGGCGAAACCCCGCCCGGGCCCACCACGGAACGCTGCATCAACGTGAACAGCGTCGACTGGATCATTGACGAGACGGATGCTCCGCACTATCGGTTCACCACCTACGGACGTACACCCGCGGTGCAGGTCATCGTCGACAACAGTCGAGTCTCCGGAACCACGACGATCACCGACCTGGCCGCAGCGGTGTCCACGCTGCCCAGAACCGGGGCGTGCACCGGCATCGGTGATGCACCCAGTACCCCCTCGCCCACCGCTCAGGTTCCCGCGCCGACCCGAGGTTCCACCCGCACAACCGTCTACCGTGCCCCGCGCGCAACGGCAAGATCAATGAGCCACGCTAACAAATCCGGGTAACTCACCCCGCTCTCCTGCCAACACCGTGGGAACATCGAGATCGGTGTGAAACCGGGCATCGTGTTGATCTCATTGACGACAAAACCCCCCGCACTAAGAAACATGTCGACTCGCGCCAAACCCTCGCCAGCGATTGCGGTAAAAGCTGCCGCGGCTATTGTCTGCATCTGCGTGAGGGTTTCTGAATCAAGATCAGCCGGGCACACAAGATCAACCCCCGGGGCATCCAGGTATTTCGCCTCAAAGTCGTAGAAGCCGCCACCGGTCATGACCACTTCACCGGCAATACTCACCCGCGGCGGACGAACACCCGTGTCCTGCAGCACAGCGCACTCCAGCTCACGTCCGACAATTCCCTGCTCCACAAGCAGGCTCTCATCCTCCGCGAAGGCACTCTCCACCGCCGCGTCAAACTCATCCCAGTCGGTCACCTTCGTCACTCCCACCGACGACCCGGCCCGCGTTGGTTTGACAAAGACCGGTAGTCCCAGCTCGTGCACACGAGCCATCCATGTGTCTCGGGTCGACAGCGCCTCGGATGCTCCCGCTCCCACCGGGGAGGGGGCCTCCTGCCAGCTCCGCCACACCGTTCGGCGCAGGGCCACCCAGGGTGCCACCGCAATCCCCGCCGCGACCAGCATCGTCTTTGTCACGTGTTTGTCCATCCCGACCGCCGAGGCAAGCACCCCGTTTCCCACATACGGCAGACCGAGCAACTCAAGCATTCCCTGGATCGTGCCATCCTCGCCGAACCGACCGTGCAGGATCGGGAAAACCACGTCAACCTCGCCGAGTGACCGCTCCCCCGTCGCATCCTGCACCCGCAGTTCCCGACTCCCCACCGAGGTGGGCCACACTATCCGCGTGCCATTGTCAATGACCTCGGGCATGCGTGCCGGATCGAGCGCGAACCGTGACGGGTCATCCGCCGCCAGCACGTACCCGCCGTCTCGGGTAATTCCGATCGGGATGACTCGAAACTGCTCCCGGTCCAGGGCGCTAAGAATCCCGCCGGCCGTGGCGCAACTGATCGAGTGCTCGCTGGATCGTCCGCCGAAAAGAAGTGCCACCGTTCGCATCATCTGTTGTCCTTTCGCCCCTGGGCACACCGTCGGTCACAAACTGGGGGGTGAGATCCCGCGGTGCCAGGGTGCCCGCGAGTACCTGTCGCACCTGTTCAACAATGGGCATCGCCACACCCTTCGCCCGCGCAAGTTCCAAAATCGGACGCACCGATGCCAGTCCCTCCGTGGTCTGTCGCATCTGGTCGATAACGTCGCTGAGTCGGTATCCCTGCCCCAGCAAGCGACCCGCCGTGTTGTTTCGCGATAGCGGCGACTGACTCGTCGCGATGAGGTCGCCGAGGCCCGCAAGGCCCGCAAGGGTCTCGGGCCGGGCACCGTACGCGACCGCGAAGTCCGTCATTTCCACCAATCCCCGCGTGATGATTGAGGCCTGCGTGTTGGCACCGTAACCTGCACCCTCCACAATTCCGATCGCCACCGCAATGAGGTTTTTCAGAACACCACCAAACTCGGTGCCAATCACATCGGTATTGACAAACGTGTGAAAGTACGAGTTTTGAGCGACGGATGCCACAGCCTGCGCTATCTCTGTCTCATACGCCGCAACAACGGCAGCTGTCGGCTGTTCTTTAGCGATCTCCAGCGCGAGGTTCGGGCCGGACACCACGGCAACCCGTTCCTGCGGCACCGGGAGGTTCTGCACAATGAGCTCACTCATGCGCAAGCCGCTGGTTTTCTCCACCCCCTTCATGAGCGAGACGACCGTGACATCCGGTGCCAGGTAGGGCGCCAGAGCCGCAAGATTGTCACGTAGCGCCTGGCTCGGCAGCGACAGGTACACCTGTTGTGCACCCGCGAGCGCCTCAGGCAGTCGGGATGTCGCGCGCAGCGTCGCCGGAAGGCTGATGCCGGGCAGATACCCGCTGTTGCGTTTCGCCCTGTCGAGTTCACGGGCAACCTCGGGCCGGCGAGCCCAGATCGTCACGTCGGCTCCGCCGTCGGCGAGGATTTTGGCGAACGTGGTTCCCCAGCTGCCCGCTCCGATAACGGCGGTGCGAACCTGTGGGGTAGCTCGCGTCGGTCGCGGCATCCGCCCTGAGCTATTCTTCAAGACGCCCCGTTTCCTGCTGCCCGTGCACCGCCGGGTCCCACCGCTGCGCGGGCGCTGACTCGCCGCGAAGTTCCGCGAGCAGCGCCGTGATCTGCACCATGATTTCGTCCGTTAGCTCGGTGAGGGTTGCCTGATCGAGAGCTCTTCCGGCGTAGTGTGTGAGATCCATCGGCTCGCCGAACGACACATCGATTCTCTTGCGGGGAAACAGGCTCATCTTCCCGTACCGGGGCATGAGGTGCTGAGTTCCCCAGTGAGCAAGGGGAATAATCGGGATGCCCCGCTCCAGCGCAATCCGAGCTGCCCCCGTCTTTCCCCGCATCGGCCACAGCTCGGGGTCCCGAGTGAGCGATCCCTCCGGGTACACGATGACGATCTGTTCTCTCGCCACAAGCTGCTCCGCGGCACGGAGCGCAGCATGCCCGTTTTTGCCGGAACGCTCGACGGGAATCTGGCCGAGCCGACGCAGGAGCCATCCCACTACCGGGATCTTGAAGAGCGACGCCTTTGCAAGAAATCGGGGCGCACGACCGAGCTTCCAGCACGCAACACCGACAACGACCGGGTCGATTTCGCTGTGGTGGTTGGGGGCAATGATGTAGGCACCGGTCTGTGGGAGGCGTTCCGGGTGGTGAAAACGGTACGTCACCGTCAATTTCATGAACGGCACTGCCAGGCCAGCACCGATCCAGAAAAACGAGGGTCGTCGAGTTTCGCTGCTCATGAGTGGGCTCGCTCAGGCATCCAGTGTGAAGTCAGCCCCGAGCAACTGCAGCTTCGTAATGAAGTTCTCATAGCCCCGCGCGATGATGCCGACGTTGGAGACGGTCGAGCGGCCTTCCGCGGTGAGAGCGGCAATGAGGTGGCTGAAACCGCCGCGCAGGTCGGGCACCTCAATGTCGGCACCGCGCAGGGTGGTCGGCCCGGAAATAACCGCGGAGTGGTGAAAATTACGCTGCCCAAATCGGCATCTCATACCCCCGAGACACTCTTTGCGCACATCGATCGATGCGCCCATCTCAACGAGCGCATCGACAAAACCAAAACGCTGCTCGTACACCGTTTCATGCACGATCGACACCCCCCGAGCCTTAGCCAGCGCAACGACCAGCGGTTGCTGCCAATCGGTCATAAAGCCGGGGTGCACATCGGTTTCAATGATGACCGGATGCAACGGCTCACCGGTGTGGAAGAAACGGATGCCCTCGTCGTTGATCTCAAAATCACCCCCAACTTTGCGGAACACGTTGAGGAAAGTGAGCATCTCGTCCTGTCGGGCCCCGCCAACGTAAATTGACCCTTCGGTGGCCAAGGCGGCGGCGGCCCAGCTCGCGGCTTCATTGCGGTCAGAGAGCGCCCGGTGCGTGTATCCACCGAGCCGAGGCACCCCCTCGATTCGAATAACCCGGTCGGTTGCGACGGTGATGACCGCACCCATCTTCTGCAAAATATTGATGAGGTCCATGATCTCGGGTTCAATTGCAGCACCCGAGAGTTCGGTGAGCCCCTCGGCAAGCACGGCGGTGAGCAGTACCTGTTCAGTGGCTCCCACGCTGGGGTACGGCAACGACACCTTCGCTCCGCGCAGCCCGTGGGGTGCCGACATCCGGATGCCACTGGGCAGTTTGTCCACGATCGCACCAAAGTTGCGCAGCACATCAAGGTGGAAATCGATCGGTCGGTCCCCTATTCGGCAGCCGCCGAGGTCGGGGATGAACGCCTCACCGAGTCGATGCAGCAGCGGACCACAAAAAAGGATCGGGATACGGCTTGACCCGGCGTGTGCGTCAATATCGGCCATGTGTGCGGTTTCCACAGCGGAGGGATCAAGGATAAGTTCCCCGTCCTCTGGTCCCTCCTTGGCGTGCACACCGTGCACCTCAAGGAGTCCGCGCACAATACGAACATCGCTGATATTGGGAACATTTTTCAAGACGCTCGGACCATCGCCCAGAATCGCGGCAACCATCGCCTTTGTGACAAGGTTTTTAGCACCGCGAAGCTCAATCCGGCCGATCAGCGGTTTGCCGCCATTGATCGTGATGCGGTCCACGCTGAGCCCCACCGCCGCGCCATGATTTTTGGCATCCTGCCCGAGTGTGTTCACGCTGTCTCTTATCTACCCTGGCCGACCGGAACGGTGCTCGGAGTCGGAAGGGTCTGCGGTCGCCATGACTCACGGTTCTGTTCGAACACGGCAATGGCCTCGGCATTTCTCAGGGTGAGCCCAATGTCATCGAGTCCCTCCAAGAGCCTCCACCGAGTGTAGTCATCAATGTCAAACCCGATCACCAGCTCTCCCGCTGTGATCGTGCGGGCGACCAGATCCACGGTGAGGGATGTCGCAGGTGCCGCCTCCACAACAGCCCAGAGTCGCTCGATGTCTTCGAAAGCAACCAGTGCCGTGAGCAACCCCTGCTTTCCGGCGTTGCCGCGGAAGATATCACCAAACCGAGAGCTGATAACAGCCTCAAACCCGTAGTCACGCAGCGCCCACACCGCGTGCTCGCGACTCGAGCCGGTGCCAAAGTCGGGGCCAGCAATGAGAATCTTGGCCTCCGCGTACTCCGGCTGGTTGAGCACGAAGGCAGGGTCTTGCCGCCAGGCTGCGAAGAGTGCGTCATCGAACCCGGTCTTGGTCACCCGCTTGAGGTAGACCGCTGGGATAATCTGATCGGTGTCGACGTTTGACCGCCGCAGCGGCACCGCCGCGCCCGTGACAACAGAAACTTTATCCACTTACCTCACCATCTCACCGTCGGTTGCGGGTGTGCCCGCATCTTCCAGATCCCACGGACTCGAGAGCGTTCCCCGAATTGCGGTCGCAGCCGCCACGAGCGGTGACACCAGGTGGGTGCGTCCGCCCTTCCCCTGTCGACCTTCAAAGTTGCGGTTGGATGTGGAAGCACACCGCTCACCGGGAGCAAGCTGATCTGGATTCATCCCGAGGCACATCGAACAACCCGCGAACCGCCACTCGGCACCAAACTCTTCAAACACCGTGTGCAGCCCCTCGGCCTCTGCCTCCAGTCGCACCCGGGCCGAACCGGGCACGACCATGACTCGCACACCGGGTGCTTTCTTCTTGTTCCGCACGAGCGAGGCAAACGCGCGCAGGTCTTCAATGCGACTGTTCGTGCACGAGCCCATAAACACGGCGTCCACAGCGATCGACTTCAGGGGAGTTCCGGGAGCAAGGTCCATGTATTCGAGTGCCCGCTCGGCCGCAGCTCGATCATGCTGATCGACAATGCTGCTTGGATCAGGAACGGTTGAGCTGAGAGATACCCCCTGTCCCGGGTTTGTCCCCCACGTTACAAACGGTTCCAGGGTATCGGCGTCAATGATCACCTCCGCATCGAACACGGCGCCCTCGTCTGTGGGGAGAGTGCGCCAGTAAGCGAGCGCAGCGTCCCAATCGGCACCCTCCGGCGCGTGCGGGCGCCCCTTGAGGTACTCGAAGGTTGTCTCATCGGGGGCGATCATCCCGGCGCGCGCGCCCGCCTCGATCGACATATTGCAGACGGTCATCCGACCCTCCATGGACAGCGATCGGATGGCACTGCCGCGGTATTCCAACACGTATCCTTGCCCACCGCCGGTGCCGATTTTGGCGATGACGGCGAGGATGATGTCTTTCGCGGTGACACCGGGGCGCAATCGACCGTTCACCGTAATTGCCATTGTTTTGAACGACCTAAGCGGAAGGGTCTGGGTGGCAAGCACGTGCTCGACCTCGCTTGTTCCGATGCCGAACGCCATCGCTCCGAACGCACCGTGGGTGGAGGTGTGCGAATCGCCGCAGACAACGGTGATGCCCGGTTGGGTCAGCCCCAGTTGCGGACCGACGACATGCACGATGCCCTGCTCGACGTCACCAAGCGGGTGCAGGCGAACTCCAAACTCGGCACAGTTCTTCCGCAGCGTCTCGATCTGGGTGCGGCTGGTGAGATCCACAATGGGCTTGTCAATGTCGAGCGTGGGGGTGTTGTGGTCCTCGGTTGCGATCGTGAGATCGGGGCGGCGCACGGAGCGTCCTGCCATTCGCAGTCCATCGAACGCCTGCGGACTTGTCACCTCGTGGACGAGGTGCAGGTCAATGTACAGAAGGTCGGGTGAGCCATCCTCACCGCGGCTAACAATGTGGTTATCCCACACTTTTTCGGCCAGAGTGCGCAACCGGGATGCCCCGGCTGGTGTTGTGTTGGTCATGCGTTCTTCCTCGTCTTCACATATCAGGTTCGGCTCACGACGGAACTCCGCGACGGGGAAGATCTAGCGGTGAACCCCGTCGCGGCACCGAAGAAGAAGTCGAGTGACGCGCACAGGTTTAGGCTAGCACTCGGGCCGGGGCTCCGATGGTAGCGACGTTAGCACGTGGAATCGCTCTTGGAGGTTCGTCCAAAAGTAGAACCGCCGACGGCAGCGACGTTAGCACGCGGGTAGAGCTGCTAGAGGTTATTGACAGTTGAGTTTCCTGGTGGAAGGAGCACACCACGTGAACGCCCCGCTGGCAGCAATCTCCACCCACCCGACTGTAGGACTGGTTATAACAACCGGGGAGGACAGTTCTGCGTGGGCGCTCATCACCTCCGAGCCGGAAGCGGGTGCCGTTGTCGAGTATCACCGGCTGTCACACCAACTGGACACGGCCGCACGTCACGACGCGATGCTCACCGCGCTCCAGCATGCGGAGCAGTTCGCACACTCCCTGGGCATCGGATCCGTTGAGCTTGCTGTCTACCATTCGACCACCCGTTTAGAATTTCTCAAGCTCGGCGGTGAGTTCGGCCGCGTGCGGGTTCTGACCCGATCGGCGATCTCCTTCAACCACCCGACATACGTGACGGTGAAGTCGCAGACGCACCGACTCGTCTTTAAACCCCGGGTGCACGCTGCAACCGAATTCGTCGCCGCAACTGACGGTTCCTTCCACCCGCACTACGGCGGGGGAGCGTACGCATGGGTCACCGACGACGGAAGACACGGCCGCGGCAGTGCGCAGGTGAAATCTCCGCTGGAAGCAGAACTCACTGCTGTGCTGAAACTGCTGCGCTCGGCTCGCCCCGGAACCAAAATACACGCGCTCCTGGACAGCGAAGACGCCATTGAGGCCATCGAAGAAGGAACCGTGCCCAGACACCGGCACTTCCTGCCGGGCACCACCATTGTGATCCTCGACAAGATCGCATCCAAGCGTGCCCACGTTGACCTCAGTCTCGAGTGGGTGAAAGGTCACAACGGGCATCCGCTCAACGACGCCGCAGACCGCCTCGCACGACTGGCTCGTCAACGCAGCGTGTTCGGCACCCCACTGGAGGTCACCAACCACATCGCCAACGGCATCGTCAAGGAAGCAACACTCGGGTCGTCCGACACAACTGCGATCTCACCCCGTACACGCGGACCATGAACCAGAACAACCCAGACCGGACACGCAATCACCCACGGGTTGGGCACAGAGCCATCCCATCATCCGAAGAAACATTCCCTGCACCCTGGACTCTGACTCAGGCGGATCACCCCTGCGACCTCAATGCTCGCCCAAACCCTTGTTGCTGGACTCTGACTCAGGCGGATCACCCAACTGCATAACCGTTGCGCCAATGATGCCCTCCCCTTGACCCTGACTCAGTTGGATCACCCATCTCATCTGAGAAAACGTTGAGCTCCCGACGGAGCAGCAGCGTTAGTGCGCAGAATCGCCCGCCCTGTCGGTAAAGTGTGGCACTTCCTCGCTGAGCGTGTGCCCCCGGCGGCGGGCATCTCGGTTCGCCTTGATGAGACTTGCGACAGTCGCAATGGTCATCGCGCCAACAATGACAACGAGCGAGGCCCAGGTGGAAATCTCAGGCACCCACTCAATGCCGTGCCCGCCGTTAATGAACGGCAGCTCATTGGAGTGGATGGCGTGCAAAATAAGCTTGGTACCGATGAAGGCGAGGATGAGCGCAATGCCGTACTTGAGGTATTCAAGGCGTTCAAGCAGACCCCCGAGCAGAAAATACAGCTGTCGAAGTCCCATAAGCGCAAAAACGTTCGCCGAAAAAACAATGAATGGACTCTGAGTGATACCAAAAATCGCGGGAATCGAGTCGAGTGCAAAGAGAAGATCTGTGGTTCCGATGGCAACCAATACGATGAACATCGGCGTAAAAAAGCGGGTGCCGCTCACCGTGGTGCGCAACCTGATGCCATCGTACGTGTCGGTGAGACGCACACGGCGGCGGAGCATCCGGACAATGAAACTCTCCTCCTCGCCACCCTCACCGGCGTGTTCGCGGACCTGCTGAACTCCCGTCCAGATCAACCAGGCACCGAAAATATAGAAAATCCAACTGAAGTTCTCAATAAGAGACGCTCCGAGCAGAATAAAAATGCCGCGCAGTACAAGAGCGATGATAATACCCATCATGAGCACTTCTTGCTGCATCTTTCGGGGCACCGCGAACCGCGCCATGATAATAACGAATACAAAAAGGTTGTCGATCGAGAGACTGTATTCGGTCAGCCACCCGGCGAGAAATTCGCTGCCGTGCTTGGCATCACCAATCACAAACATGAGCACGGCAAAGACAAGCGCAAGCCCCACATAGAACACAACCCACAGGGCTGATTCTGTGAAGGATGGCACGCGGGGCCGTGTCACAACCAGCAGCAGATCACCCGCCAACAGCAGGGTGAGTACAACAAAGGAACCGACCTCAAACCACAGCGGAAGTTGCAATACGGAACCTTTCGGGGATTCGTGGGTGTACAGAACCCGAAAGTCTCTCCCTGCTGCCAGGATGCCACGTGCAAGAGGTGGCCTCGACAGCTCCCACGCCCGGAGCGGCAAGCCGCTCGTGATGACGATCGTGGGTCGAGGCGGATGCCCCGCGGGATACTCCCCTTCGCTGCCTGCGAGTCTATCGGATGCTTGTCAGCGTGAGAGACGGCCCGTCTCAGGAAAACACATTCGCCTGCCGCACCAGCGTAGAGAGTTCTCCTCTCCACTGAATAACAGGTTCCGACCAGAAGATCCGCGCAGCGTGCACCGGTGCCGAGAGTTCAGGTCGTACGATCAACAGATGGCCCTTGCCAAGATCATCCTGTACTACGTATTCACACCGCTGACTGACCCCACAGCCGTTCGGTTGTGGCAGCGCGACCTCGCCGAGTCGCTCAACCTCCGAGGCCGAGTGCTCATCTCACACGATGGAATCAACGGAACTCTCGGCGGCGATATCCGGGCGGTGAAGCGATACCTGCGGAAAACACGGGACTACCCCGCCTTCAAAAACCTCGACGTGAAATGGAGTGATGGTTCCGGGCTGGATGAGGGCGGAGCATCCCTCGATTTTCCGAAGTTGAGCGTGAAGGTGCGCGACGAAATCGTGAGCTTCGGCGCGCCGGGAGAACTGCACGTCACCAGCGACGGCATCGTCGGCGGTGGAACCAGGCTCTCCCCCGATGCCCTGCACGACCTGATTGCTACCCGCGGAGACGAGGTCGCGTTCTTCGATGGGCGTAATGCACTCGAGGCCGCCATCGGACGGTTTCAGAACGCGGTCATTCCCGACGTGAACACCACCCGCGAGTTCGTCACTGAGCTCGATTCCGGTGCCTACGACCACCTCAAACACCACCCCGTCGTCACCTATTGCACCGGCGGCGTTCGCTGTGAGGTGCTCTCAAGCCTCATGCTCAACCGTGGGTTTACCGAGGTATATCAGCTCGACGGTGGCATCGTGCGCTACGGCGAACGGTACGGTGATAGCGGCCTGTGGCAGGGGTCGCTCTATGTGTTCGACAAACGCGGGTCGATCGACTTCTCACCTCACGCTGCGGTTATCGGTGAGTGCACCGGGTGCGGTGGCCCCACCAAGCGAACAGGTAACTGCCGGGATGCCTCATGCGACAACCAGCTTGTCGTCTGCGAGCGCTGCGACCGCGCGCTGTGCGACCGCCACACTGCAGAGCAGCTCAAACAGGTTGGGGTTGACAGGGTGATGCAGTGAACGAGTGTCGGTCAAACTCGCCCTCTGTGACCGCAGCGGGATTCAAACCTGCACCGCCGCCGTGAGAGGAGGTTCGCCCCCCCCCCGGAACCACGTTGCGGACCCCTCATCGGCCCGTGTTTGCAGGAGTTCCGCGTGCGTCGAGTGCGTCGCGCAAGTCCTTGTCGTCAGCGTTCGTTGCCAGAATGTTGCCACGTTTCCGCCCCCTGGAGGCGGCAGGTCAGGGTGTCGGAGAGCACTTGTCGAGTGTGCCGAGTAGCGAGCTCACATTCCCGCGCCTGACCCGCTCTCCCAGCTACCTCCAGCGGGCTCATCCGCCTCGCCCTGGATCACGCGATCCAGTACGGCTATCCGGTACTGCTGGAAGGCACCTTCCGCGACCCCGCAATGATCAGCGCCACGGCCACAAGGTTTGCGGAGGCCGGCTACCGGGTCGAGGTCGTCACCGTCGTCACCCCCGCCCCGGTGTCCAGGCTGGCAGCCGAGGAGCGGTTCCTGCGCGCCCGGCCTGACCCTCGACCCCATCACCGGAGAGGTCGCGGAGCTGGTGCCGTGGAACGCGGTGATGTCGAAGCGCGGCGCGCAGGTCGCGCGTAACCTCGTCCGCTTCGAGGCGGAGTGGGAGGCAGCGCATCCCGGCGAGACACCGGGGCCGGTCGTCTCGGCCCGGCTGAGAGCGAAGGCGTGGGATCACGAGCGGCCAAGCAAGAAGCCCTCCGTGCTCGGGAGCGAAGCCGTGTGGCTGCGCGAGCTACAGGACGCCGGCTACACGCTGGACCTACCGCGCGCCACCGTGCAACCCCCGCGCACGCTGGACGAGCTGGCCGTGCAACACATCGCCTCCCGTGCGCTCGACCGTTGCGCCGCCGCTGCATCCGCGTGGACCGTGCATGACGTGCAGGAGCAGGTGGCGCGCATCGTCACCGAGGCCGGCGCGCGCGCCGCCCCGCACGAGTTGTGCAAGTTCATCACCATCACCACCCGGCTCGCCGCGGACGACTGCCTCTCGATCCTGCCGCCGGACGCGCCGCGCCCGGAGCATGTGGCGCACCTGACGACGTTGCACGTCGTCGCGGTCGAGACGGAGTTGCGCGACCGCCTGGCCCAGCGCGCCACCCGACCGGCGCACGGCGCAACCCCGCGTGTGCAGGGGCCGGGGCTGGATGCGGACCAGGCGCGCGCCGCTGCCGCGGTCGCCTCCATCCGGCCGCTCGTCATCGTTGAGGGTGCGGCGGGTGCAGGCAAGACCACCATGCTCGGTGCCGCGATCCGCGCCGCCGGACAGGAGGGCCGTTCGGTGCGGGTGGTGACGCCGACGAAGAAGGCCGCCGATGTCGCCGCCGTCGAGCTCGGCGTGCCGACCGACTCGGTCGCGGCGCTCGTCTACGACCACGGGTTCCGGTGGAACGCCGATGGTGTCTGGACCCGGCTGGCCGTGGGCGACACGGACCCGGTGACGGGCGCGACCTACCGCGGCCCGGCGAAGGAGAACCGACTGGCCGCCGGTGAGCGGGTCGTGGTGGACGAGGCGGGGATGCTTGACCAGGACACCGCCCTCGCCCTGCTGACCGTGGCGGACGAGGCTGGCATGACGCTCGCGCTCGTCGGGGACCGGGCGCAGCTCCCCGCCGTGGGGCGCGGCGGGGTGCTCGACATCGCGGCCGCTCTCGCCCCGCACGTCTACGACCTGACCAATCTGCACCGCTTCGTGGACCCCGACTACGCGCAGCTCACTCTCGACCTGCGAACCGGCCGCAACCCAGCTGAGCTGTTCGACCGGCTCCACGCACTCGGACTCGTGCAACTCCACGAGGATGCCGACGCGCTGCGTGCCGCGGTCGCCGCCGAGCGGATCGACGGAGCCGCAATCACCACGGCGACCAACGACGAGGCGCGCGAGCTGAACGCCCTGATCCGCGAGGACCGGGTGCGCACGGGCGTGGTCGACGACGCCCGCACCATCGACGGCGCGGACGGCCTGAGCATCGGCGCTGGCGACCTCATCCAGACCCGCCGCAACGACTCGGAGGTGGGCGTGGCGAACCGGCAGACCTGGATCGTCCAGCAGGTCGGGGATGACGGCAGCCTGTGGGTGCGGGACGCCGCGAGCGAGCGGAAGCAGCAGCGCACCGTGCACCTGCCCGCCGAGTACGTCACCGAGCACGCGCACCTGGCCTACGCCGCGACCGCCTACGGCGTCCAGGGCATGACCGCCCCCGCATCGCACACCGTCCTGTCCGACGCGCTCGACGCGGCCGGCGTCTACGTCGGCCTCACCCGCGGGCAGGAGGAGAACCGGCTGCATGTCGTCGCCGCGGACCTCGAAGACGCACGGGAGCAGTTCACCGCCGCGCTCGAGCGGGACCGCGCCGACCGCGGACTGCGCGAGGCCACCGGGCGGGCGCAGGCCGCCGTCGCGGGCATCGTCGCGGACGGGCCGGCGCGCGTCGTGAACACCGAGCGCGCCCGACTGCGACAGGGCATCGAGCAGGCCGAGCGCCAGGCGGCACAATGGGCGGAGGCGGCCGAGGCGATCGAGCCAGTCGGCCGCACACCGTGCCGAGGCCGAGACGCGGCGGGCCGAGGTCGAGGCCGCCGCCCAGCGGGTCGAGGAGGCGCGCGCTGAGGTGATCTCGCCGCTGGTCGAGCAGGCCAGCACGGACGCCGCTGCGATCCTCGCTGCCAGGGAGCGCCACGAGGCGACGATCGCCGCCAGGAGCCGGGCCGGGGCGCTCAGGCGTCGGAGCGCCGGCCGGGCGCTGGCCGAGGCCGAGCGTCAGCGCCACGAGGTCGAGAACCTGGCCCGGCAGCGGTGGGGCTCGATCCCGCGCACGCCGGAGCAGGTGCCGGTGTGGGCGCAGGCGGCGGCCGAGCAGCAGGCCGAGGTCGACCCGCGGTCGGCCGACGCCACGCGGAGGCACGCGCATGCCCGGCAGGAGCAGCGTCGCGCCGTGGACCGGCAGGAGCGGCAGCGGGGCTTGCTGCGCACGCGGCTGTTCGGCAACCCGTACAGCACCGGCAGCCCGCGCCGCCAGGCAGAGGACGCCCAGTGGCAGGCCGAGGCGCTGCGGCGGCAGCTCGCTGAGCTGGAGGCCCTTCCGGTCACCGAGGCCGCCGCGCAGATCGAAGCGCGCACCGAGGCCGAGCGCGTCGCCGCCGAGGCCCTGACCCGACGTGCTGAGGGGCTGCACGACTTCACCCGCCACCCGAGCCGACAGGCGCCCGGCATCGAGCGGGACGGCATCGGCCTCTGACCGGCGGCGCCGCGCTACAGCCCCGGCGCGTCGCGGCACGACGTGCGGGAGGCACCGCCGAGCCCGTAGCGGGTGAGGTCGGGCAGCGCTGGCCCGCGAGCGGGCCTGCGGTTCCGGGTATCCTCGGCGCCGACGCGGTTGCTGCGCTCGGTCAGGGCGACCAGAGCCAGATGCCGGTCAGCGGTCCAGCACACCAGCCGACCACGCTCCTTCGCCCGGTTCAGGATGCCGGCCTCCGCCAGCTCGGTCAGGGCGCGGTGCGCGGCGGCTGGCGACACGCCCAGGCGAGTGCTGACGGACTCGGCGGTGAGCACCGGATCGGAGGCCAGGGTGTCGAGGATGCGCAGCACCACCGCATCCCGGCGCGGCACGGCGGGGCTCGCGTCACGGGCGCGACGTTGCGCCACCAGCTCGTCGCGCACCCGTGCGTCCAACGCCGCGATGTCCTCCGCGAGCCGGACGGCGTTGCCAGCCGCGCGCTCGGCGGCCTGCGCGAAGCCGGCCACCCACTCGTCCAACCGGGGCGGGTCGGCCCGGTAGTCGGTGAGCCCGGCGATGTAAGAATCGGTGTCCCCGGCGAACACGGTGCTGATCGGGATGAGCGCGTTCCTGAGCGCGTCCGCCCGGCGCAGCACCGTGTGGATCAGCGCGCGCCCGGTGCGGCCGTTCCCGTCGATGAACGGGTGGATCGTCTCGAACTGCGCGTGGACGATCGCCGCCCGCACCACCGGGTTGCCGGCGGTGTCGGTGGCGAAGCGAGCGAGGTCGGCGACCAGCCGCTCCACCTCGCCCTCCGGCGGGGGCACAAACGCGGCGCGCAGCGGCGACCAGCCGGGACCGCCGACCCAGTTCTGCTCCCGGCGTAGCCCCCGCGCAAGGCGCGGCTCGATGACGTGCTGGAGGTCCACGATGTCCTCGGTCGTGATCGCCCGCTCCCGGTCGGCCAGCTCCGCGATCGCGGCCTCCGTCGCGCGCACGTTCGCCACCACATCGAGCGCCTGCTGCGGCCCCTCGTGCAACAGCTCCGCGATCGCCAGCCGCTTTGGGGAGATGCGGTTGCCCTCGATCCACGACGAAGAGATGGACTCCGAGCGGATCAGCAGATGGTTCAGGTAGCGGCCCCGCTCCCCGATCCGCTCGTCCGCCCGCGCCAGCACCGCCAGCGCGTCTTCCGCCGCGCCCTGTGCGGCAGCGCCGAGCGTCGGGAGCCGGTCGCCCAGCTCGTCCGGCACATACGCCAGGTAACGACCCGCGGCGCGGTCCTTTCGGCTCAGACCGCCTGCGTCCTCCGGCGCCCACAGGCGCTCGACATACTCCCCCATCGGCGCCTCCGATCTTCCGTGAACTTCTACTTTAGATCATCTAGCCGAGAAATAGCAGGGCGGCGATCACGGTTAGCCCGACCCGCTCCCCCGCCAGCTACCCGCGGCGACCGGGCGGCAGCAGCCCGCGGGAGCGAGTCCGGACGAGCCAGCCCTGCGCCGTGGCGTGGGCGACGCCGTTGATCTTCGCCATTGTCACCGCCGGGGCCGAGTCGCCCTGCGCGGAGAGCTTGCCGTACTGGAGGGCGACGAGTTCGTAGAAGTCGGGGGTCCGCTTCGGGTTCCCAAGCGGCTTGAGCAGATCCCGCTCGCTGATCTTCCGGCCGGAGGGCAGCACGACCTTCCCGCCGGTGATCGTCACCGTGCGCTTCATGGCGAACAAGCGCTCGTTGATCGCCGCCTCGATGCGCGCGGTCGGCAGGGTGCGGAGGTCTTGGCTGGAGACGGGATCACCCGGCCGCCACGGGAGGTAGACGACCCCGCTAATGCGCACCTCCTCGGGGACGGCGAACTGCTGGCGCTGGAGGCGGATGAACACGCGGGTCGCCGTGGCCGTGTGCTCGATGTAGCGCCAGCGGCCGTCGATCGTCTCGTTCTGCTCGGAAGTCGCCTGCGCCTGCCGGTCGGCCTCGGTCGTCACCTGATCGTTGTAGCCGAGGATCGCGTCGATCTGCTCGCTCGCGTCATCGTCGCGCTCGCCGGGGAACCGGCTCGGCAGATGCCAGCCGTCCGGTAGGTCGGCCTGCACGATCAGGCCGTCATAGGACTGATCGCCGGGGCGGCGCGGGGCTGTGGTCACATCCCGAGTGTACCGAGCGACACGAGTATCTAAAACCCTTGCTGTCATTGGCGTGTTGTGATCTAATCTAAGACTGTAGCTGCGATTGCGGCTGTGATCGTAGATTCCGAGGAGATCGCGATGGGTGAGAGCGCAGCGTCCCCCGACGCGCGGGGGTCCGCCCCGCTGTTCTACTCCGAGGAGGAGACGGCGAAGCTCCTGGGCATCCACCGCACGACCCTGCGCACTCTCGCCCTGGACGGCCGCGCCCCGGTGGAGCCGATTCGGCTTACCCAGCACAAGCGCGTCTACCGCCGCGTCGATGTCGAGCGCCTTGCCGGATTGCGGCAGTAGGACCGGGGCGGACATGGGAAGCATCGAGTCCTACGAGACAGCCAAGGGCCGTCGCTACCGGGCGCTGTACCGGCGGCCGGATCGGAAGCAGACGCAGAAGCGGGGCTTCACGACCAAGAAGGCCGCGGAGCTGTTCCTGGCGACCACGGAGGTCGACATCGCGCAGGGCCGCTACCTCGACCCCTCGCGGGCCAAGGTGACCGTCGCCGAATGGCTCCACACCTGGCTCGCGGCCAGGGGCGACCTCCGGGCGACGACCCGCAGCCGAGTCGAGAACATCATCGAGAAGCACATCGTCCCCGAACTCGGCACCATCCCGATCGGCAACCTCGCCCGCTTGCGCGTGCAGGAGTGGGCCTCTGCGCTGCCCGGTGCGCCCGCGACGGTGCGGAAGATCGTCAACGTGCTCTCGGGTGCCCTGCGGTTCGCGGTCGAGGACGGGCGGCTGCCCTCCAACCCCGCGCAGCGGCTCAAGCTCCCGAAGCCGACGAAGACGCGCAAGCGGTATCTGTCGCACGATCAGGTCGCCGCGCTCGCACGGGCGATCGACCAGGCGAAGGACGGCCGCGAGTACGGCTACGGCCTCGTCGTGCTCGTGCTGGCATACTGCGGGCTGTCGGGGCTGCGGATCGGCGACCTCGACCTCGACGCGAAGCACCCGCGGCTGACGGTCGCGCAGACCGTCGTCGCCGACAAGGGCTACCAGCGCATCGAGCCGCCGAAGGACTACGAGCACCGGAGCATCCCGATTCCGGCGTTCCTCGTCGGGCTGCTGCGGGCGCAGACCGCCGGACGACCGGCCGACGCCCCGGTGTTCTACGGCATCCGCACCGGCACCTGGCTTCGCAACCACGTCTACCGGGTCGGCTGGTTCGATGAGGCGGCGGCGGTCGGGCTCAAGGGCCTCACGCCGCACGAGCTGCGGCACACGGCCGCGTCGCTCGCCGTCAGCGCGGGGGCGAACGTGAAGGCCGTGCAGCGGATGCTCGGGCACGCCTCGGCCGCCGTGACGCTCGACGTGTACGCCGACCTGTTCGATGACGACCTCGACAGTGTTGCCACGGCGCTCAACGCGGCCGCGATGCAATCAGATGTTGCCAATCTGTTGCCAAAGGCCGCATAACGCTCTCTCGGACCTCCACGGCGGAAACGCGAAAACCCCCGGTTTGACCGGGGGTTTTTACTATTGTGACCCCAGCGGGATTCGAACCCGCGCCGCCGCCGTGAGAGGGCGGTGTCCTAGGCCACTAAACGATGGGGCCAGATCGACAACCTGTCCAGTCTCCCACGGCGCAACGGCCCGACCAAATCGTCCGTCACGGGCGGACACCACGTCCGGTCCCCGTTCGCTGCCGCGACCGCGGCCAAATCGTCCGTCACGGGTAGACAGCACACCCGGACCAGGGTGACTGCCGTTCCGCCCCCACAGCACATCCACGCGGAGCATGACGGCCAAGAACTTGCGCGCACCACCGAGCAGGGTATTTGCTCAAGGCATGCGCATCACAAAACTTGAACACTCGACGTTTGTCGTCGAGGAATTGGGCAGCAAGCTCATTGTCGATCCAGGCGGTTTCACCCCGCCGTTGGCCGACCTCACCCACGTCGCGGCGGTAGTGCTCACCCACGAACACAGTGACCACTGGTCGAACGATCACCTCGACCGCATCAGTGCCGCCAATCCCGGAGTCTCTGTCTACGGCCCCGCCGGGGTCGCGGCGGCAGCGGCAAGGCACCTGATCATCACCGTCAGTCCCGGCGACGAGGCAGCGGCAGGGCCCTTCCATCTGCGGTTTTTTGGCGGAACGCACGCACTCATCCACCGCACCATCCCGCTCATAGACAATATTGGCGTGCTCATCAATGACCGCATTTTTTACGGTGGCGACTCGCTTGAGGTTCCGGATGTCCCGGTCGAGGTGCTTGCTGCGCCGCTCGGTGCCCCGTGGATGAAAATCAGCGAGGGCATGGATTTTGCCGAGGGTGTCTGTCCGCGACAGGCGTTTGGGGTGCACGAGGGCGTCCTATCCCCACTCGGAGTGAACATGTCCCACACCCGACTGGCCTGGGCGGTTGAGCAGGGCGGTGGCACGTATTATCCTCTCGCCGCGGGTGATTCGCTAGAACTCACACCAATCGACAGGTAAACCAATAGCAGCCCAACTACCAGACTGGCCCGCACACCATCTGCCCGGCCAGGGCGACACCCCCGCTGCCGGGCGTTGCGACGGCGAGTGAAAACACCATCTGCCCGACCAGGGCGACACCTCACCCACCCGACCGAACTACCCCCCTCCTCGACCGGAACAACACCCCACTTGGTGTGCCCGGTCATGAGGCTGATGTCATTTCTGGATTGACGAAAGAAATGGGATCTCCGGGGTATGGTTTGCCCAAACCCGCTGCCATCCGGAGGTTCTCATGCCCTACCGTAATGCCCATCTCGCGTTCCAGGAGCGGGCAGCAAGCAAGACGATCTTCTCGGCGCACTGACGCCCAACCAACACTTCCACCAAAAGTGTTAGACGCACTTGTACTTTCGGATGTAATTATATGCCCGCTATTGCCCGTATTTAAGGTGGAAGCGCAACACTTGGTGATTTTCGTGTTCACTGAGTCAAGGGTTGTGTTTCTATGGGTATACATAATGGTCATGTGTTGTTAGGTTGGGCGGGTTCAGATCGAGAAGGGGGTGGATGCTGGGTGGTCTGTTCGGCAGATCGCTGTGGTGTTGGGTCGGTCTGCGTCCACGGTGTCGCGGGAAACACGTCTGGAACAAGTGGGTGGGGTTGAATGAAAACGAGTCATATCATCCGTTCCGGGATGTTCGGTTACATATCTGGTCCGGTGACCACAACGCAGTACCGGGCAGAACGGGCAGAGCACTAATATCGGAAGTGAGTACCCAACTCGCACCGACCACGAGTGTTTGTGCAGAACCGGATGATGGCCTGGATGATAGACAAAATCCGGGCAGGGTGGACACCCCCGAATGATCGCAGACAGGTCCCGGATCGAGTTCTCAGAAAACCCGCGAATGTGGGTGAGGGGATTCATACCGAGGTGGAACCAGTAAGTCGGTTCATTATCGCCCGGAAAACAAACGCTCTGACCACTGAGTGCCAGATCACAGCACGCAATCCTCGGTGCTCTGCCCCCTCACGCGCGACGCTCCGTGCGAGGACTGCCCGGGTTTGGTGCACGAGTTTTATCTGCCCCCTCACGCGCGACGCTCCGTGGAATGATCCCCATTTGCTGCGACTTGAGCTGCCCCTGCCTCCTCACGCGCGACGCTCCGTGACGATGGACAACGGGACTCAAAGATGTACCACCACTACGAGCTTGTCACTCGGTGGGACATGGACACGTACTTCGCTGACCCTACACCGCACTGCAACACAAGAACCAACGAACACCACAACGCTCGAATCCGATGCTGCCTACCCACACACACCGACTTCCGAACCATAACCGAGGAAAAACTCCAGAAAATCATCACCGAGATCAACAACCAACCCCGAAAACACCTCGACCAGGCAACACCAGCAGAAACCCACCAACACCACACACAACCACACCACCACAGTGATGCACCTCAGGCTCGAACAGGGGTTGACCATCACCGTGTCGGTAAGTATGCTAAGCCTCAGCGTTGCCGGAATCACCGGTGGGGTGCACCCCGAGAACACTTCCGTGACTTGTGAACCGAACCTACTGACCCGAAACAAATCATGGCAGATGCAAAAATGTTAGCAACAATGAGATATGCGAGTGCTTGCAACCAGTCGAGGAATCAAAACTATGAACATTCGCATCGCTTTTACTTCACTATTTACTGCCCCAGCTCTGGTCGGAGCAAGCCTAACCAGTGTTACGGCAGCAAATGCGGCAGAATCATCTGCAGCGGTTTCGGCAAGTAAAGCCACAGCGAACGAGATCGCAACTGAAGCCATTCCTGGAACGAACACCGTTGTCACAGATGCGGACTCACGATCTGTCTCAATCACTTTACCCGGCGTCATATCGTCGAGCGACCAACCAGTTCCCGACAATACCCCGTCAGGGATTTTTGCTGGCAAGGGAGAACCGGTTCTGAGTACATCTAAAATCCAGAAACTAATCGCCAGGTTTGGCAGTATCCAGCGGACATTTGAAGCTTTTTTCAGAGCATGGAATTCGGCTTCTAGCTGGGAGAGGAAACGGAACGCATTAGTGAAGGTTGGCGGAACCCTTGCCCTTGAGATAGTCGGTATCAATCGTATCAAGGCGGCATGCTTTGACTCCTAAAAAATCTAGAATTCGAAAAATCATCGTGGTAGTCAGTAATCTGGTAGACCGCACTCCGATCTCGGTGGTTTTATTCACGATGGCTGTGACATTTATCTACCTCTCAGCGCTCAGTTACCACCCACTTTGGTGGGGTATCGTTGCAGGAGTTGCACTGTTCGGGACGGGATACGGCGTGGTATCTGACTTCAAAAAATCAATCAAAGAGGCGGGCTCCGGAAGTGACGATACGGATGCACATTCCCCATAGATCGGGCGGCGGTCGGTTCCTGGGTTCTAGCACTGACCCTGAAGGGTAAATTTGCTTTGTTCACACGGTGGCGCGAGGTGAGGTCGGCAGATCATGTGTCCGCCCAGACGCAGCCTGAGCGGACAATAGCGTACTCCTCCCCTGCAATGCCGTGTTCAAGTCTGAAGTGCAACACTGTGGTGGTGTGATTGTGTGCGGCGTTGGTAAATTATGGAATGTCACCACGTGTTGCGCCTCTACCTTGAACACGGAGAACCGTTCCCATCTACACTCCCGTGGGATCAGGGTCATGGCCCCCAGCACCGTCACCACCCGGAAAAACATTTACCAAATACGCCCTACCCCGCCGATATTCCCCCCGCCACCGACGGTGTGCTGGACTCTGAATCCCAGGCCAGGTAGCGATGCGCCTGCTCGTAGAGCGCACAGATCAGACCAGTCGTTGCACCAGCCGACGTCAACTTTCGGGAGTGTGGCACACGGACGCAACCGGGGTGCTGCCGGGCAAGAGCCTCCGTCACTGCGCGCGCGATGAGAACATCACCATCGGCGTTCGGATGTACGCCATCGGGCTGTATGAGATCGGGACGCGAGTGCAGCGGTTCACCAATTCTGAGCACCTGAGAATCTGCGAGCTGCGCCGCCTCAGCGGTGTCCGCATCAATGGTCAGCAGCTGCGAAGGCTCGTCCGTGTCGTTCCAGATCGGGCTGACAGCCAGGATTCCGACTGTGGGCAGTGCGGTACGGATAGCTCGGATGGTGCCACTTGTACGCTCTGAGATCTCAGCGTCTGACCTGCCCAGGTCGTTACTGCTGCCCGCAAAGATAATGAGATCTGGGCTGAGGCCGATCGCAATACGCGCCTGATCCGCAAAGGTGTCACCGTTGTCACCCACCTGCACAAAACCCGATCCGTCACTGGCAAGATTTGTCAACCCCCATCCGAACTGTTGCGCAAGAAGCATCGGCCAGGCCTGGTCTGGATCGAGCCCGTGACCGGACATGATCGAATCCCCAATTGCTACGACCCGCAGGCCAGTGGGCGTGGCATCCGTCATCTGTGGTGCGATGGCGGCTTCAGGGACCGGGAGAACCGGGTTTGCAGTGCTCACGCTCGACAGAGTGATCGTGGCGATGCTCACCACAATCACCACACCCGCCAATGCCCCCCTGGTCCACGCCACCTGCATCAACAAATCCTACGACGAATTCAGCACAGGGCTGATGTGAGCAGTTCGTCCCGATGTGGTGCGGTTGCCGATCCCGGTCGAGTAACCGAGATCGCGGCCGCACGGTTGGCAGTGCGCAGTGCACTGTCGATGGAACTGCCGCGAGCAAGCTCCGCGAGAAGGACACCCGTGTGTGCGTCGCCCGCTCCCGTGGTGTCGACGGCGATGACCTGCGGCGCACCCACAGCGATGACCTCATCACCGACTACCCCGCCTGCGGCTACACAGCCGTGGTGCCCCTCACGCACGATGACCGCCACCGACGGCACTATCGCAGGATGCCTGCGCACAGCCTCGACCAGGTCGGCGCCTGTTGCCTTCGATAGTTTGGCGAGCAGCCTCGCCTCTCGCTGATTAATGGTGAGGATGTCAACAACCCTGAGCACCCGACCCAGGATATTCTCCTCAATCTCAGACACGAGCGGACCGGGGTCAAGCACGATTCGAGGACGCTCCGCAGCGGGGCGGAGGCCGAGCCACTGCGTCCAGTCCACGAGGGCCGCGCCGCTGACCGGGTAAACGAGGTCATAACCTGAGAGAGCGACGATGTCGGTCGCACGCAGAGTCAGAGAGGTGAGGTCACCCGCAGTGAGCTTCGCCTCGGCACCGGGCACGGTGATGAATGTGCGTTCGGCGTCTGGCTCCACCAGAGCGACACAGAAGCCGGTGTCTTCACCGTCTCGTGGCAGCAGGGCGGGTGTGATTTTTTCTGCTGCAAGTGCACAGCGAACCATGTCGCCGTAGCGACCGGTGCCGTGCAGACCGGCGTAGACACATTCGATGTTCTGGCGAGCGACGGCCGCGACCAGGTTAAACCCACCACCGACCTCGGTGCGCGTGCCGGTGGCGAGCATATCACCGCCTCGATGAGGCAGCGCGGGCACATCGACAGCGAGATCAATGAGGATGCTCCCGAGCGAGACGACCCGTCCGCACTCACCCACGCTGTACCTCGGTGGCCTCACTCCCGGGAATCCCAGTGCTCAGCGGCACCGCAACAGATCCACCCGTGGCCTGGTTGTCTACGTCGGCAGCGATCACGGTGTCTGCCACTCTGTCCGCAGGGGTCTCAAACCGAGTCTGCTGACCAGTGATGGTACGTAATACCGGGTAGAAGATGGCACCCGAGAGACCGGCAATGAGCCATCCGAGAGAATTCTGACCGACCCAGCTGCCCGAGAAGGGGCCCGCGAACCAGACCACCTCCCCCGCTTGTGCACGCGTGCAGAGCACACCGAGCACAATCGCGACACCCCAAGCGCCGAGACCCGACCAGTTGACGCCACCACGGTACCAATAGTGTGAGCCACGTGTTGTGTCGATGAGACCTGTCGGGTCATACCATTTGCGGCCAATCATGTCGACCAGAAAGACACCACCCCACGCGCTCAGCGGCACGGCGAGCAGGGTGAGAAAGGTGGTGAACGGGCCGTAGAAGTCCTGGGCGATGACGGTGATGTAGAGAGCGCCGATCGTGATAAGCACGGCATCAACAGCTACCGCCGTGGTGCGAGGCACCCTGATTCCGCCCGTGATCAGGTTCAGTCCCGAGGAGTACATTGACAAATCGGCGGCGGCGATCAGGCCAAACACGGCTGTCAGAAGGTAGGGCACAAGCATCCATGTGGGTAGGGATGCACCGATCGCCGAGACCGGGTCACTAGCGGAGGCGAGCGTCGAATCACCGACCGCCATGAGGGAACCCATTGAGATGAGAACAACGAGCGGAATTGCCGCCCCGAGAACCGACGCGATCACCACTGCGCTGGAGCGCACCTGCCGAGGCAAATAGCGTGCATAGTCGGCACCGGCCGACAACCACCCAAGACCGGTACCCGCCGCGATAAAGCCCGCCCCGCCCATGACCGCAGCCCACGACCCCGGGGGCTGGTTAAACACGGCGCTCCAGTTCACTGTAACCGCGAGGAAGGCAACAACGATGAAGGTCAAAACACCGAAAAACCAGGTCAGCCACTTTTGAATCCACATGATGGTCGCGTGACCGAACAAGCCGATGAACGCCGCAATCAACACCACGACGAGGACGCACACAACGGTGACGACCGCGTTGGCGGCCACACCCACTGCGCCGAGTACGGCCAGCAACGCGAATGCGGCCGTCGTGCACATCACCGTCTCCCAGCCGACGAATCCCAACCAGGAGACGAGGGTGGGGGCCCAGTTGCCGCGCACTCCGAACACCGCGCGGGAGAGAGTGAGTCCCGGTGCGCCACCGAGTTTTCCAGCCGTGCTCAGCAGGCCAACCAGCAGGAATGAACCTCCGGCACCGATAACAGCGACCACGAGTGCTTGAACGACATTGAGACCGGTGAAAGTAACGAGCGCGGCACCAAGAGTGATGCCGAGCACGCCCATGTTGGCACCGAACCACATCCAGAACAAGCCGATCGGTTTACCGCGACGTTCACGATCGGGGACAGGTTCAATACCTCGCGTCTCGATGACGCCGACGCGGTCACGAGCTTCGCTGCTCATAGGTTTTCTCCCAGGGAGGTGTGTGTTCGGTGTTGTTGTGGTCACGACCGCGGGTTCCGCAGGTCGACGAGTGCTGTCGCGAGTCCGCTGAGGTCGATCGACGGATTCGCTGTCATAAGCTGTGCACAGATGTGTGTAGGGATGGCACTGAGGCCGATGTGCGCGCAGACAATGGCCCCGGTCATCGCGGCGATCGTGTCGCAATCACCGCCGAGGCTCGCCGCATACCGGCACGCAGACCAGCCATCATGCGGAAACAGGGACGCGATTGCCAGCGCGGCGGGAACCGCTTCCTGGGTGGCTACTCCCACTCCGACGAGCGAATACACGACCTCGAGCGCCTTCTCGGGGCGTAGACCGGCCACGAGACTCTGCGCCCACACAATGCGGTCCGCCACGTCGGCCCCCGCCACGTAGTGGCCACGTTGTGCACCGAGTCGTGCTGCTTCTACCGCGCGTTCAATCGAGGTGCCGAGGTCGGTTCCGTCAATGCCTGAGCTGACCGCGGTGGCGATCGCCGAGGCTCCCGCAATTGCGATGCCGGTGTTGTGAGTCACCCGGCTGGCCTGTTCGACCGCATCGACGATGCGACCGAGATCCTCGGAGGGAACCGCGATGCCGACGGGAGTGATGCGCATTGATGCACCGTTGGTGTCGCCCCACCGCCCGGTGAGTTCGGGAGAGACACCCTCAGACACAAGGTGAAGAGCTTTCAGCGTTGACGGGCCGAGCAGGTCGAGCGACCCGGCCGCACGCATCCGCCCCTCCCAGGCAATCAGGCGCGCCGACAACTCTTTCTCGTCAATGGTTCCTTGACCCTCTACGAGCAGTTGACCCAGGATGACCGCCTGATCGGTGTCATCGGTGACACGGCCGGCGGGCATGCCGACGCTCAACTCATTGTCGGCAGGACCAGGTTCGAAATCGGAGAGGATGCCGTAGCGGTCACGGACAACCTCACGGGGAAGGTACTGAGTCGGCATCCCGAGCGCATCGCCAACGGCGAGCCCGAACAGAGCACCGACCGCTCGATCAAGAACGACCTCGTTCACCGGCCGCACTGCCGAGACGGGGATTCGCTCACTCACAGTCTTGCCCCGTAACTGTGTTGGAGACGGAAATGGGCCGGGTGCAGGAGGCTCGTCACGAATTCGATCACGTTGCCCGCAACATCGTAGGTCGTGTGCTCCGTCTCCAAGAACGCCTCGCCCGGTGCCCGTCCGAGCAGTGCTGCATCGTCGGTTCCGAGCATCGCAAGGCCGATCGACTCCTCGCCTGCGACGCTGATGAGCCCGTGTGTGCGTAGCGTCGCGCTGAGGGATGCATCGACCAGTCCGGTCACTAACACCGTCTCAAACAACGAACGCCATGGAATACGACTCCGTTCCAGCGTAATTGGCTCACCCGCATCGGTGGATCGTACCCGCTCCACGACAAGAAACTCGACTCCGGGAAGACCGAGCCTGGCGGCGATCAGTGGCAGTTCAACACGACCGAGTGCAATCAGTTTGGGCTGGGAAGACACTCCCTTTCGGGACAGAGCCTTCGACCAACTCAGGTTGTCCTCGATTTTCTCACCGTCGTAAGTCACGAATGAGCCAGCACCGGTCCATGTCTCGATGAGACCGTGCCGCTGCAGAGTTGCGAGAGCCTGGCGGATGGTCCCCCGACTGACCGAGAACTCGTGAGCAAGATCGAACTCTCCGGGAAGCCGATCACTGTGTGCGATCTCCCCGTTCCGGATGCGGCCGGCAAGATCGCTCGCAATCTCCCGGTATTTGACGGCCATCTGCTTCTCCTTCGAGGCAATGCACAACGGTCAATTTTATTCAAACCTGTGTGGACAGATTATCAGGGGACACTCGAACCGCCAACCACCACAGGGCGGTTGCTCACGCGTTCAGCCGGATACGCGAAGACGTTCTCGGTGACAATCACGTCGGCGCGTCCTCGGAGAGCGGCAGCTACTGTGTGCCGGTCGTTCGGATCGGGAAGATGAATGCCCGGTTCGAGTGACTCCCATCCTTGGACGAGCGCGTCGTCGAATGCCTCGTTCATCGATCGGAACCGACTCTGGAACCGACTCTGATCGATATCAGGGTGGACGCGCTCCAGCGCACGGAGAGCCTCCAGCAGTCCACACCCATCGCGACGATCAGACCGTACGCGCTCCAGCGCACGGAGAGCCTCCGCAGTGACCCGCTCTGACCAGACCGGTCGGAACGCCCCAGAGTCAGCCATTCGCAACAACGTGTCGCACGGTGCGATCGGCACCAGAACGCATGCGTCTAGTTGTAATGCCCAGGTACGTTGGTTGGTGTGTGAGGTCTTGAAATGAGGAAGACTTCCGGTGGAGGGTGGAGTTGTCTAGTTCCCTAGGTTCCGTCCGGAGGTCTTCGTGTTTCACGCTAATGCTGTTCTTGCTCCTGTTCAAAGGCTGCGCATCGTGCGGTTGATTGTTGATGAGGGGTGGCCGGTTGCTCACGCTGCTCAGGTCTTCCATGTCTTGTGGCCGATGGCGAAGCGGTGGGCTGAGCGGTATGCGGTGATGGGTCGGGACGGTCTTCAGGATCGGTCCTCAAGGCCGCACCGCTCACCGAACCGCACGC